>CALVJA010000014.1 GCA_944331875.1 uncultured Clostridia bacterium | reverse complement strand
AGATAGTCGTTCTCCCGTTCGTAATAGCGGGTATAGCGTATCTTATGTCCCGCGAAGGGAAAAGATCCGAATAAAAAACGCAAGCGAAAGCGTATTTGAAATGAATCGCCGCCGCCAGAAAAGCGGCGGTATTTTTTTGCGGCGCGGGCGGAAAGATATTTTTTCTTTGCGCTTTACAAATCCGCAGGGTAAGTGTATAATCTGTTTAGATAGTTAAACTGCAAAGCGAGGTGGCTTGTGGCGCACGGCGGCGACATCCTCAGGGGACATACCGAAACGATAATTCTACGCATCCTCTCCGAAGGGGACAGCTACGGGTATGAGATCTCCAAAAACATCATAGAAGGGGGCGAAGGTGTGATAGACGTCAAGGACGCCACAATTTACACTGCCTTCAAACGCATGGAAGAGGACGGGCTGCTGACCACGTATTGGGGGGACGGAGTCGGCGGCGCTAGAAGAAGGTACTACAAGATCACCCCGAAGGGAAGAGAGCTTTATGCGGAAAAACTCGCCGAATGGAAAAAGGCGAGCAGGATATTGGACAAATTGATAGTCGGAGGCAATAAATGAGCTTTTTGGAACGATTCAAAGCATACCTCGACAAACAATTCCGCCTCGTTCCGCACTCTAAGGAAGCGGCGGAGCTGCGCGAAGCGATGCTCGGAGACCTGATGAGCCGCGCGATGGACTTGAAAGAGACGGGGCATCTCACGGACGACGAGATCTACGACAAATGTATCGAATCCCTCGGCGACTACACGAATATGCTGAACGAACTCAGGCTGAAGCCGCTCGACACGGTGAAAAGCCCCGGATTCCAGCGTTCGGTGCTTCTGGCGCTTACGGTGGTGCTGTTCGCGGTGGTGCTGTACCTGATACTAGGCGTTTTGCTGGACGGATTCTGGGGAGTCGGCGCGTATACCATATTCCCGACGATGGCGCTAGTACTTTACGTCGCGTTCACGGCGCGGGTGCTGGATAAAAACATCCGCTTCAAAAAACATTACACGACCGACGTCATAATTTTTTCCTACGGCGTGATAGCGGCTCTGGCGCTGTTTTTCGCGCTGTGGCTTTTGGGCGGGATATCCCCGGGAAGGACATGGGTAAGTTTTACTTATCTTCCCTTTTGGGCGCTGTTTTCGGTAGCCTTAACTACATTTTTGTTCAGGAAGAAGAAGCCGTGGGCGCTTATCGTGCCGGGGTTCGTCGCTTTGGGCGTTCCGGTATATCTCACCGCCGCGGTACACACGGGGCTGTGGCACCCGCTGTGGATAATCGTCGTGGTTTCGGTTCTCATAGCGCTCGTCGCGGCGATACTTATGCTGAATGCGAAAATAGGGAAAAAGAAGGGGTCCGAACGCTGAAAGCAACGGTCGGAAGTTTATTTTACTATATTTTTCACCGTTCGAACACCCACGGGGAACGGTTTCATGTTAATATAAATTCAAGAACGCGGGCGCGGGCGCACGTAAAGGAGCAGGAATGAGAAAAAACATATCGGGAAGCCGCCGCGATGCGTGACGACAGGGATCTTAGGCTTGAAGACACGGATCCCGTGGCAGAGTCACGCCGCATAGACGAGGACAACAACACTTCTCTCGGGGAGCGCGCGGCTCAGGAAAACGGCGCCGCTTCGGACATAACCGCTCCGGTATCCGATAAATCTTCCGTGCCGGAAGAGAAAAGCTACGAAAACGTTTCCCTGGACGAAGTCATGGAAAACGTGGAGTCGCGGCTCTCCGTTCCCGATACGGACAACAAACCGCGCACTAAAAAGGAGCGCGGGAAAAAATGGATAGCGGCGCTCATTCTGGTCGCGTTCAACGTCATCGCTTTGGCGGTGGTACTGTACCTTGAACTCAACAACGACGCGGACGGATTCCTGCACATCGGCGAACTCTTCCGAGTTTTGGGAGAGCATTGGGAATGGCTCGCGCTGATGATAGCGGCGTTTTTGACGCATATAGTCGTGGATTCGCTGATCTATTTCACGATGATACGGCAGTGCGGCTACGGCAACCGTTACGGACTTGCGTTGAGGACCTCGATACTCGGCTTTTATTACAACAACATCACGCCGTGGTCGTCGGGGGGTCAGCCATTCCAGATGGCGTACCTTGCAAAATGTAACATCGACACGCCGACCGCGTGCACTCTCCCGTTCGTCAAGCACACGATGCACGTCTATGCGCTTATCGCTTTCGTCGCGGTGTTCTTCGGGATATGGCACGAAAACATTTCCTGGGTCGTGCATGTGGGAGCGTACCTTGCGATAGTCGTAACTTCGCTTATCCCGCTTACGATGCTGGTGTTTTCCAAAAAGCTCGGGTGGACTTTCAAGCTCACCGAAAAGGCGGTGCGGCTGGGGGTAAAGCTGAAGCTCGTCAAGGACTACGACAAGGCGGTCGCAAAGGCGCGCGACACGATGGATTCGCTGGCGGCGGCGTACAAATACCTGTCCGAAAACCGCAGCACGATCGTCATACTCACGTTTTTGTCGCTTGTCGATCTGTTCGTTCTGGGGCTGTATCCGTACCTGATCGTCAGGGCGCTCGGCGGCGACGGGAACGTGTTCGAGATAATATCGAAATCGTACTATGTGTCGCTGTCGTCGGGTATAATCCCCACCCCCGGCGCCTCGGGCGCTTCGGAAGCGTCGTTTTATTCGGTGTTCGACGGACTGACTCCGGCGGGAACGCTGTTCTGGGCGGTGCTGCTGTACAGGATGCTGGTGTTCTATCTGCCGATAATCATGGGCGTCATACAGCATATCGTCGAGGCGCTTGTCGGCAGAAAACGCAGAAAACGCGTGACTCTCGTAAAAAAAGAAGTAGCTTGGTACAGGAGAAAAACGATAAACAACAAACTAGACTGAGCGAAGCATGAAAAAACTTGTTCCGATCATCTTGATAGTGCTTATTTTGGCGGCGCTGACCCTCGCGTCCTGCTCCGATATTTCGGCGCGCGCTTCCGGCACGGAGACCTCTTCGGATACTTCCTCCTCTGCAAGCGTTTATTATATCGATTCCGAAACCGATTTTATGCTGAATATTAGCCGTGCGGCGAATGCGGGCGCGACCGTTGTGTTGCGCACGGATATATATCTCGACCGCTACTACGCCGCGGGCGGGTCGGAGTTTTCGTTATCCGTTCTTAACGGCACCCTGGACGGCAGGGGGCACGCGATAGTGGGATACAAAAACAGCTCCCGGACGGCTTATTTTATAGAAACAATATCTTCTACCGGCGTTTTGAAGGACCTTAGGCTCGTCGACGCGACTCTTGGCGCCGCGAATGCGTTATACGCCGCGCCGGTGTACGAAAACAAAGGCACTATATCGAATTTCGACGTAGACGTAACGATTTCGGCGGAGTACGGAGCGGGTTTGGCGTATATAAACGCGGGGAATATCAAGGGTCCCGCCGTCGCCGCCGACTTTTCGGGAACGCAGACGGCGGCGCTCCTCGTCGGCGACAACTCCGCCGAGGGCGCCTCGGTCACCGATTGTTTTGCGTTCGATACGGCGGGCGAAGTCACCGAGACCGTGTTGCTTCCCGAGGACTTTATCATAACGATGACCGAGCCGGAGAATGCGGGGGATATTTTCGAACTCAAATATTTCATTTCGCGAGGCACCGAGTACGCGCTCGACTCGTTTATAAACCTATACAATTCTCCGTATTTTAACGGTAGAACGCTTGCAAACGGCAATTACGGCTATTATAACGCGAACGCTTTGGGGATAGACTACCCATCCGATCGCACCGCGGGGGACAATGCGCTCGAAGCGGATAACGTATCAGCGGGCTCGGAGTCCGACCCGTATGTCATAAAGACCGCCGCGGAGCTTATTTCGGCGGCGAATGCCGGGGTGGGCGATTATTATATGCTTGGCGCGGATATAGACCTCATCGCATACTCCGCGGCGGAAAGCATACTCGGCAATTTCGGCGGCGTACTCTACGGTAACGGCCATGCGGTGACGGGCTTGAAAGTACCGTTTGCCGCCGAGGTCTCCGGGGAGATTTCCGATATATGGCTGGGATTCGAAAAAATCGATTCCGCCGCGCTTCAGGGGATAAAGGGGAGAGCAGAAGACATAAACTTCTTCGGTTCGGGCGCGAGCGCCATGGAGTTTAACGGCGGCGTTGCCGAAAACATAAGCGTGTTCGGGGGCTTCTCCTCTGCGTTCGCCGAGGGTTCCGAGGGTACCGCCGATAGGGTCAGGAGTTATGCCGAAAGCTTCGTTGCGGGAACCGGAAATACGGCTTTAAGTATACTAAATTCCTATCAATCGCGCGGAAGCTGGAACGCGGAAAACGTTTCCGATTCGATATCGGGAGCGGTGGAGGCGAGCGCGGAGAACATAGTTACTTATATTTCGCCGGTAAGTACCGGCGGCGTGAAGTCTTCTACCGGCTGGCGCTGGGGCGAAACGGGCTTCGGGGTAGTGGCGGAAACGAACGTTCTGATCCCCGTGTTCCCGTCCGACAGATATACATATAAATTTTATCCCGTACTGTCCGCTTCGGACAAGGGACACACTTACGGCGCGGGTTCGGGGACGGAAACGATATATTTTTCCTCGGAGTCCGACGCCGTAAGCCGCGAAACGGTCTATGGTATCATAGACGATTACGCGGACATCGGTGACGCTTCTTCGCTGACATGGTACACGTCTGTCGGCACTCCGGTAGCGGGCAACGAATTTACCGCAAACAGCGCGGACTTCGCTTCCGTATATACTTTGGTGCATTACGATGGGAGCGGAAACTATTATCTGAACGTCACTCTTTCGGGAAGGCAAAACTCATCTTCCGACGGCGCCTCGGGCTCCGAATGGACTCTTGTCGGCGTGATGACGGAATATCTGTACGCTCCCGCGAAACTCGCGCGCGCCGCGGGCGCGGAGGACATAGCGATATCCTTATCGGAACTCGGGCTCCCGGCGGACGACGCGAATCCGTTCGGATACGCCGGGGTCACGATGACGGTCACCGATAGCTCCGGCGCAATATACGAAAACGGAATAAAAGATCCCGGCACATACATTTTGACGATATTCGTTCCAAGGACCGTTGGGACGACGGAAACGCAGTTTTCCTTTACATACACGATATACGAGGGGAATATCGCGGACGAGATAGCAAACTATACATTGAGCTCTTCCGTCACCGTCTCCGGCGCGGAGTATGACGGCATGACGGAGGACGGAGCGCCGACATATACGGGCGGCGCGTTCGGTCCCGCGTTCGTGCTGAACGGATTCCCGTATCCCGCCGCGGTCACGGACATTACCTATACGATATCTTCGTATAAGACGTATGCCGGGATATTGAAAAACGCGACGTCGATATCGAACGCAGGGATATACTCGCTGGACATCACCGTAACGGTAGACGGCTATGCTCCGGTGATAATACCGAATATAAATTATTATGTGAAAAGGGTGAACGCCACCGTCTCGCCGGGTACGATAAACAACGTTTATTACGGCGCGGAGCATCCGAATGTCAATCTGAACCCCGATTTCACTTACGAAACGGATTATTCGCAGTTTTCGCCGCCCGGGATATATACGGTGACCCCGGTGCAGAGCGTAAATAACGATAATTACCATTACGACGTTCGGTCCTCGTCGTTCGAGGTGCTTCCGCACGTTCTGTCGCAAAGCGATATATCGGGCGCGTTTAAGGCGGAGAACACCGTATACGACGGCTTGAGCCACACCGTTTCGTTCGACCCCGCCGCGGTGGGTATCTTAAGCGGCGATCCCGTATCGTATACGTTCGCCGTCGAATACTATTACGACGGCGGCTGGCACTCTTCGCCTCCCGATTATACGACGGCGGGGAGCTATTCGGTCACCGCTCGGATAGCCTCCGTTTCACCCGCAAATTACACCTCGACAGCAGAGATACCTTTGAATGTCGAGATAGCGAGGCTCCGCGTGGGTATCAGGGCGGAGAGCTTTGGCGTTCCCTACGGCGCGGCGGTACCCGAATACGAGGTAACGATCTACGCATACGGCGGCGGAGAGCTCCCGAACGTCGATGTAGCCGCCGAGATAGTCCGCGGCACGCATTACACGGTCACATCCGATTATTCCCCGACATCCGACCCGAACGGCACTCACACGATCGTCGTTTCGTTGACCGACGTCGAACCCGATAATTTCGAGATAGCGGCAACGGCAAACGGCACGCTGACCGTAGGAAAGCGGACGCGCGGGATATCCGCCCGAGACGAATACGTTTATACCGGATCTCCGGTGGCTATAGAGTTCACCGGCGACTTGGAGGAAACGGAGGGGCTGACGGAGCTGCTTTTCGGGACGAGAACGGGAAGCAGCGGCATGATGCTTGACGAAGCGCCGACAGACGTTTCCGCGGACGGCGAAGTATATGTGGTCTTCGTCACGATCGCGGAGTCCGAACATTATGCGGCGTTCGAAGGAGAGTTCGAATTTATCATAACGCCGTATACCGCTTCGCCCAAAGTGCACGTCTATAGACCGAGCTCCACGGGCGAAACGAGCATCGGGCTTATCGGCGAAAACAACTCCTTCGTGTTCGACGGAACAACGTACCGCATAGCGGCGTATTACGCGTTCGGAGAGTACGACGTATCTTTTTCATATATTATCGGCGGCGAAACGCACACGGGAAGCGACATAAGGGTTTCGGAGCCGGTGCGCATATCCGATATCACCCTGACGATGACGCCGCGAAGCGCGAATTTCGCGCCCGTCACGCTGGGGTGCGGCTCGTTCACGATATCACGGGAAACGCTTAGCGTAAATTTCGGCGTACCGCTCGCGCTGACCTACGAGAGAAGGGTATTCACCGCGGACGAGCTGATATCCGTTATGGAAAGCGCGGGGATATTGAAGACCGCGGAATATGTCGCGGGGTTTGAGCCCGAATTTACGCTTACCGTCGCGGACGGCAGGTCGGTGTACCTTCCCGGGACTTACGAACTCGTCATTGCGGGCGACAGCCGTTACGAATTAGCTGCCTCGGGCGTCGTCACCCTCACCGTATCCGCGGCGGATATAACGATAGATTTTTCCGAGCTGAAGTGCGAAATAGTTTACGGCAGCGTGTATATGGCGGCAGGGGGCGCGAACGCCTATTTTACGACGGCGATAACGTATACGCTCGGCGCCGAAGAATATACGGATAACGTCACAGTCCGCATAAACCACAATACCGGAAGATCTCCCGAGCCCGGATATTACGATATCGTTTCGGCGGACTCTTTGTACGAAAGCGGCACGGAGACCGTCGTGTTCAGCGTGATCAACGGTACCGACAAGCTGGAGATAGTGAAGCGCGGCATAACTTTGCTTTGGGATAAGTACATCGCCGCGTTCGAATTGGTATATAACGGAGAAGCGGTCGATTTTTCCGGTATGTCGCAAAGCAACGATTATATCTCGAACTCCGCGGCTAATCTGCCGACCCTGGATTTCGAATTCGTTTCGGGCGACGGGATATCGGCGGGGAGCCATACGGTCAGAGCGTCGCTTGCCGCGGGGAACAGCGCGAGCCGCTATTATATCGCGGCGGACGAAAATTACACGTTCGTCATCTCTCCCGGGGTCGTGGTGTATTCCGTCTCTCACGTCACTATATATTCGGACGAGCTGCCGCCCGAAAATTTCGAAGTTACCTATTCCGCGCCGCCGGTCGAGGGGGACATCGGGCTTTTGGGGGAAACTTTCGCTCTCGACAGGGCATTCGAGCCGTATACCGGCGGCGTGTATTCGGTGATCATGAGCTATGAGGGCGAAAAGGGCAAAAACTATGTCCTTCAAAAAACGGGCTCAGACGAACTTGAGGTCATGCTCCGCACGTTCGATCCCGCCGTTAGCGTCGGCGACGCGTACTCCGTATATACGGGTCGCGCCGTGCCGATACCCGTTACGGGCGCCTCTATGCTTCCCGCGGGCGCTGAGATCTTGAGGAGCGCAACCCCGGTGGACGCGGGGCGTTATGAGATAACCGTCGCTATATCCGCCCCGGGATACGTCACGGCGGAATTTACGGCGCATTTGACGATAGCTCCCGCGACTCCGGATATCCGAACGAATGATTTCGGTATCCCGTACTCCACCGGATACGTCTTAAGAGCCGAGGACATCGCCGCGACGGCGTACTTCGGCAGCGATCCCGTTGAAGGGGAATTTATCCCCGAATCCGATTTTGTCGTAACATACGGACGAAACGAGGCGAGCGTGACTTTCGAGCCCGTCTCCGACAACTTCGAGTCCCTTTCATTCGTATACGCGTTCGAAACATATGTAGAAGCTTCCGCGATACGCGTTTATACTTTGACATTCACCGGGGGTCAGATGTTTACCGACGTGACGGGCGCGAGTGAAATCGTTTCCGATACGGGAAGCGCGGGTATCAATATAGTACTCCCCGAGGCGTGGGGAGATGAATCGGTCATAACGATAAGCGGCGAACGCGCCGCGACGACTCTCTATTCGTTTACTTCCGACTCGGAAGCGGAAACGATAGAGGTGTCTCTCGGCGGCGAGACGATATTTTCAATGACTTTCTCCGTCGATGTCAATGAGTCTGCGGGTTCCGGTACGACCGACCCCGGGACGGATCTCGGCGGCGGCCCCGGGGATACGGGAAATTCCGGCGAAGCGCCTCCTTCCGACGGCGGGATAAACGTGACGATGAGCGACGAAACCAAACAAGCGCTGATAATAGCCGGTTCCTCGGTAGGAGGGGCGGCGGTGATAGCGGGCGTCACGGTGCTTATCGTATTTTTGGTAAAGAAGAAGAAAAGGAAATAGGCAATGACGAAAAAGCGTTATCTTTTTATGATTTTGGCGGCGGGGATCCTTTTGACGTCGGTATTGGCGGCGGGCTGTACGGACCCCTCGTCCGGCGGCGGCAGCGGCACGAATACGGTGTCGTTTTTGTCCCTTCAGATCCTTCCTCAGACGAACGGATTCAACGGCGATACCGAAAACCCCGTTTGTCTGGACATCTCGAACGGTACCGTAGAGCTTTTCGATATCAGGGTAAGGCTTACGAATCCCTCCGACTACGAGATAATATCGTTAAGGTATAACGGCACGACGTTCACTTCCGATCGCTTCGGCTCCGAAAGCACCAATTCCGATATATATATCATGAACGCCGTGGCTCCCGCGGACGAAGCCGAATATACCGTGACCATAACCGATATATATTACAGGGTCGGGAGCGAAACGAGGCGGCTGGAGAGTATGACCGGCAACAGCGCCGTCGTCAGAATTGACCCCGATTTCGAACTTACCCTCGATTTTTCGGAAGCGGATGCCGACGCCGATATAGGCGTGTATACGGTTAACTACCGCTCCGCGATACCTTTCCCCGCGAATAACGACATGAACGCGGACGACGGCTACGGATATCCGGACAAAATTTTCGTCGGCTGGTTCACCGAGCCGGAGGGCGGCGATGAGGTATTATACGGCGCGAACTATCTGTACTACAAGGACGTCACCCTGTACGCGCGTTATGCGACGGCTTTCAATTATTCCTCGGACGGCGAAAGCGTGACAGTGACGGGACTTACCGAAGAGGGCAGGGCGACCTCGTTCGATATCGTCATCCCCTCCGAAATGGAAGGGCTCCCCGTGACGTCGATAGCGCCGAGAGCATTCGCCACGGTGGGCGCCGGGAAAACTTTCGTGCTCGCCGATTCCGTAAAGACTATAGGCGATTATGCTTTTTATAACGCGACCGGAGTCAGAGTCATAATGCCGGGAGTCACCGATATAGGCTACGCCGCGTTCATGAACGCGGGGAGAATGTATCTCGGGTACACCGGATATTATCAGGAGCTTCCTCTTTCGCTGGAGCGGATAGGCGCGTATGCGTTCGCGAACTCCGGTTTCGACACCAGATTCATGCCGGCAGGCGCTACCGCTGCGACGACTTTTTCCATGTCGCTGTTCATCCCCGCGACCGTGAACTATATCGGCGCGAACGCTTTCTCCGGAAGTCTGTTCGAGGCGGTGTATATCCCCTCGGGCAGCGCGCTGTCCACGGACGAACTTCCCGCGGAGGACGCGGACGGATACGACTTTACCGATTTTCATATCGGAGAGGGGATATTCCGCGATTCGTCCGCGCTGGAAACGGTGATAACGGGGTATACCCTGTCGTCAAGAGGCGCCATTCAGACCGCGGCGAGCGGCGGACTCGATGTGATATCCGATTATATGTTCTATAATTGCCGCGCGCTGGTCACCGGCTCCGGCACGACGGGGCTCAGGCTGGTACCGGGACTAAGGCACATCGGCGCGAATGCTTTTTCCTCGACGAACTCCTCGGGTTCCTCGCACGGTATGACTTCGCTAAATTCCCTCACGATACCCTCCACGGTGGAGTACATAGGCGATTCCGCCTTCGCCAACGCCGCTTTGTATACGGTCACGTTCGATCCCGCGTCGGCGCTCAGAACTTTGGGCGCGTGGGCGTTCCAGGAAACCAATATCACCGAGATAACTTTCTACAGCCTCACCGAATACGGTGCCGCGCCGTTCTGGGGCAGTACTACGATAAGATACGTCAATATCCTGACCGACAACGTGCCGACTTTCGTCGTACCCACGACGGACACAACGGGGATAAGGATAAAATATTTCGTGCAATACTCTTCCCTCGCGCGCTTCAGGGCGGAGACGGGCTGGAGCGACATTTCTGAAAGGATACTTTCATACGACCACCGAGTCTACCCCGGTTCCGACGGCGGATATGTGTTCGAACCCGTGGACGAGAACGGCTCTCTGACGGCGGATACAGCCGCCGAGTACGCGAAGATCACGTACCTGTATTCGACGGAGAGCGAAGTCATCGTGCCGAGGACAGTGAGTACAGACGGCAGCGCTTTTTATACCGTAACGGATATCGGCACTTACGTGACGGACGACGCTTGGACGGACAGCCTGTCCGATAATATTAGAGAAGTAAGGATACCCGATTCGGTAGTAAGGATAGCCGAAAGTGCGTTTTATAACGTATCGAAACTTATGAACGTCGCGTGGAGCTATGTGGGGGAGAGCGGTGCGGAAACGGAATACTCGTCCGGCGACGTGTCGGGGCTCAAATTGAAAGATATCGGAAATTACGCGTTCCAAAACACTTCGCTTGTATATTTCAAGTCTCCGGCGACCTTGGAATACATAGGCGGCGAGGCGTTCATGAATTCCGCGCTCGAAACGGCGGATCTCACCCTCGGCGCGAACATGCAGATCGGAATAAGCGCGTTCAGCAACAACAAAATATCTTTATTGACGATAGGGAGTGCGGGGAGCATAGGCGGCTATGCGTTTGCGAACCAGACGGGGAGCGCGATGACGGTGAGATTTTTGATATCTACGCCGCCCGAGAGGTCGGCGTTCGATCCGTTTTTGAATTGCACGGTGAGCGTCGCGTACGTCCCGAGTCAGGCGGCGCGGGAAGATTTCGAAAAAGAGGATTTCAGCGCCACGCTTAGCGAAAAATACACATTAGGCGCGTGAGCAAAAGCCGCGCGCACGATAAATCAAAAATAAACTAATCGGTGTAATCTCTGTCTATGTTTATGACGTAATAGTAGGTCTTTCCGGCTCCGTCTATCTTTTCGGAAAGGAGCGCGGAAAGCTCCTCCGACGTTACTTTTTCGCCGAAGGGCACTACGGCGTCGAACAACACGTTCGTATGCGTTTCGCCTTTTACCAGACGGAAATCGTGGAGCGACAATCTGCCGCCGTACGCTTCGGCGATTATCTCGGTGACTTTGCCGCGGAGCTCGTTGAGCTCGGGGTCATCCGTAACGACGGGATCCATATGTATCACCATGAATATGTTTTCGTTCATGAAATCGCGTTCTATGTTGTCGATAAGGTCGTGCGAGTGCAGGATATCGCCGTTTGCCGCGACTTCGGCATGGATGCTCGCGTACACCTTCGACGGTCCGTAGCTGTGCACCATCAGGTCGTGCGTGCCGAGGACCTCGGGATACTCCGTAAATTTATCGCGTATTTTTTTGACGAGTTCCTTGTCGGGCACGCCGCCGAGAAGGGGGTCGATAGTCTCTTTTACGAGTTTGATGCCGGATACAATTATGAATATCGATACCGCCAAGCCGACATAGGAGTCAACTTTTGAAAATATATCCGGCAGAAATATCGCGCCCACCGTCGAGACGAAGACCAAAGAGGTAGATATGACGTCGTTTCGGGAATCCGCCGCGGACGCCATAAGCGAAGCGGAATCGATAGATCTCCCGAAATCGCGGTACAAAAGTCCCTGTATGCTTTTCAGAAATACAGATATCAGCAATACCGCCGCGGTGTAATAGGAGGCCTCGATAAGTTCGGGAGCGATTATCCTTTCCACCGACGACCTCAAAAGCGACCCGCCGATGACGATGACTATAAACGCTACGACCAGTCCGGTAATGTATTCGTACCTTGCGTGCCCGAAGGGGTGCTCCTTGTCCGGCGGACGGTTCGATAGTTTGAATCCGACGACGGTGACCCCGGACGAGCCCGCGTCGGAGAGGTTGTTCACCGCGTCCGCGACGACGGATACCGAGCGGGAAAGGATACCGAAAACTATTTTCAGCACGAACAATACGACGTTCGTGATTATACCGAATATGCCCGCCAGCATCCCGTATCCGTATCTTACGGCGGGAGAGGAAGTGTTTTTATAGTCGGGAATAAACGCTTTTTTGAGCGGTTCGAAAATTTTCATATCAAAAGTATAGTTTGGCTTTTCTGCATTGTCAAGGAAACCGCCCCGACATTCAGTCAGGGGGAGAGCCTTATATCGTATTTACGGAAAGGGAGCTTACTCGAGCTCCGAAAACTTCACGAGTTTTACGCCCGCTTCCGCAAAAAGTTTCAGACTGAAATCGTCCGGATATCCCTCGTCGTATACTACGCGGGAGATCCCCGAATTAATTATGAGCCGGGTGCATATGCTGCAGGGCTGGTGCGTGCAGTACAAAGTCGCGCCCTCGAGCGAAAGCCCGAGCTTCGCCGCCTGGACGATGGCGTTCTGTTCCGCGTGCACGGCGTAGCACATCTCCTGCCTGGTGCCGGAGGCTATCCCCATCTTTTCGCGTATGCATTCCGCGCGCTCCTTACAGCTCGATATCCCCGACGGCGCGCCGTTATATCCCGTGGTCAGGATCCTTTTGTCCCTGACTATGACGGCGCCCACCTGGCGGTTATGCTTGTAGCAGGAGCTCCAGCCCGATACGAGCTTTGCCATTTCCATGAATCGAATATCCCATTTATCCATTGTAAAATCCTCTATAAAAGGATACCACACGCGCCGCGCGAATTCAACAAAAAAATTTGCAAAATATATCGCCGTAACACTTGCATTCCGGAAATTAACATGCTATAATGCAGAATGCTAGCAATCGAACAGCTCGATTGCTAAATCAATAGACAATTAGGAGGCAGTTATATGAAGCTTATTCCTTTATTCGATCGAGTGGTGATCCAACATATCGAAGCACACGACACCACCGCGAGCGGAATCATTTTACCCAGCTCCGCGCAGGAAAAACCGCAGATGGCTACGGTGATATCCGTGGGCGAGGGCGGCGTCGTCGACGGCAAGGAAATAAAGATGGTCGTCCATCCCGGCGACGTCGTTTTGTACAGCAAGTACGCAGGATCCGAATTCAAGATCGACGGCGAGGAATATACCGTCATCCGCCAGAGCGATATTTTGGCGAAAGTCGAAAAATAGCAAGTTATCACAGGAGGCATATTTATGGCTAAACAATTCAAATACGGCGAAGAAGCCAGAAAAGCGCTGGAGATCGGCGTTAACACCCTTGCCGATACCGTAAAACTCACGCTCGGGCCAAAGGGCAGGAACGTGGTTTTGGAGAGAAAATACGGCGCGCCGCTCATCACCAACGACGGCGTCACCATCGCAAAAGAGATAGAGCTCAAAGACCCCTTCGAAAACATGGGCGCGCAGCTTATAAAGGAAGTCAGCGTAAAGACCAATGACGTAGCGGGCGACGGAACGACCACCGCGGCGGTCCTGGCGCAGGCGATAATCCGCGAGGGTATGAAAAACGTCGCGGCGGGCGCGAACCCGATGCTTTTAAGGCGCGGCATCCAGGACGCGACCGACGCCGCGGTAGAGGCGCTGAAGGAAATTTCCAAGCCCGTACAGGATAAGTCGGAGATCGCTTCCGTCGCCGCTATCAGCGCGTCGAGCGAGGCGATAGGCGAGCTCATCGCAAACGCGATGGAAAAGGTCGGCAAAGACGGCGTCATCACCGTCGACGAAGGTAAATCCATGACCACCGAACTCAGCGTTGTCGAAGGAATGCAGTTCGACAGGGGCTATGCGAGCGCCTATATGGTCACCAACCACGACAAGATGGAAGCGGAAGTCGAAGAACCCGTCATCCTCATCACCGACAAAAAGATATCCAATCTGCAGGAGATCCTGCCCCTTCTGGAGCAGGTCATAAAGACGGGCTCCAGGCTCGTTATCATCGCCGACGACATCGAGGGCGAAGCGCTCGCGACCATAGTCGTCAACAAATTGAAGGGCGTGTTCAACTGCCTCGCGGTCAAAGCCCCCGGCTTCGGCGACAGAAGGAAAGCGATGCTGCAGGACATCGCAATACTTACGGGCGGACAGGTCATCAGCAGCGAGCTCGGCATGGAGTTGAAGGACGCCACCCTGGATATGCTCGGCAGAGCCAAACTCGTCAAATCCGATAAGGACAACACCACCATCATCGGCGGATACGGCGATCCCGAGGAGATCAAAGGAAGGATCAACGCCATCAAAGTGCAGATACAGGAGACCACGAGCGATTACGACCGCGAAAAACTCCAGGAGCGTCTTGCGAAACTCGCGGGCGGCGTAGCCGTCATCAACGTGGGCGCGGCGACCGAAATAGAGATGAAGGAAAGCAAGATGCGCATCGAGGACGCTTTGGCGGCTACCCGCGCGGCGGTCGAAGAAGGCGTCGTTCCCGGAGGCGGCATAGCGCTTCTCAGCGTCATCAAGAAGGTCAAGGCAGCTACCAAATCGCTTACAGGCGATTACCTGACCGGCGCGAACACCGTCATCAAAGCGCTCGAAGCTCCGCTTCGTCAGATAGCGCTTAACTGCGGCGTGGACGGCGGCGTGGTGGTAAACACCGTTTCCGCCTCCAGGACCCCCAACTACGGATACAATGCGCTGACGGACGTGTACTGCGACGTCATGAAGGCGGGCATCATCGATCCTACGAAGGTCACCCGTTCCGCTTTGCAGAACGCGGCGAGCGTGGCGGCAACGCTTCTGACGACCGAAAGTCTCGTTGCGGACATCCCCGAACCCCCCGCGCCGCAGGCGGCGCCGATGGGCGGCGACATGTATTGATAATATCAAACCGCAAAAAGGGCAGGTCCGTGAAGACGGGCCTGTTTTTTTTTGCACCGCAAAAATTTCGGTCGGCGGCATTGAAAACGCGGGCATAACATAAAATTCAATATGGATTACAGCCCGTATTACTTCAAAAGGAACGGATACCATCCGCGTTCGCCGGGCGACGGTGACGACTCTGCCCGCCCCGCAAAGCGCAAAGAAGCGGGGCGTATAGCGCTGATACTTTTGATATTTATCCCCGTCATTGCGGCGCTCATAGCCGTGAATGTTTTTACGGACGGGGATATCGCGGATTCCGTAGGCAGCTGGATAAGGGCGGGCGGCGCCGAGACGTATTATATGCTCATCGCTTCGGAGCATGAGTCCGAAACGGAAGCCGTAGCCCATGCAACTGTTGTAAGGGCAAACGGGGGCGCCGGATATGTGATCGAAGAAAACAACCATTATTTGGTAGCATTAGCAACGTATTTTAGCAAATCTGACGCCGAATCGGTTCGCTCGAAAAACGCGGGCACGGAGATCAAGGAGATCGCTGCGGCGTATTCGGCGATAGAAGGCATATCGGGGCGGCAGGCGGACGAAACAAAGAGCCATCTGGAGACGGCGCTGAAGCGGTTGAACGAAATAACGGAGAGATTTGCTTCGAAGAGCATATCCGCCGCGACGGCGCTTAACGAGGCGGGGGAGGTCAGAAACGATCTTTTGCTGCTGAAAGACGAGGCGTTGAACTCAACTCTTGCGGACGAGGACAAGGGACGGTTGTCGGAACTTATCGACGTATGGTTTTCGGCTTCCGACGCGGTGATCTCGGGCGGATATTCGACTACGGAGATGGAATCGGTGCTCAGATATGCGCTTTGCGCGATGGCATACGCCTCGGCGTAGTTCGGCAAGCGGTATAATATAGGTAAATCGGATCTTGCGGTATTGACAGTCGGCCGTTCTTATTTTATTATATATATAGCGCGGGAGCGCGCACTAATATACCGAGGTCAACCGATGTCGAGATCAAGATCGAATTTCAAACTCGTTTCAAATAAAAAAACGGCTGCGGCCGTCATAATATTTTTGATATCCGTTCTTTCCGTCGCCGCCATATGCGCGGCGGGTCTGTACGGAATAGGAGCGCCCGATGTGCCGGGCGCCTATGCCGCGGACGGCGGAACGATATCGGCGCCGCAGTTCGGTCTGAACTATTTCCAGACTACGGGTCAGTCGGTGACCGCCACTTCGACGGACTCCGCCGATTTCACGATAGAGCTTCCCACCGGAAACAATAATTACAACAGCGTGACAAACGGCTACTATTCCAATTATGCCGCAAGCGGATACGAAGTGGCGTACGCGGTATACAATCCCGACATAAAGGTGCTGTTTACTTTCAATTTCACTCTCAGCGCCGACGCCTCGGTCACGATCGCATACTATAACGCGAGCGGCAACGTCGCTGTGGAGAACGGCGTTCCCGTTCAGTCTGTGGGCAAATACGGGGCGGGCGACCAAAGCGTTGAGTTTACTCTGACGTATTCGACGCTGAATACGGGTGATTATATCCGTATGTCGGTGACTCCCGACGGAGTCTCTTCCGCGACGGTCTCCTCCGCAAGGGTCACCATATCTTCCCTCGTGGACGCGTCGTTTGCAAGCGTCGTCGGCAACTCGATAAGCATGACGGTTTCCGGCACGAACAGGGAAACGGTATCCTACGCGAACATAAATTACGGCAATATACGTACGCAAATCAACAACACATTGTTCGTAAAACCCGGAGATACCGTATCTTTATCGCTGACTCTTACATATTCCGATGACCAGACCCCGGTCGATTTCCACCACAGCTTTACCGCGGCTTTCGGTTATTTCGGTTCCAATTCATGCGTTTATTGGGATACCTTTGCAAACGACAAATATAATTCCGACACCACTTATCTCAGATTTTCGGCGGGACAGACTTTCTACAAAGGCACCGAATCGATGACCTCGCAGAACAACGTCTACTTCGGGTATACCGTGAGTTTCGAGGTTCTGCCGGGCGCGGGAAACGCGAATGTATTGAATATAGTACCGCTTTTCCCGAGCGGGATAGACCAAAACGGCGACGTCATGTATTTCAACTCCGGGGATCTGATGAATACGTCCTCGTCGAACTATATTTCTCTTCGAGTGGACGCAGATTCGCCGCAGGCCCCGGTCATCTCGACCGCTTCCGCTTTCGGCGAAGCGATCCGTACGGGCAGCTGGTATACGGAGAGCCAGTCCGTGGTATTGAATTATCAGAACGCCGCGTTCGACGCGACTTTAGCCCAATACGACCGCGCGGCGGAGCAGGTATACGCATTCATAGTTCCCGCGAACATATCCGCCGGAGCCATAGCTTCCTCGAACTACGATTTCACGCCGTCGAACAATCCTTCGGATACCGCGCACAATTTGTCATACAGTATGGGCGGCGCCTCGGGCACCGCGACCAGACAGCAGCTGGGGTATTATACCGAAACCACGCAGAACGGTAAAAACGCTTTGACGTTCGGCGAGCCGGGCACTTGGGGACTTGTGCTTTTCGCCGTCGATTCTGCGGGGAACGTTTCGGCTCTGACGCTCTATTCCGGCACGAATGCCGCATCGGACAGGCGCGCCATAAACATCGACGCCACCAGAAGGAACGTATACGCGGTGTTCGACACGCCCGCGGGGCAGTTCGAGCCCGGTTCGACCACGTCCGCTTACAACAACTATACCCGCTATGCGAACGTATATATTTTCGCCGGATCCAATTACCACGATCAGAACGGCGTGTGCAACGTCCCCGCCGGCATCCCGACAGCCGATTTCAGCGCGGACAGGCGAGCGTACTCCACCGTCAGGGTGAATTATATAACGATGCGCGTCATCATGCGCCCCGAACAGTATGATTATTACGAGATCACGGGCTACACGATACAGGGCGGCACGGGAAGTTACAACATATCCCTCAGCACGTTCACGTCGGGCGGCACCGTCTACAGGTATTTGGATATAACGCTCTCCGTTACGGACACATGGTGGTCCGATTCCTCGGAATTCGACAGACCCGTGATGATCTATTTCCGTCAGCGCGTGAGTATTGTCCCGAATACGACGGTCTATACTTATACTTCGCGGCCGATAACGTTCGATACGGACGATTCCACGGTCACCACCGCGGACACAGGCTCGCGGCTCGACGGCGACAGACCGAGTCTGGGGATACAGTATTACGATGAGATAACCCTCGTGTATTACTCCAACGCCTCGGCGGGCAGCATAACGACGGGCGGCAGGGTGGAACTGGAGGACGGCACCGTGATACTGACGGTACCCTCCGGCACGTCGATGAACGACTATGTGACTCTCGGCACGATAATAACGCATGGGGATTCCGAATATTACGTTTACGAAACGGCGGGCAGCTGGACGACGATAACGGGTAACGACGCTCTGGCGACGCGTACGGTGTACGCGTTGGATCTCTCGGCGGCGAGCTCCTCGGGATTCATAGACGCCGGAAATTATTTTTACCGCATTTACGTCAACGCTTCCGCGGAGTCGGATTACTACGGCGAATCGATAGGGCGTTTCACCATCGGGAAGGCGGCGCCACTTCTGGACGGAGTGCAGGTATCCGGCAGCATAGAATATCTGCAAAGTCTGGACGCGGTCGAGTTTTTGAGCCTGACTCAGGCGGGAGAGCCTATAACGAATGATGGGCTCTACAATATCGGCGGCACCAATTACCGCGGGGCGGTCACCATAGGCGATACCGATTATTATCTGACCGCGGGGGGCGTTTACGGAACGTACAACATCGTCACGCCCGCGTCGGGCACGTCCGATTATCTGAACCCGCAGGGCGGCAGCGTCGATATCACGGTCGAATTCGTTCCGATAGATCTTACGCTGTTTTCGAACGCTACGATAGCCGAGTATTACAGCGACTTTTTCAGTTACTTCTTTACGGAATCGGGGACGGGCGCGAACGTGACGTACGAGCTGCGCTCCGGCGGCAGGCATTACGGAAACTATGCCTCCGTCAGATACAATCTGACCGTGACGGTAGACCCGAAAACGATAATCCCCGTTGCCGACGCTTCCGCCGCGGCGGAGGCGGGCGGCGAATATATCCCGGGCGAGGACGAGGCGCCGGGCACTTTCGTGTATATGTACGACGGACACCCGGGACTTACGTATTTCACGTCGTACTATTACGGAGCCGACGGTGAGCGCGTGGACGTTCCTGCTTCGGAATACGTACTAGTCATCGAATACAAACTGCGCATAGAGGGCGACTCGAGCTATACGACGACCGCTCCGTCGATCGCGGGCGTATACGACGTCAGGATCACCGTAGATCCGGGCGGCGGCAACTATGCTTCGGACGTTTATATCTATACTTTGGAGATCACCAAACAGGAATTGAACGTTACGCTTTCCTCCGCCTCCGGCGACTCCGGATACGAGGGCGAAATGAATGTAGACGGCGAGACGTACGCCGTCAGAGGGGCGCTTGAGTACGTGCTCGGCCACCTGACCACGGCGGATTACGTAGCCCGCGATTCCATGGGCGAAGAGGTATACGGGCTGCAATACGTTTATTCCGTGTGGAAAGCGAGCCGCTTCGGCTACGACGGCGGCGAAGTGGCGCTGGACGAAGCGGAATTTACCGATCGGCTTCCTATAATATCGTCGAACGCTTTCGGCGCGGGCGTATACCTAATGTATGCCGAGATCGTGAACGACAACTATTCCGGCGGCGTGTACGTCAGGATGACGGTGGCGCAGGGTTCTCCGTCAAACAACCTGAACGTAACGATCCCGTCGCTGCTTACGCCGTACACCAACGTCTCACCGGACGGCACCACCGCGGGAGCGGGCCATATGGAGTTCGGGGAAACGCTCGCATACGCGACCGAAAACATAATCGGTTCCGGCGGTATCGTGCGATATGTCTCGGCGAACGGCAACAGCACCGTACCGGGACGCTTCTTCTTCGAATCCGAGACCGAATACGCCTTACATGCCGGCGACGGCTACACGGCGAGCGTGAACGGTACGACAGTACTCGACGTGATATACAACGGGAACCGCGTGAGCGCGCATTCCGTCAGATTGTTCTGGCAGGCGGGCGAATACGACTCGGAGGGCAACTTCGTGCCGGATTACGATTATGCGGAATATGCCGAACCCGTTTCGATATACGTCGTCAGGGCTGAGGCGGACTTTTCCGAGTTGTATCTCGCGGATACTTCTCTTTCCGACGAGCTTACGGGCGGCGTTCCCGGACTGATATACGGTCAGACGGTGGGAGAAGCGGACTTTGTGGGCTATGTTTCCGCAGGCGGATACGTCTTCGCGGAGGGAGAATACACGCTCGCGTTCCAAACGGGCGAATCCTCCCGCGTGCCAGGCGGCGGATATCAGACGGTGAACTGTATGTTCATACCCGGTCGGGACCCCGAAACGGGGATAACGGACGAGTGGTTCACGCGCCGCTATCTGACCGCGGCGAACGCCGAGATAAGCGTATATGTACATCAGAGGAACGTTACCATAGACTTTACTCCGACGGGCGATATCACCGAGGGAGACCTTAACGAGGGCGACTACGACTCCGAGACGGAGCTCGCGGGCGCGGTGTACAGGACGTACGGCACGCGCTATCAGACTCCCGACGTTATCGTCACCCCTGTATCCGTTGTCGAGGGCGGCGTCGAGGACCCCGTTCCCGGCGGTTCCGTAGTAATTACGTTTACCTATTATATAGCGAAGCCGGAGGGCTATACCGGCGACGGCGTCGTGTATGAATTCGACGTCGACGGCGACGGGATAAACGAGGAATACCTCGCGGCGGATATGGCGGCGGCGACGGAGGTGGGAAGGTATTACGTTCTGGCTTCCGTCAACACGGCAAACTATGTCGGGCGCGCGTTCCGCACATACTATGTCGTAAAAGCGGAGCTGAATTACGCGCAGGGCACGCTTCCCGTCATGCAAACGGAATACCTCAGCGACATCGCGGACGTCGATTTCGGGTCGCAGGCTCTCTCGCATGCACCCGCGGGAGGCGTGGCGACGACTTTTATCGGTTCGTTCAGACTCTATTACGTCGCGGAGGACGGAACCGAATACGACAGCTATTCCGCACTCGAGGTCAACGAGGACGTTTCGGACGACATTCCGAACGTATATATCGGATTTGTTCCGAACGAGGAATACGCCGCCTCTTACGCGCTCAATTTCCGACCGTTCGAACGCGAGTACAGACTCGTGGTGACCAGAAGGGATATCTCCGGCTCCGTATCTATAGCGGCGGACGCCGATAACGATTCCGTCGTCACGCTTTCGTTCGACGACCGCGACAAAATAGGCGGAGCGCTTTTTGCCGCGGCGTCTTATTCCGATCCCGTGCGCGGCGATACCTTCGCGGCGGAGTTCGTATATACGGTGAACGGCGTTTCCGGCGCCTCGGCTTCGGACGCGGGCACATACGAGGTTGTCGCTTCCATAGCCGCAAACGACAGGTTCGTCGGTTCCGTTACCGTCACTTTGATAATAGAACCCGCCGGAGTCAGGGTAGATCAGTTCGTGCCCGCCTCGGGCGACGAGTATGCGGTGCTCGAAAGCGTGTACGGCGGTTCGGCTTATTCGTTCCTGCCGGTGTTCTCGTTCACGGGCGACGTCATAGCGGGAGTGGATACCTCCAATTTCGAATATTCGCTGAGTTACTCCTACCACACCGGCGTGACGATGGGCTCGGCGCCCGTAAATATCGGCAGATACATTCTGACGCTGACCCTCAACGAAAATAATTACGCCATAGACGGGCTTTCCGCGGCGTTCGTGCAGATAGTCCCGTATATAACGGAGCTCGGAAACGCTTCGCAGACCTACGCTCCGCCGGACACCACGATGAGGATATCGCCAGTCTACCCCGTGTACGAAGAGGGCGTGTCGCATCCTTCGCCGACATATATCGCTTATTACGGAACGGACGGCTCTTTCGTAACGGAACTCCCCGTCGACGCGGGCGAATATGCCGTAAGACTGGTGTATTCCGACAACGGTCTGTTCGATTGGACCTACGAGGGCACGCTTGTCATAGCGCCGTACGCGGTCGAGTTCTCTTTCCCGGAGGGCGGATACTCATATGAATACACCGGTTCTCCGATATCGCTCGCTTCGGGCATATCGCTGCCGCACGGGATAACGGCGGCGTCGTTTACCTATAACGGCTCATCCGAGGCGCCCACCGACGCGGGGGTGTATGACGTCGCGATAGAAATAACCGATCCGAACTATTCCGGCACGGGCAATACCGTGATGAATGTCACCGCGGCAGAGGTCAGGATCGTGACCTCGATAGGCACCGTCGATATACCGTTCAACACGTCGGTCGAGGACGTCAACGCCATATTTGCGGAACGGCTTTCGAATATCACCGTTATATTCCCGAACACCGGCGCCGCGGTAGCGGGCGTGTTCACGCTTGCAGACGGAGCGGACGTTTCGGGATATTCCGTCGGCTCGTACAGCGTGGATATAACGTTCAGACCGACGTCCGCGAATTTCGCCGAGATAACGCAGACGATCAGCATGAATATCTCCAAAAAGGATATCGGCGCATATATCGAGATAAACGCGGAGATATCGGAGGACGAATTCGGATATTACATAGAACGCGAGTACGCGGGAAGCGCTATATCGCTCTCCGCGTCCGTAGGCAGCGCGGGCGAAACGGTGATAATGCCGGGATACGGCGCGATATCGGTCACCGTGTTGTACGATAATTCCTCCGTCGCGCCGCTGGAGGTGGGCGAATACCGTCTGAGAGCCGAGATAAACGATCCGAACTACTACGGCGTGTACGACGGCGTCGTCGTTCAGAACGAGGATACCGGCGAAACGGTAACGGAAGAGCTTATCCTCAGGATAGTCAAATGCACCCCGAGGCTCGATCTGTCAAACGTAAGATTCGTCTATGACGAGGGCGCGGGCGAGGTCGTCAGCGAAACGTATCCGATAGGTATTCCCTTTACCGCAGACAATATATACGCGAACAGCATATTCGCATACATGGGTCAGAGCAGCACGACGGTTTCCGGCTCATGGGCGCTTGACGACGATGACGGCAGCGTGACGTTCTCGTCCGCTAACGAAAACGCGGTCGGCATATGGTTTTTGCCCTCCGATCAGGAAAGGTATGTCAGCGTGTACGCGACCTTGACCGTGATGGTTTCGGGTGAGAACGTGGCGGATCTGCAGCAAAGCATAGTCGTTTCATATCGGGACGAAGCCGATTCCGCGGTCTACGGCACGACTTTAGGGGAAATAGGCATCTCGCTTCAGGCGGGAAGCCAAGCCGCCTCCATCGGTTCGATAGCATGGGCGGAGAGCGCGGACTATGTCCCGGGAGTAGGGGAATACGTCGAATACGTGTTCACTCCGAATCCGGATAACTATTCGGGTTACAATGTCGTCCGCGGCACGCTCGTTTTGAATATCACGCGCGCCGAGATGAAAGTCGAAGCGTTTGCCTACATATTCACCGGAAACGAATTCACAACGGACAACGTTCACGTCGTGTTCCGAGCTACCGACGCGTCCAAAAAGGTTTTGGACGGCGTGGAATACAGTATAACCGATCTTGTCGGCAATGCGGACGGCGCCGCGGCGGGTTTCTATATACAAAACGCGTCGGCAGAGGTCGAATTCACTCATCCTAACTACGGACTCGCCGACTCCGCCGTGAGGTCTTTAAGTATTTTCGTATATACCGAGGTCACTCGGATAGACCACTCCTCGGGCAAATACTACGACGGACATGCCGTCGATACGGACGCGCTGGGGCTCAGGTCGATAGGCACGGAATATGAGCTGGACGGCAACGATTTCAGGCTTGTTTCGCTTCTGAAAGACGGCGTAGAGATAGACCCCGATCTCGGGAACGTTTACGCCGCCGGCGTTTATACGATCACCGTTCAGATATTCGAAGAAAACAAAATATCCGAAAACGGACTGTATCATACCGGCAGATACTACGGGGTGTTCACGTTCGATTATACGGTCGAGAAGTTCGACGTCGGCGAACACATAAGCGTCACCGGAAACCGCAAAACGTATGCGCAGGACACGCCTTTGGTCGTCACCGTAGAGGGCTACGAGGAACTGATAGACTCCTCCGAGATCTCCGTTACATATTTAAGCTACGACCGCACGACGTCGTACGGCGCGCTGCAACCCGCCGGCGCCGGCAGTTATTGGGTCGTCGTATCCGTGACGGGGAGCGACTTCTATACGGGGACAAGGGAATTCGAATATATCATCGACAAACGCGAGGCGACGGTCACGTTCATATATCCGTCCGGCGGACAATATGTTTTCGAATACTCCGCTTCGGGCGGCTACGAAGAGATGATCAGGGTATCGCTTTCCAATAACCTGACTTCGGCGGATTACAGATTGTATTATGTCGATCCCTCCACGGGCACCGATTACGACGCGGGATACTTCCCCGGTAATATCGGAACGTATTACGTCGTCGTCGAAATAACGCACGCGAACTATACCGGCACGCTTAGTGCGCCCGTAACGATAGTGGCGGCGTCGGTCACCGTCGAGAGCCCGCCCTCGCTGTCGCAGCTTACCTACGGCGCGAACCTCGGGAGCGCGGTCGTCACGGGCGGCGTGGCGCTGTCCGGAAGCCGCGAGGTCACCGGCACGTTCACTTTTGCCGATCCGTCCGCCGTACCGGACGCCGGAAGACACAGCGTCACGATGATATTCGTGCCCTCCAGCAGCAATTATTCCCGGGCGCAGTGCCTTGCGTCCGTTACGGTAAACCCGTCCCCGGTCAATCTGGAATTCATTTCGAGCGTTCTGACATATAACGGCGAACACCAGATACCCGCGCTGAACAGCACTCTTTCGTTCAGATATTCTCTGACCGATTCCTCGGGCGCCACCGTGTACCGCGCGGTAAACGCCGGCGTTTACGGTATAAGCGTAGAGATAACCGACCCCAACTACACCGGCAGCATGAGCGCGACGTTTACTATAAACAGGGCTCAGCTGAGCGTTGACGATTCGGTAATGCCGGTGCCCTCCGCCGTCAGATACGGCGCGGCGCTTTCGACGGGGACTTTCTCGGGCGGGAGCATGGTATACGTTCCCTCTGTCGGCGCGGTCTCGGGAACATACTCTTACGCCTCGCCCAGCATGGTGCTCGGAAACGTCGGCGAATACGCTTCGGTCCCGTTCGTATTCACGCCGAACGACACGCTGAACTACGAAAGCTATACAGGCGCCCTCACCGTTACGGTGATAAAAGCCGTCGCAACCATTTATGTGACGGGCAACACGACGTTTACCTACGGAAACGATATAACCGCTCCGGTATTCACGACGTCGCCGCAGAACATGACGGTGATCAACGACAGCGATTTCACCGACTTCGCAGGCTCCGATCCCGCAGTCGGTACGTATACGTTCACGGCGGAGATTTCCGATAACAACTACGAGGGCGAAATTTCCTATGTCGTGACGATAACGAAACGGCCGTTGAGGCTCAGTTACTATATGGTACACGAGGGTACGATGTCCATAACGGAAACGTATACCTACTACTACGGCAGCACTTCGCCGGTCGTGCCGCGGCTCAGAACCGAGGACATCATCGCCTCCGACGCGGACAGATACACGGCGCTCCAGAGCAGGATCCTCGTTTACTATTACGCCGCCGGAGCGGACACTTCCGTGACGACGTCCGGTTCCATATCGGTGCCGCGCGCCGTGGGCGATTATGTTGCCGTGGCAACCATGGATGATGCGAACTATTATATCGATACCGAGTACGCTTCCGTTTCGTACATCATCAGAAGAGGTACGGTCTCGTCCATTACCTTCGACTATACGTCGCTTTCCACCCAGGTCTACGGTTCGGTCACCATGCCCACCGTGGTCACCAACCCCGCCGGAGTCAACGTGGTGATACGTTTCGAAGGTTACGATGAAAACGTGATGCCTACATCGGCGGGCGAATATACCGTGACGGCGGAGGTCGTAGACGACAATTATATGCCGACTACCCAGCGCGCCACCTTCCGCATACTGCCGAAGGAGATATCGATAGAGAGCCTCAGAGCATACGGCAAGTCTTATGACGGGCTTCAGGACATCGCTGTGACGGGCGAACTCGGCGGCGTATTGGTAGGGGACGAAGTGACGCTGAATCTGACGGCGCGCACCGCGGACGGCTCCACCGAGATCGGAACGCATTCCGTCATATTGACGTCGTGGTCTTTGAGCGGACTGCATGCCGGGAACTATACGCTGCGCGA
The DNA here is from genome assembly GCA_944331875.1 of uncultured Clostridia bacterium. Classification (GTDB taxonomy): domain Bacteria; phylum Bacillota; class Clostridia; order Christensenellales; family DTU072; genus Stercoripulliclostridium_A. The sequence continues at coordinate 27,867 of CALVJA010000014.1, read as the reverse complement.
CCCCGTGTATGCGTTGAGCGCCACGATAACCGCAAACGTCATTACCGATCCCGCGACCGATTCGTATATATCGAGCGAGGGCGGGTTCAGCACAAATATTACGGTATCGTTCACGGACGTATACGACACGGTGAACGCCACCAATATATTCACGCGTCTGTTCGGGCAGAAAGCCACCGTCCAGGTCATCGAGATAAAGGAAAACGGTTTGAACACCGTTCTGAAGGACAGGGTCAAATTCTACGTCAGGATACCCGACGAGTATCTGGGCAGCAAGAACCTTGTGGTCGAAGGGCTCGGCAACCTCGCCGAAGTCACCGGGTTTACGCGCGAGGGCGACTATATCACGTTCTACGCGAACTCTTCGGGCGAGATAGTGTTCTACACAAACGACTTCCCGTATTGGGTCATAATCGTTCTCGCCGTTGTGATCATAATAATTTTAGGGTTGGTAGTCGTGCTGATAGCGGCGCCTATCCGCAAGAGAAAACGCGTCCAGAAAGGAGCGCGGAAGATATACGAATGGAGGGAAAATTCGGGATCCGTGGAGGAAGCCTACAGACGTAAGGTCAAGGCGCAGATCGAGGAAAGGAAGCGCAAATGGAGATACTGAGATCTGTATTGAAGCGCGGCGGCAGGACGGCGGTCATAGTCATCGTCATCGCCGCCGCGGCGCTGGCGGCGTTTTTCGGTGTCCGCGGCGCGGCGTATGCCGACAATTCCTCTGATATCGGAGCGGGCTCCGGAGCGGTGACCATAGTGGACGTCACTCCGACTTCTGCATTCGGCGTGTTCCACAGCGGCGGTTTGTGGAACAAGGACGATTCGGGCGAGTATTACGTTCTCGGCGGCGTTACCTACCGCATAACGGTACCGCTGAATGCCGGCAATATCTATGTCGCTTACGACCTCGATCTGAACGACGATATGTACGGACTCCGGGGCGACAGAGAGATAGACGGCGTTCCGTATATGCTCTACGACGGCGCTCAGGGCAACAACCGCGACCTCGTTTCGGGGGAGACGAAAGTGGGTTTGCTGTATCCGATAAGCTGGACGGCGGAGGAAGAGTCTTCCGAGAATAAACGCTTCGAGATAACCCTCGCGGTCGCGGGCGAACTCATGGTATACGTCGAACTCGCGGGCGAAGGGGACGAGGTGATACTCACGGAAAGCCAGATAGTCGATAACCTCGACTATCGCCACCCCGAACCCGTCGGCGACGCATACGGAAGATATATTTCGGGACTATTGTCCGTTTCCGATGACGGCACGCGTTCTTTCCGCGTATCCGTTTCGTTTACCGATAACTTCCCCGCAAGCGTGCCGTACTCGGCTTGCTCGGGTATTTCCTCGATACGGATACTCCGTTTCGACGAAAAACTCTCCGTGGGCGGCGACTCCGCGGGCGACAGCGACGACGTGACAGGCGAGGACATGTCCGAATACATCGACGAGCATACCGTGTGGAGCGAAAATTTCACGACGCTTACCCGAAACCATACTTCGCGCTTCGACATAACGCAGGACGGATATTATTATTGGTATGCGATGGATTCCCTCGGCAATTCCGCGCTTGGGCTTTTGTCGAACGACAGGATAAAAATAGAGACCGACCCCGCCTACGACATCACCGGCTACGCCGCGAACGGCTCGGAGATAGCGCTGAACGTCGAGGACAACGTGCTTTCCTACAGGGCGAATATCGCGGCATACGATCCCTCGGGCGACGGCGGCACAGTGAACCCGACGTTGTACAGTGAAGTTTCGGAAGCGTTCGCAAACCTCGATCTCGCGTTCAGGGACGGCACGGACAGGGAAACGGTGACCGAAATGTATTGGAGCTTCGTAAACGGCGTATACGCGCGTTTCAGAGCGGCAGTAGAGCAGGGCAGGGCGGACGTCGATTTCGTCGTCAACAACTCCGACCTCGTCTCGGGCGAATTTTCGTCGACGAACCTTTCCCTCGCCGTTGACTCGGTGGGCGGCGACGTCGTGGAACTGGTGCTGAATCTCGCGCTTTTGCCGGATTCTTCGGACGCCGCCCGCGCCGCCGCGGCGGCAGTGAACGCGCCGGGCGCAAAAAGCGTTATCCGCGTGAACTACGCCGCAACGCTGAACGGTGCGAGCATTTCCGCGGATAAACTTTCGGCTTCGATAAGACTTCGGTTTGACTATACGGACGAAGCGGAGTATTATGTTGTATATGACTCGGGCGACGGATATCGCTTGTCAGACGTCACGAACGGGACGTCGTTTCTGATAACCGACCTTAACGGAACGGCGGGAAACCTGTATCTCGTCAGGGTCGCGGGCGAGGACGGAGACGATCTTCTCCCCCTGTGGATAGCGCTCGGCATAGGTATTCCCGTTATTATCGCGGCAGCCGTCGCGCTTACGGTCCTATATAAAAAGGGAAAGATAGGGAAAAAGCGCTCGTCCATAGTTTCGGAGCCCGAAAGCGGGGAAACGGAAGCCGAAACATCCGAAGATCCGTCTGCTGTTTCGAAACCGGGCGCGAATGCGAACGATAGAGCGAACAATAAAAAGGACAATAAAAAGAAGAAAAAATAATTCGGCTTCCGGGCCGCAACGGAAAGATATATGAGATATTTCAAAAAAACAGCCGAGTATCTGTTCAAGCTGGAAAAGGGGAAGCGTTTTCTCCTGTTGTTTCTCTTGTCGCTGCCGATAGGCATAGCGATAGCGGCGGCGAATCCCGTCGGAGCGCTTTTCGACTGGCTGGCGGGATACGAAACGGGAAACGATTCTTTCGCCGCGGCATGGACGTTCGGCGGAACGATACCCGCCGTACCTACGGGCATAGCGATCGCGGCGGCGTTCGTGCTGATGCTCTTTTTCATGTCTGTGTCGGTGACGGTGATATCCAGGAGCCTAAGGGTAGGCGTGTTCAAAGTGAACGGGATCTTCCGCGACTTCAACGAAAACTTCATTCCCGTTCTGCAGGCGGTGTTCTGTTATTCCGTAGCGGCGCTCCTGATAAAAGTATTGACCACCGCGATTATCATCCTGCCGCAGGGCATCTCGAACGCGGCGCTGTCGGCGACGATATCGGCGGCGCTTTTGGTCGGTGCGTATGCCGCTGTCGCGCTCATCATGTCGATAGGCATACTTTACCTGCCGTACATGACGTTCAACGGGCTCAATTCGTTCCACGCGTATACTGCCGCGAGCTCCGCGGTTTCGGGAAAGACCTTCCCAAGGATGTTCGGTGCCGTCGCGATTCCGCTTGCCGTGTGGCTCGCGGTATCGTTCGCGGTGGGAGCCGCGGGGAGCAGGCTCGCGTCGTTCATAGTCGAGGCGGTTTTGGATTCGGCGCTCATCGTCTACTTCATAACGCTGGCGTTCATATCTTATTACGAGATACTCGGGCTTGTCCGCGAAGATTACCCGAAGGACTATTTTTACTACAAACCGCGGAGGAAAGATAAATGAACCTGAGGCATTCGTTGTCAATAACGCTGTCCAACTCGGGACTGATATTGAAGGTACTTTTGTACACGACCGTACTGTTCCTCATCGTTTTCGCGCTGTTCACCGCGATAACCGAACCCATAATCGAGGCTCTCGATTCGGACGTCGACCTCATGGAGGAGCTGGAGGACGATATCGCCGCTCTGTTCGGCATAGGTTCGCGCCGTCCCGGCGGATCGATAAACGAATTTCTGAACAAAAATGCGGACTCGCTGGCGCGCGCGGCGGTATTATACTTATTGCTGTTTATACTGCTCCGTTTCGGAGTCGCGTTCGCCATAGTGCCGGCGGGCTTCTATATTTACAATAAAATGAGCGCTAATTTCAACTGCGGCTTCATAAACGCCACCGTATCCACGGGAGGGAAAGCGGCGCTTTTCGCGTTGACGTATACGGCGCTGACGGTGCCCACGGACATATTGATACTGGCGGGATGCTATTTCCTGGCGACGTGGCTCGGCGGCGCCGTAGGTATCCCCGGGGTCGCTATCGCATTATTGATATTGATAGCGCTTCTCGCTTTGAGGCTTTCGCTCACCGCGAGGTGGATACCCGAGATGATCTCCGAAAACCTCAAATTCAAGGACGCGGCGAAAGCGTTTTTCACCAGGTACGACTCCGCTTTCGTCAAGGAGATATATCCGTCCATGCTCTTTTTGCTGATATTTGCGGGCGGATTGACGCTCGCTACCGCGGTGGAGACTTTGGGGATAGTGCCGATAGTGGTGCTTCCCGCCGCCTTCGTCGCGCACGCCGCGATATCGATGACGGGATATTTCAACGTGATGAAAAGGAAATACTATATCGACGAGCGCGTCATAGACCCGAACGAACGTTTTTGAGGAATACGCCATGCTTATAGGATACGACAGGACCGAAATAGAATTTACCCCCGAAAAAGGCAGAGTCATCGGCGTTTTCGAGCCGAACCCGATAAAAGCGGAGCGGACGGGCGCCGAAGCGGTGGAATACGCTCTCGACCACCCGATAGGCGACGTCAAGCTCGAGGAGAAGGTAAGACCGGGTCAAAAAACGGTTATAATCGCTTCCGACATAACCCGCCCCATGCCCTCCGCCGTCGCGCTTCCGCCGATAGCGGACAGGCTCCGTTCGGCGGGTGTAGAGTATTCCGACATCACCGTGGTGTTCGGCTTGGGCTCGCACAGAAAGCACACCGAGGAGGAGAAAAAGTACCTCGCGGGGGATCTGTACGGCAAAGTGGAATGTATAGATTCCGACCCCGACGACACCGTGCGTCTCGGCGTCACCGCCGCGGGGACACCGGTCGATATCTTCCGCCGCGTGGCGGAAGCGGACTTCGTCATCGCTACGGGGAACATAGAATACCATTATTTTGCGGGCTACTCCGGCGGCGCGAAGGCGATAATGCCCGGAGTTTCCACCCCAGAGGCGATACAGTGCAATCACAAAATGATGACCATGCCCGGCTCGTATGCGGGAAACATCATGTCGCCAGTAAGGCAGGACATCGAGGAAGCCGCGGCGATGCTCGGCGTCGATTACATATTAAACGCCGTTTTGGACGAACACAAACGCATCGTATACGCGGTTGCGGGCGACGTCACGTCGGCGCACAGGGAGGGGGTAAAGTTTTTGGACGGACTGTACCGCATACCGATAACGCGCCGGGCGGATATCGTCGTCGTGAGCGCGGGAGGATATCCCAAGGATCAGAATATGTACCAAGCGCAGAAAGCGCTCGACAACGCCAAACACGCGGTGCGCCCGGGCGGCACGGTGATATGGCTTGCGGGCTGCAAAGAGGGGACCGGGAGCGCGAGATTCGAAGAATGGATGACCTCTTTTACCCCCGACGAGATGATAGAGAACATAAAAAAGAAATTCAAACTCGGCGCGCACAAGGCGGCGGCGGTCGCCATGGTGATGAAAAAAGCGGATATATATCTTGTATCGGAACTGGACGCGGCGTTCGTCGAAAAAATGGGGTTCAAGCCTTTTGTAAGCCTTGATGAGGCGTACGCGGCGGCGATAGCGCGGCACGGCGAAAACGCGAGCGTTTATATAATGCCGTACGGCGGCTCCACTCTTCCGATATACGAGGGGGAGTAGACGTCGTTTTCCCCGAAAGTTTCGAAAATCCGTTGACAAACGATTTTGAAAGGGATAATATCATATTATGAGAAAAGAGTTTACCTTCGGCTTTTGCTTTTTCTTTTATGGTTGTCAAGAGGCAATCGCCTGAAGGTGCGCTGAAAAAGATATAAAAAACGAAAGCCGCACCGCAGGGGCGGCTTTTTTCAAGGAGAAAAAATATGTCGGCAGCAGAACTTAAAACCAAGATCGATTCCATCGACGACGAGATCGCTTCGCTTTATGTAAAGCGCATGGAGCTTGCGGGCGAAATGGCGCGGGATACCTCCCGCGACGTAGCTGAAACGGACGGAACCTTAGTCGAAAAGGCGACCGTCAACCGCGTGACGAAGAATATGCCCGAAGGGATGAAGCTGTACGCAAAACAGCTATACGACACGCTGTTCAATACCGCAAGAGCATACGGCGCGCAAAATGCGGGGGTCCCTTCCTCGATACGCACATTGCTGGACGGCGCGCTTGCAAAAGGCGAGGAGACCTTCCCCGTCTCCGCGACGGTGGCGTGCCAGGGAGTCGCGGGCGCATACGCGCAGATAGCGGCGGACAAGATGTTTCCGATAAACGACATCCTCTATTTCAAGGATTGGGACGCGGTGTTCGGCGCGGTGGAAAGGGGGCTTTGCGATTACGGCGTACTGCCCATCGAAAACAGCTCCGTCGGCTCCGTCAACGCGGTATACGACCTTATGCGCAAACACAAATGCTACATACTGCGAGCGATAAGACTCAGGGTCCAGCACTATCTGATGGCGAAACCGGGCACCGATCCCGAGGACGTAAAGGAGATATTCTCCCACAAGCAGGCTATAGACCAGTGCTCCGCGTTTTTGCACGGGCTTAAAAACGTCAAAGTCAATGTCGTCGAAAACACCGCCGTCGCCGCCAGAATGGTAAAAGACAGTCCCGACAAGGGCGTAGCTTGCATCGCTTCCGAATCGTGTGCGGGCATTTACGGACTAAGGGTATTGCAGCCGAACATACAGGACAACGACATAAATTACACCCGCTTCATAGCGATATCGAAAGACCTTCACCTGTTCGAGGATTCCGATAAAATAAGCATTATGGTAAACCTTCCGCACGAAGCGGGGAGCCTGAACCGCATTTTGAATAAATTCTCGACTTTGGGACTGAACCTCACCAAACTGGAAAGCCGTCCCATGGGCAACACCGATTTCGAGTTCGCGTTCTACTTCGATTTCGAAGCCCGCGTCGATAAAGAAGAGGTCAAAAACCTCCTCTCGGAGCTGGAAACGGAATGCGTGAAATTCGTGTTCCTGGGTTCCTACCGCGAGATATAAGACTTCAGGCGCCGCCCGACAAGGGGCGGCGCTTTGATTTACCGGAGCGTGGCGGCGCCCTTTTTCGACATCATTTCGGCTGCGAACGAAGCGTATTCGTTTGACTTTATACATAGTATAAACTAAAATAAAACCATGCACACATCGCGCGTGTTTTTCAAAATAAGCGACGTCGTCAACCACCCGCTCAGGAACTATCCTCGCTACGGGAAAACGACGGTCGTCAAAAATCTTCGGTACGGCGAAGGAAAGTACAGGAGAATGGATTTTTACTTCTCCCCCGAGATAGCGGATGAGAACGGCAAACTTCCCGTATTTTTCAACGTGCACGGCGGCGGATTCGTATGCGGAGGCAAGCGTTACCGCTCGGGTATTGCGCGCCGATATGCCGCGAAAGGCTTTTTCGTCGTCAATATCGATTACTCGCTGGCTCCGAAACATAAATTTCCGGAGGGGACGCGCGACTGCATAACGGCGCTCGATTCACTCGCGGGATTTTCGGAACGCTTTCCCCAAATGGATACCGATACGATAATAATTTCGGGCGACTCCGCGGGCGGGTACTATGCCGCGCACGCCGTTTCGGCGATATATTCCGATACTCTCGTAAAAGAACTTGACCTTCCCGAATACACTGCGGCGAAGCCGAAGGCGCTTTTGAACTTTTTCACCCCCTTCGATCCCGTAAAATGCCTCGATAACCCCGCGCCGATGGGTATAACGGAAGATATCGGTGTATGCCTGTTCGGCACTTCCTCGGGGGATTCTTTGCCGTATCCCGAAAATTTTATATCTGTTCCCTCATGCGTTACGGATGAATGGTGTCCCGTTTGCATCATCGCGGGCGAACGCGATATGTTCTGCGGCGGACAGGAACGGGAAATGGCGGCGGCGCTCGAAAGGGCGGGAGTGGAATACTCGATGTACGTTGCGCGCGAAAAGGGCGACGCGCATTGCACGCATCTGTATCCGTTCATGCGCGGCACTCCGAAGATATTCGCCGCGGCTGACGAATTTTTGGAAAATATATTGAAAGAGCGGATATCATGAGAAAACGACCCGCCGGCAACAGATCGATAGATTTGGGACTTCTCGCGAAAAACGTAAAGGGATACGTTCTTCCGAGCTTGCTCGCGCCCGTATTCGTTATAATCGAAGTCGTAATGGAAGTGCTCATCCCGCGCGAGATGGGGCGGCTGGTGGATAACGGCATCGCTGCGGGCGACATGGACGCGGTGTGGACGCACGGCGGGATAATGCTCGCGTATGCGTTTTTAGCGCTTGTCGCGGGCGCGTTGTCCGCGCGTTTCGCGTCCGTCGCGAGCATGGGTTTTGCCAAAAATCTGCGCTCCGCGATGTTCGACAAGATACAGAGTTTTTCGTTTGCCAACGTCGATAAATTTTCGACGGGCAGTCTGGTCACCAGAATGACCACCGACGTCACGTTCATCAGGAACGCGTACGCGATGTGCATACGCGTAGCGTTCCGTGCACCGATAATGTTCGCGACGAGCATTGCGATGACGCTTTCGATAAACGCCGAGATAGGTATGATATTCGTCATCGTCGCCCCCGTGCTCGCGGCGGCGTTTGTGGGGGTGGGCGCAGTAGCGTTCCCGCTGTTCAGGAAAATGTTCCGCCTTTTCGACAAGATGAACTCCGCGGTGCAGGAGAACCTTATCGGTATCCGCGTCGTCAAAGCGTTCGTAAAAGAGGATCACGAGACCGAAAAATTCAGAAAGACCGCCGAGAACGTGCGCACGGCGCAGGTAAAGGCGGAAAGACTTCTGGTATACGGACAGCCGCTGATGCAGTTTATAATGTTCGCGTGCATGGTGGCGGTGGTGTATATCGGAGGTTCCGAGATAATCTCCGCGACGTCGCCGATGACGATAGGGGACCTGACGAGTTTTATATCATATGTCAACCAGATATTGATGTCGCTACTGATGGTGGCGATGATATTCGTGAACCTCGTCATAAGCTCCGCTTCCGCCGCGCGCGTGAGCGAAGTGCTGAAGGAAACGCCGTCGATAAACGATTCCATGGCGGAAAAGGGGCTCGAGGTCGAAAACGGCTCCGTAGAGTTCGAAAACGTATCGTTCAAATATCCCTCCTCGTCCGAGGAGACGATAAAGGATCTGTCGCTTAAAATCGAGGCGGGCTCCGTAGTCGGCGTCATAGGCGGTACGGGGAGTGCCAAATCCACGCTTGTGCAGCTGATACCGAGGCTTTACGACGTCAATTCGGGCGCCGTCAAAGTGGGCGGCGTCAACGTCATGGAATACCCCGTCGCAAATCTCAGGGCGAGCGTCGCGATGGTGCTTCAGAAAAACGTGCTGTTCTCGGGTTCTATACGCGAAAATCTGAAGTGGGGCGACGAGAACGCCACGGACGAAGAGATAATGTCAGCCGCCCGCGCCGCGGATGCGGAGGAATTCATTGACCGCTTTCCCGAGGGATTGGACACATACCTCGATCAGGGCGGCGTCAACCTGTCGGGCGGACAGAAGCAGCGCCTTTGCATAGCGCGCGCGCTTTTGAAAAAGCCGAAGATAATGATACTCGACGACTCGACCTCGGCGGTGGACACCGCCACGGACCAAAGGATCCGCGCGGCGCTGAAGGAGCGTTTCGCGGGCATGACCGTCATCATAATCGCCCAGCGCGTTTCGAGCGTTATGGACGCGGACGAGATAATCGTCATGGACGACGGCGCCGTAGTCGCGAGGGGCACGCACAGGGAGCTTTACTACGGTTCCGAAATATACCGCGAGGTATGTATATCGCAGCACAAGGGGGCGGACGATGAAACGCGCTGAAAAGAATAATGCGGCGCACCGCTCCGTGCGCCCCGAAAAACCGCTGAAGACGTTTATCGAGATACTGCGCTTCATGAAAAAATACGCGTGGCACATCGTTTTCGCGATACTTGCGGGCATAGTAAACGTCGGCTCCATGCTGGTGGGGAATATGTTTTTGAGGGAGTCACTGTCCGTCATCGAGACGTTTGTCGGGGGCGGCGCGGGCGCCGAGGAGAGCATGGCGCTCCTGATGCAGAACACGGGAATAATGCTCGCGGTGTATTTTGCGGGCGCCGCGGGCGGATTCGTAAGCATGCGCCTTCTATTGACCGTTTCGACGGGAACGCTTTATTCGGTCAGAACGAAGATGTTCGAGAAAATGGAGCGGCTGCCGATATCCTACTTCGACAAACGCACGCACGGCGAGATAATGTCCCGCTACACCACCGATACCGACGCGCTCAGAGAGATGATATCCAACGGTATCCCGAATATCGTGAGCTCCGTTTTGACGATAATCGGCGTGTTCGTCCTGATGATGGTGTACAGTCCGCTTCTGACCGTCTTCGTCATCGTAATGCTCGCCGTCATGATAGCGGCGGTCGCGATAATAGGCGGCAAGGGCGGCAAATACTTCATACTCCAGCAGGCGGGTATCGCGCGGGCGAACGGATACATCGAGGAGTACGTCGAGGGGCAGAAAGTAGTACAGGTATTCTGCCACGAGGAAAAGACCAAAGCGGGCTTCAAAACGATAAACGACGACCTTTGCCGGCAGGAGACCTCGGCGCAGACCTTCGCGCAGATACTCATGCCGGTCATGGGCAACCTTTCCTATATAAACTACGTCGTGACCGCCATTGCGGGGGCTCTGTTGATAGCCAGCGGACATCTGGAGGGCGGCGCGCCGCTCCTTATCGCGTTTTTAACGCTGTCGAGGCAGTTTTCGATGCCGTTAACGCAAATATCCCAGCAGTTCAACGGCGTGATGACGGCACTCGCGGGCGCGGAGAGGATATTGAAACTTATGTCCGAACCCGAAGAGGAAGACGGGGGCTACGTCACCCTAGTGAACGCGACCGAGGACGAAAACGGCAATATATGCGAATCTAAGGAACGCACCGGTAAATGGGCGTGGAAACATTACCACCGCATGACGGACACGACCACTTACGCGCCGTGGCGCGGCGAGGTGGAATTCGAAAACGTGTCGTTCGAGTACGAGCCCGGAAAACCCGTTCTCAGGAACGTTTCCTTCACCGCCCGTCCGGGGACGAAAGTGGCGCTTGTGGGTTCCACGGGCGCGGGAAAAACTACGATAACGAACCTTCTGAACCGTTTTTACGATATTACCGAGGGGAAGATACGCTACGACGGCATCAATATCCAAAAGATCAAAAAGGACGACCTGAGGCGCAGCATGGCGATGGTGCTGCAGGACGTCCACCTGTTCACCGGCACCGTAGGGGACAACATCCGTTACGGCAGGGAAGACCTTAGCGAGGAGGAGACCGTGGCGGCGGCGCGGCTCGCGAACGCCGACTCGTTCATCGAACGGCTGGAGCACGGCTACGACACCGAACTCACCGCCGACGGGGTCAATCTTTCGCAGGGGCAGCGGCAGCTTCTGTCGATAGCCCGCGCCGCGGCGGCGGATCCGCCGGTATTGGTATTGGACGAAGCGACGTCGTCGGTGGATACCAGGACGGAAGCTTTGATCGAACAGGGCATGGACAGGCTGATGAAAGGGCGCACCGTCTTTATCATCGCGCACAGGCTGTCAACGGTCCGGAACGCCGACTGTATCCTCGTCATAGAGGGCGGCAGGATAATAGAGCGCGGCTCGCACGACGAGCTGATAGCCATGGGCGGCAGATACTATAAACTATACACCGGAGCTTTCGAGCTCGACTGACGGGGGGAGTACTTATGAAACGAAAAGAACGTAACACCAAACTTATCGTGATCGCAGCGGTTATTGCGCTTGCGATATGCTTAGCGACGCTGATCGCGGCGTGCACGCCTACAACGGGCGGCGGCGACGATACCGGCGGCGGACAAAACACCTCGTATACCTTGTATTTCGAGGGAGAGGGAGTTGACATCGATCCGATAGAACTGACTACCGGTGCGGTAAGCCTTCCGACGCCGGAGGAGAGGCGCGGCTACACGTTCGCGGGCTGGTACATAGACGAGGAGTACACGACGTCGCTCATCGATTATTTCAGAGAGCATGATGTAAACGGTAACGTCACCGCATACGCGAAATGGGAGCTCGTCGATTACACGCTCAGGGTCACGGTCAACAATCCGAATGCGGGCGCATTCACGGTCGGCGACTCGCGGGAGGCGTTGGACGAATATACCGCTTCGTTCAATATCGGGGAGCGCTTCGCGCTGACTGCGGCAGCGTCGGATCCCGACAACTATTCGTTCGACGGCTGGTATCTGTACGGCGCCGGAGGATATACGAGAGTGGATTCGGGAGAGACTTACACATTCACCGCTGCTGCCGAGAACGTCACTCTCGAGGCGCGCTGGACGGGCGGCGACAGGAGCGCGATTTTCTACAGGAACTATTCCGCTTTCGATACGACAGTTGTCGAAATGATCGATTTCCGCTACGGCGATTCCTTCACCGTCTCTCCGGGAGTCAGGACGGACTATATGTTTACCGGTTGGTATTCGGACTCCGCCTGCACCGGTACTCCCGTTGCGGGAGCGGACGGCGAATTTACAAACTACGAACCCGCCGAGGAGAGCGTTTCCCTCTATGCCGGCTGGACAAGGCGCGACCACACGCTTTCGTTCGACGCGGGCGCGGTGACGGGATACGATCCCGTGACCGCAGGCGGCATTCTGCACATCCCGTCCGCATACGACGGCAATATCGTAAGCGGGATAAACTCGGGCGCATTCTCGGGTTACGACGGCTGCATCGTAGTGCCCGGATCCGTGACGGAGATAGAAGCGGGCGCTTTCGATACGGAAACTACCGTGCTGTTTGACGCAGACCATTCCCCCGATAAGCTTTCGGCGCTAACGGGAACGGCTTCGGCGGATGGCGCCGCGGTTTATGTTCATCTAGCGCTTTCGTACCTTAACGATGTCTCGGAATACGGCTGCTACATCGAATCGAACGGAGCTATCTATGATACCGTCATCGGCTCCCGCGAGGAGTTCGAGGCGGTGATGGGCTATTGTTGGCTTTACAATATCGGGACTTATACGGCAAACGACAATATTTCCGTATCGTTCGATTTCTCTGAGTCCGGGATACAGTCCGGCTCGCTTCAGGAAACCGTTTTCGGAATTAACGGAAGCGGCGGCTGGGTGTCCGAGATATTCGCGCGGCTGGGGCTGAAAAGCGACACCGCCTCCAGCTACACCTATTCGGCAAGCGAAGCGTCGATGAGCGTTACGGTCAATTTCTCCACCCGCACAGACGGAAATTACGTCGCGACCGACGACACTTTGTCGCTGACTCCCGATTATCTCCGCCAGGACGAGGCGGTGCAGATAATAAGCGGGGTCGGGAACTTCGGCGCGGAGCGCTCCTTTGCTATCGATTCCGGACCCGAATATCTCGTGTATAATTCGGAACAGCTCGTTTATGCGGTGGAGCGCGGTTTCAGACCCAGGTTCGGCACGCTTTCCGCGAACGCTCCCCAATATCAAGTAGACGCTCTCGCGAGCGCTATCGCGGTATATGAAAGGGCGCGCGCGGCGCTCGCCGAGATAACGGATCGGGACGCCTCGGAAGTCGAAAAATTGTTGGCGATACACGACTACATCGCCGAAAACGTCGTTTACGATATGACTCTTCTGGATATGAGCACGCGCTATAGCGCCGGACAGCTTTCCGGATACAGAGCGTTCAATTTGGAGGGCGTGTTCATCGACGGGTATGCGGTCTGCGACGGCATCGCTAAGGCGTTCATGCTTATGGCGCGGATAGAGGGCATAGAAACTATACGCGTATCCGGATATCTGACAAATTCTACGGGCACCGTGGGACACGCCTGGAACAAGGTAAATCTTGACGGCGCGTGGTACGTCGTGGACGTGACCGGCGACGATATGCAGGTGCCCGTCGGCGCGGACGAAGTCGAGGTCATATGCCACGACCGCTTCCTCGTTTCCGACGCATATATTTTCGCGAACGGATATGACGAGGACGACTACGGTTATCCCGTGGCGCGGGGCGAATATTATTATTATCCGTCCGTCACTCTCGAGGCGCTCGGGAGCGCGTTCGAAAACGTTACCGCCGTGTTCACGTCGTCCGACGAGTTGCAATCGGCAGTCGACGCGGCGCGTGCCGCGGCGGAGGATATCTTCGCCGCCGATCGCGAGGTCGAATACGCGACTTTCGAGTTTTATTGGGACTCCGCCGCCGATATAAACGTCAATATGTTATTTACCAGACCCTCCGGGAACGCGGGCGGGGAAGGCGTGATAGTGGCTATTTTTAGTAGGTAACGGGCGGCTTATAGACCGCGGCGATAATAAACGGGGAGGGCGTATAATGAAAGCTTTCAGGATAACGGCAGTAGTGCTCATTGTGCTGGCGAGCGTGTTTACCGCCTGGGTCGCGGTATGGAACGGCTTGGGAGAGGACGAGTATTACAATACCGCGCTCCCGAATACCGCCGAAAACGGGTTTATATATCTCGAGTCCGACGAATCCCGGGACGGATACGCGACGATATACGTCCCGGACGGCGAGTTTATAGATATTTTGGTGCTGACCGATCCGCAGGTCAAATACCCCGTGAACAATTATGAAAACAAATACGGCGCGTCTAACGACAACACGTTTACGCTTATAGAGCGCATGGTCGCCCGGGCAAAGCCCGACCTCGTGGTGATAACGGGCGATATCGTCATGAGCGGCTTATTGAATAACGTGACGTTTTTGAAGCGGTACGCTAATATGTTCGAACGTCTCGGAGTATATTGGGCGCCCACGTTCGGAAACCACGACTCCGAATTTTCGACGCCGAACGGCGCCCTCGCGGACGCCACCGGGATATCCGAAAGCAACAAGGAATATGTCGTGGAGACACTCGATAAATATCCGCACTGCATCATAGACTCGGGCGACGCGGGAGAGGGCGGCGGAATCGGCAATTATTTCATAAACATACGCCGCGCGGACGGAGAACTAATATATTCCCTCTGCATGATGGACTGCGTGAACACGGGCGGCAGCAAGTACCTAAGGTATAAGACCGAGGCTCAGACTGCGTGGTACGAACGGCATCTCGAGGCGATAAACGCCGCCGAGTACGGCGCGGGCGCCGAGATGCAGGTAAAAAGCATGCTCTTTACACACGTCCCGCTTCCCGAGATATTCACCGCGCACGAGGCGTGGGAAGAGGGGGACGGCTCCGTAGAAATGGTTTACGGCGAGATAGTCGAAGGCAGCGCCTCCGCAGAGGGGTTCGACCGCTGCGGAATGTTCGAAAAGATAAAGGAGCTCGGCTCCACCACGGCAGTATTTTCGGGGCATTACCACGATAACGGCGGCATGCTCCGCTACGAGGGAGTGGATATGGTGTTCGTGCAGCATTCGGGGCTCGCGCATTACTACAGGATGGACGCCGACTCGCGCCGCCGCACTCTGGACATGAACGACATATACGAGTACGGCGACGACAGGGGCGGCACGTTGGTGACGATATCCTCCCGCGACTCATATTCTATCCGTCCGTTCCTTGCACGCGAGGAAGTTGAATACGCTGACATAGCCGTCGATTACGAGGCGGTATACGAGGATCTTACCTCGCGCGGCTGGGAGGTGAGCCGTTGATACAACCTTATCAATATCTTACTTTACAGATAGAAGACGTCGGCGCCGAGGGCGAGGGGATCGCGCACGAGGACGGATATACCGTGTTCGTGCCGAATTCTCTTCCCGGCGAAACCGTACGGGCGCAGGCGGTCACGGTGAACCACAGAAAAAACCTCGTTTACGCGCGTTTCATAAAAGCCGAGGTACGCTCGCCCATCAGGGTGCGCCCCGCGTGCGACGTGTACGGCGTGTGCGGCGGCTGCAACTATATGCACGCGGAGTACGCGGCGGAGCTCGAGTTCAAGAAAAACAACATCGCCGCATTGTTTAAGAAAAACGCGGGTATAAAACCCGAGATCGCGGATATAGTACCCTCGGAGCCTGTGCTCGGGTACCGAAACAAGGCGCAGATACCGTTTGCGGAGGAAAACGGAAAAGTAGTTCTCGGGTTTTACCGCGCCCGCACCAGGCGCGTGAAACCGATAACGGACTGCCCGCTGCACGGCAAGTGGCTGAAGCCCCTTATCGCCGCCGTAACGCGTTGGGCGAACGAAAATAAACTTTCGTCGTATTCCCATGAAACCGGGAATGGGGTTTTAAGGCATCTTGTCGCGAGACTTTTGGGCGGCGTTCTCGCGGTGACGATAGTTATAAACGGAGATACTATTCCGGATACGGAGCGCCTGAAAAACGACTTGGAAAATATATCTTCACGCTATATATTCGGCATATCGGTAAACAAAGAGCGCGGCGCGCGCATCATGGGCGCGAAATACGTTCCTCTTTATTCGACCGCAAGCGAAATAAATATTGACGGCGTAAAGCTCGGGCTCGATCCTCTTTCCTTTTTCCAGGTCAACGACTACATCAGAAAAAAGATCTACGACAAGATATACGAACTCGTTTCGCCCGACAAAGATACGCTTTTTATGGACCTCTACGCGGGGATAGGTTTGACGGGAATAAAAATGGCTAAAGCGGGCGCCGAAGTCATAAACGTCGAAATAGTCCCCGAGGCGGTAAGGGACGCGGATAAGCTGTATGCGGCGAACGGACTTAAAGATAAAGCCACCAATATTGCGGGCGACGCTAAGGACGTCCTTCCCCGCCTCGCGGAAAAAACGGCGGGGAAAAAGACCGTCATATACGTCGATCCGCCGAGAAAAGGGCTTTCCCCCGAGGTCGTCGATTCTTTGAACGCATTCGCGGCTGAAAAGGATATAAGGCTTATATATCTTTCCTGCAATCCCGCCACCCTCACCCGCGATATAAAACTTCTGTCCGCATACGCCGTATCAGACCCCGTCATGCCTTTCGATATGTTCCCCCGCACCGCGAACACGGAAACATTGGTGGAGCTCAGGCTTAGGCGGCTGTAATATCGCGGCAGCGTATAAGATTACGATATTTATTTTTTTCCAAAACGCGCCCCGCAACAAGCGGGGCGCTGCCTTCCGATCAAATGAAGCGGAAGGGGATGATCTTCAGATTTCTCCAATGTGTAACAATTGTTTGACAACCCTACATACGGTGTCCGGAAAATCGTCGTTGAACACTTGACAAGAAATGTGAAAAGGTATATTATTATGTAAAAGATATATAGGGATTTTTGCGATATTTGTTAATTTTCAATATTGATATTTAATAACACACTTATTTTGCCTCGATAGTAGTATCATATGCTGAAAAGAGGATATGTGTCGAATAATACAAATAAATTTATACTATATTTTCATTTGAATATAAAGAACATTTGTGCGTAATTTTTATATATCGTGGACAAAAAACGACAATGCGTGTTCGATAAAATTTATTGTCGAAAAAAATGACTTTTTAATAAAAAAAATCGTAACAGATTATTTGAAATGATGATATAATTAATAATGACAAAAACAGTCAGTATCTACGAAGAGGCTCACGCCACGACAGATGCAAAAAAGTAAGACCTACTAAAAGACGAGCAAAGGAGGGACGTCATGGGATTTATTAAAAGATTGATTATACAACGTGCCGAAACCGCTGAGGAAGCGTTGATGCAGGCGCGTGCGACTTGCAGAAAAAAAATCGCAGATAACGATTTGGTGCTCTCCCAGCAAATGGCCGAAATGGAACAAATTGTTAATCAATTTAATGAAGCCGACAGCAGGGGCGATGATCTCGAGGCAAACAGACATTTGGATCGCATTAGAATTTACAAAGAGTTTATCGGGAGTTTGAATAGGGATAAAAAGTCTTGGAACGATCTTGAGATGATCCTGTTTCGCATCAATTCGCTGATTTATCTGTTGCGGCAACACGGTGAGTACTGGACTATTGTAAGAGCTTTGCCTTATGGCAAATTAAAAAGGGAAAACTACAGTAACGATACCGTTGAGCCCCTCAAAGAAGTGTTCAACCGGATCCACGAGAAGCTGCGCCGCAGCGCGGCACAACAGGCAAGACATAATGCCGAATTCGCGCAGGATTATCAAAGAGTCGACAGAACCTATGATATTGTGGATCAGATGGCGCTCGCGGAAAGCGGTTATGATGATAGTCGCGCCGCACTCAGAGAAGAGCTTCGTCAAGCGCGTGGAAGCAACGAAGCCGGGTTGGAGCCTGTACAACCCGTGGAGTCTGAAAACAGATCCGACAACGATAATATCAATAGCTGAACATTATAATGAGGGATAGCGCTTTCTTATCTGCAACCGGCATATAAGCGCCATAGATGAGGAAGCGCATATAGAGGGGGTACCTTTTTCCTCTTCACTCAACATTTTTATACGATGGCGGGGATATCGTCGGCATGCGTTTTCGAACGTAAGATGCTGCATATTCAATAATCGGCGTTATACGCGCGCACTCGCGTAATATATATACCGGATGATCATGGAGGGAAAATATGAGATTCTTTGGAAGAACACCTAAGGGTAAAGACCAAAACAAAGGGGAACAAATACCTGAGGATCCCTATGAGCTTGCGAGAGAAACAATCGAAGCTTTCTCTGACTGTATTATCGACAAATCTCTGTTTGCAAATGATGCCGACAAGGAAGCCTTTGGCGAAACACTCGTGAACCTGGACGACATAGGCAAAGGAATAAAGAAATTAGAAGCCGGTGACGTAGGCATTAGGTTATTGCAATTTCTTTGGAAAGTGGCAAAAAATACGCATGACGCGACGCACGGTCATGAGGTTAGGTTCAGGATACAGCACAACGGCACCGATTATATTCCTTTGTATACCATTGAGAACAATGGTGCGTCGCAGAATTTCCAATATTGTTCTATAAAGATCGTAATAGCTCGTGACGAGGATCATATTGCACCGCTATGGAGCGATGTTATTGAAAAGTTGACCACGCTGCTCCCGCCCATAGAAAAGAACCCGGATGACGACCAACATACGACCGATATTGACGGTAGGGCACAACATGCCGGTTTGGATCAAATGGTACGAGAAGTGCTTGGGCGCATTGGCCTAAACTTGGATGATGTCAAAGCGCATATCGATATGCGTATTAATGGTTTGGAGGAGCTCTTACTCAAAAATCAAAACAACAGGATAGAAATAGATAATGAGGCATATAAGATCGAATTCAACGAGGCGATCTTAATAAACGTTAAGAGGGATACCGTCAACGTTGACATTCCGAGGAGTATCGGAGTATACAATGGAAGATATTATGTAAGGCGTATATCAGACAGCTTATTTAGAGATTGCGAAAGCACTTTGGTATCGGTAACAATACCGGAGTCCGTTGAAGATATAGCTCCGGGCACCTTTGATAATTGCGCGAAATTGCGCGAGATCAACGTAGCGGAGGGGAACAGCCGTTATAGCTCCAAAGGCGGAATCCTTTACGATAAATCCGGGACTGAGCTTATCAAATACCCCGCAGGGAATGGTGCAATTGAATTTACGATACCCGACCGTGTAACCGCTATCGGTCAAGGGGCCTTTAGAATTTGTACGAGTCTGAGATCGATCTTCATTCCGAGTACCGTACAAAGAATCGGGGACAGCGCTTTCGAAAATTGTAATATCGTGAAAGCGACCATGCCTGCGAATGCGATAAAGTATATGCCGACGCTGAGGATCCTTGAAAGCGCTAAAGTGATCGGTAATAGACCTATCCCCAGTGAAGCGTTTAGTTCCAGCTTTACATTGAGAACGGTGACAATCTGCGGTTCGGTTCCCGTTATCGGTAATGGTGCGTTTTATGGTTGTGGAGTCCTGGAAAGCGTCAGTATTGAAAATGGAGTGCGCGAAATAGCCGACAGCGCTTTTCGCGACTGCCGGAAATTGAATTCGATTTCTATTCCTGATTCAGTGCAAGTTATCGGCGCTGAAGTATTTTCGAGTTGTTCATCGCTGCGCAGCGTAACTATTGGTAGAGGCGTTAAAAAAATCGGCATAAACGCTTTTCGTTGGTGTTTTGATCTGCAAAGAGCAGACTTCCTCGATCCCAACGGTTGGAGTTTCGGGGGACAAGATTGTGACGATGCATTCGAATCGGCAACGGAAGCGGCGGAGTGCCTCCGTGAGATTTATCGCAATGAATATACAAAGCGCTGAGCAGCGCTCACAATGCCGTCGCATAAACAAGGCAAAAATCTATTCGGGCAAGAGGAGCAAACATGAATAACGGCAATGATATGACAAATAGGGAGCAAACAAAAATACTCTCTGAAAAGATCGATGGCTCAGTTGATATCATTAAAAAGGAAATAATAGCCGATTATGGCAAGCAATCAAACGATTCGTCCAAGCCCGGCGGAATTGTAGTCAACGGCAATATAATCATTCACTACAATAGCGGCTCAGAAGAAGATCCTGATGGAACCACAGTCAAAGGAAAGCCGACGTCCCCGCCGACAACTAAAAAAATAATAGAGGAAATCGATCGTAGAGCTGATAACGATGATGCGGAAGCTCTATACAACAAAGGTAATTGCTATTATTTGAGCAAAGGCGTAAAACAGGACTACGCCGAAGCCGTCAAGCGGTATCGTAAGGCAGCGGAGCAGGGAGAGGCCTATGCGCAAAACAACCTTGGGTATTGCTATTATTTTGGCAAAGGTGTAAAACAGGACTATTCCGAGGCTGTCAAGTGGTATCGTAAGGCAGCCGAGCAAGGAGATGCCACCGCGCAATGCAACCTTGGGTATTGCTATGATTGCGGCAAAGGTGTAAAACAGGACTATTCCGAAGCAGTCAAGTGGTATCGTAAGGCAGCGGAGCAGGGAAATGCCAAAGCGCAATGCAACCTTGGATACTGCTATGATAAAGGTTATGGCGTAAAGCAAGACTACATCGAAGCTGTCAAGTGGTATCGTAAGGCAGCGGAGCAGGGAAATGCCAAAGCGCAATTTAACCTAGGTGTTTGCTATGATTGCGGCAAAGGCGTAAAACAGGACTACGCCGAAGCGGTCAAGTGGTATCGTAAGGCAGCGGAGCAGGGAAATGCCAAAGCGCAATTCTACCTTGGGGTTTGCTATAAATACGGACGTGGCGTAAAACAGGACTACGTCGAAGCGGTCAAGTGGTATCGTAGGGCAGCTGAGCAGGGAGATGCCGATGCGCAATTCTACCTTGGGGTTTGCTATGATTGCGGGCTTGGCGTAAAAGAAGACTACGCCGAAGCAGTTAAGTGGTATCGTAAGGCAGCGGAGCAGGGATATAGCTTGGCGAAGAAGAAGTTAGAGGAACTTGGATATGATGCGTAAAGTAAGCGCATTAAACGACACACCCTTAAACAAATAAATATTTTAATATACGGAGGAAAATATGTCTAAAAACGATATTAACAATGGTAAACTCAATGAAAATATGGATGCCGAGGAAAATATGACCGGCGGGGAAACGACGTCTTCGACGGATGCAAAACGTAAGTTTGAGGAAATAAAAAGGCGCGCTGAAGATGGCGACGTTGAGGAAATGTGCGGGTTAGGTGGTTGCTATCGATTAGGCTTCGGCGTGGAGAAGGACTGTGTCGAATCGTTCAGATGGTATCGTAAGGCAGCGGAGCAGGGACATGCCGACGCGCAATACAGCCTTGGCGATTGCTATTATTATGGCAAAGATGTAAAACAGGACTACACCGAAGCAGTCAAGTGGTATCGTAAAGCAGCGGAGCAGGGAAATGTCCTAGCGCAATACGACCTTGGCGATTGCTATTATTTGGGCAAAGGCGTAAAAGAAGACTACGCCGAAGCAGTGAAGTGGTATCGTAAGGCAGCGGAGCTGGGGCATGCCACAGCGCAAAACAATCTTGGGGTTTGCTATCATTTTGGCTGGGGCGTAAAACAGGACTACGAAGAAGCAGTCAAGTGGTATGGTAAGGCAGCGGAGCAGGGACTTGTCGGCGCGCAATACAACCTTGGACAGTGCTATTATAACGGCTATGGTGTGAATCAGGACTATTCCGAGGCGGTCAAATGGTATTTGAAAGCGGCAGAGCAGGAATATGCCACCGCACAATGCAACCTTGGAGAATGCTATTATAATGGTGATGGCGTAAAACAGGACTACGTCGAAGCGGTCAAGTGGTATCGTAAAGCTGCCGAGCAAGGAGATGCCACCGCACAATGCAACCTTGGAGAATGCTATTATTATGGTGATGGCGTAAAACAGGACTACGCCGAAGCTGTTAAGTGGTATCGTAAGGCAGCGGAGCAGGGAAATGCCGATGCGCAACACAGCCTTGGGTATTGCTATCGATACGGACATGGCGTAAAACAGGACTACACCGAGGCTGTTAAGTGGTATCGTAAGGCAGCGGAGCAGGGATATAGCTTGGCGAAGAAGAAGTTAGAGGAACTTGGATATGATGCGTAAAGTAAGCGCATTAAACGACACACCCTTAAACAAATAAATATTTTAATATACGGAGGAAAATATGTCTAAAAACGATATTAACAATGGTAAACTCAATGAAACTACGGATGTACCGCAAGACTATATCGAAGCCGCCAAGTAGTATCGTAAAGCTGCGGAGAAGGGATATGCCAAAGCTCAATATTATATTAGCGTTTGTTATGCTGACGGCAAAGGGGTGGCGCAGAGCCTTGACTACGCCTCAAAATGGTGGCATCTTGCAGCTAAGCAAGGTGATGCTGACGCGCGAAGGGCTCTTGGATATTCCTACGATGCACCTAGCGTAAATTATGACGAGGACGAGGCAATCAAATGGTACCTCCTAGCAAACGATGCCGATCATAATAAGAAAAAACCAAATTATAAATAAACTCTATACAGTCGGAAGTAGTCAAAGGGCATTGTAGCGCAGCTGAGGCCGGGCATAGCCCGGCTAAGGAGAAGCTAAAGCAACTTAGGTATGGAATTTAAATCTTGGAGCACATTCGATCCAACAGCATACACTAAGCAAACATAGTATATGAACACGAAAGCATAAGGCCGCGAGGAATAAACATGAATAACGACAATGATATGACAAATATAGAGCAAACAAAAATACTCTCTGAAATGCGCGACAACACAGTTGATTACCTTGAAAAAGTCGTTAAAGAGGCACTAGCCGATTATGGCAAGCAATCAAACGATTCGTCCAAGCCCGGCGGAATTACAGCGAGAGGCAATGCGGAAGCTGAATATAAAGCTTCACGATTCGGATCTCAAGAAAGAGTGGAGAGGACGAATCACGGTACTTCTAGACCCATTTTGCAATCGCTGAAAATACCGCTTAAGATTATTGGCTTTATAGGCCGAATTCTTGTCAATCCTCTCGCGGCGTCGTTAATAAGTGCTGCGGCGGGAATATCTGCTTTTATATTGTTTTGGGTAGATTTTTTCGGTAACGATCTGTCGTTTATTTTGCTTAATTCGCCTTGGCAAACGGCCTTTATCGCATTGATCGTTTTGGCGCTTGTTTTTTTCGTCATCCACGCGATCAGTATGTTTATGGAAGAGGGAAGTTGGCCGGCAAGCGACAGCGTTGGGCGAGGCATTCTTGTTGTAATTTCAATCGTATGTTGTGTTGTGGTCTTTTTTACAAGCGCAGCATTAGTCAATGTGGAAAACTTTTATCAACATTTGTTTTTTCAAATTATTCCATTAGCATTTGCGACCTTTGTTGCTGTATCAAATATATTTTGTGACGGGGAGATTACAGAAAAAGGTATGGGTTTTTGTTTGGTGTCGTTGTTGCTTTGCTGTTACTGCGGCGGTTTGGCGTGGGGAGGAAAAATCTACGCGGTGGAACAAGGAAATGTAGCTATTACTAGATATGAGGGTATTACAAATGACTACTTACTTTATAGAACGCTGGATGATGACACTCTTGCAATCACCGTATATCAATACGTTTCCGAAAATTTGAAGATCCCTGAGTCGATTGGCGGGAAAAAAGTGACCGTTATCGAATCTATGGGTGACGAACACGATAATAAATCAGATATTGTTCGACAGATTATCATTCCGGATAGCGTGACGAGCATAGGATCCGGAGCGTTCTCGCATTGTAGCGGGCTTACTCGCGTCACTATTGGCAGTGATGTAAAATTCATAGACGAGGATGCTTTTTCCGAATGTTATAGGCTTGTAGAGGTCTTTAATAAAAGCTCGCTTGACATTACGGCAGGCAGCTCATCATACGGGGAAGTGGCATTTAATGCGATCAATGTCTACGCCGAGATAGGGGGTTCGCAACTTGTCACAGACTCTAACGGTTTCGTGTTCTTATACAATGAGGAACAGAGCTTTCTTGTCGATTATATTGGCGGAAAAACGGAAATAGCGCTTCCGGGCGGATTTACGGCAAAGGATGGTACGGTCATTCAAGCATATGAGATAAATTTTTGCGCTTTCTATTGCCGTCAAACTATAACTTCAGTCACTATTCCCAGCAGCGTTACGGGTATAGGACGTTATGCATTTTACAAATGCGACGAATTAAATTCCGCGACATTCAGGGATGTGGACGGATGGTATGTATTAGATTCGGACGGCAACCGTTACCAAATAGATGACATTGGCTCGCGGGCTATTGCGGCAGGATATCTTAGGTCGGAGTATCGTGACTGCTATTGGATCAAGGTTTGAGCCGGATGAAAACAGGCATCAATTGTAAATCGATAACTACAAAAAGGAGGGCAAAAGTGGCAAGAGAAAGGAGCGGAATTTTTAAAATAGCCGTATTCATTACAAGATCCGTCTTGTTGATAGCGGCAGGGGTGTGCTTGGAGCTTGGCACGTCATACCTCGGCGGGCTTGCGAACGGAGAGTTGGAGTTTCTTTGGAAAGTCCTGATCATTGCAGCGCTTTTCGGCGTATACCTGTGGTACTCGTCGACGGTGCGGCCGATCAAAAGCCTTGACAACGACGTATCGGGCCCGCTGGCGGTTTTAATATTTATCGTGACGTCTTTTGCCGATAATTTTCTGGCAGAACTGTTTGACGCCTTAGCGCCGCAGAATATTACCGGGGCGGTGTTATTGATCCTGTTAGGCTCGGTGCTTGTATTCCTGAATATATTCGTTGTCGATAGATTTTATGAAAAATTTGACTCGGCGAATGATCCATTTTATTTTAATTCTCGAAATGGTGATTCGAATGGAAATAGTAGAGAGCAATGGCAAAAACAATTCAATAGCAAGATCATAGCGTCCATGGCGATCGCTTCGCTTATTGTGGTTTTAGTAGCTGCAATCAGTATTTATTGGATAGGCGTTGATCTTTGGTGGAGGGGCTGAAATGATATTATCCGGACTGAAAAAAATTATTAAAAATATTCCTACGAAGAAATCGCAAAACGATCCCGAAAATGAGCGGATTACGGAATTGAAGAGCGGAATTCAAAAGTCATTTGATGCTTGCGATAAAGTTAAGCTTTTCTTTAGCGGGCTCTCCTGGTATTTGTTCGGCTTGGGTAAGACATACACCGTTTTAAAAGGGAGACTTAAAAATATCAGCGCTGTTTGCGAGATGATCCTCAATAATACGGCGGAAGTAGATCAAAATGATATTGAGGTCAACTATTATTATTATAATCCACAGCATGGGAGCGTAGACGGTGCCGGGATCCCGTGTGAAATGCGGGAAGAAGGACAAGGGCGCTGTGTGTTCAATGGCACCCAAATGGTTGATGCCGTTACTGCGGTGCTCCCGCAAAAAAAAGAAAATGCCATATTTAAAGGAGACCTCAAACTGCTGAAGGATGCATTACATGCACCTAACATTAGTGATAATGATAAGAGGAACATTGAGGACGCCATAGAAATATTAAAAGAATGCATAGACGCAAAAGAGCCAAAATGTTATGTTAGCACAGCCGATGGCAAAGCTGAGAGTCTCGCAAAAAATATAGTTGATTCGAATCAAAACAAGGCGCTTAGGTATAAGGCTTTGGATTTGAATACGGAAAAGTTAGACTTAAGAATGCAAGGTAAATTGAATGCTATAAAAAATTCAAAAGATTGTCAAGTAGATCGTCAAGCTTTTTTAGACTCCGATATTCCGATTTTTGCAAATGAAGTGAAAGAAAGGGATATGTCGGAAATGCTGGCGAACAAAATATTGGCGTGTGTTGCTGCGTATAAATTATCTACAACGAAAATTATTTCTTCCCAAAATTTGCCCGACCCTATCCCGATTTACGATAATGCAACAAAAGAGGAGGATCAGGAATATTATGCCGGCGACTACATAGAAACTATGCATGATTGCTTTAATAATAAAAAAACGCCTAAATGCGTACAAAAAAGCATAAACAAGATGGCAAAAGAATCTATGCGAAAAAGGGTTGGTAAAATTTACCTGGTCGCATTTGTCGTATCGATGCTTATGTTACTTGCGTCCGCGCTTTTTGTAGGATATTGGAAGGATGACATCATGTACGACGCCGGCAATACGCAAGTGTCTAATCTAGATGGAATTGAGTACGAATATCGCATGTATGACGATTCGGGCGCAGTGATAGTATCTGCAAAAGCAGATACCGTGTTGAACGAATATATTGTCCCGCAGATGATCGACGGACATAATGTAGTTGCTATTGGCGAAGAGGCGTATCTCGATTGTAATTTATCGGATAGTATTTGGATACACGATTCGATAAAATCGATAGGCGGCAAAGTTTTTGCGGAAGATGCGGCCATAACCATTTATTGCGAAGCGCAAAGGAAGCCTGACGGGTGGGTCGATAACTGGGCCAACGGAAACGCAGTCGTGTGGGGTCAATAATTTAGGTTCGATCATATTTGCATGTACACCCCCAATATTTTGATTGATTTTTGTTTTCGGGGGTGATATAATATGCTTGTTCGCATATGCGAACCATAAGGAGAGCCTAGTATGTTGAAGGTAATATTTGAAGTCGAAGGAATGCGGTGCGGAATGTGCGAAACGCACGTCAACGACGTTGTCCGCCGTGTGGAAGGAGTAAAAAAGGTGACATCTTCGCACGCAAAAGGCAGGACGGAAGTCATCGCCGAGGACGGCGCGGATATAGAGCGAATCAAAGAGGCTATCGAAAAGCAGGGCTACGGCGTCGGAAAAATCGAGACTGAGCCGTATGAAAGGCGCGGGCTGTTCTCGCGAAGGAGGTGAGAGGCATGTTTTCAATTCGTGGATTTGAAGAAAAGGACGTTCCCGATTGCGCGATGTGCTTTTACGAGAGCTTTTTCGACTGTCCGCTGACGGAGAATGACAAAGTATTTTTGCGCGATTATGCGCAGGTGCTTGCCGAAAAGTGTTCCTTTACATATGTGGCGGAACAGGAAGGGCAGGTCGTGGGGTTTATTATCGGGCACTACAAAAAGGATTTCGACAGGTCGCTCGCCAAGCGTCACGAGGTAAAACCGCATTATAAGGCGTGGCTAGGATGTTTTTTTAAGTTTGCGTTCGGGGGCTACAAGATGTCCGCACCGTTCAAGGCACAGTTCGATCTCTTTTATAAGAAACTTAAAGAGAACGGCAAGGATACGCCGCTCGCCTGCGACTGCGAGTTGATGGCGCTTTGCTCGCGCAAAGACTATCGCAAGGGCTTGGGCACGGCGCTTTGGAACACATTCCGGGAGCGTTGTGCGGAGAGCGGAGTAAAGAGCGTGCGCGTATTCACCGATACTGACGCTACATACACGTTTTATGAAAAGCGCGGCTTTAAGCTCGTATGGGAAAAGCCGTATTCCTTCGGCATGCCCGGCAAATCGCTGGTGTATGAGTATAATTTATAAAAGGTGCAGGGGCTATGTTAAAAAAATTTTTAAGTAATTGCAAAAAACCGACGGGGAAATTCGGCAAAATGATCGTGAGCGCCATGAACAAAGGGCATGCGCCTCTCGCTCTTTGGGCGTTCGAGGTGTGCCCGCTGAAAGACGGAGAGAGCGTTCTGGA
>CALVJA010000013.1 GCA_944331875.1 uncultured Clostridia bacterium | reverse complement strand
AACCATATGAGCACTTGTTTGAATCGGTATCAAGAAAAAGATGCGGCAAGATGTCGGGAATTGATTTCTTTGCCGAATTCTATCTTACCTTATGAAAAAAAGTTCATTCAAACGAATGAACCCTTTTTCATTACTTTGCTTCTAAGTTCCTTTCAAACTCTTAATTTACATCTTTTCCGGCAAAGAAATCAATAAATGTGTATTTTGGCGCCATGATAAGCATACTCGGCGCCGATTTGCAGACTATTTTGCGTCGTATCGCACGAAACGCGAGCGGCGCTATAGCGGGACTATGCGCCGTCCGCGCCCCAATTAAATAAAAGCATATTAGGAAGTCCATACCGATGAGAACAAGTCGAATATGCTTCGGAAACAATGACTTTCCCATTGTTTCCGAAGTGCCCTGGAGTTTTGAGGCGGCAGATACGTTCAAAGACAAGCGATGTCCCCGACGCTCGTACCCGCAGTGGTACGTGCTAGTGGGTCAACGCGCAGAATTTGTGCGTATCTGCCCCTCAAAACCATATGAGCACTTGTTTGAAGAGGTATAAAAGTGCGATACGGCGGAAAAGAGGCGCAAAGCGGTGGAGGAATTGATTTCTTTGCCGAATCAGGTCTTACCTTATGAAAAAAAGTTCATTCAAACGAATGAACCCTTTTTCATTACTTTGCTTCTAAGTTCCTTTCAAACTCTTAATTTACATCTTTTTCGGCAAAGAAATCAATTCCTAAACTCAGGGTAGATGTCAAGAGTCGCAAAGTAATCCGCCGGTGTTTCGGCGCGGCGTATGAGCTCGAACTTGCCGTCCGGCTCGAGCATTATCTCCGCGGATCTCAGTTTGCCGTTATAGTTATATCCCATCGAATGCCCGTGCGCGCCCGCTTCGTGGATGAACAGATAGTCGCCAATTTCGAGTTCGGGAAGCGGTCTGTCCACGGCGAATTTATCGGAGTTTTCGCAAAGGCTCCCCACGACGTCGTAAACGTGATCGGCGGGTTTATCCTCTTTGCCGAGTACCGTTATATGGTGGTACGCGCCGTATATCGCGGGACGCATAAGGTTTGCGGCGCAGGCGTCCACTCCGGCATACTCTTTGTAGATATGTTTGAAGTGCACCACTTTCGTTATGAGCGCGCCGTATGGTGCGAGCATATACCGCCCGAGTTCGGTGAATATCTTGGGACTCATACCCGCGGGAGTCAGTATTTCTTCGTATTTTCTTTTGACGCCCTCGCTTATTTTATAAATATCCGTCTTTTTCTGATCGGGGCGGTACGGTACGCCTATGCCGCCGCTGAGGTTTACGAACTCGAACTCGGCGCCCGTTTCACGGCGTATATCGGCGATGAGGCTGAAAAGAGTACCCGCAAGCACGGGATAGTATTCGTTTTCGATGTTGTTGCTGGCAAGGAACGCATGGACGCCAAAGCGCTTTACGCCCTTTCCCTGAAGTATCCTGACCGCCTCGAACATCTGCGGGCGGGTAAGTCCGTATTTCGCGTCCGCGGGCGTGCCCATTATCATATTGTTTATGGTGAACTCGCCGCCGGGGTTATACCTAAGGCATATCTTTTCGGGTATGCCGCAAGCCGCCTCCAGAAAATCTATATGGGTGATATCGTCGAGATTTATGATAGCGCCCAATTTTTTCGCGTAGATATATTCCGCCGCCGGCGTTTCGTTCGACGAAAACATTATCTCGTCCCCCTTGAACCCGAGGCGTTCCGCCATCATGAGCTCGGTCATGCTGGAGCAGTCCACTCCGCAGCCCAAGCCCTTCAAAAGTTTGATTATCGCGGGATTGGGGGTGGCTTTGACCGCGAAATATTCCTTGAAGCCCGTATTCCATTTGAACGCGTCGAAAAGCTCCTTCGCGTTATCCTCGATGCCCTTTTTGTCGTAAAGGTGGAAGGGCGTAGGATATACCGCGGCGATCTCCTTGACCTTGTCCAAACTTACAAACGCCTTTTTCATATGAACCTCACACATTCGAAATTTATTATATATGAAATTATACAGTCGGGCGCATTTTAAGTCAATCGGAATCGCCACGGGAATGCATATTTTGTCGAAGCACTATTTACACCGTGCCCGCCCGGGGGTATAATTATCGTATGAGATCGATACGCGACATTCTGCTCGGGCACGAGCGCGCCGATACGGGCGCGCCGGACACGGACGCCCTCCGCCGTGAATTCAAAAATGCGGACGAGATCATGGCGATATACTCTTCCTTATGCGATATACCCGTGCATGACGGAGTTTTGGACTCTGCCGTCGTCCCCGTAAGGACTTCGGAAAAATTGTACGTCAAAAAACATACTGCAACGCAGCGCCCCTATTATCATACGCACGATTTTTACGAGCTTATTTTCGTCACGAAAGGAAAAACCGAATGCCTGTTCCCGGGGAAGGCGCCTCTGAAACTAAAAAAACGCGAAACGCTACTCCTCGCGCCCGGGGCGGTGCACGCGATGACGCGCTCTTCGGGCAACGACTGCGTGTTGAAAACGGTCATCCCCGAAAAGTATTTTTTCGCTTCGGCGGCGGACGTACCGCAACCGGGCACGATAACGAAATATACCGCTAGCGCCGCCGCGGAGTACTATTTATATAAACTGCTGGAAGAGGGTTTCGCGCCAGACGACTATGCCGAGGAGCAGCAAAAAAGGCTCCTCGGGCTTCTATTGACCGAATTGAAACGGGGAACGAGCGAGAAAAACTCCGAAGCGGCGGAACGAGTAAAAAACTATCTTGCGGAGCACGACAGCCCCTCGCTTGATGAGCTTGCGGATAAACTCGGATACTCGAAGGCATACTTAAGCCGCTTGATATCCGAAAAAACGGGCGTACCTTTCCGCAAACAGCGGCTTCTGTTCAAGCTGGAAAAAGCAAAAAAGCTTTTGGCGGAAACGGATTTGTCCGTAGAGGACGTGGCTAACGAAGCGGGATACACGTCCCGCTCGGGATTTTGGAAGAAGTTCACCGAATTCGAGGGGATAACTCCCCTGCAATACAGAAATTCTTTGAAAAAGTAGTTTCGGGAAACATCGCGGTAAAACCGGAGTATTGCCCTATTTGCGTTTTCGGTTTATAATATTCGCGGTGGAATATGGAAATAAAGCGTATAACAATTGAAAAACCGGATAAAAAGACGGGCGCGAAGGCGGCCTGCGAATTGGTCAAAGAAAAAATGGGTGAGGACGCGTTTCGCGCAAGATATCTCGGCGGCGGCTCCTTCGGCATGGCGTACGGAGTGGAGGGACGGAAAAGTTACGTCGTAAAATTCCTCTTGGCGGACGGGATGCTGGAAAAGGAAACGCACGACCTCGAACTTTTGGCTAAGTATTCCCCCGTAAAAATACCCGAGGTATATTTTTCCGGTAAAACTTCGTCCGGTACTGACGCGTATATAATGGAACGCATACCGGGAAAAAGTGCGCTGTACTCGGCGGGCTTGTTCTATGCTTCAGCACGAAAGCGCGCGGAGTTCGCAGAGGTTGTGACCTCTGCTCTGAACAGTATCCATCAATGCACAAATCCGAAATTCGGGGATACCATGAACCCTAATTTGGATACCTGGACGGAATATTATATGCCGTTTGCCGAAAGCATATTGAGAGCGGCGGAGAAATACTTCGAGCGCGGCGAACTGCGCCCCGATATTTTGGAAGCGATGCGCCTGGCGATGAATAAATTCGAGGTGATATTTTCAGAGCCCGTCGAGAAGGCCGTGCTTATACACGGAGATCTGAACGTCGCGAACATAATGTACGCGGGCGGCAAAGTCACGGGATTCATCGACCCCTTGAACTCGATGTACGCGGACAGAGAATACGACCTTTTCCAATTTTACAATCTGACGGGAAACCGCTTTCCACTCGGAAAAATGTATACGGAAAAATACGGCGCAAGCGAAATGTATTCTGCGAAAACGGCATTTTACGCGCTGTACAACGAGGCTTACTGCGTTATAAAATCGGGAGCGTTGTTCCCTATCATTATGGATCCTCTCGTTAAAAATATGTTCACGGAGCTTAAAAAACTCAAATGAGTCTTTCGGCAAAGTTCGCGGCGGCACTCATCCGCGCAGTGACCTATTCACGAAGAAAGCGGCATCTATCTATGTCCAAAACGGTACGCCTGAAGGAATATTCCCGTGCGCCGCGCGGCGTTACCGTAACCGAAACCCGCTTCGGACAAACGCGGGCGAAAATATTCCGACCGAAAAACAATGACCGCAGTAGCGCACCCCTTCTATTTATCCACGGCGGAGGCGCTTCGCAGGGACTCGGAAAAATGTACGCGAAGTTTGCCGCGCGCCTCGCAAAGGTGTGTAAAACCGAGGTCGTCGCCGCGGACTACATTCCCGACGCGGGCAGACGATTCCCCTCTTTGCACGACGAAATATTCGAACTTTACTCATCGTTCGCCGCCGAAACCCGCTTATTTTATGCCGCAGGCGATTCGTTCGGCGCAAATTTTTTACTTTCCTCTATGCTCGCGGCGCGGGAACAAGGCATCCCGATTCCATTGAAAGCCGCCGTTATATCTCCCTATCTGGATCTTTCGGCAAGCGGCGATTCCTATTTGAAAAACGCCTATCTTGACCCCATATATTCTCTCACGCGCCGCGAAAGGATAGAGGATGGCGAGCGTTTCGTCCGCAGAAAGAGCGCATATTGCGGCGATACGGACCCGACCGACCCCGGATTGTCCCCTGTTTTCAACGATTTCCGGAAATTCCCTCCGATGCTTATCCAGGTCGGCGAATACGAAACGTCTTTGAGCGATTCCGAAATGCTCGCCGAAAAGCTGAAAGCTGCCGAGTGCGAGCATATACTCGACGTTTACCCCGAAATGTGGCACGATTTTCAAATCCTTACTCCCTTTCTGCCCGAGTCCCGCGCGGCTTTAAGGCAACTTGGCGAATTTTTCTCGGATAAACTGCTGTAAAAACTTATCAAGACTTCACCGACTTAATGTTTTCTCATGAAATAATAAAATAAATCTAATAATATCACCGCGCTTCAGCGGTGACTCGCCGAAAGAAATTCACCTAAGCAATCAAAGAATTTGTTTCGGCGAAAAAGGCGCCGGGAAGCGTAAGATTGGGGCACATCATTGATTTTATATTAGCTAATACAGTGTCGTGTCACTTTAGCTGCTTTACTTCGGTTAAACTATATAAGTGCCACAAGCCGAAAGCTTCCGACGGCGCCGTAGTGGCGGTGAAGCGGAAATTTTAGCACTTTGCGGCTGGAGATATTTCGTTAATGTATGATAAGCAGTCAGTGGCGGTGAAAGTCGATTTTCGGCTCCGTAGGGCGAAAGATTTTTTGTCATATCGCAAAAAGCCCCCGAAGTCAATACTCTTGCGGTATTGCCGAGCGGGGCTTTTAAGTATATGGCGGAAAAGATTCGCCCTACGAAGTCGAAAATCGGCTTGAGCCGCCACAAAAAAAGGGAGCGCTCGGGGATAACGCAGCTTCAGCTTGCAAAGGCGCTCGATACCACACAGCGCCGCGTATCCTATCTTGAATCGGGGAAGATCGAGCCTGATCTTGCGAGCTTATGGAAGATCGCGGATACGTTTGACGTATCTTTGGATGAACTTATCGGGCGGGATTCGATGAGACCTGTCTAGGAGCATCATCCTGCGACAACGCGTTCCGTTCAAATAAAAAATTTTTTTCGCGAAAAGAGTTTACAAACGCTTTTTAATTTAGTATAATAGCCTAGCGAAAACGAATTGCGGGAGTGACTCAGTGGTAGAGTGTCACCTTGCCAAGGTGAAAGTCGCGGGTTCGAATCCCGTCTCCCGCTCCAAAACAAAAAGAGAGGTTTCGACCTCTCTTTTTGTTTTGGAGCGGGAGACGGGATTTACGAACCCGTTTGCCAAACAATTCATTAGTCGACTAATGAATTGTGCGGCAAAAGAAATTTTAACGTTGTTATATTATTATATGGTATATTTTCGATACGATAGCTGTCATATGCTAAAACACGCATTCGGGAAGTTGTTAAATTCGAATTTCGACATATAAAAAAAGCGCCCTGTCGGGGCGCAGAAAGTAGCGAAAAAATTGTCAATCTTCGCTTATAAACAAACTCAGTTTTGATTTAAGATCCGTAAGAGCTCTCGAGCGGTGGGAGACGGAATTTTTTTCCTCCGCGGTCGCCATGCCGAAACTTTTGCCTAGGTCGTACGAGTAAAACAACGAGTCGTATCCGAAGCCGTTTTCGCCCGTTTCCTCGAACAGGATCCTGCCGCGGGTGTCGCCCTCGCCCGCAATCGTTTTTCCGTCCGGGAAACATATGACTACGGAGGAATGGAAGCTCGCGCCGCGCGCGTCCGGGTCGGTAAACGGCGCCATTTCCCTAAGAAGTTTTTCGCGGTTCGATTCGTCCGTCGCGTTATCGCCGGAATATCGCGCCGAATAAACGCCGGGCGCGCCGCCCAGAGCGTCTACCAACAGACCCGAATCGTCCGACAGCGCCGCATGAGAAGTAAGGCGCGCCACCTCGCGCGCTTTTTTCAGCGCGTTGCCCAGGAATGTGTCTTGGTCCTCTTCGACCTCGATACTGAACCCCTCTTCCGACAACGATCTTATATCGAATGCGGAGCCGAGTATCTCTCGAAATTCTTTCAGTTTATGCGCGTTGTTTGTCGCCGCGATGAGTTTTATCATATGCGCTTTTATTGATCCGGGAACAGTTTTCTCTTCGGAGTGGGTTTGAATATAAAGCCCGTCACTATTTTGAACACGCCGCGGAAGAACTTACCGTTCACGAGATCCATCAAACCCTCGGACGAGCGTTTGGACACGCTGCCGTCGCTCATCGCCGAAGTGTTGCGGATGGGCATTTCCATGCTGCCCGCGCGCGTCATCTTTATCTGCGAATACGGCACGTTTTTGGGAAGCAGCAATACGGAAAATTTGAACGCCGCCCATTTGACGAAGCGCGCAAGTATACCGTGGTTCATCTGTCCGCAGCACGTCAGCATCGTGTATTCGCCGCGTTTCGGCTCCACGTATTTCTCGGGAGCCCTGCCGAGGAGAGCCGTAAAGTCCGCCTCGGGATAGTCTTGAAGCGAGGCAATATCGTAATACGCGCCCGCCGTTGCCCTCAGATCCGGGGAAGCGGCCTTCCCCTCGAGCGTTATCTCCGTTTCCAGCCTGATGTCCGCGGAAGAGGCTCCGGCAAGTATCTTAAAGGCGCCGCTTTCCGCTCTGAAGCGCCTGTCCCCCACGTCGTAATACATGAACGCTTCGGGTTCGAGTTTTATCTCGACGCGCTTCGTTTCTCCCGGTTCAAGATACACTTTTTCAAAGCCCTTCAATTGCTTTTTGGGTACGAATATAGTGCTTTCGGGATCCGAAACATATATCTGAACGACTTCGGCGCCGGCGCGCGCGCCGGTATTCGTGACGGACAGCGAGACCTTAAGCCCCTCTCCCTCTTTTATTTCGCGCGCCGAAACGGCTATATCGGAATATTCAAACGTCGTATACGACAAGCCGTGTCCGAACGGGAACGCCACCCTCTTTCCCGCGGTATCGTAATAGCGGTAGCCGACGTAAATGCTCTCGCGGTATTCCGCTATCTCCTTGTCAAAATACCTGTGCATCGGGTTGTCCTCGATCTTGACGGGGAAAGTTTCGGCAAGTTTTCCGGACGGGTTGACGTCGCCGAAGACCAGATCGTATACGGCTTCGCCGCCCGCTTCTCCCGTAAGATACACGTTCAAAAGCGCCCTGACGCGCTTGTCCGAGGCGTACGACACGTCCGACGGCGAGCCGCCCGTCAATATGACCGCGACGTTTTCGTTGTATTTCAAAACTTCCTCGAGCGCTCTGAGCTGTGCGCGCGGGATATTCAGGTTTTCCCTGTCGAACGCTTCCGATTCGAATGCGTCGGTGAGCCCCAGGAAAAACAGTACCGCGTCCTTGCCTTTTACTTTTTCGCGCGCTTCGTTTATGAGTTTGTCGTTCGTCTCGTCGGTCAGGCAGTCGTACCCTTTCGCATAAGCATACTCCGCGCCGATTTCGTTAAGGTAGTCCGTGAACGAAGTTTCCTTAAGCGGATTGAGCCGCGACGAGCCGCTGCCCTGCGAGCGGAGCTTTTCGGCAAGCTCTCCGACCACCGCGATATCGGCGCTCTTGTCGAGGGGGAGGATGCCGTCGTTTTTCATCAATACCGCCCCTTCCGTCGCCGCGCGGCGCGCAAGTCTTCTGTGCGCCTCGAAATCGGCTTTGTAACCGGCGTGTTTTTTCTTGTTTTCGTCAGCAGACGATATAAGTTTCAAAAGATCCTTTACGCATTCGTCGAGCTCG
This sequence comes from uncultured Clostridia bacterium, assembly GCA_944331875.1. GTDB lineage: Bacteria > Bacillota > Clostridia > Christensenellales > DTU072 > Stercoripulliclostridium_A. Next base: position 53,594 of record CALVJA010000013.1, on the reverse strand, counting down.
GACTCGGAAAGCGTTCCGTTTCTGACCGCTTCGACTATTTCGCGGTCGGTGACGCCGTTCGCGGTGGGCATTTGAAGGTTCATTCCCGCCTTTATGCCCTCGACGCGGTCCGTGACCGCGCCCCAATCGGATACGACGATGCCGTCGAACCCCCATTCGTCGCGGAGGATCTCCGTCAAAAGCCGCTTGTTCTCGGCGGCATATACGCCGTTCAATCTGTTGTAGGAGCACATCACGGTATAGGGCTTCGCCTTTTTCACCGCGCGCTCGAACGCCGAAAGATATATTTCCCTGAGCGCCCTTTCGTCTATTTCCGAAGACGAGGTCATGCGCCTGAATTCCTGCGAGTTGCCCGCAAAATGTTTCAGCGACACCCCTATCCCCATCGATTGGACGCCGTTTATGTATTCGGTCGCCATCTCTCCCGCGAGAAACGGGTCTTCCGACATATATTCGAAGTTCCTGCCGCCAAGCGGGCTCCTTTTTATATTTACGCCGGGTCCGAGCAGCACTTCGACGCCGAGATCGAGGCATTCCTCCGCAAGCGCCCTGCCCGTTTCGGCGGCGAGGCTCCTGTTCCATGAGGAAGCCAGCGTGACCGCGGGAGGGAAACAGGTCGCGGGCAAAGCCTCGGCAAAGACGTTGCCGAAACCGGAGTCCTGTTTTTCGCGCCTTACGCCGTGCGGTCCGTCGGATAGATATATAGACGGTATCCCGAGCCTTTTTATGGGAGTCGTCCTCCAGCTGGTTATGCCGGAGCAAAGCGCCGCTTTTTCCTCGAGGGTAAGTTCCCGTATCTGTTTCTCGATATCCTGTTGCATGATTCCTCCGCTCCGGGGTTTATTCCCCCAATGCGCGTACGGATTCAGTTTATCATAACGCGCTAATTTTGTAAAGGAATTACGACCATTACCGGGATTCGCATGTAACAATACAATATATGGTGGATAGATATGAAAAAAATCGGTTTCGACCACGATATTTTGTATAATTAAATTGACTTTCGCGTGCGCGGTATATATAATTGAAAAAAGACATTTCGATTTCAAGGAGTTTTTATGGCAAAGATCGTAGCGGAAGGACTTACCTTCGATGATGTTTTACTTGTACCGCAGCGCTCGGACGTTCTCCCGAAAGACGTCGATCTGTCGACGCGCCTGACGGACACGGTACGCCTGAACGTGCCGCTGATTTCGGCGGCGATGGATACCGTAACGGAATCGGAACTCGCCATCGCCATGGCAAGGGAAGGCGGCATAGGCATAATACACAAAAATCTGACCATCGACGAACAGGCGGCGCAGGTAGACAGAGTAAAACGGAGCGAGCACGGCGTTATAACCGACCCGTTTTTCCTTTCGCCCGATCACCTTATATCCGACGCGAACGCATTGATGGGGAAATACAAGATCTCCGGCGTTCCGATATGCGTGGACGGGAAACTTGTCGGTATCATCACAAACCGCGATCTCAGATTCGAGACCAATTTCGATCAGCCGATCGGGAACGTCATGACAAAGGACAATCTGGTCACTGCACCGGTGGGCACCACGCTTACCGAAGCGCAGGCGATCCTCGGTAAACACCGCATCGAAAAACTCCCCCTCGTCGACAAAGAAGGCAATCTGAAAGGGCTCATAACTATAAAGGATATCGAAAAATCCATTCAATACCCCAATTCCGCAAAGGATAAAAACGGAAGGCTCCTGGTCGGCGCCGCCGTGGGCGTGGGCGCGAACTTTTTGGACAGGGTCGCGGCGCTCATCGACGCCAAAGTCGATATCATAGCCGTCGACACCGCGCACGGGCACAACACCGGCGTTCTCGAGGCAGTCAAAAAGATCAAGAACAAATTCCCCGACGTTCAGCTCATCGCCGGCAACGTCGCCACCGCGGCGGCGACGAGAGACCTCATCGAAGCGGGCGCGGACGTCGTAAAGGTGGGTATCGGACCCGGCTCCATATGCACTACGCGCATCGTCGCGGGCATAGGCGTACCGCAGATCACCGCCATTATGGACTGCGCCGAGATGGCGGACAAGTACGGCAAACGCGTCATCGGCGACGGCGGCGTAAAGTATTCGGGAGACATCATAAAAGGTATCGCCGCGGGAGCCTCAGCGATTATGATGGGCAGTATGCTCGCGGGCACCAAGGAGTCCCCCGGAGCGCTCGAGATATACCAGGGCAGAAGTTTCAAGGTTTACCGCGGCATGGGCTCCATCTCCGCAATGGAAGCGGGCAGCAAGGACAGATATTTCCAGGAGGACGCGAAAAAGCTCGTCCCCGAGGGCGTTGAGGGACGCGTTCCTTACAAAGGTTCTCTTTCCGAGGTCGTCTTCCAGATGGTGGGCGGCATCCGTTCGGGAATGGGCTACTGCGGCAAACGGAACATCGAAGAGCTTAGGACTAATTCGGAATTTATCAAGATCACGAACGCGTCGCTTATCGAAAGCCACCCGCACGACATATCAATTACCAAGGAATCTCCCAACTACTCGCCCAAAAACTGACTATGAGAAAAGATATCGTTCTGGTACTCGATTTCGGTGGACAGTATAATCAGCTCATCGTCCGCAGAATAAGGGATATGGGAGTCTACTCCGAACTCATCCCCTATTCGACAAGCGTCGAAAAAATACTTTCCTATGATCCTTTAGGCATCGTGCTGACGGGCGGTCCTAATTCGGTATTCACCGAAAAATCGCTCGTCATGGATCCTAAGATCCTGGATCTCGGGATCCCGATCCTGGGTATATGCTACGGAGCGCAGCTTATCGCGCACCTGAAAGGCGGCGTAGTCAGGAGCGCGAAGACCAAAGAGTACGGAAAGTGCGTCATGCATGCCGAGCCTTCGCCTTTGTTCAAGGGCGTTCCCGCAAGTACTGTCATATGGATGTCGCACACCGATTACGTCGAGGCGCCGCCCGAGGGATACAAGGTCATCGCCTCTACGGACACCTGCCCCGTCGCCGCATACGGCAGCGACGATAAAAAGATATACGGCGTGCAGTTCCACCCCGAGGTCGTCCACACGGAATACGGCAACCAGATACTCAGAAACTTTTTATACGAAATCTGCCGTGCGACGGGCGATTGGACGATGAAAAACTTCATCGACGAGATGGTGGAAAAGATACGTGCCAAAGTCGGCGGCAGGAAAGTACTTCTCGCGATGAGCGGCGGCGTCGATTCCGCGGTCGCTGCAACGCTCATGCACAAAGCGATAGGCAAAAACCTGCAATGCGTTCTGGTCGATCACGGTCTGATGCGCAAAAACGAGGTCTCCGAGGTAGTCTCCGTCTTCCGCGACGGGCTCGGGATGAACCTCGAGGCGATAGACGCTTCCGACAGGTTTTTGGCAAAACTCGACGGGGTCGCCGATCCCGAGGAGAAGCGCAAAATTATCGGAGCGGAATTCATTCACGTTTTCGAGGACTTCGGCAAAAAACTCGGCAAAGTCGATTTCCTGGCGCAGGGCACCATATATCCCGACGTCATAGAATCCGGCTTCGGCGACGCGGCTCTCATCAAATCGCACCACAACGTCGGCGGACTGCCGAGCGTCATCGATTTCGACGAGATAATCGAGCCGCTACGCGATCTGTTCAAGGACGAAGTCCGAAAGGTAGGTTTCGAACTGGGGCTTGACAAAAAAATAGTCATGCGCCAACCCTTCCCCGGACCGGGGCTTGCCGTTAGGGTCATCGGCGCAATAACGAAAGCGAAACTCGATATCCTGCGCGAGGCGGACGCGATAATGCGCGAGGAAATAGCCGCAAACGGTCTGGATTCCGAGATCTGGCAGTACTTTGCGGTGCTGACCGATATGCGCAGCGTGGGAGTGATGGGCGATATGCGCACATACGACTATACCGTGGCGCTCCGCGCCGTCACCAGCGTGGACGCGATGACCGCCGATTGGGCGCGTATCCCCTACGAGGTGCTGGCGAAGATATCCTCGAGGATAGTCAACGAGGTGAACGGAGTGAATCGCATAGTCTATGATATAACCTCCAAACCTCCGGCGACCATCGAATGGGAATAAGACCCGCATAAGATTTATAGAAGCGATAAAGCCTGCAAATGCAAAAAGTAGTGAAGAAGTTCGTACACAAACGAACTTCTTTTCATGTGGATATATTGATTAGTGCGGGTCTTCTTTCCATTCGATGGTCCACCGCTTTACCGCGTCTTTCGGGCTCTTTATTCCGAAATCTGCGACCCCCGCTTTGGAGACCAAACGGGGGCAGCGTCGGCGCGTATGGTATACGCGCTGTCCTCGTTTCGAAAAAAATAGCTCCGAAACTCACGGCAAATCGGCGCTATACACGTTCAACGTGGCGATAAAATACACAGTGGACTTTATTCTTCTTTAGAGGTAAACGCTTATAACGCCGTAATGTTCCGCCGTATCGCACGAAATTACTTTATTACTTTAATATCACCCCGTTTTGGAGACCAAAACGGGGCGCGGACGGCGCATAGTCCCGCTATAGCGCCGCCCGCGTTTCGGGCGATACGACAAAAAATAGTCTGCAAATCGGTGCTAAGTATGCTGTTCATGACGATAAGATACATATTAAACTAAACACGCTCTTCTTGGCGACAATATACATAGTGGGCTGTATTCGTCTTTCATGGACAACACTTGTATAAGTGAACTGCTGTTTATGGCTGTAAGATAAAAATCCACCGCGCTCGCGCGGTGCCTCGCCGAAAGAAATTCACCTAAGCAATCAAAGAATTTGTTTCGGCGAAAAAGGCGCCGGGAAGCGTAAGATTGGGGCACATCGTCGATTTTATATCTATTTATTAGCGGAGTGTCGCGTTATAAGTCAATATTACGTTGCAACTATTTAAGTGCCACAAGCCGAAAGCTTCCGACGGCGCCGTAGTGGCAGTGAAAGTCGATTTTCGGCTTGAGCCGCCACAAATAAATTACAAATATCTCTTGCCCGCGTTCCAGGCTTTGCCGACTTTTTCGCCGGTGACGTAGTAATCGTGCCTGAACTGGTCGAACATCAGAGCGTCGAGCTTCACGGCGTCTATCTTCCCCTTTTCGTCCAAAACTTTTTCTTCCGCGACGACGTTTACGATCTTTCCGACGATGGCATAGAAATTATCGGTATCCTCAACGGCGGCGAGTTCGCATTCCATCGTGACGGGGAACTCCTCTATAACGGGCGCGTTTACGAAAGCGCTTTTAAATGCGGTGTAGCCCGTTCTTTCGAATTTGTCGGGGGTCTTGTTACCTGTGGCGATCCCGAAATAGTCCGCCGCTTCCATATGCGCCCTATCGGCTATCGCCACGGTAAACGCCTTGGACTTAAGAAGGTTCTGAGTCGTTTTATGATCCTCGTCAATAAACAGCGCGATCTTATCCGATTCGCATATCATTCCCCATGCGGCGTTCATCGCATTGACCTTGCCGGACTCATCATATGCAGAAACGATAAGCACGGGCATCGGATAAATAGCTTGCACAACACCTAAATTCTTTTTCATATTAAATACTCCTTGTTAATATGTTAATATAAAATATATTATCATTATAATACTTTTTTTGCATCGGTTCAAGGTTTTCGCTTTCGCAAAAGTGAAATATTTGACTCCCGTATCTTTTCGGTCCTTTTCCGCGAAAAAATATCGGCATACATCGTATGCCGATATTTTGTTCACGAAAAATCACCCGAAAATCTACGGCTGTAGACGTGATATTTACTTTGGTCTGATATGTATTTTGTCGACATGAACAGCGATTCGCTTATACTAGTGTTTTATTCTAAAGAAGAATACAGCCCACTGTGTATTTTGGCGCCACGATAAGCATACTCGGCACCGATTTGCCGTGGATTTCGGAGCTATTTTTTTCGAAACAAGGACAGCGCGTATAGCATACGCGCCGACGCTGCCCCCGTTTGGTCTCCAAAGCGGGGGTCGTAGATTTCGAAAAAAAGAGCCCGAAAGATGCGGTAAAGCGGTGGGATTGATTTCTTTGCCGAATCAGATCTCACCTTATGAAAAGAAGACCATTCGTGCGAATGGTCTCCGTTTTCATTACTTTGCTTATAAGTTCCTTTCAAAGCAACTTATACACATCTTTTCGGCAAAGAAATCAATCCTGATAATCGTCGAGGTCGTCGATCTCCTTTTTCTTTGCTTCGAGTTTACGGTTCAGCTCGTTGCGCTTCGCGCGCTCTTCGAGATCGGTGGGCACTTTGCTCTCGACTTTGGTCTTCTTGAGTTTTTTCTTGACCTTGTCTTTGAGTTTCCTGTACGCCAGGACCACTATGACCGCGATGATTATTACGCCTATCACTACGGAGGAGATGATGAGCCATACCTGCGGATTTATGGTGTTTCCGTCTTTGTCGCCGTCACCGTCGGTCGGTTCCTCTTCGGAGGGCGTCTCAGGCGCCGCTTCGTTCACGTATCCGCCCTCTGTAGCATACGCAGTACCCGCCGCCACGCGGTCGAGATAACTTTGATATTCGGCGGGCACTTCCTCTTCCGTGGCGGGTTCGAGTTCCTCTATCGTCAGATTGTCGATAAGCACAATGCCGCTGACGAAGTTCTTAAATCTTTCGTCGTCGCCCTGAGCGTCGTTGGAACCCAGGTTAAAGTACAGATATGCCGACAGCGACGAAGAGCTTTCGTTGTGGAAGTAGAAAGTGTATTCGGTATACTCGGAGCCGGTCGTGGGCGTGAGAGGAAGCTCTTCCCAGTATCCGTTCGAGTTGTCGTAGATAAATCTGAAGTTCGCGTTCCTGTTATCTCCGAGCGCCAGGTATTTCGCCTGGAAAGTGATTTTGTAGTAGCTGGTAGCGGAGAACGAGAAACTCGAAGCGGAGCGGTAATATTGTCCGCTGGGAGAAGCGATATTCGCCATCATCAAGACCATTCTGTCGTTATCTCCGGCGCCGCTTTGCAGGAACGACCTAAGCGAATCCGTAGTCCAGTCGGTACCGTCGAAAGCGCTTCCGTCCAAAAGGTAATCGATAAAATCGGTTGCGCCGAAATGCGACACCTTGTCGTAGACTCCGTACAGCGAAGTCGGTTCGTCATCCTCGCCCGTTTCCGCGGAAGAGGAAGTATAATGGTCGAACGACGCGGATTCGTGTCCCTGATACGCTTCGTCCTCGTCGCGCTCGTCGAAGTTGTCGAAGGAGTCCGTCCTTCTGACGATGACTTTGAACACGTACTCGTTTGTGAAGAAGCTTCCGGTCTCGGGGCGGGAGTCCAAAGTGAACATGTCCGCATACTCCACGCTGTCGGTCGCTTCGTCATAACGAATATGGTATTCGCGCGCATCAAGGAGCGCCGCGATAAGTTCCGCTTCGCTCATCGAGTTGAAGTCTTCGTCCGTATACGTCACGCCGTAGGTATTGAGTTCCGTCCTGATGTCGTCCTTTGTGAGAGAATCGGGGTCCTCGACTCCGTACACGAGCCTGTTGTATACGCTTTCGTCTATGCTGGTAAGGTACACGTCGTCAAAATAGACGGTTCCGCTGGACAGTCCGTAGGATACTTTCGTCGCTTCCTCGCCGTCACCCAAAGCGTAGGTGTTTTCGGCGTAGGGATTACCGAGATACAGCTCCACCCTGGCGCTGACGGAGTTCATGCCGGTCGCGATATAAAGATCGAAACGCTTCCAGACGCCTGCGGTGTCTATGCCGACGTAACCTTCGTATCTTCCGTTATTTTCCTCGTCATATCCGACGTAGCCGGTGTCGATGCTCAGAGTATTGGACGTGTTCTGGAGCGTTACCGACGCTTTCGCGCCATCTACGGTCTTGACCCATACGCTCAGCCTGTAGAAGGAATTGGCGCTGAACGTCGTCGAAGTGCTCTGGTATCCCGCATAGGTTTCGTACGCGGAGCTTATCATCAGTAAGTTCTCGGACGAAGTCGAACGATAAGGATGAGCGCCTCCGTTATAGAAGGGTTCGGTATCCGTATTCACTATGCCGCTGTAGTGGAGATAGTTTACGATGCCCGTTTCAAGGGAATCGAATACGGCGGCGTCACCGTCCGTCACTTCGTCGGGCTTCTCATCGGTCGCTCCGACGTCGCCCCTGTTGGCTGTGCGCACGGTGGAAGCGGGAGATATATAGATCTTTCCGTCTATCTTCGCAATGGCGCGGACATAGAAGCCCTGACCCGCGACGGGAACGTCCCATGTGTAGTTAAGGTCGCCGTCCTCGTCCGCGGTCACGGAATCGGCGGCAATATAGTCCACTACCACGCCGTCCCTTTCGGTACCGTCTTCATCCGAAAAGCCGTTCATGAATATATAATAACCGGTGACCTCGGGGACGTTTCCCGTCCAGGTGAGGTTGCCGTTCGACAGCGTGACCGTCGGCGCGGTGATGGGGCTTACCGCAGAGGAGTCCGTCCACGAACCGGGATCGGCAACGCCTATGAGGTTACCGTCGGTATCGAACAGTTTCTCGTCGGAATCGTAGTTATCGGTGGATATCGTCGAGAAATCGCCGTTCGACACGGAACCGTACGAGGAGCTCGACGCGAGCGACGCCTTTTTGATATAAGTGCCGGTCGCGGCATCGTTATACTCGGAATACTCGATCCCGCCGAACGTGAACGCGGTCAGATATACGATGCCTCTGGCGTGTTCTGCCGGAGTGAAAATATCGCCCGAGCCGAATTCTACCACAATGTACAAAGAATCGGACGTAGTGGCGCTCGCACGGAACAATATCGATATCTCCGTCCAATCGTCGAGCTGTCCTATCCCGGTGACGGTAGCGGAAGAGTTTATCGCCTCGTCCGTTTCCGCGTCGAAAACGGATATATCGAACGTGGAGTCAGTGATACCTTCCGTTTTCACCCACATCGACAGTCTGTAGAAGTGGTTGGGTTTTATCGTCAGGAAATCTGCGGAGGGCTTGAAGTACAGCGTGGAAGCGGTATAGTCGCGATGGCGCATCATGACTACGTTGAAATACATGTCGTTCACGCTGAACGCGCCCATCGGCGCGACGCCGTCAAGCGCCGGTACATCGGACATGTTCTCGCCGGAAGCGAAACCATAGCTTATGAGACCTATATCGAGAAGGTCGTCCCTGCTGCGGTCGTCCGCTTTGGCGTAATACCACTCGGCGCTGTCGTCTGTACCGAGTGCAGCGTAGTCGCCTTCTATCGTCGCGTTAAGACCGAATCCCTCGTAGTCTTCCTCTTCGATAACGGATACCTGGTGGAAACCTCCATCGGCTATTTCGGCGTCGGTCGCTTTGCGAATGCTCAATGAGTCGAAGAAGCAGCCGCCGGGATAAAGGGTATCCTCGCCCCACTCGCCTTCGCCGTACCAGAATTCTACCTGCATGTTGCGGTCGGCAAGCGCGTTGCCCTGTACCAGAAGTTTAAGCTCCGTCCATTGACCCCGCTCGCCGCCGTAAACGGGATCGACATCGGCGCCGGAAAGTTTCAACGTGGCTTTAGGCACATATCTGCCGCTGGGCTCGGTGACGGAATATACTTTTTCGAGCCCGTCGACGTCGACATATTCATGGTCGCCGGGAACGAAAGCCATATAGTCTTTCCACGCTTCGACATCCTCGACAAAAGTCAGAAAGTCGGAACTATTGCGATATTCGTCGTAGTCCTCGTACCAGGCGCTGTAGTCGGCTTCGTCTTCTTCTCCGCTTTCGGCGACGGGTTCTCTGCCGCCGTTGTAGTCGATTATCCAATCGTTATACCGCTCTATCGCCTTGTCAAGCTGTTCCTGCGCCGTTTGTCCGCCCTCTATATCGGTAAAATCGCTGAGTTTGGGGTAATTCGGCTGTTCCGGCAGCGCGGGCGCGTCAAGCGCGGGTATCCAGATATACACCCACACGGATACTACGTAATATTCCTGGGATTCGATGAGGAAATCGTAATTCGAGGTGTATCCCGCGCCCGATATCGCGTTATCGATATGATAGATCAAAAGCGCGTTCGTGTCTTTCGCGTCGGAGTTGCCGCCCGTATATCCCGCGGATCCGGGTCCTTTATATGTGCCGTCCGCATTGAAAAAGTCGTCCGCGTCGGGCGCGATGAAATCGGTGTTCAGCTTGTGGAACATATCGGTAAGTTCCGTAGTCGCGTCGTCGCCCGTGCCGGTGGTCTGCATGGCGTAAAGCTTACTGAGATCGAATATGCCCCTCGGGTCGGTGGAGTACGAAAGGTAGCTGTTCGAGATCGTACCGTAGACCGGGAAATCGTCGTCGTCCTCGAGTCCCTCTTTACCGAGGACCCAGGTGTAATTCAACGCGTCGCCCACCTTGGTGGTGTCGAACACGCGCGTATATGAAGTGGAAGTCGAACCCGCGTCGTATTCGCGGTATGCCAAAAAGTTGGGATCGGGATATACGAAGCTGATAACGGTCATCTTGCCGTCGAACGTCTCGTTGTCGTACAGATTCGCCGCAAGACCCTCGTAACGCTGGTCGTTGATCCCGTTATCCGCCGCCGCAACGGCGCCGTACTCGGCCTTGAGTTCGGCAAACGCTCTCTCGTACTCGTCGCATACGCCGTCCTCGTTTACCTCGAGTTCCTCGAGCACGACGTTATCGAAAAATACGGTGCCCTTGGCAAGATACGGATTGACCGTATCGGGATAGAAAGGATTCTGATTCGACGAGGAGCCGAACGCCGCGGGGCCGTGCCCGAGCCAGAGCTCGATCTCTATTTCCCTGTCCTCGAAGTTCGAACCCTCGATATATACCTCGTAAGTCTGCCATTCCTGGTTCGTGTTTATGGACAGATACTCCACGAACGCGTCGCCGCGGATGACTATCGCGGCGCCCGTATATTCGTTGCCGTCGGCGTCCAGGAGATGGGTCCATACGTCTATCGAAAGTTTATAATAACGACCCTGCCTTATCGTGGGATCAGTGGTTGCCGCAAAGAATATCGAACCCGGGTCCTCGGCGGCATCCAGCGAGATCACCAAAGCGTTTGTATCGGTGTATGCGCTGGTCTCGGGATCGCGCGGCGTGTTCGGAGCGACTCCGGGATCGCCCAACGTGGCGTTTATACCGCTTTTATTGCGCGAATACACATCGGGATCCAAATCTACTACGCCCTGCTGGAGTCCGTCCGCGGAGCTCGTGATCGAACCATCCGAAGAGGATATCGCCCAGCCGGTGACGTTTGTCTTGATATATGCCGTGGAAGTACCCGTGGCGTTTGCGAAAGTGCCGTTGGATATCAGCGCGCCGTCGGAAACGGTTTCGTTGTTTCCGTCGTCGGTACCGTCGTCCGTACCGGGCGACGGCGGATCGCACGCTACCATTATCACCATAGCGAAAATAAGGAGCGCCGCCAGCAGCAATGTCAGTAGTTTTTTCGACTTTTTCATTTAACCACCATTACGTTTTTTTTGCACGGACGATATGCCCGTAAGTATTTACAATATTACCATAACGCGCTCCGAATGACAAGGATTTAATGTGAACATTTGGAAAATTTATATAAAACACGCGCGTTATATCTTTTATAATAGAAGCCGCGAGAAAAAATCGCGGAAATTATTTCAAATCGCTTGCGCGCGCGACCCGTTTTTTAGTAGTATAAGAACATATTTTTTAAGGAGAAAACCGAAATGAACACTTACGCTCAAAACGTTCTGGATCAACTCAAAAAGCGTTTTCCCACTCAAAAGGAGTTTCTGCAGGCGGCTACCGAGATAATCGAATCGCTGTCGCTGGTTTTCGACAGACACCCCGAGTACGAAAAGGCGGGAATCCTCGAAAGGTTCGTAGAACCCGAAAGGCAGATCAACTTCCGCGTCACTTGGATAGACGACGCGGGCAAAGTACAGGTAAACACCGGCTACCGAGTACAATATTCCTCCGCGATCGGACCCTACAAGGGCGGTCTTAGGTTCCACCCCTCCGTCAACAACTCGATAATGAAATTTTTGGGGCTCGAGCAGATACTCAAAAACTCGCTGACCGGAATGCCAATCGGCGGCGCCAAGGGCGGCAGCGATTTCGATCCAAAAGGTAAATCCGATAACGAAGTCATGCGCTTCTGCCAGGCGTTCATGCAGGAGCTTTACCGTCACATCGGACCCGACACCGACGTTCCCGCAGGCGATATCGGCGTGGGCGCGAGAGAGATCGGTTATCTTTACGGCTGCTATAAAAAACTTGCCAACAACAACGGCTGCGCGCTGACGGGAAGAGGCGTCCCCTACGGCGGTTCCCTCGTCAGAACGGAAGCGACGGGCTACGGGCTCATATACTTTGCCAACGAAATGCTCAAAACGAAAAACGAGACGTTCACCGGCAAACGCGTCGTCATCTCCGGTTCCGGCAACGTCGCTATCTACGCCAACGAAAAAGCAACGCTCCTCGGAGCGAAAGTCGTCGCCATGTCCGACTCCGACGGATACATCGTGGACGAGAGAGGCATAGACTTGGATCTCATCAAACGCCTGAAGGAAGTCGAAAGGAAGAGGATATCCGAGTACACCAAGACCTATCCCAACGCTACCTACACCAAGGGCTGCAAGGATATATGGTCGGTCAAGTGCGACATAGCTCTCCCCTGCGCCACGCAGAACGAGTTGAACCTGGACGCGGCGAAACAACTGGTCAAAAACGGCTGCATTTGCGTCGCCGAGGGCGCGAACATGCCCACCACTCTGGACGCCGTAAAATTCCTGCAGGACAACAACGTGCTCTTCGGACCCGCCAAAGCGGCAAACGCGGGCGGCGTTGCGACGAGCGCTCTCGAAATGGCGCAGTCTTCTCAGAGAATGTACTGGTCGTTCGAGGAAGTCGACAAGGCTCTCGAAGGGATCATGAAAAACATCTTCAAACTCTGCGACGAGGCGGCGAATGAATACGATTGCCCCGGCAATTACGTCATAGGCGCGAATATCGCGGGCTTTAAGCGTGTCGCCGAAAGTATGTTAGCGTATGGCATTTATTAATTATCTTGCCCTAATGTGAGATAGTTAAGCTTTATAGCGTACCTATAAACTAAATAAACGATAAGAGGCCTATTCGCACGAATAGGCTTCTTTTCATAAGGTGAAATGTCGGGCAAGATAATTAAAAAATGCCATACGCCGGCACTTTGCATCTCTTTTCCGCCGTATCGCACGAAATTACTTAAAGCCTTTAATATCACCCCGTTTTGGAGACCAAAAGCGGGGCGCGAACGGGATATAGCCCGCTATTATCCCATTCGCGTTTCGTGCGATACGACAAAAAATAGTCTGCAAATTGCCGCCAAACACCCCTATCGAAATAAACACTTATGAAAGCTTGCCGCTAAACACCCCTATCAAAATAAACTCTTATATCAGCTTAATGTCGGATATCATTAGCCAAGCAACAAATTATAAATACTGCCATAAAACTTCTTTCCCGTATCTTTTCGGTCCTTTTCCGCGAAAATAAAATCGCCATACATCGTATGCCGATTTTTTGTTCACGCAAAATCACCCGAAAATCTACGGCTGTAGATTTGACATAGCCATGAACAACAGTACGCTTGTACTAGTGTTTTCTCCTTAAAGACGAATAGAGTTCACTGTGTATTTTGGCGCCACGTTGAGCGAGTATAGCGCCGATTTGCCGTGAGTTTCGGAGCTATTTTTTTCGAAACAAGGACAGCGCGTATACCATACGCGCCGACGCTGCCCCCGTTTGGTCTCCAAAGCGGGGGTCGTAGATTTCGGAAAAAAGAGTCCGAAAGACGCGGTAAAGCGGCGGTATTGATTTCTTTGCCGAATCAGGTCTTACCTTATGAAAAAAAGCGCATTCGGTCGAATGCACCCTTTTTCATCAATTTGCTTATAGGTTCCTTTCAAACTCTTAATTCACATCTTTTTTCGGCAAAGAAATCAATACTCTTAAAGCGTTGTGGCGGAGTTCGGGTAGAGTCAGGCCGTCCGGGGAGGCGAGGGAAAGTTCTATCTTATCGTCGCCCTTTTTATGCTTCACGCGGCTTATCTCCCCGGGCATCAGCACGTTCACCCCGGCGCGCACGCGCCATGCGGAGTTTGCGAGCTCCTCGAAATCGGGGGAGCGCCCCTCCTCCGCCCACCAATCGGTTATTACTACTCCGTCATATCCCCATTCGCCGCGCAAAATAACATTGACGAGGTCGTAATTATAATAGCACCACACGCCGTTTATCTTGTTGTACGCGGTCATTATCGCCCGCGGTTGACAGCGCTTCAACATCGTTTCGAACGCTTTCAGATATATTTCCCTCAAAGCGCGCTGCGACACGCGCGAATCGTTTGTCTTTCGCTTGTATTCCTGATTGTTCGCGGCGAAGTGTTTGGGACAGGCGCCTACGCCCTCGGACTGCACGCCGTTCACGACCGCCGCCGCGATGGCTCCGGCAAGAAACGGATCTTCCGAAAAGTATTCGAAATTCCTGCCGCACAGCGGATCGCGCTGGATATTCATACCCGGCGCAAGCAATAGATCGGAGCCCGTCGCTTTCATTTCTTTCCCGATGAAAGTGTACAAACGGGATACCGATAACGGGTCAAAGGTTGCCGCAAGCGCCGCTCCGCATGGTAAAAGCGCGGTGACGCGCCTGAGCCTGACTCCCGACGGTCCGTCCGTCGTGATCATGGGCGGCACGCCTTTTCCCCGAAGGCTTTCGCTGACGCCGCCGAACGCTCCCGCATTCCCGGGAACGCCCAAGGACGAGTTCATTTTTCCCTCGCCGTGCGCGAGTGCGATGAGTTCGGATACGTCGAGCCCCGCGACAAATTCCTCCATCACAGCCCGCCCCGCGGCGACGTCCTCGAAAGTGACTCCCGTTTTGTAGCTCGTGAACACCGGCGGCATATTTTCGAGCATCCTCTTCCGCATATCGATTTTTTTAGCCGGCACGCGTTCGTATGCGGGGGAGCCGTTTTTGTTGACCAGCCTGTCGAACGCGGACCCCGGATCGGGACAAAGCGCTTCCGTCACCTTTTTGACGACTACGGCGGACTCGATACGGGTAATGAATACTTTTTCCGCTTCCGCCGAGTTCGCTCCGACATAGAACGAATATGTTCCCTCTTCCAACACGAAAGTGCCCGCCTCTCCCGTGGCGCCCGAGTCGTCGAAGGAGGCGAATTCCCCTATATCGATATCGAAATCGATATTATCCGCGGCGCCGGGTTCGAGTGCGACTTTCCGGAAAGCGACAAGCTCTCTCGCGGGAGAAGACAGCTTTCCCGAGGGCTTTTCCATATATACCTGTACGACAGTTTTGCCGGGGCGTTCTCCGATGTTTTTGACCGTAGCGGATATCTTCGTTTTCGTCCCATCCCGAACGCCGGAAGCGGCGTATCCGAACTTCGTATACGAAAGCCCGCAGCCGAACGGAAACAGCGCTTTTTCGGGAGCGAACGTCGAAAAGTAGCGGTAGCCCACATATATGTCTTCGGCGTAGTTGTTGAATTTCGCGCCGCCGAAGTTTCCGGACGAAGGATAGTCGGAGTAGCTTTCCGCTATAGTCGCGGGAAGTCTTCCCGAGGGATCGGTATGCCCCGTCAGCACGTCGGCGACGGCGTTTCCCGCTTCCATTCCGCCCTGCCACGCGTACAGCACGGCTCCCGGTTTTATTTCGCGTACCCAGCTCATATCTATGAGGTTGCCGCAGTTCATCACCACCGCGACGCGCTTGAACTCTGCGGCGACCGCTTTCAGCATGTTAAGCTCCGCACGCGTCAGGTAATAACTCCCCTCTTTCAGGACGTTTTCCCTGTCCTCTCCGGCGGCTCTGCCTATCGTGACTACGGCTATATCGCTCTCCGCCGCCGCTTCGGCGATCCATTCGCGTTTCAGAGGCATCTCCGGAAAACTCATCGGCCAATGCCCCCAAAAGCCTTCGTCCGCCCTGTTTTTCGGTTTTTCGAGCCAGGCGCGGTATCTTCCGAGAAGTTTCTCGTTCAGTTTGACCCCGGCGTTTTCGAGCCCTTTTGTTAAATTTACTTTGTACGGCGCGACGATATCTCCGCCCGAGCCGTAACCCACCGTAAAATAATCGAAGGACGCCCTGCCGAAAAGCGCCACCCTGTCACCCACGCGGATCGGCAGCGTGCCGTCGTTTGTAAGGAGCACCGCCGACTCCGCCGCGACGCGGCGCGCCTCGGGTATTATTTCCGGAACGGCGAGCGCGCCGGCGCCCGAGGAGTTTAATTCCTGCTCCAAGCCGTTCGAAGAAAAAGCGGATTTGAAAAACCTGACTACCTTGTTTATGAACCTGCCCATGTCATCTCCTTTTCCGGCGCTGCCGCACCCGAAATGATTTTACCATGCCGCGAGCGAAAACGGAATACCGAAATGCGATTCTAACGAGGTATTTTTCTACATAAAATTTAGCGTGTCCATTATAAAATCGGTCGCGACGGTCACGGGTATCAGCGTTGTAACCCGCACGCTGTCGTTTTTGTTCAAGATCTATCTGTCGCGCTCCGTCGGCGCCGAAGTTTTGGGATTGTACCAGATATGCCTTTCCGTGTTCTTTTTGTTCATCGCGCTGACTACGGGCGGGCTCAGTACGGTGCTGTCCAGAAAGATAGCGGAATCGGAGGCGGTAGGAAATACGCGAAAACCCGCGGCATACCTGACTACTGCGCTGGTCATAGCAATGAGCGCCGCGGCTATAACGCTTCTGACGTGCTATCTGCTTCTGCCCGAAGCGTATCTGATAATATCCGACGAACGCGCGCTTCCGCTGCTGAAAATAATGCTGCCCGCGCTGATAACGACCACATTCTATATCATTATCCGCGGCTGGTTCTGGGGCACGAAACAGTTTGGGGTGTTTTCGCTGACGGAACTCATGGAGGAGATACTGCGCATAGCGTTCACCCTCTTTTTCGTATCCGGTCTGGTTTCCGGTATAGAAGGCGCCACCGGGATAGCGCTCGCATTCACGGTAAGCGACGTATTGGTAGCGCTTGCGGTGCTTGTAATATTTATTAAAAAGGGAGGTGAATTCGCCCGCGGCGTAAAGGCGAAAGAACTTTTGCGCCCCGCAGCTCCGCTGACGGCAATGCGCGTGTTCGGCTCCGCCGCGGGAACGGTGCTGGCGCTGATACTGCCTGAAGCGCTGATATCTTCGGGCGCGACGATAACGGAAGCTACCGCCGCGGTCGGAAGGATATCGGGAATGGCGAATCCACTGCTGATGGCTCCGAACGCTATAATCGGCTCGCTCGCGGTGGTATTGATACCGGAGATGAGCGCCGACAACGCGCGCGGCGATCATTCGGCGCTGAACAAGCGCATCGATTCCGGCATATCGTTCGCGGTAATTGTGTCGGGCTTGTTTTTGGTGGTATACATAGCGCTGGGAGAGGAGCTCACGTCGCTGATATACAACGACCGCCCGTCGGGAGAATACCTCGCGGTCGCGGCGTGGCTCATGCTGCTGACCCCGGTAAACCAGATAGTGACCAGCTCGCTGAACAGCGTGGGCATGGAAAAGGAAAGCTTTTTGACGTTCGTCCCCGCCACCGCCGTGATGATAGCTATGTGTATGTTCCTTCCGCAATACATAGGGATATATGCCGTCGTCGCGGCGAACGCCGCCTGCCTTCTGATAGAAGTCGTCGGAAACCTGATATTGCTGAATCGGAAAGTAAAACTGAAGTTCGGGTTTCTGAAAAGCGTTGTCGCGGTCGCCGTATTCGCAATACCCGTGGGGTACTTCATCCGCTCGGTGTACGGCATGACTTACGGTGCAGGCAGCTTCTTGGCGATCGCGCTGTCCGCCGCGGCGGGTGGAGCGATGTACGCGGCGCTTGCCTACGGAACGGGGCTTATAGACGTCGGATCGCTTTTGAAACGTTTCAGGCGCTCGGCGGCTTGACGGCTCCGTTCTCCGTCCTTTTCCCCTCCGCGGGCGCGGAAATATCCTTGAACACGTATTTCGTGAACGGATAGTACGTCGCCGCGGTCAGCGCAGCGTTCACCGCGAGCATTATCGACTGCACCGCCAGCCTCCCCGCCAAAAAGGCGAAAAAGCCCTTTCCGCGCACATAGTAAAACCATATCCCGAAGGAATTCAGCCCCGCGGTGCAAACGACGAACACCAGCGCGTAAGATATCGCGATCTTGATATACGGATTAAGTTTAAGTTTGAACACGAGTCCCGGGATGACTCCGAGCATCACCGAACCGAGCGTGATGAATATATTGAACGGTCCCGCGGGCTGGATGAACCATCCGACGACGTCGCCGACGCCGCCGACTATGCCGCCCGCGACGGGTCCCAGGAAAATACCCGCGAACGCGCATACGATATAGTTGAAAGAAAGCGCCGACGACGCGCCCACGCCCATCACCGGCAGATATACGCTGAATCCGTTCGCCGCGACGGCAAGAGCGGCAAACAATGCCGTATAGGCAAGTTTTTTGACCGAAAAGCTCCTTTTCAATCTTTCGTTCATGAAAAAAGTCCTCCTTGCAGAGAGAACTTACGCATAAATAGATATTCTATTTTTCGCAACGGACGCGGTACGCCACCGCAGGATATTCCTTTCGTCCGCGAACGACATCCCATTTCGCGGCACTTAACGCGACGTACCTACTCTGCATTTTTAATATACCACGCCGCCGAACAAACCGCAAGCGTTCGGCGGCATGTTTTTCAAACGCCGAGATACTTATATGATATTGCCGAGGCGTACGGAATATATGTTTTCGAACTCTCTGCACGTCATGCGTATCCTGGTCAGGAGCGCCTGCGCGGAATCGAAGTCCTCCGCGCCCACCGCGCCTATGAGCTCCCCGTACGTTATCGATATCTCGAGTATCTGATTGTGCGGCAGGAACAGCTCCAAAACCTTGTGCCTTTTATCCCACCATTCTCCGGTGGCTTTTATTTCCTCCAGATCGTATACTTCGTCCTCCTCGACGATGAATCCGTCTAGACGCGTGAGCATTTCGTCCATCGTGTCTTTTATGATGAGCTGTTCCGCTATCCCGAGCCCCAGAATCAGCGTCAACGCCAGGCAGGCGGCGACGATCTTGTATTTCATTCTTATCTCCTCTTAAGCGTTTTCCGCACTTAAGGCGTCCGAATTTTGAGATTCGGGTGCCCCTTCGATATTTTCGGCTATATATTTTTGACCGCGCGCCTGAATGAACACGCGCTCCGAATCCTTTGTGAAAAGCACTATGTCCTTGACCTTCATTCCCTTCGAAGCGATATACCCGTCCACGAATTCGTTATCGACTCCGGCATAGGAAAAGTTGGTTTCCATTTTGCGCCCTTCTATCACGAGCGTTACGGGGATACCGGTCGGCTCGGGCGCCGAGTCGTTTTCCAGTACCGACAGGTTTCCGTTGGTTTCCAAGACCGCGTACTTTATCTGCTCGACGGAGAAAAATTGCTGCGAACGTATCGATTCCAGAAGGTCGTTGACCGTAAAATTGATTTTTGCCATCGATTCGGAATCTATGCCGTCGGGAGTGACGACAATTATGGGTTTTCCGTTCAGGAATTTTCTGAATTTTACCGATTTCGTCGCCAGCCATGTGAACGCGAAGTGCATCAAAAACATCACGAACAGCGGCACCAATCCGTACACCAGCGGAACGGCTATGTCCTGCATCGGCATACACGCCAGATCCGCTATCGCCAGCGTTATCACGAATTCGAAGGGCTGCAGTTCCCCTATCGTCCGCTTACCCATCAGCCTTATACCGACCAACAGGCAAACATAAATGATTATCGTTCTGATAAATACCACGAGCATACGTTTAGTATATATATCGCAAAATGATCGATACCGCGCGGCGCATAAAAAACGCCCCGAAATATCGGAGCGCTTCCGTTAAATGAGGCTATTTGTTGTCTTTCAAGAGCTCTTTTAGGTACTGCCCGGTATAGCTTGAAGGATTTTCGGCGACTTCCTCCGGCGTTCCCTTGGCAACCACGGTGCCGCCGCCGTCTCCGCCCTCGGGCCCGAGGTCTATGATATAGTCCGCCACTTTTATGACGTCGAGATTGTGCTCTATAACGACTATGGTGTTACCCGCGTCCGCAAGGCGCGACAATACCGCTATAAGTTTTTCCACATCGTAATTGTGGAGCCCCGTCGTCGGCTCGTCCAATATATACATCGTGCGCCCGGTGGAGCGTTTCGAGAGCTCCGACGCAAGTTTTACGCGCTGCGCCTCGCCCCCCGAAAGCGTCGTCGAGGGCTGACCGAGTTTTATATAGCCGAGCCCGACGTCCCTAAGGCACTTGAGTTTATTATACACGCGCGGCACGTTTTCGAAAAACACGCACGCCTCGTCCACCGTCATCTCCAGGACGTCGTATATCGATTTACCCTTGTATTTGACCTCGAGGGTTTCGTGGTTGTAGCGTTTGCCGCCGCACACGTCGCAGGGAACGAAGACGTCGGGAAGGAAGTGCATTTCTATTTTCAATATACCGTCGCCCTTGCAGCCGTCGCACCTGCCGCCCGAGACGTTGAAGCTGAAACGCCCCGAATTATAGCCGCGCGCCTTGGCGTCCTTGGTCTTTGCGAAAAGCTCCCTTATCGGCGTGAATACGTCGGTATAGGTCGCGGGATTCGATCTCGGCGTTCTGCCGATGGGGCTTTGGTCTATGCAGATTATATTGTCGAAGTTGTCCGCGCCCTCTACCTTGTCCGCGACGCCCTGCGTTTTGAACGCGCCGTTCACCTCGCCCGCAAGATACGGATACAATACTCCGTTTACAAGCGAGGATTTCCCGGAGCCGGAAACGCCGGTGACTGCGGTTATCACGCCGACGGGGAAATCGACGTCGATGTTTCTAAGGTTGTTCTGTCTCGCGCCCCTCACGGACACCGTCTTGCCGTTTCCCTTTCGCCTGAAGCGCGTCACGGCTATTTTACGCCTTCCGGCAAGGTAATCGCCGGTGATAGACTCTTTGCAGTTCATTATATCGGAAACGGTACCCTGTGCTACCAATTTGCCGCCGTTTTCGCCCGCACCCGGTCCTATATCCACGATATGGTCGGCGGACATAATAGTCTCTTCGTCGTGCTCGACGACGATAAGGGAGTTTCCGAGATCCCTTAGCCTTTTCAACGCGTCGATAAGCTTTCTGTTGTCGCGCTGATGAAGCCCTATCGACGGTTCGTCCAATATATACAGTACGCCCGTAAGTCCGCTGCCGATCTGCGTCGCGAGCCTTATCCTTTGGCTTTCGCCGCCCGAAAGCGTCATCGCCGCCCTCGATAGAGTCAGGTAGTCGAGCCCGACGTTGTTCAAAAACCCGAGCCGCGCCTTGACCTCTTTCAGTATCGGAGCCGCTATCTGCGTATCCTTTTCATCCAGTTCCAGTTTTTCGAAAAACGGCAGCAGCTCCTTTACCGGCATATCGGACATCTCGGCGATGTTCTTGCCGCCCACGGTGACCGCGAGTATCTCCTTTTTCAGGCGCTTGCCGCCGCACACCTCGCAGGGACTGAACGACATATATCTTTCGATGTCGTTTTTGACGCCCTCGGACTGCGTTTCGCGGTAGCGGCGCGACAGGTTGTTTATAACTCCTTCGAAGGGCGTATTATAGACGGAGCTAAAACGCTTCGAGTTCCATTCCATCTCCACCGTGTCGGAACCCGTGCCGTATAATATTATGTTTTTCGCCTGATCGGAAAGTTTCTCGAAGGGCGTATCAAGACTGAAACCGTATTTGGCGGCGACGGCTCTGAGCTGCGTTTCGTATATCCTGCCCATGTCCATTATCGACCAGCCGCTCACTTTTATCGCGCCCTCGCGAATCGACTTCGAGGGGTCGCGTATCACTTTGTTGACGTCCACCTCGTGGCGCATACCTATGCCGCCGCACGCTTCGCAGGCCCCGAAGGGGCTGTTGAACGAAAAGCTCCTAGGGGTAAGCTCCGGAAGCGTTATGCCGCAGTCGGGACAGCCGTATTTTGAGGAATATATCGTTTCCTCGCCGTCTATCTCCACCGCCACCATGCCGTCCGCAAGGTTCATCGCCGCCTCCACGGAGTCGGTGAGCCTGCGGTTTATATCGTTTTTTATCTTGAGCCTGTCGATGACGACGTATATCGTGTGTTTGAAGTTTTTGCCGAGCTCTATATCCTCGTCGAGCGAGCGTATCTCGCCGTCCACCTTTACGCGCGCAAAGCCCATTTTGCGGTATTTTTCAAATAAATTCTTGAATTCACCCTTTTTCGCTCTGACCACGGGAGCGGATATGACGAGTTTCGAGCCCTCTTTCGCCTTCATTATCTCGGCGTTTATTTTGTCGACGCCGAGTTTCGATATCACCCTGCCGCATTTGGGGCAGTGCGGTACGCCTATGTGCGCAAATAAAAGCCTCAGATAATCGTGTATCTCCGTCACCGTGCCCACCGTGGAACGCGGGTTTTTGCTGGTGGTTTTCTGATCTATCGAAATAGCGGGCGATAAGCCGTCTATGCTCTCCACATCCGGCTTTTCCAGCTGTCCCAAAAACATGCGCGCGTAGCTCGAAAGACTTTCCATGTATCTTCTCTGCCCTTCGGCAAAGATGGTATCGAACGCGAGAGACGATTTCCCCGAGCCGCTGAGTCCCGTAAACACGACGAATTTGTCGCGCGGTATCGTGACGGAGAGATCCTTCAGATTATTTTCTTTTGCGCCTTTTACTACTATATCGCCCTGCATTACTTTTCTCCTCTCATTCTCTTCAGTTCCGCTATCCTGTCCCTTAGCTTTATCGCTCCCTCGAAATCGTACGTCGCCGCCGCCTGGCTCATCAAGCCCTTCAGATGCTCGATCTCCGCGTTTATTTCGCGCTTAGTCATCTTCTTGTCGGTAGTCGAATGCTCTTTTTTACTTATCTGAAGCGTGTTGACGATGGGTTTTACTATGGTCCTCGGCGTTATGCCGTGCTTAAGATTGTATTCGATCTGCTTGCTGCGCCGCCT
This sequence comes from uncultured Clostridia bacterium, assembly GCA_944331875.1. Taxonomy (GTDB): domain Bacteria; phylum Bacillota; class Clostridia; order Christensenellales; family DTU072; genus Stercoripulliclostridium_A. The sequence goes on along the minus strand of CALVJA010000013.1, from coordinate 30,676 downwards.
GTCCGTTTCCTCCAACGCTTCGCGCATGCTTCCCGTAACGGTATCCGCATACATTATGACGCGCGCGTCCTTGTTTCTCGCCGCGCGGCCTATCGTTTGGATAAGCGACGTTCTCGAGCGCAGGAAGCCCTCTTTGTCGGCGTCCAATATCGCGACAAGTATGACCTCGGGGATATCGAGTCCCTCCCTCAGTAGATTTATACCCACTATGACGTCGATGTCGCCACGCCTCAGGCGGTTTATTATATCTATCCTCTCCAACGTGTCGATGTCGGAGTGCATGTATTCCACCTTTATATGATGTTCCTTCAGATAGTCCGTCAAACTCTCCGCCATTTTTTTCGTAAGCGTCGTCACCAGCACCCTGCCTCCCGCGGCGACCGAGGCGTTTATCTCGCCGATGAGGTCGTCTATCTGCCCCGATATCGGGCGGATGCTGACGGGAGGTTCGAGTAGCCCCGTCGGGCGCAGCAGCTGCTCCACCACTTCGCCGCCAGCTTCCGTAAGCTCGTACTCCGCGGGGGTCGCGGAAACGCATATCATTTGCTTGACCCTGGCGTTGAATTCGTCGAAGTTCAAGGGACGGTTGTCGAACGCGGCGGGAAGACGGAATCCGTACTCGACGAGGTTGGTCTTTCTCATCCTGTCGCCGTTGTACATTCCGCGTATCTGCGGTATGGTGATGTGCGATTCGTCGATAAAGACGATGAAGTCCTCCTGAAAATAATCCAAAAGCGTGAAGGGCGGCTCGCCCGGGGATCTGCCGTCGAAATACCTCGAATAATTTTCGATGCCGTTGCAGTAGCCCATCTCGCGTATCATCTCGACGTCGTAATTGACCCTTTCGCGGATGCGCTGCGCCTCGATGAGTTTCCCCTCCTCGGTGAATTCCGCTTCGCGCTCCGCGGCGTCGTTCGATATCCGCTCCAGCGTTCTTTCCAGATTCTCGGAGCCCACCACATAGTGGCTTGCGGGGTATATCGCGACGTGTTTCAACTCGTTCAACGGTTTCGACGTGACGACGTCGAATTCGGATATTCTCTCTATCGTATCCCCGAAAAATTCCACTCTGACGGCGACGGTGGACTGCGAGGCGGGGAATATCTCCAAAGTATCGCCGCGCGCGCGGAACATACCGCGCTGAAAATCTATTTCGGCTCGCGCGTATTGTATCTCCACCAATTTATCGATGACGTCGTCGCGATCCGCTTCCTGACCTTCGCGGAGCGATATCGTGTGCCTGAAATATTCCTCCGGGGCACCCAAACCGTATATACAGGATACCGAAGCCACGATAATCACGTCGTTACGCTCGCCGAGCGAAGTGGTCGCGGAGTGGCGGAGTTTATCAATCTCGTCGTTTATCGCTATCTCTTTTTCGATATAGGTGTCGGAGCGTGGGATATACGCTTCGGGTTGGTAATAATCGTAATATGAAACGAAATATTCGACGCGGTTTTCGGGAAAAAGCTCCCTGAACTCGTTCGCGAGCTGCGCCGCCAGAGTTTTGTTGTGCGCTATGACAAGGGCGGGTTTACCCGCGCGCGCGATGACGTTCGCCATCGTGAACGTTTTGCCGGAGCCCGTCACGCCCAAAAGCACCTGGGTGCGTTTCCCCTCTTTTATACCTGCGGTCAGCTCCTCTATCGCCTCGCCCTGATCGCCGCTCGGCGAATAGGGAGCGGTCAATTTGAATGGAATATGTTCTCTCATAAACGATTATATTATTGCCGAAATTATCTCTTTTACCGCCCAGCCGATAAGCGCGCACACGACTGCCAAGGCAAGTCTTATGATAAGTTTCCGCCTCGATTTTTTCTTGTCGCGCTCATAGGAAAGCCCCTTCCCCTTCAATACGATGACGTAAACGGTCTCGTCCTTTTTCGCCGCCTTGTCGTACTCGAAATAGCCCTCGATCTTCAGCGCTTCCAACGTCTTTTCGATGTCTTCCTCGCGGAAATCCTTGTCGTACGGTATCTTCGACAAAAGCTCGACCTTCGTCGCCAGACACTGTCCCGACGGGGATGCCATGGAATACACGGCGTTCATCATCAGCTTTTCTTTTTTACTGAGTATCATTGTCGGAGTCCGAATGTCAATCGATGTTTGTTATCAGATAAAACAGCGCTAGTATTATCGCGAGAACCGCTATTCCGCCCGATACGCCGCCCAAAAATCCCGTCAGAAAGATCTTTTTCGGAGAGACGTCCGCAAGTTTTCCTCTTGCGGGAGCAGTTTCCTCCGGCGTGCGCGCGGACAGGTCAAGTCCCTTTTCGGTGAGCGCCACGCAGAAACTTTTGCCGTCGGAATATTTCAGCGCTATGCACCCGTTCATCGCGAGTTCCTTTACGTCCGCAGCGTCTATCTCCTCGCCCGCCGCGCTTTTCAGCTCGTCGAGTTCAACGACGACCGGCGTACCCGGTTCGGCGCTCATGGCGATATATCTTAGGATCTCACGCGACGCGGATTCGGTCATACACCTTATTTTTTATCCTGTTCGCGGATGTCCTTGTGCTTGACCTTTCCGCTGACGGTCTTGGGGAGCTCCTTTACGTATTCGACTATCCTCGGATATTTGTAGGGAGCGGTGGCGTTTTTGACATGGTTTTGTATCTCTTTCGTCAGTTCCTCGGAGGGGGTGTATCCCTTGTTCAGAACTATCGTCGCTTTGACGACCTGTCCGCGTATCGGGTGCGGCGCGCCCGTTATCGCGCATTCCAAGACGGCGGGATGTTCCATCAGCGCGGACTCCACCTCGAAGGGTCCTATGCGGTAGCCGCTCGATTTTATGATGTCGTCCTTTCTGCCGACGAACCAGAACGTGCCGTCCGCGTCCCTGTACGCCAGATCGCCGGTGTGGTAATATCCGGTGCCGAAAGCGCTTTCTGTGCGTTCGGGATCCTTAAAGTAACAATAAAAGAGCCCGAATTGATCTTCTTTCAATTTGATGACGATCTCGCCCTCGACGCCCGATTCCGTTATTTCATTTCCGTCATAATCAATGAGATGTATATCGTATATAGGATCGGGTTTGCCGCATGAGCCCGGAACGCCCTTGGAATAGCGGAAGTTTGCCAAAATAACCGCCGTTTCGGACTGTCCGAATCCCTCGCGTATTTCGAGCCCGGTGTGTTCTTTGAACAGCCTGAACACCTCCGCGTTCAACGCTTCCCCCGCCGTCGTGCAGCTGACGATCGACGAAAAATCGTACGCGTCCAGATTCTCTCTTATCAAAAACCTGTATATCGTGGGCGGCGCGCAGAAGGTGGTGATCTTGTATTTTGCAATAAGCGGCAATATATCTGTCGGGGTGAATCTGCCGTAATAGTCGTAGCAGAACACCGCGCTTCCCGCTATCCACTGTCCGTAGATCTTGCCCCAGCTGAACTTCGCCCAGCCCGATTCCGCCATGGTAAAATGCAGCCCGTCGTCGACAACGGCCTGCCAAAAATATGCGGTCATTATGTGTCCCAGCGGGTATTTGAAGTTATGCGTGACCATTTTGGGCTGTCCCGTCGTGCCGGACGTGAAGTACACCAGCATGGGGTCCGTGAGCGCGGGCTTATCCTCTTCCGAGATCGAAAACTCGTCGGAGCATTTAAGCGCCTCTTCGTGGAGATCCGAAAAGTTGACGCGCTTCCCTATCGTGAATTTATACTTGAGCCCGGGGCATTTTTCGGAGGCTTCCTCGACATACTCGGTGACCTCGTCCTCGTTGATACAAATTATCGCCTTTACGTCGGCGCTGTTTACGCGGTACGCGATGTCCTTTACGGTCAGAAGATATGTAGCGGGCACGATGATGAGCCCCAATTTGCAGCACGCCACGTTGACGATGTAATATTCGTAGCGGCGGTTCAGCATCGTCATGACGACGTCGCCCTTTTTGAGCCCCTTTTCGCGGAACATATTCGCGACCCGGTTGGAAAGAAGAGAAAGCTCTTTGAATGTCAATATCCTTTCTTCGCCGCGGTTGTTGCACCATACGACGGCGCGCTTTTCGGGGGTGACGCGCGCGTATTCGTCAACGACGTCATAAGCGAAATTGAAATTTTCAACGGGCTTATAACGAAGATTGGCAAAGTAATCGTCGTAATCAACAAAATCTTTTCTTTCCAAATACCGGTCTATCAGATTCATGCGTAGTACTCCTTAGTCCGAATATTATACCACGCCGCACCCCCTAAAGGCAATTGATTTACCGTGGCGATTTTCGGGTATGTATTTTCATGCGGCGTTTTTAGCGCCCTAAGGAAAACGGCTGCGATACGAGTAAATATCGTTATAGCTTTCGATTTTGTTTGCATTCGCGGTTTTTCGCTATTAAACGATTTTGCGGCGCAAAATCAGTCGGCGACGCAATAATTTGACTTTGTTTCAAAAAAGTTATATAAGTTTAATATGAATGAGCCGGTCAAAAAAGTCAATCGCCTGATATCGCGCATCGCCGGGGGAGATAAAAACGCGCTCGGGCGTCTTTTCGAGCTAACGGCAGGATACTTGAGGTCGATGGCATATGCGTATGTCAGGGATAAATCTCTGGCGGACGACGTGGTATCGGAAACCTATCTGAAGGTCGTAAGACACGCGGCCTCTTTCGATCCGCGGCAGAACGGTTTGAACTGGCTTTTTAAGATAGTAAAGAACACGGCTCTAAACCTCAACGAATACGAAGCGCGGCGCGCGCATGCGGACATAGATTCCGTTAAAGACGCAGCTGCCGCTTTCGACGCTCTCTCCGACGCGGGGCTTATGCGCTCTGCGCTTGCCGAAGCGGTGCGCGGACTAAACAAGGTCGACCGAGAACTCGTATACCTGAAATATTGGGAAGGATATACGGTAAGAGAGCTCGCCCGCATGAAAGGGATATCCTCTTCGGCAATGCAGGAGCGCCTCAAAAATATATTGAAAAAATTGAAAAGTAAAATTTGACCCGCACAAAACGCGGTGAAAAAGTGTAGTTAAGACGTATGAAAGATAAATTGTACCGTAAACTCAATAAAAACAAACCGCCCCGATCCGTCATCGCCGCAGCCGAGGACGAACTGAAAGCCTCGCGCCCGAAAAAACGCGCATATCTGAGACCCGTCATCGCGGCATGCTGCATGATAGTTTTGACATCGGTCGTCGTTTTCGCGCTTGCTAATCCGTATACCGGCTTAGGCGGCTGCACATCGTCCCCGGAAACCGACGGTAACTTCGAATCCCCGAATTCCGGCACGGACGAAGGAAACGCAGCAAACATTTGTTTCCGCGCTCCGTTCGAGCTCGTTTCCGAGAACGTATATTCGGACGGCATTTCTACGATCATAGTAACCGACGCGCCCGACCTTTACGAGTACTCGGGGGAATTGATTTCGGAAAGCGGCATTCGGGTAAGATACACTTGTACCGAATACGGATTCGACGCGATCGTATCCGGATATATGCTGGAGATCAACACTCCCGATCCGAACACGGCAACGCTTGCGGAGATAATAAATTCAATTTATTTCGATTGATACCCGCACAAAATCTTTTCCAGGCTGTAGTTATATCGAAAACCTAAAAAAGGAGCGAAATATGGCTAAGTCACACGCAGGGAAAACTCTTAAAATATTTTTGGTCACCGTGACGATCGTACTTTTGATCGCTATCGCATTCGCACTCTTATACGAATACCTTCCCGCGCACCCGGTCGGTCAGGGAACAACTGCGGAAGCGAAACACTTTACCTCGAAAGAAGAATTGGACCGCGTTCTGAGCGAATATAACGGCTATTTCAGGGAAAGTTTTTCGTTCTCGGATCTGTTTTCTTTCGGCTGCAGCGCCCCGGCGCACAATGACTCGACGGGACCGGCGGATATGCCTCTAAATTCCGAAAGCGTCTTTTCGGACTACTCCGAAACAAACACGCAGGTCAAGGGCTTGGACGAATCCGATATCGTAAAAACGGACGGAAAATATATCTATACTTTGAATAAAACTACCGGAGTGACTATTCTTTCGGCATCTGACGGCAGTGTGGAAAAATTATCGTATATCCCAGTTTTGGGTACCGGAATATATGTTACGGGAGATTTTTTGACGATAATCGGTAATAACTATGATCTCGAAAATTCGATGGAATTGTTTCAGGCGGACGTATATGACATTGCCGACAGAGCCGCACCCAAGCTTATTACCAACGTCCTTCACGAGGGCAGTATCGTAGACACCAGAATGATAGGAACTAAACTGTATTACATTCTAAGAGCGGACGCCGATACGGTGCCGTATGTCGGGAGCGGCGAAGTTTTAGCGGAGGGCGATTACTCCGATTCCTATTACTTCGAGGGTATAAATTACTCCCGTTTTACAACGATAGGCTGCCTGTCCCTTGACGACGGTCTGGATGAATACAGAAACTACCTCGGCGCCGGAAACACCGTATATATGTCCCGGGAAAATATTTACATCGCCGCCACCGACAATTCTCCGAATTACTATACGAACGGACTGAGATATTATATCGACCATTCCGTCTCGGCGAGCACGCGCGTTCTGAAGTTCGACGCGAACACGCTCGAATTCATCGGCTGCGCTACGGTACCGGGCACGTTGAATGACAGGTTCTCGATGGACGAATACAACGGCTATTTCCGCATCGCCACGACCGAGGGCAGCAAAGGAAGCTCCGTCAGGGTGTACAATGAGTCGCTGGAGCTTCTCGGCGCCGCCACAGGCATAGCGCCCGGGGAAAGAATATATTCGGCAAGATTCGACGGCGATACAGCCAATATCGTCACCTTCCTCGAAGTAGATCCCTTGTTTAAGGTAGACCTCACCGATCCCGAAAACATCACGGTTTCCGACGGTCTCAAAAAAGAAGGTGTTTCATACTACCTGCACTATATCGAAGGGACCGACCTGCTGATAGGTTTGGGCAGGGATACTTCAAACGGACTGTTCTACGGTCTGGAAGTCGCCCTTTTCGACAACTCGGGAGAGGATGCGGTATTGATCAACTCCTACATCATCGGAGACTACAGCGGATATTCGGAGGCGCTCTACGCACCTCAGAGCATCCTCTACGACAAGGAGCGCGACCTATTCGGCTTCTCCACCGAGGTATTTGACCCAGGCACGGGCGAAAACGTATATACTTATTATGTCTTCGGATTCCTGTCCGGGAAACTGGAACTTCGCGCCGCTATAAAACATTCGGTAGATATGGACTCGCGCTACGAATTTATCGGACCAACATACGAGAACTATAATTATGCCGTCAGCCGAGCCGTGCAGATCGGCGACTATCTGTACGCGATCTCGGGACGATTAGTGACCGCCCATTCGATAGATGACGACTTTGCCGTAACAGACATAGCGGAAATATAATTAAAGTAAATTCAAACGGCGCGCCGAGGCGCGCCGTTTCTGTTCTGTCAGTTCCTTTCCCTGACGGGCAAGGTGTTTATCGTGGTTTCCGGCAAAGTTCCCTCGACAAAGTCCTTGGTCGTGCCGCTTATTATATAACACTCCTCTCCGTCAATAGATGTTTTAGTATATTCGTAGCCGTTGTAATACACTATATCCACCCACACGGCTTTATCGATATCTCCTATTACATGAGAGATATCGATTGGCTCGGTCGGCTCATTTAATCCGTATAATTTATTTTTGATTGTGTAACCATTTTCGTTATGTTGCTCTTCGTATAGTGTATACCCGAATTCGATCGTGTCTTTAGCAACTTTTACATATGAATCTTTTATATTATAATCTGTTCCATTATCTTGCAAGATAAAAGCATTATCAACAAGCACTGTATCATTGTTTTCCATAAGACTATATAAAACATTGTCTAAATCATAATTTATATTATAAGTGCTCTTTTCACAATATATTATTGCCCCCTGATCGATGTAACTGTAATATAATCCATTAAGAGAAAACGTATATACCTCTGCAAGTGTTACGACCTCTCCGCCACCGTAATCTATATTAACGCTTTTTCTTGATATGCCTTTACAATAGGTACTTGAAACCGTTTGAAGATAATTTCCTTCACTATCGTAATAGTCAAGACTACTGTCGATTTTATAACTCTCCGCAGCCGCCAAAGCCGCTTTAATCTCACTCAAGGAGGAATTCTCATCGAAAGACAGCGTTTCAATCTGCACCGGTTGGTCGTTGTCGATAGCTTTTTCTTCTTCCCCGCAGGCAGCCAGCAATACGGCGCAAAACAGCGTTATCAAAAGCGCGGCTATGCATATAATAAATCTTCTTTTCATACTATTCCTCCTTATTCCCCTATCGTATGTATATCTTTGCATATGATAGTTAAATTTTCACCCTTATCATATGCTCAGACACAGTATATACCAATATTTTTGGTATGTCAAGTATTGTACCAATTTATTTGGTAATATTCAAGGGATGAATGAGATCCGTTTTGCCGAAAATCTGAAAATACTGCGCAGGACGAAAGGACTGACCCAATCGGAACTGGCTGCATTGCTCGGTGTAGACCAAAGAACGGTGAGCGCATGGGAAAACGGCATCTCCGAACCAAGTTTTACGATACTTTCAAAACTTTGCGATATCTTCGACGAAGACTATAATAGTTTGCTTAAGTAGTTTTTTTGTGGCGGCTTGAGCCGCCACAAAAAAGCGAAATAATTTTGCTCCGAAAAATTGTGAAATAACGCGCCCGATAGTAGGAAGTAAAGCCGTAACGGGCGCGTTGTGAAATAAATCGACACTATGATTTTTTCTATTTATATTGTTTTTCCGAAGTGTCGATTTGTGAAATAAAATCCGCTATGCGTTTTATAGACTGCTCAAATTAAAAACACATCATATCCACCCCTGCTTTTGTCCGCGGATTTTGATGAGGTCGTTAGATTGAATAGCAATATATTGACTATAAAATTTAGTTCCCGTATCTTTTCGGTCCTTTTCCGCGAAAAAATATCGGCATACATCGTATGCCGATATTTTGTTCACGAAAAATCACCCGAAAATCTACGGCTGTGGGCGTGATATAGGCTTTTATGTCCTTTTCTTTAGAACCATGAACAGCGGTTCGTCTATACAAGTGTTTGCCCTTAAAGGAGAATACAGTCCACTATGTGTATCTTGTAACCATGAACAGCATACTCGGCGCCGATTTGCCCTAGCCATGAACAGAGCAGTCTGCCTGTACAAGCCTTTGCCCTTGCACAGGTGTTCGGTTCACTGTGTATCTTGTCGTCATGATAAGCGTGTATAGCGCCGATTTGCCGTGGATTTCGAGGCTATTTTTTTCGAAACAAGGACAGCGCGTATACCATACGCGCCGACGCTGCCCCCGTTTGGTCTCCAAAGCGGGGGTCGCAGATTTCGGGAAAAAGAGCCCGAAAGACGCGGTAAAGCGGTGATTCGTGTAATTTGATTATTTCCCGAACGATCTTATCCTTATGAAAAAAGTCCATTCGTGCGAATGAACTTTGTTTCACTTTTCTGTTTATAGGTATCTTAAAAAGATTGCATTATTTTCCTATTCGGGAAATAATCAAATCACACGAATAATAGTGTTGACGGCATACACTTCATTGAGGGAGGATATTTCCGCCGCAGCCCTGTTCAGCGCCGATTCCGACGTGCGGTGTATCATGAATATGATACACGCTTTGCCGTCCTCAGCCTGCTGCTGTACGGAATTTATCGAAACGCCGTATTTACCGAACGCGGCGGCGATCTTAGCGAGCACGCCCGCCTTGTCCTTTACGGTCATACGCACGTAGTATTCGCTCGTGAAATCGTCGGCGAAGTCGTCGTCCGTGACGTTGGAATCGTAGCTGAAGAGCCTGTGGCTGTCCTGGACCGCGGCGTATACGATATCGGAAACTATCGCGGAGCCGGTGGGAAGGTCGCCCGCTCCTCTGCCGTAGAGCATGACGTCGCCCACGTTGTTGCCGTGCAGCATGACAGCGTTGAAGGAGCCTTTTACCGACGACAGCGGATTGTCGTTTAAGATGAACGCGGGGTGGACGCGCGCTTCGATCTTGCCGTGCGTGAGTTTGCCGATCGCCAAAAGCTTCAGAGTATATCCGAAACGTTTTCCGAATTCTATATCGGTTTTGCTGATTTTGGAGATACCCTCGCGGTATATTTTCTCCAGCGGCACATGCTTTCTGAAACAAAGCGTGGAGAGAATGGAAAGTTTATACATGGAATCGAAACCGTCCACGTCCGCGGTCGGATTCGCCTCGGCGTATCCCAGGCGCTGCGCTTCCTTCAGAACGTCCTCGTATTCCAGTCCTTCGTCCGACATTTTGGTGAGGATATAGTTCGTAGTGCCATTGACGATGCCCATGATGGAATCGAGACGGTTGCCCTGCATGCTTTCCGTAAGCGCGCGGATGACGGGTACGCCGCCCACGCAGCTCGCCTCGAAATAAAGTCCGGCGTTTCCTTCTATAGCGGCGGCTTTCAGATCTTCCATGCACTTTGAGAACATTTCCTTGTTGGCGGTCACGATCGATTTCCCCGCTTTCAGCGAGGCGATCAAAAAAGATCTTGCCGGTTCTATCCCGCCGAAAAATTCGGCGACGACCTTTATCTCGGGATCGGATATGACGTCGTTGATGTCCTCCGACAGCAGCGCGGGATCGACGCCCAAAGCCTCCGCCTTCGATTTGTCGCGCTCGATTATGCGCCTTATCTCGATATCGACGCCGTCCGACGCCATGATGTCGTCATGCATCGATCTTAATATGCGATAGGTTCCTCCCCCCACCGTGCCGAGTCCAAGTAATGCAACTCCTACCTTTTTCATATACTCTCCTGTTTATCGCGCGCTCGGCGCTTATTTATTCAATTCGTAAATTTTTTTAAGCCCTTTCAGCGAAAGCGCCCTGTCCACGATGTCGAACTGTCTGCGGCTCCCCTGCGCCACCAGCTCGCTCATACCGCCCGTGGCGATGACTTTGACATCGGGCGCGCCCGCTTCGCTTATCATTTCCGTTATGATTCCGTCCACGAGCCCCTGGAATCCGTAGATTATCCCCGCCTGCATGTTCTGGACCGTCGTTTTGCCGATTATGGAACCGGGGCGCACAAGCTCGATACGCGGAAGTTTTGCCGCCGTATTCGTGAGTGCCTCTGCGCTGGATTTGATACCGGGCGCTATCGCGCCGCCCAGGAAGTTCCCGTCCGCGTCTATGTAACCGAACGTTGTGGCAGAGCCGAAATCCACCGTGATGCACGGTCCGCCGTACTCGTAGTACGCCGCAACTGCGTTGACTATCCTGTCCGCTCCCAACTCCTCCGGAACGGAATAACGGATATTTACGCCGAGTTTTATACGGCTGGTGACCATTATGGGCTTTTTGTGCGTGTAATAGCGGCACATATGCTCGATAGTGTAATTCAATGCGGGCGCGACGGAGCTGATGATTATCCCCTCGACGTCGTCGAAAGAATACCCCTTTGAGCTCATCAGATCCATGAATACCATGCCGAATTCGTCCGCCGTTTTGTTGTGATCTGAGGCTATCCTCCAGGTCGTTACGATACGCGAGCCCTCCAGCACCCCTATTTTAATGTTTGTGTTACCGATATCGAGTAATAAGACCATAGTATGATGATACCATAAGCGCGTAAAATAGTCAAACCGACTAAGCACAAAAAAGGACCCGCAAGCGGGTCCTTTCGCGTTTTTCAGGTATTACACCAATTCGAGTATGCACATCGACGCGTCGTCTCCGCGGCGATTCATGGTGCGGATGATCCTGGTGTATCCGCCCTTCGTGCCCTTATCCTCGGCGCGCTTTGCGTATTTCGGCGCAAGCTCGCGGAAGATCTTCTCCACCAGCGGGTGGTTGATGTCGGCGGTGCGCTTTTTGAAATCGGCTTTCTTTTCCTTGTCCGCCTGAAGCTCCTGAAGGTCGTCGAGAGTCGCCATTATCTTCCTTCTGGCGGCGAGCTTTTTGGGTCCGTCGTTGACGAACTGAACGTCTATTTTCTCGTCCTTTTGGTTGAGCTTCTGCTTCGTTACGGTGACGTTGTCCTCGTAGGTGTTGACGGCGAGAGTTATCATCTTCTCCGCAACTTTCCTGACTTCTTTCGCCCTTTCGACGGTGGTCGTTATCTTACCGTGCCAAAGGAGCTCCGTCGCCTGAGAGTTCACAAGCTGTAATCTTTGATCGGTCCTTTTACCTAATTTTCTCATTATACTACTCCTTTAGTCGTCCTTGTTGCTGAGACCGAGCCCCATGCTCTCGAGCTTTTTGATGATCTCGTCGAGGGACTTTCTGCCGAGGTTTTTGACCTTCAGCATATCTTCCTCGCTCCTCTTTACGAGGTCGTCGACGGTAAATATGCCCGCTCTCTTGAGGCAGTTAAGGGGTCTGACGGACAACTCCAATTCTTCTATTGACATGTACAGCGCTTTGCTCTGCTTGTCGTCGTCGCGCGCTACGAGTATCTCCTTCGAGTCCATATCGTCCACGAGATTGATGAACAGTCTCAGATGATCCGACAGCACTTTCGCCGCCAGCGATATCACCTCTCTCGGGGTGGAAGCGGCGTTGGTCTTGACGTTTATCCTGAGCTTATCGTAGTCGATAGACTGCTCGACGCGCGTCGATTCGACCTCGTAGCTTACCGCCTTAACGGGTGAATACAGCGAATCGATCGGGATATAACCGATGGGTGCGGAGGGGTTTTTGTTGTCCTTGGCGGATACATAGCCCCTGCCGGCGCCGACGGTGAGCTCCATATTCAGAACGGCGCCCTCTTCGATCGTGCAGATGTATGCGTCGGGGTTCATGACCTCTATCCCGGTGGGGAAAGCGATGTCCTTCGCGCTGACTACGCCGGGGGTGTTCCTGACAAGCGTCACGACGGCGTCATCGAATTTATCGGGATCGGAAACTTTTATAGCAAGCTCCTTAAGGTTCAATATGATGTCCGCAACGTCCTCTCTGACGCCGGGCACGGTGCTGAACTCGTGTTTTACGCCCTCGATCCTGATGCCGCGTACGGCGGCGCCCGGCAAAGCCGTGCACAGCACGCGCCTCAGGCTGTTGCCTACCGTGATGCCGTACCCTCTCTCGAGAGGTTCTACCGTAAATGTCGCTTCCGCGCGGTTCACGCTCTCTTCGACAGTGATCCTGGGCTTAAAAATTTCCAACATAACGTGCCTCCTTGTGGATTACTTCGAGTACAACTCGACGATCATGTGCTCTGCGATGGTCAGATCGACGTCCTCTCTGGTGGGCAGGCTTTCGATCTTTCCGGTAAGGGTCTCGGTGTCGAAAGTGAGCCACTTCGGAAGATTCGCGATCTTCGCACCCTTCAGCTCCACGAAAAACGCCTTTTCCTTTTTGGTGTCCTTGACGGCTATGACGTCGCCCTCTTTTACGAGATAGGACGGGATATTGACGGTTTTTCCGTTGACGGTGATGTGACCGTGGTTGACAAGCTGCCTGGATTGAGCGCGCGAAGATCCGATGCACATACGGTATACCACGTTATCGAGCCTGCGCTCGATCAATATAAGCATGTTCTCGCCGGTGACGCCGCGCATTTTTTCGGCTTTGTCGTAATACATACGGAACTGCTTTTCCATAAGCCCGTACGCTCTCTTGGCCTTTTGCTTTTCTCTGAGCTGCGCGCTGTAAGCGGTCGTTTTTTTCCTGCCGGAACCGTGCTGTCCGGGAGGGGTGGGTCTTCTTTCCTCGGGGCATCCCTTGGAAAGGCACTTCTCGCCTTTTAAGAATAATTTGCATCCTTCGCGTCTGCACAGTTTGCAGACGGGACCTGTATATCTTGCCATGTTCTTGTCCTCCTTTTACAGTCTTCTGGGTTTGGGCGGACGGCAGCCGTTATGGGGTATCGGAGATACGTCGGATATCTTCGTGACCTCTATTTCTGCGACCTGCATCGCGCGGATGGCGGATTCTCTGCCTTGTCCCGGTCCCTTTACGTAAACTTCGACTTTGCGGATGCCGTGTTCCTTCGCCGCTTTCGCCGCGTCCTCTGCAACGAGCTGCGCCGCGTAAGGGGTCGATTTACGGCTGCCCTTCAAGCCTATTTTGCCGGCGGACGACCATGCGATGGCGTTGCCGTCCAGATCCGTAAAAGTAACGATAGTGTTGTTGAAGGAAGCGTGGATGTGCACCTGCCCTTTTTCGATGTGCTTCAGATCCTTCCTTCTTTTGATTTGACTTCTTCTGACTGCCATACTTTACCTCCGGATTATTTCTTGGAACGGCCTACGGTGCGTTTCTTGCCCTTGCGGGTACGCGCGTTCTGCTTCGTGGACTGACCGCGGACGGGAAGCCCCTTCCTGTGACGGACGCCGCGGTAGCAGCCTATCTCCATAAGACGTTTGATATCGAGCATGACGTCGCGCCTGAGGTCGCCCTCGACATGCAGGTTGTTCTCGATATAATCACGGATCTTTACGATTTGTTCTTCGGTCAGGTTCTTGACGCGGGTATCGGGATCGATGCCGGTCTCCGCCAGAAGTTTTTTCGAGGTGGGGAGCCCGATGCCGTATATATACGTCAGACCGATTTCTACTCTCTTTTCACGGGGTAAATCTACACCTGATATACGAGCCATTTAGTTTGATAACCTCCAATTTTTCGTATCTATATACAATCGCCGGGTCAAAAGGGATAGAATGCCTCCTCTTTCAGCCGCCCCGCGCGACATTTTCTTCTACACGACATAAGCGCACACTTCGCGCGCGCTTAAACATTGTACCATACCGAAACTTTTATACGCAAACGATTTGCGCATAAAAGTTCGTTATTTTTGTGATTTCGGGGCACGGATCAGCCCTGTTTTTGCTTATGATTGGGATACTTGGAGCAAATCACCATGACTTTGCCGTGGCGTTTGATGATCTTGCACTTGTCGCACATGGGTTTTACGGAAGGTCTGACTTTCATTTTCTTTCTCCTTTTTATTGAGGTTTATTTCCGCGACGATACACGATGCGTCCGTTATTGAGGTTATATGTGCTCATCGCCACTTTGACCGAATCGCCCATAAACACTTTGATGTTGTTGACGCGCATCTTGCCCGCAAGATACGCCGTGATGATATGGCCGTTCGTGAGTTTGACTTTGAACGTGGTCCCCGGCAACACTTCAACTACAGTACCCTCGACTTCGATTGTATCGTCTTTGGACATAAAGTTCTCCTTATTTTGATTTATATCGAACCGTTATACGCGCGAAGTATGCTGCGTATTTCGGCGTCGAATACTTTTTTGCCCTCTGCGAGTTTGACCGCTATCTTTTCGACAGGCGCGCTCTCGCATTTGAGGTGTTTGATCTTTTTCAGTTTCGGTTTATCGATCCTCCTCAGGTCCCCGTCCGCGATCTTTACGTAATTCGCGTCCACGATCTCGGTTACGATGTAAAATCTTCCCGAGTCCCTTCCCGATTTGGAAAACACTACCGAGCCGAGCAATATTTGTTTCATATTATAACGTAATTATCTCCACGCCGTCCGGGCGTATTACTATGGTGTTTTCGTAGTGCGCCGAAGCCTTGCCGTCCTCGGTGAGCACCGTCCAGTCGTCGCCCTCTATCTGCTTCACGCGGCGGGTCCCGAGGTTTATCATCGGTTCCACCGCCAGCGTCATACCGGTTACGACGCGCATTCCTCTGCCGGCGACGCCGTAGTTCGGGACGGAGGGATCTTCGTGCACGGTTCTACCGATGCCGTGTCCCACAAGTTCCCTGACGACTCCGTAGCCGCGGGTCTCGGCGTATTTTTGGCATACGGCGCCGTAGTCACCTAGCCGCGCTCCGTCCTTCAACGCTTTGATACCCTCGAAAAAGCACTCCTTGCAGCAGCGCATGAGAGCCGCCTTTTCCTTGGAAACGCTGCCGACGGCGACGGTCCTCGCGGCGTCGGTATGGAAGCCGCCTATCCCCACGCCGCCGTCGATCTTCAGGAGCATCCCCTCTTCGAGCACGCGCTTGGCGCTGGGGATACCGTGCACTATCTCGTCGTCTATCGACAGACACAGCGTGTTCGGGAAGCCGCCGTAATGCAAAAACGACGGTACCGCGTTCTGTTTTACTATATAGTCGTAGGCGAGTTTGTCTAGAGCCAAAGTGGTGACGCCGGGCTTCGCGTGTTCGGAAACAAGTTCCAGTACGTCGCGGAGTATTGCGCCCGCCTTTTTCATAAGCTCTATCTCGCTTTGACTTTTTACCGTTACCATTATTGTATTAGCCGAGTTTCGCGACTATTATGTCGTACACCTTATCGATGTCGAGGTTCGCGTCCACTTCGAACAGTTTTCCCTGCTCGCGGTAATATTCCGCCACAGGCGCGGTGGTCTCCTTGTAGACTCTGAGCCTTTCCTCGATGACCTCGGGCTTGTCGTCCGCGCGGATGTACAGCTTTTTGCCGCATACGGGGCAGTACTCCGATTTAAGTTTGGAAACGTGGAACGTCCCGCCGCAGCTGCAGCTTCTCCTGCCCGTCAGCCTTTTGAGCACCGTTTCGCGGTCTACCTTGAAGTCGATGATGCAGTCGACCGCGGTTATTTTGTCCAAAGCCTCCGCCTGCGGCACCGTTCTCGGGAATCCGTCCAGGATGAAGCCGTTCGCGCAGTCTGCCTCTTCGAGCCTCGCTTTTACGATACCTACGACGACGTCGTCGGGGACCAGAAGTCCTTTATCGATGAAACTTTTGGCATAGAGCCCTATCTCGGTCCCTTTCGATATATTCGAGCGAAAGGCGTCCCCCGTGGAAATATGGGGGATGCCGTAATGCTCTTTCAGTTTTACCGCCTGCGAACCTTTGCCGGCTCCGGGCGCTCCCAATAATATAAGGTTCATATTACTTGAGGAAGCCTTTGTTGTTCTTGACGAGCAGCTGGCTTTCGAGCTGTTTTTGGAATTCGAGCGCCGTAGACACGACTATCAACAGTCCCGTTGCGCTGAACGCGTTTCCGAGTCCGAGGTCGGCGAACCCGTCCACCCACTGCAGGATAAGCGTAGGTATAAGCGCTATGAACGCGAGGAACAGCGCTCCGAACAGCGTCAGTCTGTTATTTACTTTTCTTAGGTACGCCGCCGTCGCCTGTCCCGGGCGTATGCCCTGCAGGAAGCCGCCGTTTTGCTGAAGCATCTGCGCGACGTCGTCGGGGTTGAACTGTATCTGCGAATAGAAGTACGCGAAGAATATTATCAGTATGAACATGATGAGCGGATACAGATAGCCGTTGGAGCCTACCCATTCCGACCAGCCCACTCCGAACGCAGTCGCTTCCGCTCCCGCGAACTGGATGATCATTTCGGGGAACATTATAAGCGAAGACGCGAAGATTATCGGCATGACGCCGGAAGCGTTGACTTTCAGCGGGATATAAGTGGTCTGTCCGCCGTACATCTTGTTGCCTTTGATCCTCTTGGCGTATTGGACGGTTATCTTCCTTTCCGACATATCGATGAACACGATGATGAGGAAGAGCACCAATACCAGCAATATGAATCCCAGAAGGTACCATATACCGGAGGTGTCGCCGGCTTCGACCTGTCCGGGGATGACGGAATACATCGCGCCCCAGATGCTGGAACCGAGCGAGGAGATTATACCGATGAATATTATGAGCGACGTGCCGTTGCCGATGCCGTATTCGGTAATGCGTTCGGCGAGCCACATGACCAGCGACGATCCGCCGACGAGGATTATGACGATGAGCATCATCGTGCATATCATATCCGCTCTGTTTTCGGTATCGCCGGTAAACACCGGGATTATCGCGTCCTGCCACATGAACATGACGCCGATAGCCTGTATGAGAGCGAGTATGACCGCGGCGTAACGGGTGTACTGCGTCAGTTTTTTACGGCCTTCCTCGCCCTCTTTGCTGAGTTTCTCGAGCTTCGGGATGATCAAAGTCAATAGCTGCATTATAATGAAGCTGTTGATGAACGGAACGATACCCAGCGCGAACAGCGTGCCGTATGAAAACGCGCTGCCGGTGATAGCGGAAAGCATCAGACCGAAATCGGTCTGACCCGCGCTGCCGAATATCTCAGCCGAATCGAGTCCCGGGATCGGCACGAAACATCCGATTCGATATACAAGAAGGAGCCCGAGGGTTATCAGGATCTTCTTGCGTATCTCGGGTGATAAAAAGGCGTTTTTGATGGTCTGAAACATTCAAAGTACCTCTCGTAACTATTAAACGGTTTCCGCCTTGCCGCCTGCTTTTTCTATCTTTTCCGCAGCCGATTTGGTGAACTTTTTGGCTTTCACGACAAGCTTTTTGTCGATCTCGCCGTCGCCCATCACTTTCAGACCGTAGGGCATCGCCTTTTTGATGAGCCCGGCGTTCAAGAGGAGCTCGAGGTCGATGACGGTACCGTCCGAGAAATTATTCAGATCGCCCACGTTGATCGTGGAGTATTCCGCGGTGAAACGATTTTTGAAACCTCTTTTGGGCACTCTTCTGGTAAGGGGCATCTGACCGCCTTCGAAACCGGGACGAACGCCGCCGCCCGATCTCGCCCATTGTCCTTTATGTCCTTTGCCGCTCGTTTTGCCGAGTCCGGAACCGATACCTCTGCCGAGTCTTTTAGCGGGCGTTACCGCGCCCGGTGCGGGAGCAATAGTATGGATCTTCATAATGCCTCCTTTACTTGACTTCTTCGACTTTGACCATATGCGATACCTTGAATATCATACCGCGAATGACCGGGTTGTCGTCGTGGATCCTGCTGGCGCCTACTTTGTTGAGTCCCAGCGCTTTTACGTTGGCCTTTTGGTTTTCAAGGCATCCTATAGTGCTCTTTACGAGCGTAACTTTTATCTTTGCCATATAAGTATCGCCTCCTAGCCCAGTATCTCTTCCACGGTCTTGCCGCGAAGCGCTGCGTACTCCTCGGCGGTCTTCAACGACTTCAGTCCGATTATCGTGGCTTTTACCGCGTTGATGGGATTCGTCGTGCCGATGCACTTGGTACGGATATCTTTGATGCCGCTGACTTCGAGCACCTGGCGCACCGCGCCGCCTGCTATAACTCCGGTACCTTCTTCGGCGGGGAGCATCAAGACCTTGCCCCTGCCGAACTCGCCGGTCACAGCGTGCGGTATCGTGGAGTTCATCGTGGAGATGGTGAACATAGCCTTTTCGGCGGCTTTGGTGGCTTTTTCGATAGCCTCCGGAACTTCGGCTGCTTTGCCGGTGCCGGCGCCTACTCTGCCCTTCCCGTCTCCTACGACCACGAGCGCCGCGAAACGCATGTTGCGTCCGCCCTTGACGACCTTGGTGACGCGGTTGACGGATACGGTCTTTTTGATGAGATCGTCTTTGGGTTCTCTGTTGAATCTTTCTCTGTCATTTCTTGCCATATCTGTATCTCCCTTCGGTTACTCCGCCTCGGCGTCGGATCTGCCTATCCTGAGTCCCGCCTTCCTGGCTCCGTCCGCAAGCGCCGCCACTCTGCCGGTATAAATATACCCGCCGCGATCGAAAACTACTTCGGATACGCCCTTTTCAATGGCCTTTTT
Organism: uncultured Clostridia bacterium; assembly: GCA_944331875.1. Classification (GTDB taxonomy): domain Bacteria; phylum Bacillota; class Clostridia; order Christensenellales; family DTU072; genus Stercoripulliclostridium_A. The sequence continues at coordinate 11,179 of CALVJA010000013.1, read as the reverse complement.
GGCGATGGCTTCGCCGACTATCGCCGCCGCTTCCACCTTGGTCTTGCCCTCGACGAGCTTTGCGATGTCCGCCTGCTTGGTGTTTGCCGCCGCTATCGTCACGCCCTTGACGTCGTCGATGACCTGGGCATAGATGTTTTCGACGGAACGGTATACGTTGAGACGGGGTCTTTCCGCCGTGCCGCTGAGACGGCTGCGGAGCCTTATGTGCCTTTTCTGCCTGACGGCGTTTTTATTTTCCTGTTTGAACATTTATATGCCTCCTATTTACCCGCCGTCTTGCCTTCTTTCCTGAGGATGGTCTCATCCTTGTAGCGGATACCGTAGCCGTGGTAGGGTTCGGGTTTCCTGATGGATTTGATGTCCGCGGCGAACTGTCCCACCAACTCTTTGTCTATTCCCTTTACGGATATCTCCGTAGCGGAAACGACTTCGAGCTTGATCCCGGCGGGAGGTACGACGTCGACGGTGTGGCTGTATCCTACGCTCAAGACGACCTTTTCGCCCTGCTGTACCGCTTTGTAACCTACTCCGTTGATGATAAGGTTTTTGGTATATCCCTTTTCCACGCCGGTCACCATGTTCTGTATGAGCGCGCGGTAAAGTCCGTGAGCCGCTTTTACGCTTTTCTCCTCGCTCATGCGGGTCACATGTACGGTGTCGCCCGAAACTTCGACGTTTATTTTGTCGTTTTCGATCTTGCGGGAAAGGGTGCCCATGGGTCCTTTGACGGTGACGACGCGGTCTTTGAACTCGACGCCGACGCCCGCCGCAAGTTTTATAGGTGCTCTTCCTATTCTGGACATATCGCGCCTCCTACCAAACGTAAGCGAGAACTTCGCCGCCCGCGCCTATAGCGCGTGCTTTTTTGTCGGTCATGACGCCCTTGGAGGTCGAGATTATCGCAACTCCCAGCCCGCCCAGCACTTTGGGCAGCGCGTCGGACTTGGCGTAAACTCTGAGTCCGGGCTTGGAAATCTTCTTCAGACCGTTGATGACCTTTTCCTTGTGTGCCGTATATTTCAGCTCGATACGGATGACGTCCTGCGCTCCTTCCGTTTTGACTATCTCGGCGGACTTGACGTAGCCTTCCTCTACGAGGATGTCGGCTATCGCCGCTTTGATCTTGGAGGCGGGTATCTCGACGCTTTCCTTTTTGACGGTAAGCGCGTTGCGGATGCGTGTCAGCATATCGGCGATGGGATCTGTATGTGTCATATATGCTACCTCCTACCAGCTTGCCTTGCGAACGCCGGGGATCTCGCCCTTGTACGCCAGCTCTCTGAAGCAAATCCTGCAAATGCCGTATTTGCGAAGGACCGAATGCGGTCTGCCGCAGATAGAGCAGCGGGTGTACTCGCGGGTGGAGTACTTTTGCTTTCTCTGTTGTTTATTCTTCAAAGAAGTCTTTGCCATTTATTTCGTCCTCCTGATTACCTGGCAAAGGGCATTCCGAGCAGTTTCAAAAGCTCTTTTGCCTCTTCGTCCGTCTTTGCGGTTGTCGTGATGCACACGTCGAATCCCCTCACCTTTTCGATCTGATCGTAAGCGATCTCGGGGAATATCAGCTGCTCCTTGATGCCCATCGAGTAGTTGCCTCTGCCGTCGAAGGAATTTCCGGAAATGCCTTTGAAGTCCCTGACGCGGGGGAGCGCTATCGAGATGAGTTTATCGAAAAAGTTCCACATCCTGTCGCGGCGCAGCGTCACCATGGCGCCGACCTGCTGTCCTTCTCTGACTTTGAAGTTCGCGACGGAGTTTTTCGCCTTCGTGGGGACCGATTTCTGTCCCGCGATCATCTCGAGCTCGTTGGTCGCCAGCTGCATCGATTTGGAGTTGTCCTTGATGTCGCCGAAGCGCATGTTGAGCACTATCTTCGATATCTTCGGTACTTCCATGACCGTCTTGTAACCGAAGGTCTTCATCAAAGCGGGAACGACCTCCGTATTGTACTTGACCTGCATCCTGCTTACTTCTTTCACGGCGGACTTGGTCTCTACTGCTTCTGCTTTTTTAGCCATTTATGGTCGCCTCCGTTTTTATTCTTCGCTATTCGCTTCGGCACTCGCTTCCGCTTTGACCTCTGTCGCGGGAGCCTCCGCTACGACTGCCGCGTCCTCTGCGGCGGCTTTTTTCCTGCGGGTGGCGGCTTTGGCTTTGGTCGCTTTTTTGGCGGTAGCTTTCTTCGTCACCAGCGCGGCGCCGCACTTGACGCAGTAGCGCTCTCTCTTGCCGTCCTCTCCGGTGCGGTACCCCACTCTGGTGGGCTTGTTGCACGCCGAGCAGATGGGCATGACGTTGGAGATGTCTACCGAGCCGGGCTGTTTGATGAGTCCGCCCTGGTCGCTCGCTTTCCTTGCTTTGACCGCTTTGGTGTTAACGGTCTTCAGTCCGTCGCCCTCGATGAGAACGCGGTGATTGGTGCGGTCCACGGCGGTGATACGGGCGGTCTTGCCCTTATCCTTGCCGGTTATTATCATGACGTAATCGTCTTTTTTAACGCTGAATTTAGTCATTTCGGCCTCCTTAAAGCACTTCGGGTGCCAAAGATATGATCTTCATATAGTCCTTGTCGCGCAGTTCCCTTGCGACAGGTCCGAAGATACGCGATCCGCGGGGCTGTTTCTGGTTGTCGATGATGACGGCGGCGTTGTCGTCGAATTTGATGTGCGTGCCGTCCTTCCTCATGATGCCCTTGTGGGTGCGGACGATGACCGCTTTGACGACGTCGCCCTTTTTGACGGTGCCGCCGGGAGTCGCGGTCTTGACGGACGCGACGATGACGTCGCCTATGTTGCCGCTCCTGACATAGGAACCGCCCAACACGCGGATGCACATTATCTCTTTTGCGCCGGAGTTGTCGGCCACTTTCAGTCTTGTTTGAGGTTGTATCATTTTGTGCCTCCTTACTTAGCCTTTTCTATGATGTTGAGAAGGCGCCAATTTTTGTCCTTGGACAGCGGACGGGTCTCCATGACCTCCACTTTGTCGCCCACGCCGCACTCGTTCAGTTCGTCGTGCGCTTTCAGCTTTTTGGTGCGCATGACGTACTTTTTATAGAGGGGGTGCTTTACTTTCTGCTCTACCGCCACGACGATGGTCTTGTCCATTTTGTCGCTGACGACTATGCCGACTCTGGTCTTTCTGAGATTTCTATCCATCTATCGATCCTCCTTTAAGCCTTTTTGGCGCGGCTGCGGGTCTTTTTGACCTTTTCCGGCTCGACGGAGATACCGAGCTCTCTCTGACGCAGTACCGTCTTGGCTCTCGCTATGTCCCTCTTGCAGGTGACCAAAACCATGGGGTTGGAAAGCTGGTTGGTGGAGTTCTTGAACCTGAGATCCATAAGTTCCGCCTTCAGTTCCGCCACTTTGTTTTGCAGTTCTTCGTTCGTCATTTCGAAAAAGTTCTTCGCTTTCATATCGCCACCGCCTTATTCAGCTTTTTCGAGATCGCTCTTTTTGGCGATCTTGCACTTGATGGGAAGCTTGTTCGCCGCAAGACGCAGCGCCTCTTTGGCGACGTCTTCCTGCACGCCCGCCATTTCGAACATTACTCTGCCGGGCTTGACGACGGCTACCCAGAACTCGGGTGTGCCTTTACCGCTACCCATACGGGCTTCCGCCGGGTGCTTGGTGACGGGTTTGTGGGGGAAGATGTCCACCCAAACCTGTCCGCCGCGCTTGATATATCTGGTCATCGCGACACGGGCAGCCTCGATCTGATTGGATTTGATCCAACCGGGCTCCGCCGCTACCAGACCGTATTCGCCGTACGCTATCTTGTTGCCGCGCATCGCCTTTCCGGTCATTCTGCCGCGATGCTGCTTTCTTCTTTTCACTCTCTTAGGCATCAACATACTAGTCTTTACCTCCTTTCGCTTTGAAAACTTCGCCCTTGTACACCCAGGCCTTAACGCCGATGATACCGTAGGTGGTATGCGCTTCGGCAAAGCCGTAATCGATGTCCGCGCGAAGGGTCTGCAGAGGAATGCTTCCCTCGTGGTAACTTTCGCTTCTCGCGATCTCGGCGCCGTCCAGACGTCCCGATACCATCGTCTTGATACCCTTGGCGCCCGCTCTCATCGCTCTGCCCATCGAGTATTTCATCGCTCTGCGGAAGGGAGTCCTCTTTTCGAGCGAAGCCGCGATGTTCTCGGCTATGAGCTGCGCGTCGGTGTCGATATGTTTGACCTCGTGGACGTTGACGTTGAAGGTCTTGTCGGGTCCGACTATCTTGCGGATGGCGGCGTTGATCTGATCGATGCCCTTTTCCGTCTTCTTGGCGCTTTTTTCGGTCGTTACGACGGCGTCGGAAGAAGCGGTCGCGGTGATGTCGCGGTCTTTGGCGTTTCTGTTCAGTTTGCCGACGGCGACGCCGACTCTGCCGCAGTAGATGTCTATTTTGATGTTGGACGCCGCTCTGTCGATGACTATCGAGGAGATGGCTGCGTCATAGTAGTTTTTCTTCAGGTACTTGCGGATCTCGTTGTCCTCTTTGAGGTTTTTGGCGAAGTCCTTTTTGTTCGCGTACCAGGTGCTGCTCCAGGGAGCGTTGATTCCTACTCTCAAACCGTGCGGGTTAACTTTTTGTCCCATTTTGTCCTCCTGCTTACTTTGCCGCGTCGAGAATGACGGTGATGTGGCTGGTGCGCTTCAGAATGCGCGCGCCTCTGCCCTTGGATCTCGCTCTCATGCGTTTGAGAGTGGGTCCCTGATCGGCAAAGCACTCGGCAACGTACAGCGTGTCTTTGTTCATGTTCAGGTTGTTCTCGGCGTTCGCCGCCGCGGAGTTTACCACCTTCAGAATGGGCTCGGAAGCCGCTTTGTTCATCTGGGAAAGGATGGCGACCGCGTCGTTATAGCTCTTGCCGCGCACGACGTCCAATACGCTTCTTACCTTGTAGGGGGACATTCTGACCATCTTCGCGACGGCGCGGGGACGCGCGTCTTTTTGTTCGAGTCTGGCTTTTGCCTTTTCTCTGATCCTAGTAGCCATATTTATACCTCCTACTACTTCTTGCCGGTCGCGGCTTTGCTGCCGGCGTGGCCGCGGAAGGTTCTGGTGGGCGCGAACTCGCCGAGCTTCAGACCGACCATATCTTCGGTGACATAGACGGGAACGTGCTTCCTGCCGTCGTGGACGGCTATCGTGTGCCCGACGAAATCGGGATAGATCGTCGACGCTCTGGACCATGTCTTTACGGGTTTTTTGTCGCCCGATTCGTTCATTGCGATGATTCTTTTCAACAGTCTTTCTTCACAGAAAGGTCCTTTTTTAACGGATCTACTCATCTCACTGCCTCCTAATTAATGCGCTTGATGATCATCTTGGAGGATTTAGCCTTCTTGCTGCGGGTCTTATATCCGAGCGCGGGCTTGCCCCAAGGAGTGACGGGGGACGGCATACCTATCGGGCTCTTGCCCTCGCCGCCGCCGTGCGGGTGGTCGCAGGGGTTCATGACAACGCCGCGGACGGTGGGTTTGACGCCCATGTGACGGGTCTTGCCCGCTTTACCTACGGAAACGTTTTCATGTTCGATGTTGCCGACCTGACCTATAGTGGCCTTGCAGTTGATGTTTACATAGCGCATTTCGCCGGAGGGCATACGCAGAGTGGCTTTATTGCCCTCTTTCGCCATGAGCTGAGCGCTCACGCCCGCGGAACGGGCGATCTGTCCGCCCTTTCCGGGCTGCATCTCGATGTTATGAACGGTGGTACCGACGGGGATGTCTTTCAACAAGAGCGCGTTGCCCGCCTTGATGTCGGCGCCCGCTCCCGAGATGACGGTATCGCCTACTCCGAGCCCCAGGGGCGCGAGGATATAGCGCTTTTCGCCGTCCGCATAGTTCAGGAGCGCGATGTTGGCGCTGCGGTTGGGATCGTACTGGATGGAAGCGACTTTGGCGGGGATGCCGTCTTTGTTCCTTTTGAAGTCGATGATCCTGTACTTGTTGCGGTTGCCGCCGCCGATGTGCCTGACGGTGATCCTGCCGAGGTTGTTCCTGCCGCCCGTTTTGTTTTTGCTGACCAGAAGGCTCCTTTCGGGAGTCGTCGAGGTGATCTCCGCAAAATCCGATACGCTCATGTTGCGGCGCGCGGGCGATGTGGGTTTATATCTGATAACTGCCATCTTTGACCTCCTATTAAGCCAGGCTCTCGAAGAACTCGATCGCCTTGCTGTCCGCGGTCAAAGTGACGTACGCCTTTTTGTAGGAGGAGGTCCTTCCCTCGTCCTTTCTGTTGGCGCGGCGGACTTTGCCGTTGACTCTGACGGTGTTGACCTTCTGAACGGTCACGCCGAATATGTGCTCCACTGCCGCCTTGATCTGCGTCTTGGTGGCGTTTTTCGCTACTTTGAACGTGTATCTTTTCGAAGAGATGCCGTCGAAGCTCTTCTCGGAAAGCACGGGCTTCAAAATAATGTCGTAATAATTATTCATTACCGTAAACCTCCTCTATCGCCTTTATCGCGTCCAGAGTGAAGATGCACTTTCCGACTCTGACTACGTCGTATACGTTGATGAGTTCGCTGGGAGCGAGGGTAAGCTCTTTGATGTTGCCGGTAGCTCTCTTCAGCCCCTCGTCGTCGCCTTTTACGACGAGCATCGCGGTCTTTTCGACGCCGAGATTCTTGAGGATGGCGGCGACTTCTCTGGTCTTGTTGTTCTCGAGAACGACTTTATCGAGTATGATGACGTCGCCGTCGGCGAGCTTTCTGCTGAGAGCGCTCACCATCGCGCCGTCGCGCATCTTTTTATTGATCTTTTTGGAAAAGTCCCTGGGCTTCGGAGCGAACACCACGCCGCCGTGCGTCCATTGCGGAGCGCGGATGCTGCCCTGACGGGCGCGGCCGGTGCCCTTCTGACGCCACGGTTTGATACCGCCGCCCCTGACTTCGGTGCGGGTCAATGCCGATTTCGTGCCCTGACGCTTATTCGCCAGCTGCGCCACCACGACCTGGTGGATCAGGGGCTCGTTGTATTCGGCGTTGAACACGGCGTCGCTGAGTTCCACTGTCTTTACTTTTTTACCGAGTGTATTTAATACTGCAGCTTTCATATGCCTGTCTCCCTGCTATTTGAACCACTTGGAGCCGCGCGCCTTCTTCAAAGACTCTTTGACCGCGACCAAAGAGTTTTTGGGTCCGGGTATGCCGCCCGCGATGAGTATGACGTTTTTGTCCGCGTCCACTTTGACGATCTCGAGATTCTGTATCGTCACGCGCTCGTGTCCGTACTGACCAGCCATTTTCTTGTTTTTGAAGACTCTGGACGGGGTTGAGTTCGCGCTCAGGGAGCCTACGGAACGGTGGATGGGTCCGGTACCGTGGGACATAGGTCCGATGCGGTGCGCGTTCCATCTTTGGATGACGCCGGTGAAGCCCCTGCCCCTGGTGGTGCCGGTGACGTCGACGCGGTCGCCCGCTTTGAAGACGTCGCAGTTGATGACGGAACCCACTTCGTATTCCGAGGCGTTTTCGAGTTTGAACTCCCTCATGTACTTCGCGGGAGCGACGCCTGCGTGCTTATAAACGCCCTGGATGGGTTTGGAGATCCTCTTCGCTTTCTTCTCGCCGTAGCTCTCGTATCCCACTTTAACGGCGCTGTAGCCGTCCTTTTCCACGGTCTTTATCTGGATGACGGAGCACGGTCCCGCCTGCACTACAGTGACGGGGATCATCGTGCCGTCCGGGGTAAATATCTGGCTCATGCCGAGCTTTTTACCTAAAATAGCCTTTTTCATGCCGAGCCTCCTTACAGTTTTATCTGGATGTCGACGCCGGCGGGAAGATCGAGCTTCATCAGCGAATCGACTGTGCGCGCGGAGCTGTTATAAATATCTATAAGACGCTTGTGCGTGCGCAGCTCGAACTGTTCGCGGCTGTCTTTGTCCTTGTGCGGGGAACGGAGTATAGTTACGACCTCCTTCTCCGTGGGTAGCGGTATGGGTCCCGAAATGCTGGCGCCGGTACTCTGAGCGGCATCTACTATCTTGGCGCAAGATGCGTCGATCAGATTGTGGTCGTAAGCTTTCAGCTTGATCCTGATCTTTTGACCTGCCATTATGTTAAGTCCTCCTTCGATATCTTTTCATTGCCACGCTTCCGCGTGTTTTCCCGATCCCGATTTTTTTACGGCTCTCGGAGCCGCGGGGTTTCGGATACTGTGTGCCTCCGGAATTGACGTTCAGCGAAACGCAATATTCCATCGTCGGACCACTTAAACGAGAGGTTTTACTCAAAACAAGGCAAAATCCTCGTAGCCAGCCTGTACATAATAACAAACACCCGGGACGTAGTCAACCGATTTGATCCACTTTTTTCAAAAATTTTTATGAAAACGTTTTCGGCGGCCCCTATATATTGTGGTCGGGGCGTCCGACCTGCCCGGCGCGGCGCTCCTCCACCGTTCCCGCCCGAGAAGCAGCGTGATGAAAAAGCCCGGGCTTTTCCCCCCTCTTATACCTTATTATATAACGCATTATCAGTCACGCTCGGGCGAGCCGCCGACGCACAGTGCCCGCGGAAGCCGCCCTCGGTGCCGTCATCGCCATCCGTAAGATAGCTACGGACGACAGCGCGCATAGCGGAACGCATACTATAACGGTGATTTTTCTCTGCTTTATGAAAGTCCTCCTTTTATGACTAAATTATATTTTGCGGAGCGCTTGGCAAGCGCCGAAAATGCACGGCCGGAAAAATTTTTCCGAAAATAAACCGCACGAATACGCGTGCGGACGAAAATCTTGACCGGTCGTCACGAAATATTGTATAATCGGTTCGGGAGGCAGCAATGAAAACATTCATGAACGATTCGTTTTTGCTGGAAAGCGCGTCCGCCGAAAGGCTGTACGAGGCGGTCAAGGACTTGCCGATAATCGATTACCACTGCCATTTGGACGCGGCTCAGATTTACGAAAACAAAAAATTTAACGATCTTACCGAAGCGTGGCTCAATGCCGACCACTATAAGTGGCGCGCCATGCGCAACATGGGCGTCGAGGAACGTCTGATAACGGGCGATGCCTCGAATTACGATAAATTCGTAGCGTGGGCTACGGTAATGCCCTATCTTGCGGGAAACCCGCTGTATCACTTTTCGCATTTGGAACTAAAAAAATATTTGGGTATATCGGAGCCGCTCACTCCCCGCTTGGCGGGTAAGATATGGAATAAAGCGGCAAAACGCCTTTCATCGCTCGGCGCAAGGGACATAATGCGTATGGCGCGGGTGGAGACGGTCATAACAACGAACGACCCCGCCGAAGACCTGAAGTATCACAAACTTCTTGCCGGCGACGGATTTGAGATAAGAGTGCTCCCCGGATTCCGCCCCGACAAGGCTTTGAACATAGATAAACCGGGATACCCCGAATATATCGTTTCTTTGTCGAAGGCGGCGGGGTTCGAGATAGATTCCCTGGACGCGCTGAAGGCGGCGCTTATCGAGCGCCTGGACTTTTTCGTAAGCTACGGCGCCGTCGCCTCCGACCACGGGCTCGATTATGTGCCGGCCGGGAGTACCTCCGGTATGAGCGCGGAGGCGGCGTTCGAGGCGGCGATAAAGGGAAAGCCCCTTTCCCCTCAGGACGCGGACAACTTCAAATTCGAGCTCATGGTATTTTTGGGGCGCGAATACCATGCGCGCGACATGGTCATGGAGATACACTTCGGCTGCGTCAGAAATCCCAATACGCGTGCGTTCGGCGCGCTTGGCGCGGACTCGGGATTCGATTCCGTCAGGAGCGATACACGGGCAGATAACCTGTTCACGCTTTTGGACCGACTGTCCGCGACCGGCACTCTTCCGAAGACGATCCTCTTTTCGTTGAACCCCGCCGACAACGATTTTTTGGTTTCGCTTTCCGGGGCGTTCAACGACAACGCGGGGATAAAGGGACGTGTGCAGCAAGGCAGCGCCTGGTGGTTCAACGACCACCTCGACGGCATCGAAAGGCAGATATCCGCTTACGCCGCGGGCGCGCCGATAGCGTCGTTTGTGGGTATGCTGACGGACTCGAGAAGCATACTTTCGTATGCGCGCCACGATTACTTCAGGCGGATACTTTGCAACTATCTGGGCACACTGGCGGAGCGCGGACTTTATCCCGCTTCCTGTTTCGGATACCTGGAGGAGATAGCGCGCGATATCGCTTACGACAACGTAAAAAATTATTTCCGGCTTTGATGATTTGTTATATACATGAGGAGCCTGCCGTAAAGCAGGCTCCTTTTTATTTTATTGCGGAAAGCGTTTTTTCGGCGTCCGACCCGTACTACTTGTGCATCACCCTCATCGAATTCAGTATTGCGATCACCGCGACTCCGACGTCCCCGAACACCGCTATCCACATATTGGTTATCCCGAGCGCGGACAGCACCAATATCGCGAGTTTGACGACCAGTGAGAATATGATGTTTTCGTACACTATCCGCATAGTCTTTTTGGCGATGCGCTTTGCGGTGGGTATCCCCTTCAGGTCGTCGTGCATCAGGACGATGTCCGCCGCCTCTATCGCCGCGTCGGAACCTACGCCGCCCATGGCGATACCGATATCGGAACGCATCAGAACGGGCGCGTCGTTTATGCCGTCGCCAACGAAGCTCAGCACTTCTTTTTCGGACTTTCGGGCTAACAAACTTTCGACTTCGGATACCTTATCGCCGGGAAGCAGCGACGCTTTGTATTCGCCGACTCCGATCTCGGAGGCAACGCGCGCGGCGGTAAGTTCGTTGTCCCCAGTCAGCATCACGGTCTTGGCGCCCAATGCGTTCAGCTCGCCCACGACTTCCTTTGCCTCCGGTTTTATCTCGTCGCCTATAAGGATGTATCCCATGTATCTGTCGTTTTCGGCGATATATACCACCGTTCCCGCTCCGCTCGCGGGGGCGTATTCTATACTATAGCGCGCCATCAGCTTTTCGTTCCCGGCAAGGATACGGCTTCCCTCTTTTTCCGCGACGACGCCTTCGCCCGCTTCGTTGGTGATGACGTACGTATTGTCGGGTTCGCCGCCGTATGCGTCGAGCACCGAATGCGCTATCGGGTGCGAAGAGCCTTGCTCAGCGTTCGCCGCGAGGCGCATGAGCTCCTCTTTTCCGACTCCGTCCGCGGTGGTGACGCCCGCTATGACGAAGTTTCCTTTTGTCAGAGTGCCCGTTTTATCGAACACGAAT
>CALVJA010000012.1 GCA_944331875.1 uncultured Clostridia bacterium | reverse complement strand
TGTTCGGCGTGTTCGGCGCACGTCGAGAAGGCGGTGGCGAAGCTGGACGGAGTCAAGAAAGTATCCGTCAATTTGCTGACCAATTCGATGACGGCGGAGTACGACGAAAGCGCGGTGAGCGCGGAAGATATCGTGCAGGCGGTCGAAAAGGCGGGCTACGGCGCCGCAGTCAAAGAGGATACAACTTCGGGCACAAATAAGGGCGTGAGCGGCGCGGCGAAAGCGACAGTGAAAGCGGCATTCGACATAACGGGAATGACGTGTTCGGCGTGTTCGGCGCACGTCGAGAAGGCGGTGGCGAAGCTGGACGGAGTCAAGAAAGTATCCGTCAATTTGCTGACCAATTCGATGACGGCGGAGTACGACGAAAGCGCGGTGAGCGCGGAAGATATCGTGCAGGCGGTCGAAAAGGCGGGCTACGGCGCCGCGGTGAAGTCGGAGAAAACCGAGGTGCGAAAGCCGTCAAAGAGCGAAGACAGGGGCGCTGCGCGTAAAAAGGCGGCGCACGATATGAAGACAAGGCTCATCGTATCGCTGGTGTTCATGGTGATATTGATGTACGTGGCGATGGGACACATGTTCGGCGCTCCGCTGCCGCGTTTTTTGACGGGCGCGGAAAACGCGGTGTCGTATGCGTTCACACAGCTTTTGCTGACGCTGCCGATAATATACGTCAACAGAGCGTATTATATCAACGGCTTCAAGCGGCTCATTCGGCGCGCTCCGAATATGGACACGCTGGTAGCGGTGGGCTCGGTCGCCTCGCTCATATACGGTATATTCGTGATATACAGGATGAGTTACGCTTTGGGCGCGGGGGATATCGCGACCGTAGAAGGCTATATGCACGACCTGTATTTCGAATCCGCAGGCATGATATTGGCGCTCGTTACGGTGGGGAAATACCTCGAAACGCTCTCGAAGCGCAGGACGGGCGACGCGTTGGACAAATTGAAAAAGCTCGCCCCCGAAACGGCGCTTTTGGTGCGTGACGGCAGGGAGATCGAAGTGGAGTCCTCGTCGCTCGCGGTGGGCGATATCATAGCGGTAAAATCGGGCATGGCGGTGCCGCAGGACGCCGTGGTCACCGAGGGGAACGCGTTCGTGGACGAATCGGCGATAAGCGGCGAGTCGGTGCCCGTCGAAAAAAGCGAAGGGGCGCGCCTCATCGGCGGCACTATCTCGCGCTCCGGCTACGTCCGCGCCAGAGTCAGCGCCGTGGGGAACGAGTCGGTGCTGCAAAGGATAATAAACCTTGTCGAGGAAGCGGGCGCGGACAAGGCGCCGATAGCGAAGATCGCCGACAAAGTTTCGGGTATCTTCGTACCCGTCGTGATGGCGATAGCACTTGCCACGTTCATCGGCTGGGCGTGGGGCACGGGCGACATCGAGACCGCGTGGCAGACCTCGGTATCCGTATTGGTCATCAGCTGTCCGTGCGCGCTGGGACTCGCAACCCCCGTCGCCATCATGGTGGGCACGGGAAAGGGCGCCGAAAACGGGATATTGATAAAATCGGGCGAGGCGCTCGAAACGCTCCATACCGTAAAATACGTCGTTTTGGATAAAACGGGCACTATAACGGAGGGAAGACCCGGCGTTACCGACGTCACGACGGACGAAGAAACGCTCCGTGCGGTCTACGCTCTCGAGAAAAAAAGCGAGCATCCGCTGGGCTCCGCCGTTGTCGAATACGCCGAGGGGCGCGGCATATCCGCACCCGAGACGGGCGCGTTCGAAACGATACCCGGGCGCGGCATAAAGGGCGAGGTCGCGGGAAAGACCTATTGTATCGGAAACGCTCTTTTCATGCGCGAGAGCGGCGTCGACGAAAAAGAGTACTCGAAGGAGCTCGAGCGCGTAACGAGTGAAGGGAAAACGCCGCTTATGGTCGCGGCGGAGGGGAAGTATCTCGGGCTCATAGCCGCGATAGACTCCGTAAAGGAAACGAGCGCGGAGGCGATATCTCTCATCAAAAAAGAGGGCATCAAAACGGTCATGCTCACCGGCGACAACAGGCGCACCGCCGAGGCGATAGCGCGGGTCGCGGGCGTGGACGAAGTGATAGCCGAGGTTCTCCCCGAGGACAAAGAACAAGCGGTCGCAGTGCTTATGGAAAAAGGCAAAGTCGCGATGGTAGGCGACGGTATAAACGACGCGCCCGCCCTGACTCGCGCGGACGTCGGGATAGCGATAGGCTCCGGCGCCGACATAGCGGTGGATTCGGCGGATATCATCTTGGTCAAAAACGATCTGATGGATGTCGTGAACGCTTTGCGCCTGTCGGCAAGGACGATGAGGAATATCAAAGAAAACCTGTTTTGGGCATTCTTTTACAACACTTTGGGTATCCCGCTCGCGGCAGGCGTGTTATACGTTCCGTTCGGCATAAGGCTTAACCCGATGATAGGCGCTCTCGCGATGAGTCTGTCGAGCCTGTTCGTGGTGGGGAACGCGCTGAGGCTGAAACTGTTCAAACCGCTGCGCCCTGCAAAGAGTTTATCGCAGGGAACGCACGAAGAACATTACAAAAAATCCCCGGACGGGTGCGCCGCAGGGGCGTGTCCCATAGCGGATACAAACAACTATAAAATCGATACAGGGAGGTATAGTCCTATGAAAACGGAATTGAACATTGACGGCATGATGTGCATGCACTGCGTTTCGCGCGTCGAGAAGGCGCTTAAGGAAACGGCGGGAGTAAGCGAAGTCGAAGTTTCGCTCGAGAACAAAAACGCCGTCGTATCGGGCGGCGAACCCGAGGCGCTGAAAAAAGCGGTCGAAGAGGCGGGCTACACCGTGACGGAGATAAAACGGGTATGAGGGACGATAAAAAGCTCATAAACCTTTTGAAAACGGCGGCAGGACAGATCGAGGGTATCGAAAAAATGCTCGTCGAAAAGAAGTACTGCATCGACATTTCGAATCAGATAATGGCGTGCCAGGCGATACTCGGAAAAGTCAACCGCGAAGTGCTGAAAGCGCATCTGTACGGATGCGTGAACGATGCGGCGGGGGAAGCGAAAGAGGAGAAGCTGAACGAGCTCGCGGCGCTATTCGACAAGGTCGTCAAGTAGCTCCGAAATAAACGCGGAGAGATCCGCGGGCGTCAGTCCGAGCTCCGCTTTTATCCCCTCCAAAGTGCCGCGAACGCCGAACCTGTCGCGAATGCCGAACGGGTACACCGGCCGCGGGCGCGGCGAAGCGGAATTTACCTCCGCGACGGCGGAGTACAATCCCCCGCATTCGTTGTGGTTTTCGTAGACGACTCCGAGCTTTACCCGTGACAACACGCGCCGGATGCCCTCGGTATCTATCGGTTTTACGGTGTGTATGTTGACGACCGCTGAGGATATGCCTTTTTCGGCGAGTACCCCGCGCGCTTTCATGGCGTCCGCGGCGAATATCCCGGAGGTGAACAAGGCGACGTCGCCGCCTTCCGCCAAAACGTCTATCCTGCCGAATTGGAACTTATAATCCTCGCCGTGTACGCGCGGAAGCGTTTTTCTATACATCCGCATATATACGGTGTCCTCGGAGTTTATAATACAGGGAAGCGCCCGGGTAAGTTCTATGTCGTCCGCCGGTTCGAATACCTGCATCCCGGGTATGGCGCGCATAACGGAAATATCCTCCGTCGCCATGTGCGAGGCGCCGTTAAGTTCCGCCGAGATCCCCGGATCGGCTCCCACAATGAGCGCTTTGAGACCCGTAAATCGAAGATTCATACATATCTGATCGCATACGTTCCTAGTGACGAAGGGCGCGAAACTCTGACACACGGGCTTGAACCCGTAGGACGCTAGCCCTGCGGCGACACCGACCATGTTCTGTTCCGCAATACCGACGTCCGTTGCGCGCGCGCCGAAAATATCCCGGAATTTTTCGGTCCCCAAAGCCTTTCCGACGTCGGCGTCGACGGTGACGACGCGGGGGTCTTCCCTCATTATTTTTTCAAGCGCCGCGGCGTATGCTTTTCTCATTTCCATGCGCTTATTATATGGGACTTAAAAGATAATGTCAATCTTCTTCGCGCGCGTCCGCCTTTTTCTCTTTGCGGCGTTCTCGCGCCGCGACCGGTTTCGGCGGGGATCTCACGGCAAAAGCGGCGGATATCACGACTCCCGCGGCAAACGCGGAGCAGGCGGAAACGGTGACGGTGCCGTCGAAAAAAAGCTCCGTCACTCCTATGAACAATACCCCCGCCGAAACGCCGAGGGCGAGATCGAAAAGCGCCGCGAGCGCTTTCGATCTAAGCGGCGGTCTTACCCCTGCGGCGATACACGTCAGCACCCCCGCGGCAAGATACGCTCCCGCGCTCAGCGCTTCCGCCCATACGGGAGCGGTCATTTGAAAATGCGGTTCAGAAAACCTTTGGCGGCGGGTGCGGAGCCGTACTTCAGAAGCGCGAGTTTCCCCGTAGCCCTCAGTTTTCCTTCGGCAAGGTCCATCGAAACTATTTTCAGACCGCTGCCCTGCACGGTGATGCTCTCGTTTTCTAGGGCGGCGACTATCTCCGTATCGCCGAACTCTTTGACGTCGGTGATGCCCGTGACGGATATCTCGTCGTTTGCATAGGAAAAAGAATGCGCCATATTACCTCACGCACTATTTTACGCCGGAGGCATCCCGATTATGTGGGAGAGATTGACTAAACGCCTTTGCGATAATATAATTAGTGTATGAGAAAAGGGAACGAATCGCTCGGCAAATGGTACAGGATGGACAACTCGGCGGATATATATCCGATGAGTTCGACCATGACTACGATGTCGATATTCAGACTTTCCGCCGAGATGGAGGAATTCGTCGACGGCGATAACCTTCTGACCGCCCTGAAAGACGTCATCACGCGTTTTCCCACTTTCGCCGTTCAACTTAGGAAGGGCTTTTTCCGCTACTATTTCGACGCAAACGATCTGGAACCCAGGGTGTTCCCGGACAACGGAGTGCTTTTTCAGAAGATAGATATGCTTGCGAACAACCGCTATCTGTTCCGGGTGCTGTACTACAAAAAACGAATATCGGTCGATTTTTTTCACGGGCTGTGCGACGGCTCCGGGGCGATGGAGTTTTTAAGATCGTTGGTCTACAGGTACCTGGACGAATGCGGCAAGGAGCTTCCGCCGCACGGCGATATAAAGGTGGTCGGCGAGCCCATCAGGGACTCCGAAACGGAGGACAGTATCTCGAAGTATTACACCCAATACAAACTTACCGGCGGCGTAGTCGGAAAGATGGCGGGAAAAAGCGCTTTCGGCATACGCGCCAAGCGTTTCAAAACGCTGGGATACGGGCTCATCCACGGCTATGTATCCGCGGAGAAACTGCACGCCGCGGCAAAGGAAATGGATTGCACGGTGACCGCGCTCATCGCGGGCGCGGCGATGCTGGCGATAAAAAAAGCGTTTTACAAGGACAACGAATCGGGGCGCGACATCGTGGCGATGATCCCGATAAACCTGAGGAAGATATTCCCCTCGGAAACGCTCAGGAATTTTACGACGCTCACAAAGTGCTCGGTGTGTCCCGCGGTCACGCCGGACGATCTGAAAACATATGTCGATATCTCGAAAAGGATGCTTCGGGAAGGGCTTTCCGATAAGCGCGAGCTGAAGGAAAAACTGTCGCTTTCCGCATTTTATTCGACCAACCCTTTCATGAAGATACTGCCCGTGGGGCTGAAGACCTTTTTCACCAAGTTCGGAAAGGCGGTATCGGTGCAGACGAAGCAGACGATCATAATCTCCAACCTCGGAGTGGTAAAGATGCCGCCCGCGATGTCCGAATTCGTATCCAGATTCACGTTCAACATAAATATCAGCAGAAAGTGTCCCGTAAATATGGGTATAGTTACCTATAACGGCATAACCGCGATATCGTTTACCAGAATGCTGGTGAGTACGGAACTTGAAAAACACTTTTTCGGGATACTTACGGAGCTGGGGCTCGAGGTGGAGATAAGCTCCAATCTGCGCGAGACGGGCACGCGGGGCGCAAGATGAGAGCGCTTGTTCTGACCAACGCCTATTACCGTGCGGAGGAATACATGTACGCTCCGCGAAGGATAGCGGAGGAGCTCAATGCGCTCGGCGTGGAGGCAAAGATAAGGGCAAACGATTTTTTCCCTTTTTCGATAGAGGGCGGCGATATAGTTTCCGCCATACCGGATATCGATTTCATTGTTTATTACGACAAGGACAAATATGTCGCGGCGGCTGCCGAGCGCGCGGGGATACCTCTGTATAACGGCGCCGAGGCGATACGCCTTGCGGACGACAAGGCGGAGTGTGCGATACGCCTTGCCGGAGAGGGGATACCCATGCCGAAAACGATGCCGGGACTGATGTGTTACCGCCCCGAGGCAGCGTTGAAAGAGGGGCTCGAGGACGAGGTGCTCGGCGCTCTCGGCTCACCGGTCGTCGTAAAGGAGTGCTACGGCTCGCGCGGAAGAGGCGTGTATCTTGCCCGCAACGCCGAAGAACTCTCCGTTATCGCCGAAAATGTAAAAACGCGCCCCCATCTTTTCCAGGAATTTATCGGGGAAAGCGCCGGGCGCGACGTGAGGGTGATGGTCGCGGGCGAGAGGGTGTTAGGCGCAATAGAGCGGCGCTCCGAGGGGGATTTCAGGGCGAACGTATCTCTCGGCGGCACGGCGCGCGCGATAGAGGCGGGCGAGGAACTTTCCGCGGCGGCACTCAAAGCGGCGAGAGTATTGGGGCTTGACTACTGCGGCGTCGACTTTTTGGTCTCGGGAGAAAAATTTTATCTTACGGAAGTAAATTCCAATCCCTTTTTCGGCGGATTCGAGCGCGCGACGGGCATAAACGCGGCGCGTGAAATAGCGGAAACGATACTCTGCCTGGAGCGCGAAAAACTATCTACTTAATAAGCCCATATTCGACAAAATTACGATAAATTACACCTGAAATCGCGTTGAACGCGATCGTTTCGCGATGCTATAATCGTAGCAACAAGATTAGGCAAAATACACGATTTTATTACGCCGAAACGGGAACTTTTCCCCGTAAGCGCCAAATTACCCGGGATGAACGCACGAGTGCGGAAAATATCGAAAATCAACGGCTTCGCAAGGAGTAAAACGCGGAGCCTGAAACACGGAGGGACGATATGTTGAAAACTTGCATTGCCATCGGATTCCCGACGGCGGAACTGAACGCTTTGCTGCCCGGAGTGTCGGACCGGCTGAACGTTGTCGGGTTTGCCGACGACCTGAATGAGGCGGCGGCGCTTATGACCGAGAGGGTACCCGACGCGGTCATTGTCTATGCCGTAAAGGAGGGCGAAACGGAAGAAGACTACCTGAAACTCGGCTCGGGTAAAACGGAAGTGGTATTCGTCGCCCGTGCCGGTACGAAAAAGGCGGACGGAGTAAAATACGCAGATTGTTCGGACGGCTATCGGGCGCTGAAAACGGTTCTCGACTCGGACGGGAAAAAGGAGATCCGTTTAAGCCGCGAAAAAGCGCTCGACGAAAGGATAGCCAACATATTCATCACCGCCGGCATACCGCCGCACATCAAAGGATACCAGTTTCTGCGCGAGGCGGTAAAGCAGACCGTGGACGTTCCGGAAATGATAAACAATATCACAAAGCAACTCTATCCCGCGGTCGCTAAAAGGTTCATGACCTCGCCGTCGAAAGTGGAACGCGCCATACGCCACGCCATAGAAGTGGCATGGTCCAGGGGCAAGATAGAAAACATAAACAATATATACGGCATAAAGATCTTCGGCCGCGGGGAAAAGCCCACCAACGGCGAACTCATTGCGCTCGTGGCGGATAAACTGATAATCGAATATTCGCTATAAAACGCTATTATCGGATGCCGTAAACACGCATAGCGTTACCCGAAAGAATCATTTCAAATTCGGAGTCGGTGAGTTTCAGGCTCATGAAACGCTCGAGCTCGTTTCCTTCGGTCCACATCGGGTAATCGGTCCCGTACATGAACCATTCGGCGCCGAAAAATTTTATGAAGCGTTCCGCTTCGTCGGCGCCGATGTATTCGAGAGTAGAGGAGGTGTCCACGTAGACGTTCTCCAATCCCTTGTAGCAGGATATCTCCTCCCACCTCGACCAGCCGCCGAAATGGGCGGCGACGCACGTCAGGCGTTTGAATTCCCGGGCTACGCGCGCCATGCGTTTCGGCGCCGAGAATTCGTAGCGTTTGTCCCCGGTATGGAACAGTATCGGCAGACGCCCCGAGGCGGCTTCGTATATCGGGAACGCCTTTTCGTCGTCCAGGTAAAAATGCTGGAAGTCGGGGTGCAGCTTTATCCCGCAAAAGCCGCGGGCGAGATTTAAGTCTATTTCATTTTCGATATCTTCCTCGCTCATATCGGGGTGCAGCGCCATAAGCGGCGCGAATTCGGGATGAGCCCGGGTCTCACGGTATAAAAACTCGTTTATGGACTTCACCTGCGCCGCTTTCGTTGCGACGGAACACACCGCGAAACGCTCTACGCCCGCTTTTTTGCCTGTCTCGAGTAGCTCCGTATCCGTGCCGCCGAGCCTCGCGGAATCTATCGAATAAAAGTCCGCGATGCTCCGAGCGGCTTTTCCCGCGATTTTTTGAGGATATATGTGACAATGCGCGTCGATGATTTTCATGGTCGTTCCGTGGTTTCCTTTCGTTTTGATGACCGCCGGGATTTCGTTCAAGTTTGCACCTTTCCTGCGTTCTCGGCAGTATTATAACACATAAATCGTAACGATAATGAAATTTTACCGTTTCAAAGAAACGCCGCTTTCCCGGCGTCGGCGGGCAAAAGAGATAAGGGGGGTTGACAAATCTCGGGATACGGTGTAGTATCATTATGTATATGTGTGCGCGTATGCGCGCATATGTTACGGCGGATCCCCGGCAGTGAACGGGTCCATCCCGAACGTGAGGTGGTATGCGAAAAAGGGCTATCGGCATCATATTGATCGTTATGGCGGCGCTTATCGTCGTTTCGATCGCCGCGGGCTGCACTCCTTCGGAGGGCGCCGCCGAGCGTATCGAAATTGAAACGACGCATATCTATCTTTCGCCGACGGGCGACGCTTCCACCTACAAATTGGAGCCCAGGGTATATCCCACGGAAACGGCGAGCCAGGGCGTGCATTATTCCCTCAGGGACAACTCGGACAGGAGATATCTTCTGGTCGGGACGGACGGCACGCTGACCGCAAGGGGAGAGGTGAAGCAGGACGAAGAGGGCAACGTACAGGACATTATAGTCGTCATCACTTCCGACCAGTCTTCAGACGTGTATGTCGAGGTGACCGTGACGATAGAGGAGGTCGCTGTCGAGCAGATAATTTTTTCGGAAAACGTCATCGTGGTCGAACTGCACAGCGGCGGCGTACAGCTTAACCCGCAATTCAGACCCTCGCACGCGTCGATAGGCAGAAACGTCGAATATTCCTCCGACGACACCTCGATAGCGACGGTAGATTCCTCGGGATTCGTGACTCCGCGCGGGATCGGCAAGGTCGCTATATGGGTCAGAACTCCGCGGCAGGGCGCGTTCGACACGCAGGTGGAAACGCACGTCACGATAGACGTCAGATATTCCGCGCTCAATTACCGCATGGAGCTTATAACGGACGAAAGCGCGATGCGGCAGATAGCGGGAAGCCCCGAAACGCTGCAATTCAATCTGATACAGCTGGATTCGATATCCGACCCGGAGCCGGAGATAGTGTGGTATGTAAACACGTTCCCCATAGAGGACGGCGTGTCCAGGGGGAGCAAGATATTGAATTACACTCCGTCGACGCTGCCTCCGGGCGAGTATGTCATCAGGGCGGAGCTTTCGAACGGCACGCAGCGGCAGGTGCTTGAATCGGATCCGCTGATAATCTACAGTCCGCTCGAGAGCATCAGTCTTGACGTTATCGGGGGAGGCGAAAATTACGATTATCTCGTAGGCGATTCCGCGCGCTTCCTGGTGACGTATACGAGCGGTCAGTATCCGCCGGAGCAGTACCGCTGGACCGTCACGCATACGGACGAGGACGGCGTCGTTACCAGTCAAACGTTCAACCGCGCGCCCGCGGCGCAGACGGGCGGCGCAGACGTCATAAGCGATCTGACATATATCTTCGAGGAAACGGGCACATATTCTTTCACGGCTGAAGCGGTGGTCAAGAGCGTAGCCTCCGGAGTGGTCTCCGAAACCGTCACCGTCGTCGTAGGCGCGGGCGGCTCCGAAAACGATATTTACGGCGTGACCGTGGAGGGAACGCCGGAAGGGCAGGTCAAAGTCCTGTGGGACGCGCTCCCGTACGAGAGCGACTATTATATAGAGATAAACGTAAACGGCGCCATCGTGTCGTTGAACTCCGTCCTCAACGCGGAGTATTTCGGCAGGAACCATGCGGTCATTCCCGACGACATGGCGAACTGTGCGGAAAGTTTCGCCGTCAGAGTACGGGGTTCCCGATACGATAACTGGACGGATTGGGTGAATTACGAGGCGGGGACTTTCACTCCCTCGCATTACGAATACTTTGCCGAGGTCGCGGGGGGACTCGACGGTTACATATCCGACGTCGAAGAGCTCGGGGATATCATAAACTACATTTCCCTGTTCAGACCCGCGGAGCTGGTCGACGCGACCGCATCGGGCGAAAATACATGGTACAGCGTCGATTTGTTTATACCGTTCGATTTCGAGGATCTTCCCGCGGAGTTCTATACGTTCGACGACGCTGTCCTCGATCCCGACAGCATCTCCGGCTACAGCGAGGACCAACGCGACGCATACCATATCATGGTGGCGGCGGTGTACGGATACGTCGAATCGGTGAGCCTCGGGATAAGGGTGACATCCGCCGATCGGGCGGGCAGAGTCACATATTCCGTTGCGGTCCTGTCCGACTTATCCCCCGTAGGGATGTACGAGCCGGACAATACCGACGGTCGTTATCCCGACGTAGAGGACGCGCTGACGAATTATTCCTCCGACCCGAGGGGCACGGGCGCGGCACTCCCGATAGAGAGCCTGGAATACACGCTTGAGGTGAGCACGTCTAACCAGCTTTATTATGCGGCGATAAACGGCTACAGACCGCTCCCCGCTCAGGGTTCCGCCGCGGAAAGGATATATAACAAGGCGAAAAGCGCGCTGAACTCGATCATCGATAGCGGTATGAGCGACATAGACAAAGCTCTTGCGATATACGATTGGATAGCCGTCAACGTCAGCTACGACAACCTTGCCGCGGCTAGGGTCGGAGTCGCAGGCATAGGCTCGTATAACGCGTTCTATCCGGAGGGCGTTTTCGACGACGGCACAGCCGTATGCGACGGCATCGCCAAAGCGTATGCGCTGATGTGCAGCATGGAAGGTATACATAGTTACAAGATAATGGGCGTCACCAGGAACGTCCCCGCCGTGGGACACACATGGAACGCGTTGGTGATAGACGGACGCTACTTCTATGTCGACCCGACGTGGGCGAACATGACCATACAGGTAGGAAACGATAATTACGAAACGATAGACCACGAGTATTTCCTGCTCAGTTACGACGACGCGGCAGTCTCGCGCCGGTTCTACGGCACCCACTACGCAACTCCTACGGACAGCAGACTGTACGCATACGAGATATCCACCGGCGAGGGCACCGATCTAACGATAGGCTCCGTCGAGGAACTCGCGGCGGCGTTCGAATTCGTTACGTCGAGGATGCCCGGCAACGCGTGGTTCAGCGTAGCGCTGGACAATGAGTTCACGACGTCTCTCGGCGGCACCCAGGGCGTCATAGACGAAGCGCGCGACATCGCCCGGGAAATGGGTATCAGCATTGCAAGTTCGTTAATTTCGCGCGGAACGCTCGTCAAACTCATCCTGCATATAACGTTTTAGCGTATAAAAAATCGATTTCGGGAGTTTATATGGAAGCAAAGATAGGAAGTTGTTTTTTGGGAAGGACATTGGAGCTCACTAACGGCAATATCGTCGTGGGAGTGACTCTGGACGTGGGTCCCAGGATCATCAAGCTGCAGAAAACGGACGGCGAAAACATAATGTTCGAGGATGTCGGCGACAACGTGTCCAAGGACGTTTCCGAGGTGTACGGCGAGGGCAAAAAGTGGCACATATACGGCGGTCACAGGATATGGCTTTCGCCGGAGTCTCTCGCGACATACTACCCCGACAACGCGCCGGTGGTGTCGGAACTGAAGCCGGACGGCGCGATGTTCACGCCGCCCGCGTGGACGGAAAGGGGCGTGCAGCCCGTATTGGAACTTACGTTTACTCCGGACGGCGCGCTGGAAGTCAAAATGCGCGTCAAAAACATATCCTCGGCGCCCCAAACGCTCATCGTATGGGCGTTGACGGTAATGAAATGCGGCGGTACGCTTACGCTGCCGCTTTCCACCGAGGACACGGGATATCTGGCGAACAGGAACATCGTTTTGTGGCATTATACCGACATCAACGACCCGCGCCTCACGATAGCGAACGACCGCATCATACTCACCGGCTCCACCGAGGCGGAAAAACCGCTGAAGATAGGAACGTATCTCGATAACATCCGCGCGTATTACCGTTACGGCGACACGCTTTTTACGAAGGAATGCACAGCCTTACCCGGCGCGTATCCCGATTTTACGTCGAATTTCGAAACATACACCAGCGACCTCATTCACGAGTGCGAAACGCTGTCGCCCGCGGTGACCGTCGCACCGGGCGAGGAGATAGTCCATATCGAAAAATGGAGGCTGGAATGATGCTAGATAAAAACTATTACCCTATGTACCTGTACGCGCGCGATTTCACCGACGCGGCGGTAAAGGCGGGCGAAAAGCCCTTTGAGATCGCCTTGAGGCGCGGCGAAGGCGAGGTTGCGAGGTACTCGACCGTACTGTACGCCGAGGGGCACGACGACGAAAATTTCGCGTATGCCGAACGCATAATAAAGTTTTTGCTGTGGGCGTACGGCGGCTATAAGTTTTACATATACGGAGCCGACAAAAAGCTTCTAAATAGGCTCTCCGAATGCTATTCGGACATGGGCGAAAGAAGTTTCGACTATAAATTCATGAAAGGCGTGTACCTTAGGGGTCTTGAGTTCGAGGCGGTAACGTCCCCGGACAAACTCCCCGCCGAGTCCGTCACAGCCGCTCCCGCCGCCCCCGAGGGCGCGGGAAAGCGCATAGGCTTCGACGCGGGCGGCTCAGACAGAAAGGTCACCGCGTGCATAAACGGCGTTCCGGTATACGAAAACGAAACGATATGGCACCCGAAGCTCAATTCCGATCCGCAGTACCACATTGACGGAATTCACGAAAGCGTCGACGCGGCGCTCGAGGCTCTCGGCGGCGAAGTGGACGCGATAGGCGTATCGACTGCGGGCATCGTGGTGGATAACGAGGTGAGGGTCGCTTCGTTGTTCCGTAAAGTTCCCGAGGAAGTGTACGCCGAAAAGATATTCCCGATATACAAAAATCTCGCCGCGGAGTACGGCTGCCCCGTCAAGGTGGCAAACGACGGCGACGTGGCGGCGCTTGCGGGCGCGTTCGGCTTGAAGCGCGGCGGCGTTCTCGGGATAGCGATGGGCACAAGTCTCGCGGGCGGATACGTCGACAGGGATATGCGCATACGCGGGTATCTGAACGAGCTCGCCTTCGTTCCCGTGGACGCGAACAGGGAGGCCGCGGCGGACGAATGGAGCGGCGACAGAGGCGTGGGCGGTATGTACCATTCCCAGGACGCGGTCATACGTCTTGCGCCGGAGGCGGGGATAGAGCTCGATCCCTCTTTGACACCCGCGGAGAAGCTGAAAGTCGTTCAAAACCTTGCGGAAGAGGGCGACGAAAGGGCGGCGGCGATATTCACGAGATTAGGCGAATACGCGGCTTATACTCTGATGTGGTTCAACGAATTCTACGATTTCGACAAAGCCATTTTCCTGGGCAGGGTGACGAGCGGCAAGGGCGGCGATACGCTGATCTCCACGGCGAGGGAGCTTCTGAAAAAAGAGGGCAGCGCCGTTACGATAGAACTTCCCGACGAAATGTCCAGACGGCTCGGACAGAGTTTTACCGCGACCCAGCTGTGATATTCTCGATATGACATAAAAAGTCCGCTCGAACGAGCGGACTTTTTCGTCACATACTGCGTTTCAAGGCGCTTACGACTCCACTTTCAGCATGACCGCGCCCTGCATCTCGCCGCAAAGCGGGCATACGGAGAAAGCGTTCTTTCCTTCTTCCTCGTATCCGCATGCGGAGCATTTCCATTTTTGTTTTGTCGGCTTCGAATACAGAGTTCCCGTATTCATCTGTTCGAACAGATCCTCGAAAAGCATTCTGTGGCAGTTTTCCACCTGGCGCACGTTTTTGTAAAGCTCGGCGATGTCCTCGAAACCTTCTTCGCGCGCCGTCCGTTCGTATTCGGCATAAATCCTGTCCGACTCGTCCCCCTCGTCGATGGCGGCAAGCCTCAGGTTCTCCTTCAGATCCCATTTTTGGCGGAAAGGATATCCCGACGAGATATCTATGTTGTCTATCTGCATGTTGTCCGCGCCCTGCAGCTTCGTATAGAACATCCTGGCGTGCTGGAATTCGTTGTAAGCAACGTTGTCTACCATCTCCGCCAGACACTTGTAGCCCTCTTTTCTGAGCCCGTACTCCATGAATCTGTAACGCACCATCGCCTGACATTCGCCCGCGAACGATTTTGCGAGGTTCAAATAAGTTTTACTTTCTTTGAGTTTCATTTTTACCTCCGGTATCCTGTTGATATCGATGATTATTGCCCGCGAAAACAAAAAAATACCGACTTCGCCTCGAAAATAATCTTGAAAAAGAATGGGAGAGCGGATATAATATGGCTGCAAAGACTATAAAAGGATACGGATCATGGATATATACGAAAAGCTGCATTCGGGTGAACTTTATCTGCCTGGCGACGAAGATCTCATGAAACGGCAGGCGGAGTGCATGGAACTATTATACGATTACAACGCGACGCGCCCCGGGGAAGCGGAAAAGCGGGGAGATCTCCTGAAACGGATGTTTGCCGAGGTCGGCGAAAACGTGTATATAGAACCTCCGCTTCACGCAAATTGGGGCGGAAGGCATGTTCACCTCGGCAACAATGTGTACGCCAATTTCGGTCTGACGCTCGTGGACGACACGCATATATATGTCGGCGACAATACGATGTTCGGCCCCAACGTCACCGTGGCGACGGCGGGACACCCGATACTTCCGCAATTGAGGGAGAAGGCGTACCAATTCAATATGCCCGTAAGGATAGGAAGAAATTGCTGGATAGGCGCGGGCGTAGTCATAGTTCCCGGAGTTTCGATAGGCGACAATTCCGTGATAGGCGCGGGGGCTGTGGTCACGAAAGATATTCCCGCGAATTCCGTGGCTTTCGGCAATCCCTGCAGGGTGGCGCGCGAAATAGGAGAACGCGACAAAAGATATTACTACAGGGACAGGGAAATAAACGAGGAAAATCTGTAGCTAAAGCAACATAAAAATTAATTTTTAGTGGTATGCGGCGGTAGATCCGCACGCGGAAATTTGCCCTTAAAGCAAAGGCGGCAGTCATCCGACTGCCGCTCTACTTTTTCACTCTTCACTATTACTTTTTACTTATTTGAACTGATTTTCCGTATCCCCAGATACAAAATCAGTTCAAATAATATCCCGCCGCTTCGTCCGTCACGACGAGCACGTTCGGATGCGTCTGCAGTATCGACGCGGGGCAGTTCTCGCTGACGGGACCAAGCACCATGTCGCGCACCGCTTCCGCCTTGCCGGCACCGGAGGCCAAGAGGATTATCGCTTTCGCGTTCATGATATCCGCCATGCCGAGCGTGACCGCGTGGGTGGGAACGAGGTCTATGTCGTTATCGAAAAAGCGCGCGTTGTCGCGGCGCGTTCCTTCTTTTAGTTCGACGACGTGGGTGTGGGAATCGAAGGGGGTGCCGGGTTCGTTGAATCCGATGTGACCGTTCGCGCCTATGCCGAGGATCTGTATGTCGATGGGGTGCGCCGCGGCGAATGCGGTGTATTCGTCCGCCGCCAGTTTCAGATCCGCCGCGAGTCCGTCGGGAACGTGGGTGTTTTCCTTTACGATATCGATGTGATCGAACAGGTTTCTGTTCATGAAGCTCCTGTATGACTCGGGGTGCTCGACGGGGAGACCTACGTATTCGTCCAGGTTTATGCTCGTCATTTTTTTGTAGCTCACCGCGCCCGCTTTGTAGTCGGCGATCATTTCCTTGTACAGTCCTATCGGCGTGGAGCCCGTCGCGAGACCGAGGACGGCGTCCGGTTTTTCCGTGAGTACGATCTTCATCGATTCGTACGCTTTTTTGCTCATTTCATCGTAGTCTTTTGCCTGAATGACTATCATAATAACTCCTGTTCGGGTAATTATATTCCGTTTTTTCTTATTTTATCACGCGGGGAGCGCAATTGCAATAAATTAAAAAGAGCTCTTTTTTTGCGGTTCGGGCGTCCCGAACGGAGTAAACGGTAAAATTTCGTTGACAGATATATAATAATATGATAGAGTATTAAAAGATTATATATAATAAAAGGCGCGCGTGCGCGCGCGAATACATAAATAGGAGAAATAAATGCTGGAAATAAGTCATCTGTATAAAAAGTACCTCAACTCCGAACGTTTTTCGGTGGAAGATCTGTCGCTGAAACTGAACCCGGGCGAAATCTTCGGGTTTTTGGGACAAAACGGTGCGGGAAAATCTACTACGATAAAGTGCCTGACCGGGATCTACCCGTTCAACTCCGGGAAAATAACGATCTGCGGATACGACATAGCCCGCGATCCCATCAACGCCAAACTGAATATGGGATACGTTCCCGACAACCACTCGGTATACGAAAAGCTGACGGGCCGCGAATACGTCAACTACACCGCGGACCTGTATAAAGTTTCTAAACGCGACAGAAACGAACGCTTCGACAAATACGTTTCGCAGTTCAAACTGACGAAAGCGGTCGACACTCAGATAAAATCGTATTCACACGGAATGAAACAGAAGATATGCATCATCGCCGCGCTCATCCACAATCCGAAACTGTGGGTGCTGGACGAACCGATGATGGGACTAGACCATCAGTCGATGGCGGAGATATTGAAGAGGATGGACGATCACTGCGCGGACGGGAATACGGTGTTTTTCTCGTCGCACAACCTGGATCTCGTCGCCAAGATATGCGACCGCGCCGCGATAATCAAAGACGGCAAGCTGCAGGACGTCATCGATCTGCACGTAAAGGGCAACAAGGAAACTCTCGAAAAACGTTTCGTCGAGATCACCGCTACCGAGCAGGACAGGATCAACGATCAGACGCTTCTGAGGAGGGGACAATGAACGGCAACATCCGCACTCTCCTGAGGCTCGAGATAAAAAACAGGTTCTCGAACTATTCCGTCAGCGATTACAAATCCTATTTCAGACTGTTCGGGACGCTTGTTCTCCTCGCCGCCGTGATATACGCGATATACTGGGCGGCAGGCTTGTTTTTCGATATGTTCGACACGGGCGGACTGCTGTACGAAGCGTTGGTGCTTTTGGTGTCGGTCATATTCCTGTTCATGCTGTTCGCCGGCATTACCAGCACGATAAAAGTACTGTATTACAAGGGCGACAACGAGATACTCATGCGCTATCCCGTGTCGGGTACGGAGGTTTTCATATCCAAAACGCTGTTTTTGTTCCTGACCCAGTTTTTCGCCACCGCGATAATAATGGCGCCTTTTTTGGTGGCGTATGCCGAGGTGAGCGGGCTGGGGGCGGCGTTTTACGCCAAAATACCAATTCCGATACTGTTTTTGGTGTTCATTACGTTTTTCCTGAGCAACATACTCGCGATACCGATAATGCACCTGACGAACAAGATCCGCAACAAATTCGCGCTGATCATAATAGGACTTGCCGTTCTCGTCACCGCGGCGTTCGCGGTATATATGCTGCTGTTCAACAGTATGGTGACGTTCATGAACGACAGGGAGTTCTCCGTTTTCAGCGACAGTATGGTCGAAATAATCGAAAACGTCGCAAAATGGCTGATACCGATGAAGTATTTTGCCGACGTCATGGTGGGGCATGAGTTATATATCGCATATCCCGTGCTGATAGGACTGACGGGGATCACGCTCATAGGGACCATCATGGTGATATATTTCCTGTATGCCAAAACGCTTCTGAACAACGTCGAGGTGGAGGGCAGCGCGTTCAAACACGTTACCGGAAACCGCCGCCGCCCCGTGTTCGTAACGCTGATGCACAAAGAGTTTCTGCAGGTATTCCGCTCCGTCAACTACTCCTTCCAATACTTCGTTTTGGCGTGCGCGATGCCGGTAATGGTGTTTTTCTGCAACAACATCACCAGGGAGCTGGGGCAAAACCAGGTCGGCGAGCAGATATCTCTCGGCATGTCGATGCTCGTCATGCTTATCTTCGCCACCGTTATTACCTCGTTTTCGGCGACGTCCACCAGCCGCGAGGGCGATAACTTCTATCATACCAAGGTGGCGCCGGTGTCGATAAGGACGCAGCTTTTCGCCAAATTCGTCATGTACCTTATCGTGTCCGTCATTGCCAACGCGATATGCGTCGGGGTGCTCATCGGCTCCGAACAGGTAGCGGTGTCGAACGGGCTGTGGCTTTTCGCCGTCGTCGAGATGTGCTCCGTGGGACTGACTCTGGTGTCGATGCGCATGGACATAGCGCGTCCGTACTTCAACCTCTCCGGCGAAGGCGAGGTCGTCAACAACAACGCCTCGACGACGTTTTCGGTGGCGCTCGGATTCGCCGTCGCGCTGACGGTAGGAATACTGTGTATGTTCCTTAGCTATATCGGCTCCCTGGAGACTCCGATAGCCCTTGCGTTCGGCACGTTCACACTGACGTTCGACATGCGATTCATGTATATCCTGGTCACCGCGCTGGCGGGAGCGTTCTTCGTGGTTTCCGTCCTGATATACACGATAGGGCTGAAAAAGGCATATAACAAAATCGCGAAATAATCGCATATAAAACGCTTGTTTGGGTTCCCGGAGAAGCGTGAAAAAACAAAAAGTCGAAAAAATACGCCGATCCCGATCGGCAAAAGGCAAAAAAATCGTACTTGAAAGAGGCATTCTGTAAATGAAAAAATTTCTGATAGCCGTCATCTGCATAATCCCCGTCATAGTCGTGCTGGCATTGAGCGTCACGAGTTCGCTCATATTGTCCGCGACGAGCCCCAACGCGAGCGACTTGATCATCAAAAATTCCTCGAACGTGGAGCTTGGTTCGGACGAGGTCGTCGATATCGACGTCGCTGAAACGGACGAGTTTTTGGTGATAGAGATCCTTCCCTCTTTCGTCAGGGACAAAGAGATAGTCTACGAAGACGCGTCCGAAGAGGGCATGAGCGGCAGAGTAGAGCTCGAAAAGCGGGACGGTTCCTCCGACCGCTACACGATAGTGCCCGTATCCGCGGGAGTCGCCAAGCTGACGATACGCGCCGCGTCCGCAAGAGACGTGTACAAAACGGTCACTTTCAACGTCACGACGAAGGAAATAGACCGCTTCGAGATATATACCGATACGGGCGACGACCCCGATAAACCGATAGCGTACGCGACGAAAAACGAAACGCAATACTCGGGCGAGATAAAGCTTGTCGGAGCGGAGCGCTTTTATACCGCGGCGGAGCCGCACAGCGCGTATACGTCGCTCGATAACGATATAATCTGGCAGTCCTCCGATCCCGAGCTCGCGACGGTGGACGAAACGGGGCTGGTCACTCCGATGCAGCGCACCGACGAGAGAGTGCAGATAACCGCCACCGCCTACGACGGAGCGGGCAAACAGTTTACGGCTTCGTTCACGGTCGATCTTTCCGGAGCGCTGGTGTCGGATACGACGGTGTTCGTCACGGACGAGGCGCTGTTCGGTTCGACGGAACGCGAAATCGCCGCGTGGCTCAACGAAACCGAACTCCTCGACCCGGAAGCCGAAGTCTCCGAGATCGCCGTTTCAGGCGGCGCTCAGGGCACGGTAAGGCTGTTCAGAGTCACTTCGGGCATATACTCGGTCGACGTCGAGGTGCGCTACTCCGATACGGGCTGGGGCTTCGGCGCCATGGACGAAACGATATATTCCGGAAACGGCGCGTATCCGTTCACCGTGTTCGATTATACGAGCGGTGAAAGGATCGCGACGGGATTCGCCGCGTCGAGCGATGCTCCCGACGTTTTGGGGGTGGACGCGGAAACTTCGCGTCTCATTCCGCTGAAAGCGGGCACGGCGACCGTCACGCTGACGTACGGCGGCGAGAGCGTATCCGCGTCTTTTACGGTAAAAGAGCGTCCCGTCGCGTTCGACCTTATGCTCCAGATGACCGACACCGAGCGCGGCATAGCGCGCGACCGCTATTGGGGTAATTATTGGCTCGATGAGGAGGGAGGATTGAGTCGGACGATGCGTTTCGGTCTGAAAAACGATACGGGCGCGTTCGAGGTGCGCTGGTTCGTGAACGATCCCGAGCTCGCGGAACTTACTCCGGCGTACGATTCCACCTCGGACGTGTACATCACGTTCACCGAAGCGGCGGCGGGTAAAGACGTCAGAGTGACCGCGAAACTGTATATGCAGGGAAGAGTGGTGGAGAGTATGCAGAGAAGTTTCGTGTTCTCCATGCTCGAAAAACAGAATTCGGTGAACGTATACGACGCCGGGGATTTCGCCGCCGTCTACGATTCTTATCCGACGTACGATTATGTGCTGCAGTCCGATATTGCCGCGGACAGGATGTTCTCGAGCATGACGGGCTCCGTATACGGCAACGGTTTCCTGTACGACGCGGCGGCGGTCGATGTGCCGACGAACGGAGATTCAGCCCTCAGGTACCGCTGGGAGGACATATACAACAGGCTCAGAAGTACGTATTTCGGCGGGGCTACGCCCTCGAAAGAGATAATGCTGGACAAAATGGAAGAGCTCGGCATATCGGAATTTACCGTGTACAACCTTAAAATACGCGGCGCCGAAACGCTGGAGGAAGCCGACGGCAGCTTCGGCGTGATCGGTTATACTCTGGGATTCTACAACGAGCCGGCGATAAACGCGAACGTGCCGCGCGACCCGCCCATGTCGATAAAATACTGCGAGGTATACAATTCCGAGCGCGGTATCCATATCGACCGCGTCAACGACGTGCTTATAGAGGGCTGCATACTGGGCGACAACTTCAAGCATTCCGTGCTCACGGTCTATCATATGGAACCGCTCAGAAGGTACTCGAACTACATCTACGAATTCGATTCCGGGCGCAATGTGGTCTCGTCGGCGCCGAATACTTATACCGACGACCGCCGCCCCGGGTACAACCTCACCTTCCGCAACAACGTGTTCAAAATGAGCTCCGGTCCCGCCGTGGTCTTCTCCGGTACGGGCATGCCCGGCGGTTACAACTATAATTGGGGCGACTATTCGGTGGCGCCCAACCTGTATGTCGAGGGCTCTTTGGATATATACAACTGGATGACGAAAGATACTTTTTATAAAAGCGTAAAAGATCTCATCGCTTATTATTTGGTTATGGTCGCCGGAGAGCAATTCGAAACTTTGGTCACTACGCTTCTGGACAGCTATCTCGAAAGGGTGGTGAACGAATTTTTGGGCATTTCCGAAAACGACAACCTGTACTACTCGTACGCCGGCGACCAATATATAGGGCTCGGCATGTTCGGCATGGGCTGCGTATACGGATGGGATTTCGACAGGGTGCGTATATCGGAAGCGACGTCGTCGGACGTGGAGATCATCAAAATGATGATGAGGTACGCCGACGGCAGCATTCCCTCAAATCTCCAAGCAATAGAAGACCTCGTCAGAACTATGAAACTCAACGGCTTCAGCACGGCGTCCAACACATGCA
Source organism: uncultured Clostridia bacterium (assembly GCA_944331875.1). Taxonomy (GTDB): domain Bacteria; phylum Bacillota; class Clostridia; order Christensenellales; family DTU072; genus Stercoripulliclostridium_A. The sequence goes on along the minus strand of CALVJA010000012.1, from coordinate 43,321 downwards.
TGATATTGTGTAACAACTTCTCGTCCGGTATGTCCGAAATAGAACCGGGCGACCCGGTGCCCGCAAACGACGCGCTGTACGATAAGCTCACGGCGTCTAGAGGAGAGGCTGCTCCGTGGGCGAAATATACTCGGTGACGCATGGTGTGGCGGCGGATTTGTGAAAAACTAATGACAACGGAGATAAATTAAAGAAAGCTATGAAAAAATTTCTGATAGCCGTGATCTGTATAATACCGATAGTGGCTGTACTGGCGCTCAGCGTGACGTCGAATATCATTTTGCTGACGACTCCGGTCAATCCGGAGAGCATCGTCGTTAAAAATTCCCGTAACGAGGAGATCGCCGCGGGCGAACTGATAACGGTCGATATAAATACCGAAGACTTTCTGATTATCGAAGTCTATCCGTCCATGACGCCCGATAAAAGCATTCTGCAGGAACGCGACGAGGGGGCGGGTTCCGGTTCCGTGGAGCTCGTGCCGATAGAAGGGACGAACCGTTACCGTATACGCGCTCTCGAGATGGGCGCGACCGATCTCATCATCCGTGCGTCAAAGAACATCAACGTTGTATTCACCCTGCATTTTTACGTGACCACGACCGAAATAGCTTCCATCGACATCTATAACGGCGAGGGCGCGGAGATAGCGGAAAGCGCCGTCTACTCCCTGAAGACCACGGAGCAGTTTTATTACGACATAAACCCGATGGCGGCGCTCCACGAATCCAACGTGGAGTGGATAAGCGGAAATTCCGGTATAGTTTCCGTTTCCGTGAACGGCACAGTGACGCCTGTATCCCGCGGCATTACCACGGTCACGCTGGCGGCGACCGACCGCGAAGGCAACCATCATCGCAGGACCGTCTATGTGGACACTTCCGAGGCTTTGGTCAAGAAGACCGAGATCTACGTGGCGGACGGTATTCGGGATATAGACGAGCTGATCAGAATGAACGTCGTCACGGGCGATGACGTATCCGTATCAGGCATCGAAAGGCTGTCCGACGACCGCTATGCCGTGGAGATCGTCTCCGGCGGAGAGCTCACCACCGTGGAGATAGGCGTTATCTACTGCGCCGAGGACGAATGGGGATTTACCGACGGACTCACCACGATATATACGCAGAACGGTCCCTATTATGCGACGTTCGGATACTTGATCTCCGGAGAAGCGATAGAGGACGAATCTCTGACGCTGGTTTCGGACGATACCGACGTTCTCGGCGTGGAAATTGTCGAAACGATATCGGGCGGTAAAGGTTTCGAGTTAAAACCGGTAAAAGCCGGGGTGGTCACTCTGACTGCCGAATACAACGGACATACGGTATCCAAGATCGTCACCGTGCGCGAACGACCGGTATCGTTCACGCTGGAACTTACCACCGCCGACGCCGCCCGCGGCATCCAAATGTCGAGGATATGGGGGACGGAGTGGCTTAACGAAAACAACGAACCCACGAACACTTTCCGCCTGGGGATAGTGGGCGACTCGAATTCCTTCGACGTCAGGTGGAGCGTGTCCACGGAGGGGCTCGAAGAGGGCGCCGTGCAGCCCGTGAGCGTGGCGAAAGAGGAAGGCTCTCAAGCCGCTCTGATTACCGTCGATCCCGTCCGGGCGCTCGGGAAGAACGTGACACTGACCGCGACGCTGATGGTAAACAACCGTCCCGTAGACGTCAGAAGAAGCTTTACTTTCCGCTTCCATAAACTTCCTGCGTTCAACACCTACGATTTCGAGGACGTGCTGAGCGCGATAGACCTCGGCAGTCACGACATCGTTATGCAGGGCGACGCATACGCCACCAACGACGTCAGAGCGAAAACCATGCGCTCCAGCATATACGGAAACGGATTCCTCTTCGACTTTTCGGCGCACAGACCGACCGAGTCGCAGTCCACCGAATTCGTTTTCGAGATCAACGGCGGCACGCACTTTGCCGAGGGGCAGGAGTATGCGGGCGAGGTCTATACGGACGGTTTCGTATTCGAGGACATCGTCATGCGCGGCGCGTTGACTCTGGACGACGCGGGAAAGACCTCCCATCTTATTCGTGCGCGCGATGTAAGGAACAGTTCCGTCACATACCGCTACTGCCAGATCTATAATACTACCCGCGGACTGCAGGCGCACTCCGTCGGCGACCTGACGATAGAAGGCTGCATTCTGGGCGATAACTACACCTCCGGCATAGAGCTCGGATATTACAGAGAGGACGCCAAAAACTGCCACGTCACGCTGCGCAACAACGTCTTCAAGATGAGTTACGGCGCATCGGTACAGATCGTCCCGCGCGTCATAGACGCCAACAACATGAATCGTAACATAATCCCCAATATCACGATAGAAGGGATAATGGACGTGTATAACTGGAAAACGACGGACGAAGTCTACAACATTCTGACCACGACCGTCTATACCATGGTACCCGCGCTGCAGGCGGCGAGCTCTCTTCTGGACGGACCTTTCGCAACCGCCGTAAACGAAATGTTTGCCGCAGGCGCTTTCGACGGGTTGATCTATAATTACGGTGGCGCGGAGTACGTTTCGATAGCGGGCTTCGGCCTCGGGCTCATGTGCTCCTACGACCTTACCGGCGTCACCGTGGCTCCCGAGACCGGTATGCGCATAGCCGACCTCGCCATCGCCGACAGCGATACCATACGCGCCATCGCAAACATTGCCAGTATGCTCGTCGACGGACTCACCATCAACCACGACTGCTTCCTCATCTGCGCCGACTTTACCTCCGGTCCGCCCCTCATCGAACCGGGCGACCAAATTCCCAACGATCAAACCCTCTATGATCGTCTCACCGGCTCTGACCGGATATAAACTTCGCTATACTTCGTTTACTGAAAACGCCGCGGAACAGTCATTTAGGTTTTACTAAACTCCTGTCCCGCGGCGTTTTCGAGCCTCGTCTAGCTCGTTTCTATCCGGTCAGAGCACGCTAGAAAGGGTGCGAGCCTTGTCTCGCTTGCTTCTATTCAGCCGGACTGCTGAAAAAGCTTTCAGCCGCAAGGCTGAAAATATAACTTTGACCCTTTAGGGCAAAATATCACGCACGGAACGTGCATATCACTTTTTAGCCGATAGGCTAAAAAATATCACTTAAACACTCAAGTTATATTTTGCTTCGCAAAGTGATATTTGACTTCGTCAAGTGATATTCTGCTTCGCAGAGTGATATTTCTCCCGTTGGGAGAAGTTAAGGTAACTTTCAGCCCTCGGGCTGAAAATATCACGCACGGAACGTGCATATCACTTTTAGCCGAAAGGCTAAAAATGAAACTCAAGTCCGTTTGGGGCGGAAAACGCTTTACTTTGGCGCGGGTATTTGGTATAATCGGAAAGATAAAATTTTAACGTTCAAAAGAGGTGTTTATGAGAGGTCTTCTGACTTTGAGGACGCTGTCCTCGCCCGAGATAATGGACATCATAGAGCTTGCTATTCGTTTCAAAAAAGGTTGGTCAATCAACTTCCCCGGGAAGAAAATGGTCAACCTTTTTTATGAGAACTCCACCAGAACGCAATACAGCTTCCAGATAGCGATGATAAATCTCGGTATCACACCGCTTTCGTTCAATCTGGCGTCGTCCAGCGTACAAAAGGGCGAAACGCTGTACGATACGGTCAGAACGTTCGAATCTCTCGGCGTGGACGGCGTGGTGATAAGACACACCAAAGACGTTTATTACAAGGATCTCGAAACCATAAAAATACCAATTTTCAACGGCGGCGACGGCACGTCCGACCACCCCACGCAGACGCTTTTGGATCTGATGACCATATACGAGGAATACGGCGCGTTCGAGGGGCTCAAGATAGCGATGGTGGGCGATATATCCCACTCCCGCGTGGCGCACGGTAATTCCGAGGTCATGAAAAGGCTGGGGATGAAAGTCTATGTATCGGGACCCGAGCAGCTGTCCGATAAAACGGGCGAATACATGCCTTTGGACGAAGCGGTCGAAAAAATGGATATAATAAATCTTCTTCGGGTGCAGTTCGAAAGGCACGAGCAGGCGATGAACATCACGAAAGAGGAATACTTCCGCCGCTACGGGCTTACGGTGGAGAGGGTGGCGAAGATGAAGAAAAACGCCATCATCATGCACCCCGCGCCGATAAACCGCGGCATAGAGATAGCGAGCGAAGTCGCCGAATGCGAAAAATCGAGGATATATAAACAGATGGAAAACGGCGTCTACGTCCGCATGGCGGTGCTGACGCTGGCGCTGGAGGGCAAACTTTGAAAACGCTTCTCGAAAACGCTTTCATACCGGGGAAAGGACTGACGTCCCTTTTCATAACGGACGGCGTCATCACTTCGTTTAACGGGAATAAAAGCGGGGCGGAGCGCGTCATAGATCTAGGCGGCGCCACCGTTCTCCCCGGCGCCGTGGACGTCCACGCGCACCTTAGGGAACCGGGATACGAATACAAGGAAACGATACTTTCGGCTACCGAAAGCGCGGCAAAAGGCGGCATAACGCGCGTTATGGCGATGCCGAACCTAAAACCCGTGCCGGATTCGGAGGAAAACCTGGAGGTCGAGGAGAAACTCATAAAAAATAACGCGAAGGTCTTCGTATACCCGTACGCTTCGCTCACAAAGGGAGAAAAAGGCGAGTGCCTTTCGGACATAGAGGCACTGTCGAAACGCGTGAAAGCGTTCAGCGACGACGGCGTTTGCGTAAACGACCTCAAGCTTCTGGAAGAGGGTATGCGCCGCGTAAAAGAATGCGGCGGCATCATCGCCTCCCACGCGGAGCGGCGGGGAGCGGGAAGCGCGGCGGAAGCGGAATACCGCGCCGTTTCCGAGGAAACGGAGCTTGTCAAAAAGACGGGCGTCAGGTATCACTTCTGCCATATATCCACAAAAAAGAGTCTGGACGTCATACGCCGGGCGAAGCGCGAAGGGCTTGACGTGAGCATCGAGGTCACGCCGCACCATATCGCCCTGGACGAAACGATGATACGGGACGCAAACTGGAAGATGAATCCGCCGCTTATGTCACCCGCTGACAGGGAAGCGGTCGTCGAGGCGGTCGCGGACGGCACCGCGGACATGATAGCGACCGACCACGCGCCGCACGCGGCACACGAAAAGGCGGTCGCATACGCTGCGGCTCCGAACGGGATAATAGGTTTCGAGACGCTTTTTTCGGTGTGCGTGACGGAACTCGTCGAGCGTGGAGTGATAGGTATAGATAGGCTTTCGGAGCTTACGAGCGTATTGCCCGCGAAGCGCTTCGGTATCCCCTCGGGCGTTTTGGATATAGGTCAAAAGGCGGAGATCATCGCGTTGGATACCGCTTCTTACCGCGAATATACCGCGGAAGAGATAAGAGGAAAAGCCAAAAATTCCCCCTTCATCGGGAGACGCATGACGGGGTACAACATATTGACGATGATAGATGGCGAGATCGTCTTCACCGACGAAACGAAAGCGAAGGAGGAGCTATAGTGGAGAAGTTAAGGTACATAGGCGACTTTGCGGAGCCCGAAAAGAGGCGTATGCTCGTTCTGGAAAACGGCAGATATTTCATCGGAAAGGGCTTCGGTTCCCCCGAAACGCGTATCGCCGAGATAGTGTTCAACACCTCGATGGTGGGTTATCAGGAGATACTTTCCGATCCCTCGTACTGCGGGCAGATGGTGGTCATGAGCTATCCGCTCATCGGAAACTACGGACTTGCGGACGAGGACTACGAATCGAAGGGGATATACATGTCGGGATTCATCGTCAGGGAGTACAACGACTCCCCGTCGAACTTCCGCTTTACGAAAACGCTCTCCGAGGTCATGTTCGACAACGGCGCGGCGGGGATATCGCAGGTGGACACGCGCGAGATCGTAAAGCTCATCCGCAACGAGGGCGCGATGCGCGCGATGATAACGGACGCAGGAAGAGACGTCGCCGAGTGTGTCGCCGAGCTCAAGGCATACAGCCTGCCGCACGACCAGGTCAGCCGCGTTTCCTCCAAAAACATATGGTATTCGAGGACGAAAAACCCCGAATTCAACGTCGTCGTCGTGGACTGCGGCGTAAAGCTCAGCATGATCAAAAAATTAAACGCGCACGGCGCGAACGTCGTCGTGGTGCCGTACAACACTCCGTTCGAAGAGGTCATGCGTTTCAAACCCGACGGACTGTTCATCTCTAACGGCCCCGGCGACCCCGAGGACGTGCCCGAGGTCAGGGAGCTTATAAAAAAAGCGAGAGGGAGACTCCCGATAATGGGGATATGCCTTGGGCACCAGATAATAGGGCTCGCGTACGGTGCGAAGACGTACAAGATGAAATTCGGTCACCGCGGCGGCAACCACCCGGTAAAGGACATGACGACGGGAAAAGTGGAGATCACCTCGCAAAACCACAGCTACGCTATAGACAAATCGAGCCTCGAGGGTACGGGGATGACTCTCACGCACATCAACCTGACCGATTCGGAGCCCGAAGGGATGCTGGACGAGAAAAACAGCGTCATCAGCATACAATATCATCCCGAATCGGCGGCGGGTCCGGAGGACTCCGACTACCTTTTCGATAGTTTCATCGGTTTTCTGAAAAAAGCGGGAGGCGGCAAACATGCCAAAGAGAACAGATATTAAAAAGATAATGGTGATAGGCTCCGGGCCCATCGTGATAGGACAGGCTGCGGAGTTCGACTATGCGGGAACGCAGGCATGTATCGCGCTGAAGGAGGAAGGCTACGAAGTCATTCTGGTAAATTCCAACCCCGCGACGATCATGACCGACAAGGCGATGGCGGACAAGGTGTACATGGAGCCGCTGGACTTGGAGCACGTCGCGAAGATAATCCGCCGCGAACGCCCGGACGGACTTATATGCTCCATAGGCGGGCAGACGGGGTTGAACCTCGGGATGCAGCTGCATACGAAGGGCGTGTTGGAGGAGTGCCAGGTGGAACTTCTGGGCACGGGTTACGACTCCATTTCGAAAGCGGAGGACAGACAACTGTTCAAGGACCTTTGCGAAAAGATCGGTGAGCCCGTTCTCGAATCGAATACCGCGCACACCGTCGAGGACTGCATAGCGATAGCGGATAAAATAGGGTATCCCGTCATTGTACGCCCCGCGTTCACGCTGGGCGGCACGGGCGGCGGCTTCGCGGACAACGCGGACGAGCTCTACGCGCTTTCAAAAAACGCGCTTAAACTTTCGCCCGTCACCCAGGTGCTCATCGAAAAATCGATAAAGGGCTACAAGGAAATAGAGTTCGAAGTCATGCGCGACGGCGCAGACAACGTCGTGGCGATATGCTGCATGGAAAACGTGGACCCCGTCGGCGTGCATACCGGCGATTCCATAGTCGTGGCGCCCAGCCAGACGCTGACGAACAAGGAGTATCAGATGCTAAGGAGCGCCGCTTTGAAGATAATCCGCGCGCTCGGCATAGAGGGCGGATGCAACGTGCAGTTCGCGCTCGACCCGTTCAGCTTCGAGTACTACGTCATCGAAGTAAACCCCAGGGTGTCCCGAAGCAGCGCTCTCGCTTCCAAGGCAAGCGGCTATCCGATAGCGCGCGTTTCCGCAAAGATCGCCTGCGGATTGACTTTGGACGAGATAAAACTTCCGAACACCTACGCCGCATTCGAACCCACTCTCGATTACGTCGTTTGCAAGGTGCCGCGCTTCCCGTTCGATAAATTCACGAAAGCGAGCAGAAAACTCAATACGCAGATGAAAGCGACGGGCGAGGTGATGAGTATCGGAAGGACCTTCGAGGAGGCTTTGCTGAAAGCGGTAAGGAGCCTGGAGACGGGGCTTATACACCTCGAGATACCGCGCCTTAAAACGCTTTCCGACCACGACCTCGTCGACCTTATCATCGAAAACACCGACGAAAGGATATTCGCCGTCGCGGAGGCGATTAGAAGGGGCATACCCATAGACTATATGTACGAGCTGACCGAAATAGACAGGTTTTTCCTGGAGAAGGTGCAGCACATAGTGGAAATGGAAAAGCGCTTGGAAACGACCTCTCTCACCCCCGATTTTCTGCGGGCGCTGAAGGAATGGGGCTTTTCCGACGAATACATCGCTTCGAAGAAGGGGCTTACCGCGCGCGAAGTATACGAAATGCGCCGTGAAAACGGTATCTATCCCGTATACAAGATGATAGACACCTGCGCCGCCGAATTCAACGGCTATACCCCGTACCTGTATTCGACCTACGAACACGAAAACGAATCCGTCGTCGGAAGCGGCAAAAAGGTCATCGTTTTGGGCTCGGGACCCATCAGGATAGGTCAGGGCATAGAGTTCGACTATTCCACCGTCCACGCGATATGGGCGATAAAAGAGGCGGGCTACGAGGCGATAATAATAAACAACAACCCCGAAACCGTTTCGACCGATTATACGATATCCGATAAACTCTACTTCGAGCCGCTCACGTTCGAGGACGTGATGAACATCGTCGACTACGAATCCCCCGACGGCGTGATAGTCGCGCTCGGCGGGCAGACGGCGATAAACCTTGCGGAGGATCTTTCGTTAGCCGGCGTAAAAATACTCGGCTCCGACGCGAAGGCGATAGCGCTCGCCGAGGACAGGGATATGTTTGCGGAGGCTCTTCAGAAAATGGAGATCCCCATGCCGCGCGGCGAATCGGTGTTTTCCGTAAAAGACGGCGTAAAAGCCGCCGAGGACATCGGATATCCCGTATTGGTGCGCCCCTCGTTCGTGCTTGGCGGCAGGATGATGCACATCGTTTACGACAGGGCGCAGCTGGAGCCGATACTGAAAGAGGCGGTGGCTTTGAACAAAAAACACCCCGTGCTCATCGACAAATACGTCCTCGGCAGAGAATGCGAAGTGGACGCGGTATGCGACGGGCGCGAAGTTTTCATACCCGGCATAATGGAGCACATCGAGCGCGCCGGGGTGCACTCGGGCGATTCGATGAGCGTGTACCCGCCGTATTCGCTCGAGGATGAAGTACAAAAAACGATAATCGAGTATACCGAAAAGATAGGTTTGGGACTCAATATCGTGGGTCCGTTCAATATCCAATTCGTTGTGGACGGCGACAAAAAGGTGTATATCATCGAGGTCAACCCGCGCTCTTCGAGGACGGTACCGTTCCTTGCGAAGACCTCGGGCGCGCCTATAGCGAATATCGCCACAAAGGTGATGCTGGGATTTACGCTGAAGGAACTCGGATACACCGGTGTGTATCCGAAGAAGACGCGCTGGTATGTAAAAGCACCCACCTTCTCGTACTCCAAGCTCACCGGGCTCGACGCGGTGCTCTCCCCCGAAATGAAATCGACGGGCGAGGCGATAGGCTACGACTCAGAACTTACCCGCGCGGTGTACAAGGCGCTCAAGGCGAGCGGACTCAGAGTGGATAACTACGGCACCGTCTTCGCCACGATAGGCGATCAGGACAAAGAGGCGGCGCTGCCGCTCATCAAGCGCTTCTACGACCTCGGATTCAACATCGAGGCGACTTTGGGCACCGCGAAATTTTTGAAGGCGGCGGGCATCCGCACGCGCGTCAGGAAAAAGATATCGCAGGGAAGCGACGAGATACTGCTGTCTCTCAGGCGCGGTTATGTGACGTACGTCGTCAACACCATAACCGAGGGCGGCTCCGGCCACGCGGACGGTATGCTGATAAGGCGTACCGCCGTCGAGAACAACGTGCCCGTATTCACGTCGCTGGACACGGTGAGAGTGCTTCTGGACGTCCTTGAGGAAACGACGATGGGGATATCCACGATATGAAAAAAGAGATATTGACCGTCGAGGAAAACAGGCGGCTCGCCGCGGATATATTCGAAATGCGCCTTTCGGGCACGTCGCGCCCGGAACCGGGGACGTTCCTCGAGATTGCCGTGGACGGATTTTTCCTGAAACGCCCCTTCGGCGCGGCGGGCTGGTCGGACGGGATAGTTACGATATATTACCGCGTTGTCGGCGCGGGCACCGAAAAAATGGCGGCGCTCCCCGCAGGCACGAAAGCGGAAGCGCTGACCGGGCTCGGGCACGGCTTCGACTTTGGCGGCACTAAAAAGCCGCTCATCGTTTCGGGCGGGCTCGGGATAGCGCCGGTGAAATATCTGGCGGAGGAGTTTTACGCGCGCGGCATAAAGCCGGTGTTCGTCGCGGGTTTCAGAACCGCCTCCGAGGTGATATTAAGGGACGAGCTCGAAAAGATTTGCGACCTAAGGATAACTACCGACGACGGTTCCGCGGGATATAACGGCAACGCCGTCATGTATCTGAAAGATAACGATATATCGTTCGACCGCTACTACGCCTGCGGCCCCGTGCCGATGCTGAAGGGCATGAAGGCGTATTCCGAAAAGGGGGAGCTTTCCTTGGAAGCCAGGATGGGCTGCGGCTTCGGCGCGTGCATGGGGTGCAGCGTCAAAACGCGCTCCGGATACAAACGCGTCTGCCGCGAGGGTCCCGTATTCGAAGCGGGGGAGGTGATCTTCGATGCGTGAAAATTGCGTCAGGGATACCGAAATATCGCTTTTCGGAAACGTAATGGACAATCCCGTGATACCCGCTTCGGGGACGTTCGGCTTCGGGTACGAATTTCGGGACTGGTACGACATATCGATACTAGGCTCTATAGCGCTGAAGGGGACGACTCTTGAAGCGCGCTACGGAAACCCGCTCCCGAGGATAGCGGAATGCCCCGCCGGCATGATAAACGCGATAGGACTGCAAAACCCCGGCGCCGCGGCGGTAAAGGACGTAGAACTCAAAAAACTAAAAGAGGTCTATCCCAAAAAGGTCATCGCGAACGTCGGCGGACACAGCTTTCATGAGTACGTCGAAACGTCGAGGATACTTTCCTCCGCGGACGAGGTTTTCGCGGTGGAATTGAACGTTTCCTGCCCCAACGTCGAGGGCGGCGGCATGGCGTTCGGGCTGGACGAGGGGATATTGGAGGAGCTGACCCGCGCGGTAAAGGAAGCTTCCTTGAAGCCCGTCATCGTAAAACTGTCGCCGAACGTCACCGACATCACGAAAACGGCGCGCGCCGCGGAGCGCGGCGGCGCGGACGGCGTAAGCCTTATAAACACACTGGTGGGTATGCGTTTGGACCTAAAGACGGCGCGGCCGATAATATCGGTGGGGCGCGGCGGATATTCGGGGCCCGGGGTGTTCCCCGTTGCGTTGAACATGGTATATAACGTATACGAAGCGGTAAATATCCCCGTCATCGGCATGGGCGGCATAATGACTGCGGAAGACGTCGTCGAGATGATGTACGCGGGCGCCTCGGCGGTGATGGTGGGGACGGCGAACCTTATCGATCCGTTCGCCGCGAAAAAAATAATCGAAGACCTGCCGCGGGTAATGGAAAAACTCGGCATAGAAAAACTCGAAGACATCATAGGGAGGGCGCACAAATGGAGCACGAAGTAATTGTTGCGATGGACTTTTCGTCCGAGGACGAAGTCACTTCGTTTTTGAAAAAGCTGGGCGGCGAGAGGCCGTACCTGAAGATAGGCATGGAGCTTTTTTATAAAGAGGGCCCCGGCATGGTAATTAGGCTAAAGGACGCGGGGTACAGGATATTTTTGGATCTCAAACTCCACGATATCCCGAATACCGTATACAAGGCGATGAAGAATATCGCGCGGCTCGGCGCAGATATCACCAACGTGCACGCCGCGGGCGGCATAAAGATGATGGAATGGGCGCTGAAAGGGCTCCGCGAAGGCGCACCCGGCGCGGACACCAAACTCATAGCGATAACGCAGCTGACCTCGACCGACGAAAGGACGCTGCACGAAGAACTTCTCATACCGGAGCCGCTTTCGGTCACCGTCGAAAAGTACGCGCTGAACGCTAAAGCGGCGGGGCTCGACGGCGTGGTGTGCTCCGCGCACGAAGCGCCCGCTATAAGCAAAATGGGGCTCATCTCCGTCACCCCGGGGATAAGGCTTGCGGGCGACGACGTAAACGACCAAAAACGCGTCGCCACCCCGGCGATGGCGAGGGCATTGGGCTCCACGCACATCGTGGTGGGGAGAAGCATCACCGCGGCTGCCGATCCGCTTGCCGCGTACCTGGAAACCGTAAGACAATTTTCCTAGAAGGAGCGATATATATGGATAAAGAGCGCGCCGCAAGAGCGTTACTGAAAGCAAAAGCCGTATTCCTGCGCCCGTCGGAGCCGTTCACATGGGCTTCGGGCATAAAATCCCCGGTATACTGCGACAACAGGCTCATCCTCGCGTATCCCGAGATAAGGTCGGAGGTCGAATCGCTTCTGACCGAACTTATAAAAAGCGAGTACCCCGGCGCCGAGGTGCTGATGGGCACCGCCACCGCAGGGATACCCCACGCCGCTATAGTCGCGGAGCGCATGGCGCTCCCCATGGGCTACGTGCGTTCCGGCAACAAAGACCACGGCAGACAAAACCGCATAGAGGGCGCCGACCCCAACGGTAAAAACGTGGTCATCGTCGAGGACCTCATATCCACCGGCGGATCGGTCATCGAGGTCGCGGAGGCGCTCCGCGAAGCGGGCGGCAACGTCCTTGGCATCGCGTCGCTTTTTACCTACGGTCTGCAAAAAGGCATAGACCGTCTGGCGGCGGCGGAGCTTAAAAACGTCTCCCTCAGCGATTTCGAGACCTTGTCACGCGTCGCTTTGGCGGAAAAATACATCACCGAATCGGAATACGAAATGGTCACCGCGTTCCGCTTGGATCCCGGCGGCAACTGGTTCGAGGTCAAATGACGGATATCGAACGGCTCCGGGATATAGTCGATCGTTCGCATCGGATCGTCTTTTTCGGCGGAGCGGGCGTTTCCACGGAATCGGGACTGAAGGACTTCCGCTCCGAGGACGGGCTCTACCGCGAAAAATACGTCTATCCGCCCGAATATATGCTCAGCCGCGACTGCTTCTACCGCCATACCGAGGAATTTTTCCGCTTCTACCGCGATAAAATACTTGTCGGCGGCGTCAAACCGAACGCGGCGCACTATAAACTCGCGGAATGGGAGCAATTGGGAAAACTTATCGCCGTCGTCACCCAAAACATAGACGGACTGCATCAGGCGGCGGGGAGCCGAGCGGTATACGAACTGCACGGCTCCGTCCTAAAAAACCGCTGTACGGAGTGCGGCCATCGGTACGACGTCGAATTCATAAAAAACTCCGAAGGCATACCGCGCTGCATAAAATGCGGCGGCGTGGTGAAACCCGAGGTCGTATTGTACGGCGAAAATCTGGACGAAGACACCGTTGCGGGCGCGGTAAGGGCGATATCGGCGGCGGACACTCTCATCGTTGCGGGTACGTCGCTTACGGTATATCCCGCGGCGGGGCTCATAAATTATTTTACGGGCGAAAACCTCGTCGTCATCAACCGCGAGCCCGTTCCCGCGAGCGGCGCACTGTTTATTTGCGGAAAAGTGGGAGAAACTCTCGGAAAAATCAAATAATTTAATTTAGCAATTTAATTGACTAAATCGCTAAAGTGTGATATCATGTTTGCATTCCGTCTTAGGAGAGCGTTATGACGAAAAAAAGCGCCGCCGCATTGAACGGCGAACTCAAAAAATTATATTCCTCATTCGGATACCGCGAATACAGGATGTCGGGGTTCGAGGAGTACGCGCTTTACATGGAAAACAAGAATTTCCTGATAAGCGACAAGATAATCACTTTCAACAATCTGGACGGGCGGCTGATGGCGTTGAAACCGGACGTCACTTTGTCCATTGTCAAAAACGCGACCCCCGAAAAGGGAGTCGGGAAATATTACTATTCCGAGGCGGTCTACCGCCCCGACCGCGCGGGCACGGAGTTCAAAGAGGTCATCCAGACGGGGCTCGAGGCTTTGGGGGACGTCGACGCGTTCACGACGGCGGAAGCGGTGGAGCTCGCGCTCGAAACGCTTTCGGCAACGGGTGCCGAGTTCGTGTTGGCGCTTTCCGACGTCAGGTTCACCGAGGGGCTTTTATCCGCCGCGGCACGGGACGAGAGCATAAGGGCGGAACTGAAGGATATCCTCTCCAAAAAGCGCGCGGGCGATATTCCTCTAGCCGCCGCGAAATACGGGTTCGGTGCCGATATAAAACTCGCGCTCGAAAACGTCATAGCGCTTCCCGAAAACGCTTTCGAAGCGTTGGACTCCGCCCGCCGTTTCGCTTTCGGCTCGGAGGCGGAGCACGCGATAGAGGAACTTAAGGATATCGTTTGCGCGTTTAAGGGTACCCGATTCGAGGGAAATCTGCAGATAGACTTTTCCCTGACGGGCAACACGCGCTACTATAACGGCGTATTGTTTTCGGGCTACGCTCTGGGCGCCGCGGGCGCGGTGCTGAAGGGCGGAAGGTACGATAAGCTCGTGGATCCCGCGGGCTTAGCCGGAAAGGGCGCGGTGGGGTTCGCGCTTTATATGAACGAAATAGAAAAACTCACCGCCCCCGGCTCCGGAGCCGCGGACGCGGTCCTGTTGTATCCCGAAGGCGCTCCGCTTAGTGCGGTCATGAAAAAGGCGGAAGAGCTTCGCTTAGGGGGCTTAAAGGTTTCGGTGCTTCCCGAAAAAAGCTATTCGGGCGGCAGAGAAAAGGTGTATATATTCGGGGAGGGTGAAAATGCTTAACATCGCTTTGCCGAAAGGACGGCTTGCCGACAAGACATTGGATATGATGCTCCGCGCGGGGATACTTTCGTCGATAGAGGACTCCGGCAGGAAGCTGGTTTTCGAAAACGCCGCGGGCGACATAAGGTACTTTCTGGTCAAGCCGTGGGACGTTCCGGTGTACGTCGAAAGGGGTATAGCGGACGTGGGGGTCGCGGGAAAGGACGTCATCGACGAAAACTCCCCCGACGTTTACGAATTGATGGACCTGAACATCGGTAAATGCCGCCTCGCGGTATGCGCCGTAAACGGATACAGGGACGACCCCTCCGAAAAAATACGCGTCGCCACCAAATTCGTCAACTGCGCCAAACGCTATTACGCCTCCATAGGGCGCGACATAGAGGTCATAAAGCTGAACGGCTCGATAGAGCTTGCGCCCCTTCTGAACATGTCCGACGTCATCGTCGACCTGGTGGAAACGGGGACGACGTTGAAGGAAAACAACATGGGCGTCGTGCGCGAGATAACGAAAATAAGCGCGCGGCTCATCGCAAACAAAGCTTCCTACCGCTTCAAGCGCGGCGAGATAGATCTTCTGACGAAAAAACTCGGAGAAACAGCAAATGCCTAAGATCGTATACGCAAAGGACATAACGGCAAAAGAGCTCGTTTCGGCTAGAAACGCCGATTACGCCGACGTCGAGGAGACTGTAAAGGCTATAATAGCGGACGTACGCGCGCGCGGCGACGAGGCGCTCATCGATTACGCGCGCCGCTTCGACAAAGCCGAAATACCCGCCCTCAAAGTAAGCGAGGAGGAGATCTCCCGCGCCATGGAAAGGGTGGGCGCGGATTATATAAGGATACTCGAGCGCGCGGCGGACAATATCGAGCGCTACCACAGGGCAGAGCTCAGGAGCGATTTCGAACTTAAATACGACGGTATCACGGCGGGACAGCTCTTTCTGCCGCTCGAGAGCGCGGGGATATACGTTCCCGGCGGCACCGCGAGGTATCCTTCGAGCGTTCTGATGAACGCGATACCCGCGCGTATCGCGGGCGTAAAAAATATCGTGATGACCACGCCGCCCGCCTCGGACGGCAGCATTCCCGACAACATTCTGGCGGCGGCAAGGGTCGCGGGAGTCACCGCGATATACAAAACGGGGGGCGCGCAGGCAGTGGCGGCGCTTGCATACGGCACCGAATCCGTACCCAAGGTCGATAAAATAACGGGTCCCGGCAACGTCTATGTCGCCACCGCGAAAAAGCTGGTACAGGGCGAAGTCGGGATAGACATGATAGCGGGCCCCAGCGAGATACTCGTCGTCGCCGACGGCGGCGCCGATCCCGACTGGATCGCGGCGGACCTATTATCGCAGGCGGAGCACGACAAAATGGCTACCGCCATCCTTATAACGGACGACAGGGCGTTTGCCGAAAAGGTGAGCGAAGCGATAGATAATCGCATTAAAACGCTGCCGAGGCGCGAAATAGCGTCTGCGTCCCTTGAAAGGAACGGAAAGATAGTTTTGACGGAAAGTATCCGCGAGGCGGTGGAGCTTTCGAACGAACTCGCGCCCGAGCACCTCGAACTTGCCGCGGCGAACGCGGACGAACTGCTGCCGTACGTCAGAAACGCCGGATCGGTGTTTTTGGGATATTACACCCCGGAGGCGACGGGCGACTATATGGCGGGCGCGAACCACACGCTTCCTACGGGCGGCACCGCGCGCTTTTCGTCGGCACTCGGCGTGGACGATTTCATAAAAAAGACGCAGTACATCCGTTTCACCCCCGAAAGTATCGACGCCTACGCCGACGACATCGCCGCGTTTGCCGCGTCGGAAGGGCTCGACGCGCACGCGGCGTCGGTAATGGCAAGGAGATCGAAATGAGTGGGTTTTTGCTTGAAAAATACCGCGGTATCTCCCCTTACGTACCGGGCGAACAGCCGAAGGAAGCGGGTTATATCAAATTGAACACGAACGAATCTCCCTTCCCGCCCTCCGAAAAGGCGCGCGAAAGGTATATGCGGGCGTTCGATAAACTGAACCTGTACAACGACCCCGAAAACGGTACGCTGACGGGGGCGATAGCCGAGGAATTCGGTTTGAAACGCGAAAACGTCCTGGTCACCAACGGCTCCGACGAAGCTTTGGCGTTCATATATATGGCGTACGCCGAAAAGGGGAAGCCCTTCGCCGCGCCCGAGGTGAGCTACGGTTTTTATCCCGTGTTCTCGCGGCTGGTGGGCGCGGATATAGTCACATACCCGCTGAAAGAGGACCTTTCGGTTGATGCGGAAGCGTTCGCTAAGTGCGACCTAAACGTCATCTTCGCCAATCCGAACGCGCAGACGGGCACGTTCATGCCGATATCCGATATCGAGAAGATAGCGAGAAAGCGTTCGCGCCTCGTCGTAGTCGACGAAGCATATGTCGATTTCGGCGCGGAGAGCGCGGT
Organism: uncultured Clostridia bacterium; assembly: GCA_944331875.1. Lineage (GTDB taxonomy): Bacteria > Bacillota > Clostridia > Christensenellales > DTU072 > Stercoripulliclostridium_A. Next base: position 26,246 of record CALVJA010000012.1, on the reverse strand, counting down.
GGCGCTCATACGGAAGTACCCGAATATCGTAGTCGTGCGCACGTTCTCCAAGTCACGCTCGCTTGCGGGCGCAAGGATCGGTTTCGTAATAGCGGCGGAGGATATCGTCGCCGATCTGAAACTCGTGAAGTATTCCTTCAATCCCTATAACCTCGGGCGCGCGGCGGAGGCTGCGGCGACGGGCGCACTCGAGGACAAGGAATATTTCGATACCTGCCGCGAAAAAATCATCGAGGCGCGCGAATACACCTTGCGAAGGGCGGAGGCGCTCGGTTTGCGCGTCATACGCGGGAAAGCGAATTTTTTACTGATGAGCTCCGAAGATATCGACGGCGGCGAACTCAAAAACCGCCTCTACGACGAAAAGATAATCGTTAGGCACTTCTCCTCTCCCGCGCTTTTGTCGCCGTACATACGCGTGACGATAGGGAGCATGGATGAAATGAAAACCTTTATAAAGGTACTTGAAAAAATACTTTCGGGAGTCCGAAAATGAGAGTAGCAAACATAACGAGAAAGACGAAGGAAACGGACGTCGAGGTAAAATTAGAGCTCGATGTATCCCGGGAGCCCGAGATAGATTCCGGCTCCGGATTTTTCGACCATATGCTGACGCTTTTTGCGTCCTTTGCGGGCATATCCCTAAAAGTCAAATGCTCCGGCGACACGTGGGTAGACTTCCACCACAGCGCCGAGGACATCGGTATAGCGATGGGGGAAGCATTCAAAGAGGCGCTCGGCGACAAAAAGGGGATCAACCGTTACGGTCAGCGCATAATGCCGATGGACGAAGCGCTGGTGATGGTGGCTTTGGACATTTCCGGCAGAGCGTATCTAAGCTATGACGTCGAACTCAGAGCCTCGCGCCTAAACGACGACGGCGCGCTCACCGCTGCAAAGGTAGGCGTATTCGACACCGAGCTCGTGGAGGAATTTTTCACCGCGTTTACGAGAAGCGCGGGCGTCACGTTGCACATCAAAAAGATATGCGGTAAAAACACGCACCACATCATCGAGGCCGTATTCAAAGGCTTCGGCAAGGCGCTCGGCGAGGCGATAAAAATAGATCCCGCGAACGCGGGCGCGGTGCCGTCCACAAAAGGAGTGTTATGATTGCGGTAGTCGATTACGGTGTAGGGAATCTGTTCAGTCTGACCGCTTCGCTGAACAGTCTGGGACTCGGAAACGTCGTCACGGGCGATCCCGCGATGATTGCCGCCGCGGACAGGATAATCCTTCCCGGCGTCGGCGCTTTCGGCGACGCGATGGACAAACTAAGGGACAAGGGGCTCGAAAACGTGCTGATTTCGGAAGCGGGAAAAGGTAAACCTTTTCTAGGCATATGCCTCGGTATGCAGATGCTTCACGAGGAAAGCTCGGAATACGGGCGGCACAAGGGTTTGGGGCTCATCCCCGGCAGGGTGGAGCCGCTAAAGGCGCACACCTCGGGGCTCAAAGTCCCCGCGATGGGCTGGAACGCGCTGAAAGCGGTAAAGGAGTGCCCCATCCTGAAATACTTCCCCGACGGCGGATACGTGTACTACGTGCATTCATACTTTGTGCCGCGCGGCGCGTCTACAGCGGCGTATTCGGAGTACGGCGCCGAAGTGTCCGGGGTGACGTGGAACGGAAAAAACGTGTTCGGCACCCAGTTCCACCCCGAAAAAAGCGGGAACGACGGGCTGAAGATACTTCGCGCGTTCGGTAAGTTGTGATATGGAGATATTTCCGGCGATAGATCTAATGAACGGCGAGGCGGTGCGTCTGACGAAAGGCGCGTTCGACTCCAAAAAAGTCTACTCCGCCTGCCCCGAGGAAATAGCGGCGCGCTTCCGTGCGGAGGGCGCGAGACACCTGCATATTGTAGACCTCGACGGCGCGAGGAGCGGCGAGAACGTAAATTTTTCCGCTATAGGTAAAATTGTCGCGGCGGCGGGCATACCCGATATAGAGGTAGGCGGCGGCATCCGCGACGAAAAACGGATAGAAACGTACCTTGCGCTCGGCGTAAACCGCGTCATACTCGGCACGTCCGCCGCGGAAAACGAAAAGTTTTTGCGGGACGCCGTCAGGCGCTTCGGCGGTAAAATTGCGGTAGGGGTCGATACGCTGAACGGCAAGGTCAGAACGCGCGGCTGGGAACGGGAGTGCGATCTGGACGGCTTCGGGTTCGTCAAAAAACTTTCCGACATCGGCGTCGAAACGGTGATATATACGGATATCTCCAGGGACGGACGGCTCCAAGGTATAAACGCGGATATGTACGCGGAGCTCGCGAGGATCTCCTCCGCGAGAATAATAGCCTCCGGCGGCGTCGGTTCGCTAGACGACGTCGTTAAACTCCGCAATACCGGCGTATACGGCGCGATAATCGGCAAAGCCATTTACGAAAACATCGTTTCGGTATCCGAAGCCGTAAAAACGGGAGACGAATATGATAGCTAAACGTATAATACCATGTCTTGACGTGCGCGACGGCAGAGTGGTCAAAGGCAAAAATTTCGTCGGTATCCGCGACGTCGAAAGCCCTGTGGAGCTTGCCCGCAGATACAACGCGGAGAACGCGGACGAGCTTGTATTTTACGACATCACCGCCTCGAACGAGGGAAGAAAACTGTTCACGTCGGTTTTAAGCGAAGTGGCGCGCGAGATATTCATCCCGCTTACCGTGGGCGGCGGCATAAACACCGTCGAGGACTTCGACCGCGTGCTGAAAAGCGGTGCGGACAAGGTGTCCGTCAATACGGGCGCGATACGCGACCCCTCCGTCATAACCGCCGCGGCAAAAAAATACGGCGACCAGTGCGTGGTGCTTTCCATGGACGTAAAGCGTGTGAACGGGATATTCAAAGTTTTCGCGCGCGGCGGCAGGGAGGAAACGGAGCTCGAGGCGGTCTCCTGGGCGAAAAAGGGACAAAGCCTCGGCGCGGGCGAGATAGTGTTGAACAGCATCGACACCGACGGCGTCAAGGACGGCTTCGACATAGAGATGCTTGACGCCGTATGCAGCGCGGTGGACGTGCCCGTCGTAGCTTCCGGCGGCGCGGGGAAGATAGAGCACTTCGAGGAGCTTTTCGACAAGGTGCCCCGCGTGGACGCGGCGCTTGCGGCGAGCATTTTCCACTTCGGCGAAGTGTCTATATCCGATATAAAGCAAAGGCTCCGCACTCGGGGCGTGGAGGTAAGAATATGATAGCGGCAGATATTTTATCCAAAGTAAAATTCGACGAAAAAGGGCTGGTGCCCTGCGTCGTGCAGGACTACTACTCGAAACAGGTGCTGATGCTCGCGTACATGAACGAGGAAAGCCTGAAAGCGACCCTCGAAAAGGGAGTCACCTGCCTTTATTCCCGCTCGAGGAAGACGCTCTGGACAAAGGGCGAAACGAGCGGAAACTTCCAGCACGTAGTCGAAATGCGCCTCGACTGCGACGGCGACTCGCTCGTAGCCGAGGTCATAAAGGACGGCCCCGCCTGCCACACGGGAAACGAAAGCTGTTTTTACAGAACGCTGTTCGTAGGTAAGGACATGAAGCCTTTTTCGATAGAAGGGCTTTACGAACTCATAAAGGGGAGAAAGACTTCCCCGAAAGAAGGCAGCTACACCACATACCTATTTAATAAGGGGATAGACAAGATACTGAAAAAAGTGGGCGAGGAATCCACCGAAGTCATCATCGAAGGGAAAGCGGGGAACAAGGAAGCGGCGATATACGAACTTGCCGACCTTTATTACCACGCCATGGTCATGATGGTGGAAATGGGTATCGAACCCAAAGACGTATTCAAAGAACTCGCCGCCCGCCATGTACTCGACACGAAGATAAAACAGGGAGGGTGAGTTTTTGCGGCGACGTTGTCGCCGCAAAAACGGTGATATAATTCCGCAAGCGGAATTGTGAAATAACGCGCGCCCCATGGGCGCGCGTTGTGAAATAAATTGAAACTTCGCGGGCAAAGTTTCAATTTGTGAAATAAAATTCGAACCGCACTTTTATATCCTCGCACAAGCAAAAAGATATACACTCCCCCGTTCAAGCAAAAAGTTTCGAATTTTGTTGCGGTCGTTAGATTGAAGAGTCATATATCAACTATATACTTTAGTCCCCGTATCTTTTCGGTCCTTTTTCGCGAAAAAATATCGGCATACATCGTATGCCGCCATTTTGTTCACGAAAAATCCCCCGAAAATCTACGGCTGTAGGCGTGTATTTTGTCGCCAAGTAGAGCGTGTATAGTTCACTGTGTATTTTGGCGCATTGGAAAGCATACTCGGCACCGATTTGCTTTAGCCATGAACAGCAGTTTGCTTGCATTAGTGTTTTGCATGAAAGAAGAATGCAGTCCACTATGTATTTTGTTGCCAAGTAGAGCGTGTATAGTTCACTTTGTATTTTTTCGCTACGTTGAGAGTGTTTAGTTCACTGTGTATTTTGGCGCATTGGAAAGCATACTCGGCACCGATTTGCAGACTATTTTGCGTCGTATCGCAAGAAACGCGGGCGGCGCTATAGCGGGACTATGCGCCGTCCGCGCCCCGTTTTGGTCTCCAAAACGGGGTGATATTAAAGGCTTTAAGTAATTTCGTGCGATACGGCGGAAAAGAGGCGCAAAGCGGTGGTATTGATTTTTTTGCCGAATATATTTTCACCTTATGAAAAAAAGCGCATTCGGTCGAATGCACCATTTTTCATTGCATTGCTTTTAAGTTCCTGTCAAAGCATTAAATTATCATCTTTTCGGCAAAAAAATCAATGGTAAATGCTTGACTTTGGGGATACGGGTTGATATAATGACAAAGCTTGCGGAGACAGCAGGCTTATTTCTGTGTTGCAGGAGAAATAATGGACCGTAAAGCCGAGGCGCTTCTGGCGCGGGAAAAGGTTATCGGATCAAGACAAATAATGCGCGGTTTCCGCGACGGTCGGATAAGGTGTGTGCTGATCGCCGAGGACGCCGAGGAGCATATAAAGCTGGAACTCGTATCTCAATGCCGTTTGGCGGGAGTCGAGGCGGTGTTCGTCCCTTCCAAGGAGGAACTGGGGCGCGCAGCGGGCATCGACGTCGCGTCGGCGGCGGTAGGGATAATCGGGTAAAGTTTTACTGTAGAAGGTTCGCTGTTGGGTTGAAAGCGGACGGAACAAAAGGAGGACCATAATGCCAACTACCAACCAACTCATCAGGCAGGGAAGGAAGCGTCAGACCAAAAAGTCCTTGACTCCTATCATGGACGGCTGCCCGCAAAAGAGGGGCGTTTGCCTTTCGGTCACGACGACCACTCCCAAAAAGCCTAATTCCGCGGTCAGAAAGATTGCAAGGGTACGTCTCGTAAACGGAATGGAAGGAACCATCTACATTCCCGGCGAGGGCCACAATCTGCAGGAGCACTCCGTCGTGCTCATCAGAGGCGGAAGAGTCAGGGATCTGCCCGGCGTGCGTTATCATATCATACGCGGAACGCTGGACACTGCGGGCGTTGCAAAGCGCAAGCAGGCAAGATCCAAGTATGGCGCAAAGACCCCCAAATAACGGGGCGCGCCGCCAATCAACTACAGGAGGACTGAAAAATGCCTAGAAGAAGCGGAGTTCCAAAAAGAAACGTACTTCCGGATCCCGTATATAATTCCGAGGTCATCACGAAACTTACCAACCAGGTCATGTACGACGGCAAGCTCGGCACGGCTCAGAAAATAGTCTACAGCGCGTTCGACATCATCAACAAAAAGACGGGCAACGCGCCCGACGAAGTGTTTTTCAAAGCGCTCGAGAACGTCATGCCGGTACTCGAAGTCAAAGCGCGCCGCGTAGGCGGAGCGAACTATCAGGTACCGCTCGAGATCCGTCCCGTCCGCAGACAGACCCTGGGTATCCGCTGGCTGGTGCTTTACGCCAGAAAGCGCGGCGAGAGGACGATGGCGGAAAGACTTGCGGGAGAGATCTTGGACGCTTACAACAACACGGGCGGCTCCATCAAAAAGAAGGAAGACACGCACCGCATGGCGGAAGCGAACAAAGCGTTCGCGCACTTCCGCTGGTGATCTGACGAAAAATACCGTAAGCCGGACGGTACGCGCGTACCGTTTTGCGCCGGAGATAAACGTCGCGCCCGGGAAGATATAGTTTCCCGTTCGCTTGTCTAAACGCCCAAAAGCAGTCATTTAGGTCGAACTAAACCCTGCCTTTGGGCATTTTCTAGCCCGTTTGTTTTCGGTCTATATCGAAACAACACGTTTGAAATCATTCAGGAGTAAGTAAATGCCAAGAGAGTATCCGCTGGAAAAAATCAGAAATATCGGAATCATGGCGCACATCGACGCCGGCAAGACCACGACATCGGAGCGTATACTTTTCTATACGGGAAAAACGCACAAACTCGGCGAAGTGCATGAGGGCGACGCGACGATGGACTGGATGGTGCAGGAGCAGGAGAGAGGCATAACCATCACCTCCGCCGCGACCACCACGCATTGGCGCGATTGCTGCATAAACCTTATCGACACCCCCGGGCACATCGATTTCGCCGTCGAAGTCGAGAGGAGCCTCAGAGTCCTGGACGGCGCCGTGGCGGTGTTCTGCGCCAAAGGCGGCGTCGAGCCGCAGTCCGAAACGGTATGGCGCCAGGCAGACAGATACGGCGTTCCGAGGATCGCGTTCGTAAATAAAATGGATATAAACGGCGCCGATTTTTACCGCGTCATCAAAATGATGCACGAGCGTCTCGGCGCGAATGCGGTGCCAATTACTTTGCCCATCGGCGCAGAGGACTCTTTCCGCGGCATCATAGACCTTATCCACGACCATGCGCTTATGTATCACGACGACGACCTCGGAAAGGAATACGACGTCGTGGATATCCCCGCAGAATATGCCGGGGTCGTCGCGGAATACCGCCAAAAGCTGGTGGAATCCGTCGCGGAACAGGACGACGCACTGCTCAATAAATATTTAGACGGCAAAGAGATAACCCCGGAAGAGCTTTTGACGGTTTTGAGGAAGGCGACGGTACAGATGAAGGTCGTCCCCGTCATCTGCGGCAGCGCGTACCGCAACAAGGGCGTGCAGATACTTCTGGACGCTATAGTCGACATTCTGCCCGCGCCCACGGATATTCCGGCGATAAAAGGGGAATACCACGGCAGGGAAGAGCTGAGGCACCCCTCCGATTCCGAACCGCTTTCGGGCCTGGTGTTCAAGATCATGGTCGATCCGTTCGTCGGAAAACTCGCGTTCTACCGCATATACTCCGGCATCATCAAAACGGGCATGACCGTTTATAATTCGGTAAAGGAAAAGCGCGAGCGTATCGGCAGGATACTGCGTATGCACGCAAACTCCAGAAAGGAGATAGAGGAAGCGTACGCGGGCGACATCATCGCTTTGGTGGGGCTGAAGGAAGTGTCCACCGGCGACACGCTCTGCGACCTCAACAAACCCGTCGTTTTGGAAAAGATGGAGTTTCCGGACCCCGTCATACGAGTAGCGATAGAACCGAAGACCAAACTCGGTCAGGAGAAGATGAGCCTCGCTTTAGCCAAACTTTCCGACGAGGACCCCAGCTTCAAGACCTATACCGACCGCGAAACGGGACAGACCATCATCGCGGGAATGGGAGAATTGCACCTCGAGATAATCGTGGACAGACTTTTGAGGGAGTTCAAGGTGGAAGCCAACGTCGGCAAACCGCAGGTCGCATACCGCGAGACCATCAAAAATCCCGCGCACGCCGAGGGCAAATTCATACGCCAGTCGGGCGGTAAAGGTCAGTACGGCCACGTCGTCATCGACATCGAGCCTCTGGAACCCGGTTCCGGCATAGAATTCGTGGACGAGACCGTGGGCGGATCGGTACCGAAAGAGTTCATCAAACCCGTCGAAGAAGGCATCCGCGACGCCGCGAAAGCGGGCGTTGTCGCGGGCTACGAGCTCGTCGATTTCCGCGTAAGGCTGGTGGACGGCTCCTCGCACGAGGTGGACTCCTCGGAAATGGCGTTCAAGATCGCCGCCAGTATGGCGCTGAAGGAAGCGGCGCAAAAGGCGGGCGCCACGATACTCGAACCCGTCATGGCGGTGGAGATCACCTGCCCCGACGATTACCTCGGCGACGTTCTCGGTACGATAAGCTCGCGCCGCGGCTCGATCAAGAGCATGGAGGACAGAAAGGGCATAAAGGTCGTGGACGCGGACGTGCCGCTTTCGGAGATGTTCGGTTACGCGACGACGCTGCGTTCGGCGACTCAGGGCAGGGGCAATTACACGATGCAGCTGAGCCACTACCAGGAAGTGCCGCGCGCGGAATACGAACGTATTACCGGCAAAAAGCACTGATATGAGCGTACGGCACGCTTTTTTCACCCGGCTCACACCGAAAATTTAGAAAAAAGCGTGGAAAAAACTAGACAAGGCGCTTCAATTATTATATAATGAATTTACTGTCCGCGAAAAAGGCGGACGGAAAAAATTAATAAACCATAATTTGGAGGATAAAATCTAATATGGCAAAAGCAAAGTTTGACAGAAGCAAACCGCACGTCAACATCGGCACCATCGGCCACGTTGACCACGGCAAAACCACTCTTACCGCCGCTATCACGATGGTCGCGGCTGCCGCCGGCAACGCCGAGGTCATGAGATATGACCAGATCGACAAGGCGCCCGAGGAAAAGGCAAGAGGTATAACGATCAACACCGCTCACGTCGAGTATCAGACCGCCACCAGGCACTATGCTCACGTCGACTGCCCCGGACACGCCGACTATGTCAAGAACATGATCACCGGCGCGGCGCAGATGGACGGCGCTATCCTGGTCGTCGCGGCTACCGACGGACCGATGCCCCAGACCCGTGAGCACATCCTGCTCGCCCGTCAGGTCGGCGTTCCTTATATCATCGTATTCATGAACAAGACCGACCAGGTCGACGATCCCGAACTTCTCGACCTCGTCGAAATGGAGATCCGCGAGCTGCTGACCCAGTACGACTTCCCCGGCGATGACATCCCCGTCATCAGAGGCTCCGCTTTGAAGGCGATGGAAGCCGCTGCCGCAGGTAATGCCGACAGCCCCGACTGCGATTGCATCCGTGAGCTTTTGGACGCGGTGGATTCCTATATCCCCACCCCCGAGCGCGCGAACGACAAGCCCTTCCTTATGCCTGTCGAAGACGTGTTCACCATTACCGGCCGCGGCACCGTGGCTACGGGCAGAGTTGAGCGCGGCGAAGTCAAAGTCGGCGACAAGGTCGAGATCGTAGGTATCAAACCCACCCGCGAAACCACCGTTACCGGCGTTGAAATGTTCCGTAAGCTCCTTGACTACGCTCAGGCGGGCGACAACATCGGCGCACTGCTGCGCGGCGTTGACAGGAAGGACATCGAAAGAGGACAGGTCCTCGCGAAGGTCGGTTCCATCCATCCCCACACCCACATCGAAGGTCAGGTCTACGTCCTCACCAAGGAAGAAGGCGGACGCCACACCCCGTTCTTCAACGGCTATCGTCCCCAGTTCTACTTCCGTACGACCGACGTTACCGGCACCATCGCTCTTCCGAAAGGCGTTGAAATGGTCATGCCCGGCGACAACATCGACATGGACATCACCCTTATCACCCCCATCGCTATCGAGCAGGGACTGCGCTTCGCTATCCGTGAAGGCGGCAGGACCGTCGGATCGGGCGTCGTTGCGAAGATCTTCGAATAATCGAGTGACGGCAAGTTAAATACACGGATTTTATCCCTGATATAAAGGGCGCGTATAACGCGCCCTTTATTGTGCGTTTCATAATGCCGGAAAACCGCTGTTTCAAGGCGGTAAAGGCGGAATCAAGAGCCGATCGGGCGGAAATGAAGGCGATGAGCAAGGCGTCGGTGCGCAAAGAAAAGGAAAAAGAAAAGCACGACGCGCGCATAGCTGAAGCGGAAACCGGAAAGGCGGAAGCCGAAAAGCGTATCGAAAATGCGAAAAACTCGCGCGGAAAATAAAAGAGGAAACAATAAGCGGGCGCAAATGCGCCCGCTTAGCTATGCTTCGGGCATGATCTATTGCTCTTTCGGGGTCACGATGTATACTCTCGCCGAGTGCGTGCGCACGCGCGAAACGATGCGATCCGTTTCCGCGGCGTCTCCGCCCTGTATCTCGCGAACGATATAGCTCTTCGCGGGTTTCAGCGAGACGTAACCGTCGTTTACGAGCGCCGCTACGTCGAGAGCCATATCCTTTTCGCCGCCGAATTTGTTGAAAAAGCATACAGCGGCGCTGCCGTCCGATAAAGGTCTTGCCAAAATATCCGCGTCTAAACCTTTGACGATGCGCTTTGCGGCTTTGCCGAGGGGATCCTGATCTATTTTGATAAGGTCGGGATCGGTAACGATCTTCACAACGTTGTCCGGCATGGCTCTCAGGTCGTTTCCGAGTATCAACGGCGCCGCCATCATGCACCAAACCGCGAAATGCGCGAAATTCTCGTCGTATGTCAGGGTGCCGTTTCCTACCTCCAGCATATCCGGGTCATTGTAATGCCCGACGTCGGAATAGGGGTAGCGGTCGACGTTTAATTTGTATATAGTCACCATCCACGTCCATACGGGTCGTATGTCCGGGGTGGTGCGCCACAGGTTCCCCGCGGTCTTTCCCCACATATACGGACGGTTCGCGCCCCATTCGCAAATGGAGAATACGATCGGTTTTACGGGCATATTTGTATCCTTTGCTACCTTTTCCGCCGCTTCGACTAGGTACTTACCCATCCTGCGGTACTGGAGCATAGCCGAATCCGCGCGCTTGAAGACGGGGTTGAAAACTTTTACGGTATTTTCGCCCTCTTTCAGCGATACGGGTATCTGGAAGCGGGCGGTATAGTTCCATATCTTCTGCGGCGGCGTTTCCACGATATAGTCGTCCTCGCCGTTTATCAGCATCATCGCGCATTTTTTGTATTTTCCTTTTTTGTAGACGTTCAGGGTCAGAACGTACTCGCCCGCCGCGGGCACGCTCACTTTGAACTCTGCCGAGCCGCCGTTTCTATCGAGTCCGCTTATGTATTTGTCGGTGGGCAGATTCTTCGCGGGCATGAAACGCGCGAGCCCCTCGAGGCGCGCCTCGGAAGCGGGATAGAACGTCTCCTTCCGTTCACCCTTCGCCGCCACAGATATCCCGTATATGAGCGGCGCATATCCCGACAGCGGCTCGTTATGGCAGAAATCGTATTTGAAATATTCGATACCCCATTTCGCGAAAGTGTCCGCGTCCACGCGTTCGTGATACAGGCTTGCGGGGAGGTCTTCGCAGGTCTCCGTTCCGTTCGAGGAATATATGCCTACTTTCAATCCGAGCGCGTTTATCCTACGGACCAGATCGGGTATCCCGCGCGAGAACGTCGCGAGATCGCCTTGCAGTCTTCCCTCCGCGTCCCTCAGCGAGCTGTGCCAGTTGTCGTCGAGATTTATATATGTATATCCCGCGTCCAGAAGCCCTTTTTCCTTCATGCACACCGCCTGTTCGTATATGAGATCCTCGTCTATGCGGTTTTTGAAGGTGTTCCAGCTGGACCAACCCATGGGAGGAGCGGTCAGCGCCCCCGTCGGATAGGGCTTTGCCGTGTGCAGATCGGTCACAGCCTGTCTTTTGGTGAAAAATTGTTTCAAATAGCAAATGGGACACATTCCGTTGCGTTTCATATACCCTCCGAGATGGTTTTTTTCCTAGAAAATTATAACAGAAACGTCTGTTTCTGTAAAGACGGTAAATTACGTCAAACGGACTTATTCGACATAATTTTATATACGAAACGGCGACGAGTCGGCGATGGGATTGACTTCGGCGGCACGGGGTGATAACATCTTAATATGAAAGAATACGATATCCTGCTTCGGGGCGCCGAAGCGCTGGCAATGAAAATTGACAAAAAGCCCGACGTCGCGGTGGTATTGGGCTCGGGGCTCGGGGAAATGGCGCAAGCGTCGCCGATAAGGGTCGATTATTCGCTGATACCCGGAATGCCGCGTTCCACCGTTCCCGGGCACGACGGGGCGTTCTGCATGGACGAAGTGCAGGGAAAACGCGTGCTGTTCATGTCGGGAAGGGCGCACCTGTACGAGGGATATTCCCCCGCGGAAGCGGTGCGCGGCGTAAGGCTCATGCGCCTGGCGGGCGCGGAAAAGCTGATACTCACCAACGCTGCCGGCGCGATAAACGCGGACTTCGAGGTCGGATACCCCGTGATGATATCGGGACAAATATCCTCTTTCGTCCCGTCGCCGCTCGTCGGGGAAAACCCAAGTGCTCTCGGCGTGCGCTTTCCGGATATGACCGAGGTTTATTCGGCGCGGATAAGGGATATCGCGCGCTCTGCTTTCGAGAAACGCTCCGTTAAATACCGCGAGGGCGTATATCTTCAGGTCACGGGCCCCCAATACGAAACGCCCGAGGAGATAAACGCATACCGCGCTCTCGGCGCCGACATGGTGGGGATGAGCACGGCGATAGAGGCGATCGCCGCACGACACGCGGGAATGGAAGTCGCGGGAGTCAGTTTCATCACAAACCGCGCCGCAGGCTTAGGGGGCGGAAAGCTGTCGCACGAGGAAGTCAGGGAGAGCGCCGAACGCGGCGGAGAGCTTTTCAGGTCTATCGTCCGAGCGCTTATCGCCGCCGTATGATAGACCTGCATATACATCTGGACGGCTCGCTGGGGGAAAGAGAATTAAACGCGCTGGCGGCAAAACAAAATGCGAAAACGCGGGTGACGTATCCGTCCTCGCCGCCCGATCCCGAGGGCGGACTTAAAGCATATCTAGAGCGTTTCAGGCTCCCGTTATCGCTTTTGCAGTCACCCGAATCGGTATATCATGCGATAATGCTCCTTGCTGAAAGGCTCGAAAAGGAAGGGCTGGAATACGCCGAGATACGCTTTGCGCCGTCGCTCAGTACCGATACGGGCGCAACGCAAAGCGAGATAGTTTCCGCGGCTTCTTTCGCCGCTAAAAGATCTTTCGAGAGGGGTTTTCCGATAGGGATAATTTTGTGTTGTATGCGCGGCGGGGAACGGGATGCGAACCTCGAAACGCTCAGGCTTGCAGAGGAATATGTAAAAACCGCCTCCGGAATAGTCGCGATAGATCTTGCGGGCGACGAGGGGCGTTTCCCGACCGAGGAGTATAAATATATATTCGACCGTGCGCGCGAAAAGGGCATACCGTTTACGATACACGCGGGCGAGGCAGGCGGCGCGGAGTCCGTCCGCGCGGCGCTTGATATGGGTACAAAGCGCCTGGGGCACGGCGTAAGGGCTGTGGAGGACCCGGAAACGCTGCGCCGCATAATATCGGAGGGGGTAACGCTTGAACTCTGTTACACCTCGAATCTGCAAACGGGCGCATGGAAAGGGGGCGAATATCCGCTAAGGCGGCTCATGGCACAGGGCGTAGCGGTCACACTGAATACCGACAACACCGCCGTTTCCGCCACCACCCTCAGGCGCGAATACGAACTTTTAGCCATAACCGCGGAGGAAAGAGAGATCCTTTCAGCCAACGCCCGCAAAGCGGCGTTCAAAAACAAACTCCTCGAAAACGACTGAATACGCACGTTGTAAGGTTGGAATGAGTTTTTTTGTGGCGGCGAAACCGCCGCAAAAAAAGTGAAATAATTCCGCAAGCGGAATTGTGAAATAACGCGCCCGAGGGTAGGAAGTAGAGCCGTAACGGGCGCGTTGTGAAATAAATCGACACTATAAATTTATGAAGTTAAATCAACTTTCCGAAGTGTCGATTTGTGAAATAAAATCCGCTAAGAGTTTTATAGAATGCTCAAATAAAAAAAACATCATATCCACTCTTGCTTTTGTCCGCGGATTTTGTTCAGGGTCGCTACGCTCCGATATAAAAAATATTAAAGAACTTAAACATTCCTTTCCCGTATCTTTTCGGTCCTTTTCCGCGAAAAAATGTCGGCATACATCGTATGCCGATATTTTGTTCACGAAAAATCACCCGAAAATCTACGGCTGTAGGCGTAGTATTTGCTTTTGTGTTTTATTTGCCCATCATAGAGTTTAGCAGTATGGAGCGCTGTTCCCATTGTGTATATTTCTTTCATAAAGGCACTATTACAGACGAAAAGGAAAACAAACTTTGAACCTTCCAAGCCATGTAATCGGAGGGGGTTACGCTTACGCTTCACCCCCGGCGAATAAGTGCTCCGCTAAAGCTTCGCGCGCCTCCCCCGTTGAAATGGCTTGGGGATATGCTGTTAAAGGAATAATAAACTTTGTGTATTACGGGAAAGGGAAAAACTATACGCGAAATCGGAGTTTTCCACATTCTTCCCCGCTAAACACTAGAAAAGATTTTTGATTTAAGGCAGTATAACACTTTAGCACAAAAGCCTACTTCATTATAAAGCCCATACCTACCATGTCCCTATACCCCCACATAGGGCGGGAGGGCGGGGCTTCAATCTAAAGACCATATTGCAATCGCCATGAATAGCAGTTCGACTGTACTAGTGTTTTCCACGACATGAGAATATAGTCCACTGTGTATTTTATCGCTTCGAACAGCATACTTGGCGCCGATTTGCCGTGAGTTTCTGCGCTATTTTTTTCGAAACAAGGACAGCGCGTATAGCATACGCGCCGACGCTGCCCCCGTTTGGTCTCCAAAGCGGGGGTCGAAGATTTCGAAAAAAAGAGCCCGAAAGACGCGGTAAAGCGGTGGTATTGATTTTTTTGCCGAATATATTTTCACCTTATGAAAAAAAGCGCATTCGGTCGAATGCACCATTTTTCATTACATTGCTTTTATGTTCCTGTCAAAGCATTAAATTATCATCTTTTCGGCAAAAAAATCATTTGAAAATCATAAGGGTGTGGGGGACTATTTTGCAGTCGATGACCTTTTCGTTCATGACCTCGCCGTCCACTTCGGTAAGACCCTCGTCCAAAACCTCTATCCTTACGCGCTCCGCGAGATACTCCTCGGTATACGGAGAGGTTATATGCTTTCCGCCGTTCAAAAATTTTATGAGGGTGGGAAGTATCTTTCTTTTGGGCATTTCGTTTATCAAAACGACGTTCAGTTTCCCGTCGTCGGTGACGGAATTGGGGCTTATCTTCATGCCGCCGCCGATACAGGTGCCGTTCGCCGCGGCTATCATGAAAACCGATTTTTCCGATCTGACGCCGTCCACCTCGAGCGCTATTTTGTGGAATTTACATTTGATGAGGGTGTCGATAAGGGAAGCGTAGTATTTCATTTTACCTTTGAACGCCTTCATCGAAGCGTATCTGACGAGGACGTCGACGTCCATTCCCGCTCCGGCGCAGTTCATGGCGCGCCTCATCGGTAGTTCCAGAAAATCGACGTAGCCCGTGTTGCCCGCGAGGATGAGCCTCACTGCCTCGGCGGGATCGGACGGAAGTCCTGCCGCGCGTATAAAATCGTTTCCGGTGCCGCAGGAGATTATCCCGAGGTTTATACGCGAAAAATCGGTTATGCCGTTCAACACTTCGTTCAAAGTGCCGTCGCCGCCCATGACGATGACGTCGGCGTGCTCCTTTTCGTTCAATTTTCTGACGATTTCGGTAGCGTGCAGGGGGTATTCCGTCTTGTGCAGCGCCCATTCCACGCCCGCTTTGTCCAGTACGGCTTTCACCGTCATATATGCCTTCATGCTGTTTCCTTTGCCGGAAACGGGATTAAGAATCACGTCGTACATAACGCCCTCCGAAAAGTCGGTAATTGAAATTATAAACCATCGGCGCGGGAAAATCAATCTTTCGCGGCAAATTCGGATATCCCGCTTTTCCGAAAGCCCCCCGACGGGGCGAATGAGGCGTACCCCGATTTACTTTTGTTTTACGGAATATATCATTAATAAACGCATATGCGCGCGAGAGCGTATCGAGGATATCCGAAAAATACTGTACAACGCGCCGTCGGGGTTGTATAATATACTATCATGGGACTAACGGAGCGCCTCGAAAGGGCGCGTGAAGTGAGCGTATCGGTTTCGGGGAGGCGTACGACGCTCGATCCGGATGGGAAAGCGGAGTTTTTCACTCTGCTGAAAGAGGTATTTTCGGGCGGCTACGAGATGCCCGCGTTGGGTGTTTCTCTCGACTCCGAGGTGCAAAGGGCGCTAGACGAGGGGGTATGGGTCCTTTTTTCTTTTGCGAAGACCGAGATCTATAACGAAATGCCGTTCGACCTTTTGGCGGTAAAACTTATTCCGGGGTCGTGCGGAATGGAGTTCATGCGTTCGGTAGCGGGAAAATTCGGCGGCAGGGACTATTACTATTCGCTCCGCAGAGGAAAAAACGCCGACGCTCTTATTGCGTTTGCCGAGGCTCGGGCGGGGGAATGATTTTTTATGATGGTTTTCACTCCGGGGCAATGCCCCGCATTCGTTGAGAGGTACGGAATATGAAAATAGTTATAGTCGGCGCGGGAAACGTCGGCAAGGAACTCGTCGCAAGGCTTTCCGAAGAGGGACACGACATCGTCGTGGTGGATTCGTCCGCGAAACAGCTTTCCGAATTCATTGACCTTTACGACGTGATGGGGGTAGTCGGCAACGGCGCCGATTTCGACGTTTTGGAGGAAGCGGGCATAGCGACGACGGATCTGTTCGTGGCGTGCACTCCGCAGGACGAGCTGAATATATTGTGTTCGCTGGTCGCGAAGAAGCTCGGCGCGAAGGATACAGTAGCCCGCGTCAGATCCCCCGAGTACTTCGAGCTGTTCAAGGAGCGCGACCTGGGACTGACGATGATGGTGAACCCCGAATACCAGACTGCGCGGGAGATAGCGTCGGCGCTCAAGTATCTGTCCGCGATAAAGATAGAGACCTTCGCTGACGGCTCGGTGAGCCTCGCGGAAGTAAAAGTCGCCCCCGGCTCGGTCATGGACGGGCTGGAACTCAAGGACATCAAAACGCGCTTTTCCGTAAAGTTTTTGGTATGCGCCGTGGAAAGAGAGGACGGCACCGTTTCGATACCGCGCGGCAATTTCACGCTCCGCGCTCGCGACACCGTGTATATCGCCGCGGCGTCCGGAGACATAGGTACCTTTTTCAAGGAGATATCCGGCGACAAACAGATGCGTCGCGTTATGATAGCGGGCGGCGGCAGAGTGGCATATTATCTTGCGAAAAACTTAAAGCGCATGGGCGTCAAAGTCAAGATAATAGAATCGGACGAGGAAAGATGCAAGGTACTTTCCGAGCTTTTGGACAAGGCGGAGGTGATATGCGGCGACGCGTCCGACCACACTTTGCTTATCAACGAGGGCATAAAGAAGACGGACGCATTCGTGTCGCTTTGCACTTTGGACGAACAAAACATCATAATGTCGCTGTTCGCCAGAAGCCGCGGCGCCAAAAAAGTCATTGCGAGAGTCGAAAAGAACGGGTACTATTCGATGCTGCAGGAGTCGGGCATAGACTCCGTGGTGTCGTCGAAGGCGATAACCGCAGACCTTATCGCGCGGTTCGCGAGAAGCAGGAGCGGCTCGAAATCGGGCGGCGCCGTCAAAAAGCTCATCAGGATAATGAACGACCGCGCGGAAACGCTTGAATTTACGGTGGAGCAGTCTTTCCGCGCGCTTGACACGCCGCTTAAAAACGTGCGGCTCAAAAACAACGCGCTCGTCGCCACGATCATAAGGGGCGGAGAGGTTTTCATACCGGACGGCGAGTCCGAGATAAAAGCGGGAGACACCGTTATCGTCGTGACCGCCAGCGAATACACGGACGAACTGAACGATTTGGTAGAATAGCCATATGATGAACTACAGGATGACATCGTATATTCTGGGCAGTATCGCCGTCATAACGGCGGGTCTGATGCTTATACCCTTTTTGATGACGTTCGGGTACGGCGAGGATCTGTCGAGCACCGCGCTGGGGTTCGGCGTCACCATAGCGATATTGCTGGCGGCGGGTATCCCGTTTATCGTCAAAAAACCCAAAAACACGCATATAACGTCCTCCTGCGGCTTCGTCACGGTGGCTCTGGCGTGGATATTGATGAGTATAGCGGGCGCGCTGCCGCTTTGCATCAGCAGGGTCATCCCGAATTTCATCGACTGCATATTCGAAATGGTCTCGGGATTCACGACAACGGGCGCCACCATAATGACAAATATCGACGCCGCGCCCAAAAGCATATTGTTTTGGCGCTCGATGACGCACTGGATAGGCGGTATGGGCATTCTGGTTTTCGTGGTGGCGCTTTTGCCGAAGACGGGTCCCGCGATCGTGCACCTGATGAAAGCGGAAGTCCCCGGCCCGGAGTTCGGCAAACTCGTTTCGAAGCTGCGCTTCACGGCGCGCATACTGTATTGCATATACCTGGCGCTCACCGTTTTGCAGGTTATATTCCTGGTCGCTTCTCCGAAAATGGACCTTTACGACGCGGTGGTATTTTCGATGTCCACCGCGGGCACGGGCGGATTTTCCAACAGGGGAATATCGGTCGCGTATTACGATTCGGTGTATATCGACGTCGTGATAACGGTGTTCATGATGCTTTTCGCCGCCAATTTCAACGTGTTCTATTTCATTTTGATAGGGCGCGTGTCCGCGGCGCTGAGGAGCGAAGAGTTCCGCACGATGTTTATAATCTTCGGGGTCGCGACGCTTTTGATGACCGTGAGCCTCACGGTATACGATATTTACGACAACTTCTGGGAATCGCTGCGCTACGCCGCGTTCCAGGCGGCTTCGGTGATGTCAACGACGGGATTCGCGACGGCGGACTTCAATACATGGCCGACGCTTTGCCACGTCGTTTTGCTGGCATTGATGTTCATAGGCGGCTCCGCCGGGAGCACTGCGGGCGGGTTAAAAGTCTCCAGGATCGTCATAGGCGCCAAATCCGCCGTGGCGGGGGTCAGAAAAGTGTACTCGCCGCGCGGCGTATTCCCCGTAAAACTGGACGGCAGACCGCTTTCGGACGAGCTCAGAACGTCGGTAGGACACTATTTTATCGGATATTTCCTGGTAACGGTGATATCTTTGGTACTCATCTCGCTTGCCGAAGTGGATTCCGTGGGACTTGTGGAAAACTTCTCGGCGGTAGCCACCTGCATCAACAACGTTGGCCCCGGACTCGGTTCTTTCGGTCCGATGTACAGCTTCGCGCACCTCACCGGATTTTCCAAAATAGTGCTTTCCTTCACAATGCTCATGGGAAGACTCGAGATAATACCCATTTTACTTCTCTTCTATCCCAAGGCTTGGAGCAAAGCATGATTTTTTTTGTGTCGGCTCAGCGGAAATTTTAACGTTTTGCATCGTATCTTTTCCGCTACTGCTTTGAAAACTTCCTAGTTAAGACCCTACGGGTATTAACGTCGGAAGTTCTCTTCGCATTAACGAAAAATCTCCTGCCGCAAAACGCTAAAATTTCCGCTTCACCGACACTATACTTCCTAATAATCTAATGCTGAAATGCATGAGTTGCCGCAATCATTTAAGTGCCACAAGCCAAAAGCTTCTAACGGCGCCGCAAGACCCTCCGGGTATTAGCGGCACCGCCTTTCTTCGTCTGTATCCGAGATCCATCACCGTATCACAGCAAAATTTTAGCTTCACCGACACTATGCTGTCTAACAAAATTTTTAGGAAAGTTTGGTAAGCAGTCAGTGGCGGTGAAAGTCGATTTTCGGCTCAATAGGGCAGTGGATTTTTCGTTACGTCTAAGAAAACCCCCGCCGCTAATACTCTTGCGGTCTTAGCAAGCGGGGTTTTCGACGACGTAGCGGAAAGGACGCGCCCTATTGAGTCGAAAATCGGCTTGAGCCGCCACAAAATAATATTGACGAAGTCCTAAGCGTATGATATAATGCCTTCATCAAAAGGGAGTAGCCTGAAAGTGCGTAAGCCGCCATCACGATCTAATCCGGTTTGCGCCGCCCCGGTGGCAGTCAAGACTTTTGACAGTGGTCGGAAGTCTTTTTGTTTTCCGGCGAAAAAAGGGGAAAATCGGCGAAAGTCAAACGGGACGGCACGCCGTCCGCGACACAAGGAGAGATATATGAACTATTATTCCGAAGATTTGTCCGAAGTGATGTCCGACCTCGGCGCATCCGAGGACGGGCTATCCCCGGAGGAGGCGGCGAAACGGCTGGAGGAGCACGGCAAAAACGAGCTTGCTTCCAAAAAGAAAAAGCCGCTCATCGTTAAGTTCTTCGAGCAGTTCAAGGACGTAATGATAATCGTGCTGATCACCGCGGCGGTGGTTTCGGCTATCCTCACGATCGTCAACCAAAACTATGTCGATCTGTTCGAATCGGGACTCATACTTTTGATAGTCATCATAAACGCCGTCATCGGCGTGGTGCAGGAAAACAAAGCCGAGTCCGCCTTGGAAGCGCTGAAGAACATGAACAAACCCTATTCCAAGGTGATAAGGGACGGCGCTTTGATGCAGATAAAGAGCGAGGAGATAGTCCCCGGCGACATCGTGCAGCTGGAGGCTGGGGACATAGTTCCGTGCGACCTAAGGCTCATCCACTCCGCTTCGCTGAAGATAGAGGAAGCAGCGCTTACCGGGGAATCGGTACCCGTAGAAAAGGATGCGGAAGCCCGGATCGACATAAACGCGCCGCTCGGCGACAGGAAGAACATGGCTTACGGCACGGGCGTCGTGTCGTACGGCAGGGGTCGCGGCGTCGTGTGCGCGACGGGGATGCACACCGAGGTCGGCAAGATAGCGAAGATGCTCGAAGAGGGCGGCGACCAGACGACGCCTCTCCAAAAGCAGCTCGACAAGACCGCGAAAGTATTGTCGCTGATGGTCATAGTGATAGCGCTGGTGATATTCGCCGCGGCTCTCATCCGCGACGTCAGCCAGTGGATGGCGGCGTTCATGACGGCGGTGGCGATAGCGGTGGCGGCGATACCGGAGGGACTTCCCGCGGTAGTCACCGTCGTACTCGCGATAGGCGTACAGCGCATGTCGAAGCGGAACGCTATCATCAGAAACCTTCCCGCGGTGGAGACGCTCGGGTGCTGCGAGATAATCTGTTCCGACAAGACGGGCACGCTGACTTTGAACAAAATGACGGTGCGGAGCCTGTACACGCCGGCGGGCGGCCTGGTTTCCGACGCGGAATACGACCCCGCTTGCGACCGCGAAACGCTGGTCAGGGCGATGACTCTTTGTAACGACACCGCGATAGGAAGCGAGGGGCGCCTGACGGGCGACCCCACCGAAACGGCGCTGGTGCAGTTTTATATCGACAAGGGCGGCGATTTTAATAAGCTCCGCGAGGATTGGGCGCGCGTCGACGAAGTGCCTTTCGATTCCGTCAGGAAGATGATGACGACGGTGAACTTCGACGGCGCGGAACGCGTGGCGAACGTAAAGGGCGCGACGGACATAATGATAGGCCGCTGCACCTCGATACTCGAAAACGACAAAGCGCGCCCCATCACTTCGGACGACGTCGCAAAAATATACGAAGCCAACGCCGAAATGGCGGGCGGCGCGCTGCGCGTATTGGGCGTGGCGGTCAAATACGGCGATAACACCGACATGGATACCGTCGAAAACGATCTGACTTTCGTAGGGCTCGTCGGCATGATAGATCCTCCGCGCCCCGAGGTCAAGGACGCCGTCAGCGTCGCGATAGGCGCGGGCATGCGCCCGATAATGATAACTGGCGACCACCGCGACACCGCGGCGGCTATTGCGAAGGAGATAGGCATACTCCGCGAGGGCGACAAAGTGATGACGGGCGCCGAGATAGACGCGTTGTCGGACGAGGAATTCCGCGAGGTCATCAAGGACTACGCGGTGTTCGCGAGGGTGAGCCCCGAAAACAAGGTGCGTATCGTAAAAGCGTACCGCTCCTTCGGGCACGTCGTGGCGATGACGGGTGACGGCGTGAACGACGCTCCGAGCATAAAGGAAGCGGATATCGGCATCGGCATGGGCATCACGGGAACGGACGTCTCCAAGGGCGCCGCGGATATGATACTTGCCGACGACAACTTCGCGACCATAGTTTCGGCGGTGGAAGAGGGAAGAAAGATCTTCCAGAACATCAAAAAGGCGATACAGTTCCTGCTGTCGGCGAACATCGCCGAGGTGCTGTGCCTGTTCATAGCGACGGTATTTTTGGATCTCGAGTTCCTGACACCGATCATGATACTTTGGGTCAATCTCGTGACGGACAGTCTGCCGGCGCTGTCGCTCGGCGTAGAAAAAGCTGAAGCGGACGTCATGCTGAGGCCTCCGAGAAAAGCGGGCGGCAACCTGTTCCGCGGCAAGATGGGCAAGGACATCATTATCCAGGGCATAATGCAGACGGGACTCGTGATGATGTCGTTCTGCCTGGGGCACTACGTCCTGGACGCAAGCCACGAGCAGGTGGGCATGACGATGGCGTTCATAAGCCTTTGCCTTATACAGCTGTTCCACAGCTACAACCTAAAGCGCCAGGATGGCAGCATCTTCCACAAGGACATACTCGACAACAAGTGGCTCAACATATCGTTTTTGGTGGGCGCGGCGCTGATACTATTCATCACGTTGATACCCGCGTTCCACGGTATATTCGATATCTCGCCGCTGACCGCCGCCGAGTGGTTCATAGCGATAGGCTGCGCCATAGCCATAATCCCCTTGGTGGAAGCGCAGAAGCTCATCGAAAACGCCATAGACAAAAAGAGAGCGAAATAATATGGAGATATCCGAAATACTTTCAAAAGTCGACCATACCTGCCTAAGCCTCACGGCGGGGGCGAAGGATATAGAAAAAACGGTGGACGAAGCGATAGCCTATAAAACCGCTGCGGTGTGCGTGCCGCCGTCGTTCGTAGGGGAAGCGGTCCGCCGCTCCGCGGGGCGCGTCCCGGTAGCGGTCGTCACCGGTTTTCCGAACGGGTACGACTCCACCGCGGCGAAGCTCAGGGAAACGGAATACTGTTTGGAACAGGGCGCCGCGGAGACGGATACCGTCCTGAATATCGCAAGATTCGTTTCCGGCGACTACGCGTATTGCCTTAAGGAATTGGAAGAATTAAAAAAACTTCACGGCGACCGCGTATTGAAAGTCATAGTGGAATGCTGTTTATTGACGGACGAACAAAAAGCGGACGCCTGCCGCCTGGTGGCGGATTCGGGCGCCGATTATATCAAAACGTCCACCGGCTTTCAAAAGGGCGGCGCGACCGTCGAGGACGTCGCATTGTTCAAAAGATGCGCTCCCGAAAGCCTTAAAATAAAGGCGGCGGGCGGCATAAGGGATATACGGTTTGCGGAGGAACTGATACTTGCCGGCGCCTCCAGAATAGGCGCCTCCGGACTTATCCCGCGCGCGGACAGATAGTTTATCCCTAAACAAAAATGAAAAAGCAGGGCTCCCGAATATGAATATTCGGGAGCCCCTTATATATAAACGCGTTAAAAAATTTTTTTAACGCGGTAAGAGCGGAATCGCCCTTAGCGCCGTCTCCAGCGCGTTCATGGCGGCAGGAAGTCTTCCCGAGGCGTAGTCCTTTTTTCCGCGCCCCGCGATCCCTTTTATATTGACCGCGGGAACTCGCATGATATTTGCCGCGACGTAAACGGCGTAGCCCGGTGGATCCCATATATCTAACGCGCCGGGGACGGAAGACGCCCTCGCCGGTCTTGCCGCGCCCGACGCGGCGCGGACTATGCTCAGCATAGACGGATCGCCGTACAATTTATCCGGAGCGCGCTCCGACCACAGTCCCCGTTTTTCGCGCCCTTCGCCTGTGCACACGGCGGCGAGGACGACCGTCCCGTCCGGGATATCCGTACCCACCGCGGCGCCCACGCCTATCACACCGGAAAGCGAAAAACGTCTGATCAGAAGCGCCGTTTTCGCCGCCACTTCCTCGGGAGCGGCTCCGACATCCGCTATCAGAAACCCGCGCCCGTTTATTTCGGCGCGTCGCACATACGGCGCCGTCAGCTCGTTCAGCATGGCGCCCGTACCGTGCACTGCCGAGAATATCTCCGGAAAATCGTTTGCCGCTATACAGATCATAAGCCCCCGTACACTACACCGTATTCACCTCCAGGCGGCGAATGTGCGGAAAACAACGCGGGCGCGCGTAAACTATTGAAAACGCCGTGCGAAAGTGGTATCATTAAAATATCAACATCGGGAGAGATAAATGTTTACGCTGCTATTGATATGTCTTATCCGCGCTTTAAGGTTCAAACCCGCGCCCTCCGCTCCGGTATCTCAGGAGCCGGTCGAGTTCGACAGGCAAAAGGCGGTCTCGGCGCTAAGGGAAATGGTGACGGTACGCACCGTCAGCTATACCGATACCTCGAAAGAGGACGAGGCGGAGTTTTCGAGATTTTCGGATGTCATCGCTAAGCTGTTCCCGCTGGTTCACAAGAAACTGACGCTGGAGCGCGTTCCGCCGAAGGGGCTTTTGTATAAGTGGGCGGGGCGCTCGAGCGTGAGCCCCACCGTTTTGATGGCGCACTACGACGTCGTGCCCGCTGCGGACTCCGAGTGGAGCCGTCCCCCGTTCGGCGGGGTCATCGAGGGCGAAACGCTGTGGGGCAGGGGCACTTTGGACACGAAGGGCACCTTGAACGGCATCCTTCAGGCGGCGGAGAGGCTTTTGGAAGAGGGTTTCGTTCCCGCGAACGACATATATTTTTCGTTTGCGGGCGACGAGGAAACGCAGGGCGACAGCACCCCTAACATCGTAAAACTCCTTTCCGAGCGCGGCATAAAGCCCGCGCTGGTGGTGGACGAAGGGGGCGCCGTCGTAGAGAACGTATTCCCCGGAGTCAAAAAGCGCATAGCGGTCGTGGGCACCGCCGAAAAGGGCGTTACGAACATCCGTTTTTCGACAAGTTCCGGCGGCGGGCACGCCTCCGCGCCGCCCGCGCACACGCCCGTAGGCATACTTTCGGCGGCGTGCGTAAAGGTTGAAAACGATCCCTTCCCCATGGTTTACACCCCGACGGTGAGGAAGATGTTCGATACATTGGGCAGGCATTCCACCTTCCTGTACCGGTTGATTTTTGCAAATCTTTGGCTTTTCAAGCCCGTTTTGAACATGATCGGCAAAAAATCGGGCGGCGAAATGAACGCTTTGATGCGCACCACCACCGCATTCACGACGGCGAAGGGGTCGGACGCGTACAACGTGATACCGACATCTGCCGAGATGACTGCAAACGTCCGTATCATCAGCGGCGAAACGCGCGATGGGGTTGTAAAGCGCCTGACGGACACGCTTGCTGACGACAGGGTAAAGATAGAATACTTCGGCGGCGCGGAGCCGTCCAGGGTGTCGGTGACGGACGGGGAGGAATATCAAAAGCTTGTTTCGGTAATAAACGAAGTGTTCCCCGACGCCGTGGTCACGCCGTATCTGATGATAGCGTGTTCGGACTCCAGGCATTACGGCGCGATATCCGACAAGGTCTACCGTTTCTCGGCTATGGCGATGTCGAACGAGGAAAGAAAGCTCGTCCACGGCGTAGACGAAAGGATCACTTTCCGCGGTATATTCGAGGCGGTGGAATTTTATCTCAGGCTTATAAAGAGGTGTTGAATGCTGTATCTGAAAGTAAAAAGCATAGCGCTTCATCTGAATAAGGAACGGGCGAAGGAATTCGTCGACGTCTGCCGCGCCCACGCGGAAGCGTCGCGCGCGGACGAGGGGAACATATCGTTCGAGATGAAATACGTACGTCTTCCCGGCGCGGTGAAAGTGACGTTTTTGGAACTGTGGCGGGACCGCGAGTCACTGGACAAACACACCGCCGCGGCTAAAAATCGCGAGCACATCGCAAAGATAAACGAAATGCGTTCGTTCAAGGAAACGATCGAGCGCGAAACGGATATATCGAACATAGAGGACATAGATGCTATCGTCAAAAGAAAGAAGTGAACTTCTAAGCGCGGCTTCCGCCGAGCCCGCCATATTCCAGATCGGCAAAGGCGGCGTCAGCGACGTCGTTGTGAAGGAACTCGACGACGCCATACGCGCGCGCGAACTGATAAAGATAAGCGTCCTGCCCGCGGCGGGTAAAAGCGCCGCGGAAATAATGCGCGAACTTGCTCCGCGGCTCAATGCCGAGCCCGTCAGAGCCATAGGCAGGAAGATAATACTTTACAGAAGATCCGAGAAAAAATAATTTACGTGAGGATCCGCGGCTAACGCGATCCGCGCCCGGCATTTTGCCGGGTATTTTCGTCATGCACACCCGATATTTTTTTTCATCGAATACGCTGTTCGACGAAAA
>CALVJA010000011.1 GCA_944331875.1 uncultured Clostridia bacterium | reverse complement strand
TGCGGCAAGAGCGCACCGGCAGTTCGGCAACGAAATTGGCCGTGTAAACCCCGCTCGATGCAAGAGAAAAGGAAGAATGGGCTGCCCGTCCCTTCCCTCAATCGCTTGAGTCCGCAGGCGACTGCGGACCCAGACAGATGATCGTCCAAGACAGAACTCGGCTTACAGGCTAGCCCTTGAACTCTCCCCCCCGGGGAGAGTTTTCGGTTATATTCGTTTATTTTAATCGGTGATGTTTTCGAGGGAAAACAATGGCGAGGCGAAAAACTCGTCCAAACCCATACCGAGCCCCTGCGCTATAGCGTTGATATTTTGTATATTCGTACCCCTGTTGCGCATTTTTCGGATATCCGCTATGGTGCTCTCGGCGATACCGCTTAGCTGAGCAAGTCGGTATTGAGTTATCTCTTTTGCCGTGATAAGCTCCGTGACCCGCTCGGACAACGCTTCCGTTATTGTCATCTAAATACTCCTTTTCCGCCAAGACGCGGGTTTTCGTGTGTTTATTCGACATATCGTCATTATATAATATCATATCATAAATACGTGGCGGCGCGAAATATACACAATTTTGTCAGCGGACGCATATAATTTTAACATGATATTGGAAGGCTTTTTCGCGCTCCTCAGCAACATCCTGATATTAAGCGCGGGGATAGAGTCGCACAACTCATTTCCGCACCCGCTCTCGAAGGAAAAAGAGCGCGAGTACCTCGTAAAAGCCGCCGCGGGAGACAAGGAAGCGAAGGATATCCTGATAAAGCACAATCTGCGCCTCGTGGTGTATATCGCGAAAAAATACGTCAATTATCCCGACAAGGACGAACTTGTGTCGGTTGGGACCGTGGGGCTCATAAAAGCCATAAACTCGTATACCCCCGAAAAGAGCGCCACGATCGCGACATACGCCTCGAGGTGCATAGAAAACGAGATACTCATGGCTATGCGCGGATATAAAAAGCGCCGCAACGACGTGTCCATATACGAGCGCGTGGGCTCCGACAAGGAGGACGGCGACGTCACCATATCGGATATGCTCCGCGTCGACGAAGAGGAAGGCGTATGGGCGAAGCTGGAACACGGCTTCGTAAGGGAAAGTCTGAAAAAACTTATCGCGAAGAATCTGACGGAGCGCGAAGCTTTTCTGATAAACTCACGCTTCGGATTGAACGGCGAAGCGCCCAAAACACAGCAACAGACCGCCGAGCTGATGTCTATATCGAGAAGCTATGTTTCTCGTATCGAAAAAGCGGCGCTCGGGAAACTCAGGCGGGCGATAAAGAGGGAGAAACTCGAGTTCTAGCCTAGAAATCGGGAGATATCTCGAATTTTTTACCGGAAAGATAAGAAAGCATATTGTTTTTCGGTATCCTGCCGAAAACGAGGCGGCACGAGGCAAGGTACTGCCTTTTCGCGCGCGCGGCGCGGTTAAGCGTGAAATCGCCGTACTTGGTGTCCCCGAGGACCGGGTGCCCCAAAAACGCGGTGTGCGCGCGGATCTGATGCGTTTTTCCGGTATAGAGCCTGATCTCGCAAAGCGTCAGGGCGCCGTCGTCGCGGTACTCGACGGGTCTTATCCCCGTTTTTATCGGCGCATATCCTTTTTTCGAGACAGGCGAGATATCGACTATGCCTTTTTCGGCGTCCTTTTTCAAAAACGCGTTGAAAACCCCCTCTTTTTCGACTTTTCCCGCGAGAAGCGCATAATAATATTTTTCGATAAGACCAAAGCGGAATATCTCGGTCGCAGCCGCCAAAGCCTCGGCGCTTTTTGCGAGCATCAAAAGTCCCCCGGTGTTGGTATCCAGCCTGTGCACGGGAGTAAGCGAAACGCCCTTTGCCTCCGACGCCAGCGCGGAAAAGTTTTTGGTCTCGGTGCCGCGCGGTTTGACGGCGATGAGGATATTGTCGTCCTCGTACACCGTGCGTACGGAAAACGACGGCACTCCCGCGCCCGAATATATCCCGACCTCGGCGCCGGGAGGTATTAGAACGTCCTTTTTTACCCTCTTGGAATCGACGGTTATCCTGCCGTCCGAAAGCATACGCTTGAACGAGGAAAATTTTAGCCCGGGAAGGGCGTCGAATAAAAACTTCCCGAGCCGAATGCTTTTTGCGCCTCTGTAGACGAAACGGTTCGAATTATTTTGCTTCTCCATCGGCTTTGGTGAGTTTCATGATCTCTTCCATCAACGTGTTGATATCCTTGAACTGTCTGTGGACGGAAGCGAATCTGACGTAGGCGACTTCGTCCAGCTCCTTCAGCCCCTCCATGACCATCTCGCCGATCTTTTTGGAGGATATCTCCTGCGCCAGGCTGTTGTTGACCTGCTTTTCGATATCGGAAACCATTTTATCGATCTTCGCCATGGATACGGGGCGTTTTTCGCACGCTTTTATGATACCGTTTTTTATTTTCCCGATGTCGAAGATCTGGCGTGTGCCGTTGTTTTTGATGACGAGTATCGGCGTTGATTCTATCTTTTCGTATGTGGTGTAACGCTTTGCGCAAGATATGCACTCGCGGCGGCGGCGAATGGACGCGCCGTCGTCGGATAAACGCGAATCTACAACTTTACTTTCCGGACTGCCGCAAAACGGACACTTCATATGCTCACTTCCTTTTATTGTTGAACATATTATAGCATTTTCCGCTCCGAATGTAAAGTTATTTGGCAAGTTCCCTGGTATTCACCGGCAGAAGTTCCACCAATATGACGTCGTCGCCTATTTTGACCACTTTCTGCCACGGGATAAAAATGTTTTCGGCTCCCGTAAAATTTTTGAAAAGTTTTTTCTCTCCTCCCGCGACAAGTCCCACGACCTTGCCGGTGCAGTGGATGGCTATGTCCACGATACGTCCCAGCTGTTTGCCGTCGGACACGTTTACGACGTCCTTTTCGCGAAGCTCGCAAAACGTATAATCGATACCCATGTCACCCATTGATATGTAAACTCCGCTGCATATAAAATCATATGCGGGCGGAGCCCCGGTCAGAACTAAACCCCGAAAGATTCTCTGAGCTTCGTGATAGCTCCCTTTTCGAGTCTAGAGACCTGTGCCTGAGACATCTTCAGAGCCGCGGCGATCTCCGTTTGGGTGGCGCCTTTGAAATAGCGCATGAAAACGACCTGTTTTTCCCTATCGGGCAAGGAGTCTACGGAATCCGCGAGCAATATCCTTTCCGTGTGGTCGATATCCGCTTTCGGATCGCGTATGAAATCGATGAGCTCCGTGGGATCCGAGCCGTCTCCGAACGCTTCCTGATACAGCGACTGCGGCTCGCTAATTGCGTCCAACGCTCCTACCACTTCGGCGACGGGGATATCGAGTTCCACCGCTATCTCGTTCAGATCCGCTTCGTGCACGCCTCTTGCTTCCAGCGCTTCGCGGGCTTTGACCGCTTTATAAGCGACGTCGCGAATGTTCCTGCCCACTTTGAAAGCCGTCGATTCGCGGATAAATCGTCTGATCTCTCCGATAATCATCGGTATCGCGTAGGTCGAAAAACACACGTTCAGCGACATGTCGAAATTGTCAAGCGACTTCATAAGCCCGAGCATTCCCACCTGAAACAATTCGTCCGGACTCTGTTTGGGATCTCGGAATCGCTGCACCGCCATCAGAACTAGTCTTGCGTTGGCAAGAAGAAAACGTTCTCTGAGTTCCGTATGCCCCGCTTTTATCGCTGCGAGCATTTCGTCCTGTTCGTTTTTGTTCAGCACGGGCAGTTCTTCCGTCTTTACACCGGTAACCTTTCTTACCATTCGGGATGCCTCCTGTAGGGTAAGTATGCACAAGTGTAAAATTTTTATTTCACGATCTCCATTTTTCTTCGTTTTTTATGTATTCGCGTTTCATGCGGTCGATTATCTTTTTTTCGAGCCTCGATATGTACGACTGAGATATGTTCATGATATCCGCGATCTCCTTTTGGGTGCGCTCCTTTTCGCCGTAGAGCCCGTAGCGCATCCTGATTATCAGCTTGTCGCGCTCGCCCAGTTTGGAATATAGCTCGCTCAAAAGGTTGGTCTCCACTTCCTGTTCCATGTCTTTATAGACCTCGCCGCCGTCGGTTCCGAGAACGTCCGAAAGTAATAGTTTGTTCCCCTCCCAGTCTACGTTCAGCGGCTCGTCGAGACTTACCTCGTTTCTGGTTCGCAGCATCTTTCTGAGGTACATCAGTATCTCGTTTTCTATACAACGCGAGGCGTAGGTAGCGAGTTTTATCTTCTTTTCGCCGTTATAGCTTTTTACCGCTTTAATGAGCCCCATCGTGCCTACCGATATAAGTTCCTCCATATCCGCGCCCGTATTGTCGAAGCGCTTGGCTATGTATACTACGAGCCTAAGGTTGTGTTCGACAAGCTTGTTGAACGCCTCTTTGTCGCCCGCGGCGTATTCGGCAAGATATTTCGCTTCTTCCTCGGCTCCGAGCGGATTCGGAAGCGCAACCATATAATCGATCCTGCCTTCGCCCGTATCGATAAATCTTGCAAGTATCTTTTTCAGAAAAGCCTTTATTTTGTCCGGCAACCGCATTTGTCCCTCCCGGCATCTATTTCATGTCTTTATGTATGATGACGTCGTATCCGCGCCTACCCATTTTATCGGAAATAAGCGCGGGCGTACTATATAGCTTATGCCTGAATTTGTCGTAATATATCTTATACTTCAGCCGCGTTTCGGGCAGCAGTCCCACCCCCGAGACCGTATTCACCGCCATGTATCCCGTGGCTTTCAGCTTGAGTTTCAGGGCGGCGCGCTCCGACAATACGACCACCGCTTCGCCGTCCGAATACAGCGCGTTCCCCGTGTCCAGATAGCCCTTTAGTTTATGTTCCCTGCCGTCCTCGGTCAGAACGCCGACGTCGTAATAAACCTTTTGTTCGCGCGCTTTGCGCATGATATATGTAAGGACCGAGATCGCTATCGCGACGCCTCCCGAAACTACCGGCGACCAGACGTCGCCGACGTCGGTAAAGCTCAGTCGTATATATTCCGCGCCCGTTACCGCGGCGAGCACCAGCGCGTACCCCGCCGTCAGCAAAGTGAATTCGCCGAACGCAAGCTCTTTTTTCAATATCAGCAGCGCCGCAATAGTCAGCGATACGGCGAACGCCGTATCGGATATCACCGGCAGCGGTCTCAGATATGCTATCGAAAGGATAACTGCCGCAACGGTGTTTCTGAGCGCCGGGGCGCCGCCTATAAACGAAGCCGCGGCGTATAAGACTATATATGCGGTAACGAATACCGTGAAAGTATTCAATATCTCCGTAATGGGCATCCGGTTCTCCCTGTCCTCGGCATGAAAAAAGAGCGCGGATATCGTCCGGCTCTTCCTCGGTTAGTATGCGATATGTTTAGCCGCGTATCCGAGCGCTCCAGGCTTGGGATACGTGATAAAGTTTACCTTTTGTCTTTCAGCCTCTGCAAAAACGGAGGTATGCTCCTGTTGTCGGCGCTTTCCTGTCTGAGGGGCGGGATCTCGTCGGCGGCGACTTCGCGCGACGCGTGAACTTTGTCGTCCCTTACCGCGGAGTCGGGAGAAAATCCGTACATTGAATTGACGTGAGGATTGCTTTTGGGTTGGCTGAACATGGGACGGGGCGACGAATAAAGATTCTTGTTTTCCGCCTGCGGCTCGAATCCCGTCGCTATTATCGTTATCATCACTTCGTCCTGCAGATTTTCGTCTATGCCCATGCCGAATATTATCTTCGCGTTGGGATCGACGACTTCCTTGACCAAAGATACCGAATCGTGCACCTCGTCTATGGTAAGGTTGGTGCCGCCCGTGACATAGATGATAAGCCCGGTAGCGCCCTGGATGTTTGTCTCCAAAAGCGGCGACTGCACCGCCTGTCTGACGGCGTCCAAAGTGCGGTTGTCGCCCTTTCCTTTGCCGATGCCGATGTGCGCGTTCCCCTTGTTTTTCATTATCGCCTTTATATCGGCGAAATCGAGGTTTATAAGGGACGGTGTGACGATTATCTCCGTTATGCCCTGTATACCCTGGCGCAGGACGTCGTCGGCGACCTTGAACGCCTGTACGAGCGGTGTGCCTTTCGGAACGTAAAGCTGTATCTTTTCGTTCGGTATCACCAAAAGGGTGTCGACAACGCCTTTGAGCTTCTCTATCCCGGCGTTCGCGTTGTCCATTCTAGTCTTTCCCTCGAAAGTTTCGAACGGCTTCGTCACGACCGCTATCGTCAGAATGTTCATGTCCTTTGCCATCTTCGCGATGACGGGAGCGGCGCCCGTTCCGGTGCCTCCGCCCATACCCGCGGCGATGAACAGAAGGTCGGTGTCCTTCAATACCTCCGCAATGGCGTCCTTGGATTCCTCCGCGGCGCGCGCGCCCATTTCGGGGTCGGCGCCCGCTCCGAGCCCTTTCGTCAGAGTGGAACCGAGCTGTATCTTATATTGGGCGCGGCTCAGATTCAGCGCCTGCATATCGGTGTTAGCCGCGATGAACGTGCACGAGGACACTCCGGCAAGTATCATCCTGTTGATGGCGTTGCCGCCGCCTCCGCCCACGCCTATTACCTTTATTTTCGCCATACCGTATCCGTTCGGGACGGTGGGAAGCCCGAGGTTGTCGTTCATTCCGTAATTATCGTTCATTATCGGTCGCTCCTCCTGAAGAGTTTCTCTTTGAGTTTATGTATGAATTTATTGAAATTTCCGAACTTTTCACGCTCGGTCTTATCCAGATTTCTGCGTTGCACGCCGATAAGTCCCGCAAGGGACGCAAAACGCGGCTTGTCGAAAGGCTTCAACGCGGGCGAAACGAACTCCGTATCGTGACCGGTCACCCGGCGGACGATGTCTTTTGCCCCGGGTATTCCCTGAAAACACGAACCCGTCAGCACGATCTTGTAATCGGCGGGGAGCTTGAACGGGAATGAGGCGGCGGAGGCCGCTATCTCCTCCGCTATCTGCTCCGCACGCGCCAAACATATGTCGTTAACGCGGGCAATGTCGTATTCGTAAGATTCCCCGTTCACCGTCACGAAATATTTTTCGCCGCCGGAAGGGTGGAGATTGAAATTCAATTTATCGACCGCGGCGGCGGCGTTCTCGAACGGCAGTCCGTCCACGAACACAAGGTCGGCGGCGAAATGCCCCCTTCCTATCGAAAAAGCCGTCTGCCCCAGCATCCCGTCGCCGTATGCATAGCAAACCCCCGTAGACAGGTATCCCGCGTCCGCGAGCAGCACGCCGTCGTCGCGCATGGATTCGGGTACGACGTACATTACCTCGGCGAGCATGGCGGGAGCGTATTCGAATCTGACGCCGGTCATCTCGGAAATTTTGTCGAACAGCGCTATGAACGAATTCACGCAGAATACGTAGGACATCTGGCAGGTAAGGCGGGACGTCTGCTTCCCCACGGGGACTATCTCCGCGTTGCCGTCGTCCAGAGTGAACCACACCGGAGAAGCGGATATGACCGTTTTCAGGTCCGCTTCCGGGGGCGGAGAGGCTATGATCTCGTCCACGTCCCTTTCCGTTACGGTTTTGAGAGCGCCGAAGTTTTTGACCGCTTCGCGGCACACTACCGACGTGAATTCCGCGGGAACGCCGACCATTATCTCCTCCGGCTCGGCAAACGCGGTCTTTCTGCATCTCACGATCAGCGATTCGACGACTTTTATGAGCTCGCCCGTATCCAGAAATTCGCCGTCCTGATATCCCGAATAATTTTCGTAGGCGTGGAAAGCGAAGCTGTCCGCGAATTTTTTATCCTGCAGGACGAGCGTTATCATATCGCTGGTGATGTCTAGAACCGCTACTTTTTTGCCGTTCATCGGGTCGGGTCACTCCTCACACGCGCGTCGGCGCGTTGTTTTATATAAAATTATTATAAAAAAATATGCGCGCGTTGTCAACGGTATTTTTGCGAATATTATAAATTAGTCCGATTTTCAGAATACGGACGCTTATCTCCCTGCCGCGTATTCGGAATACGCCGCGCCCGCCCTGTCGCCGAGAGTCTCCGACGGATAAAGCGAAGTCCTGAACGCCGCACCGGAGCGCGTTTTGAATATAATATCGCCGTTTTCAATGGATATCTCGGACAAAAGCGCAACTATACCGTCGTCGCTAAGCCCCGCCGCGTTCAATCCGAGCACGGCGCCTCGTATAGAGGAAAATACGGGAAGATCGAAACTGTTCCCGACATTCACGCCGCTTATAACGACGATACGCGATTTATCCAGATCCGATTCCGAAGCCGCCAGATTCAGCTGGAAATCCTTGTCCGCCAGCTGATATCCGTCCCCCGTCATGCGCGGCACGGCAAAGATCGGCTCGTTCAAATCGATGTATACGGTCACTTTATCGGGAAAAGAGCGTATGATATCGGTTACGACGACGGATCTGTCGGGATACGCCGCATTGATGCGCCTGACGAGATCGATTTCGTTGACGGCGATTATCGACGCTCCCGTTTCCGTTTCGAGCGCGGTATATATCTCGTCCGCTTTATTCATGTCGACGGACTCCGAAAACACGATGTCGACCTCGCGTACCCGGCACAAGCTGCCGAATACGGCTATGACCGCCACCAAAACAACGCCTATCGCTACGGAAATTATCTTCAGTTTCACATTAGTCCTTCTATACTTTTATTATGTAGGCGCCGAGAGAGCCGAAAACTTCCTCGGGGCGGACGTATCCGCGCTCGATGTGATAACCGTTTTCGACGACCGTCGTGCCGTTTGCTTTCAGTCCCGCGGTGATGAGCGCCGCTCCGCCCCTGAGGTCCATGGCCTGAACTTTAGCGGCAGTCAGTCTTTTGACGCCCTCGAACACCGCCACTCTTCCTTTTACTTTAACCGAAGCGCCCATTTTTGTCAACTCCGCGACGTGCTTAAATCTTGTTTCGAATATGTTTTCCACGATGACCGTACTTCCCTCGGATACCGCCGCGAGCACCGAAAACGGAGCCTGCAGATCGGTAGGGAAACCGGGATACGCGCCCGTTTCCACCACCCCTACCGCTTTGGGACGTCCCGAAGCGGAGATCGTGACGGAGTCGGAGTAGAGATCTATCTCCGCTCCGGCAAAACGAAGCTTTCCGATAAGGCTGAAAATATGCTCCGGTCTTACGTCTTTCAGCGTAACCGAGCCGCCATTCGCCGCAGCCGCGATAAGATACG
The DNA here is from genome assembly GCA_944331875.1 of uncultured Clostridia bacterium. Classification (GTDB taxonomy): domain Bacteria; phylum Bacillota; class Clostridia; order Christensenellales; family DTU072; genus Stercoripulliclostridium_A. The sequence continues at coordinate 59,904 of CALVJA010000011.1, read as the reverse complement.
TTCCCGCGGCGATCCTGTCCGGCATCACTCTGTACTCGACGCCGCCCCGTTCTTTTGTGCCGCATATCGTGATGACCTGCGTGCCGGCGCCCAATACTTCGGCGCCCATTGCGGTGAGGAAATTGCCGAGGTCCTCTATCTCCGGCTCCCTCGCCGCGTTGTGTATGACGGTTTTTCCCGGTATACCCGCCGCCAGCAGCATGACGTTTTCGGTGGCGCCGACGGACGGATAATCGAGAGTCACTTCGGCGCCGTGCGCATCGGCAGCGTCGCACAAAAGATATCCGTATCTGTCGCTGACTTTGACGCCCATTTCGCTGAGCGCCTTCAGATGAATGTCTATAGGTCTTAACCCGATGTCGCACCCGCCGGGATAGGCGACCTTCGCTTTTCCCGAGCGCGCGAGGACGGATCCCAGCATGAACACCGAGCTTCTCAGTTCTCCCGCAAGTCCCGACGGTATCTCGTGCGAACGCATGTACTCGAGGCGCAGTCTGACGGTATCCCCGCGCCTTTCGGTAACGCCGCCGAGAGAAGAATAGATCTTCAGCATATTTTCGACGTCCGTAATATCGGGGCAGTTCGTCAAAACCGCTTCCTTGTCCGTCAGAACGGCGGCTGCGATGAGCGGAAGCGCGGCGTTTTTGGCGCCCTGGACCTTTACGGTCCCGTTCAGTCTTGTCGGCTCCCCTCGGGAAGCCTCGGGATTACTGATTATGTACCTAGTCACACTACAATGTATGCGCTTTCCCTTCGTTTGGGAAAATAATCCGCGCCTCGGGCACGGTAAGGCGCATCAGCACCGCCGCCGCGGACATGAAAACGATGAGCGACGTTCCGCCCGCGGATATGAACGGCAGCGGCACTCCGGTCGGAGGCACCGAGCCGGTGACCACCGCGACGTTCAAAAGCGTCTGCACCGCTATGACCGCGGTGATGCCGAACGCGAGAAGCCTTCTGAACGGGTCGCGGTTCATGACGGCGGTCTTTATCCCGGCATATATCATCACCGCGTATACGGACAGTACGACAAGACAGCCGACCACCCCGAGTTCCTCTCCGATGACCGAGAAGATAAAATCGGATTCCGCAAACGGCAGGAACAGATATTTTTGTCTGCTGTTGAACAGTCCCACTCCGAATATCCCGCCCGCGCCGAGGGCGTAATACGATTGGATGAGCTGGTATCCTTCCGCCCTGGGGTTCGCCCATGGATCCAAAAAGGCGAGCATTCGCCTTACGCGGTACGGTTCCGCCATTATCAGAACGGGTATCAGCGCGAGCGCGGCAGCGAGAGCCGCTATCAGGTATTTTTTATCGAGCCCCGCCGCGAACATCACCAAAAACGCCGCCGCCGCCACGCATAGCGTTACGGACATATTCGGTTCCAGCATGATGAGCACCAATACCGCCGCCACCGCGAGGACGGGAATAACGAGGTTTTTGAACTTTACGGGCGGTTTATCCGCTAACAGGCGTGCCAGAAGCAGCATCAACGCGAATTTGGCTATCTCCGAGGGCTGCAGCGTTATGAATCCGAGATCTATCCAGCGCGTAGCGCCGTAACTGGTCTGACCGAGCCCGGGAATAAAAACCGCCGCGAGCAGAACAAGCGACGCGAAATACAGATACGGCGCCGCTTTTTTCAAAAACTCCGGCTTCAATTTGTACGCGCCGTACATCGCGACGAGCCCCGGCACGAAGCCCAAAAGCTGTTTTTTGACGTAGAACAGCGGATCGCCGTAATCGAGCTCCGCCGAATAAGAACTTGCCGAATATATCATCACTATCCCGAACGCGGACAACAAAAGCGCGGGGATAAGTATCATGAGCCTGAGCTTCAAGGAGTTCCTCTGCTCCGACGGCGTAACTTTCACCCCGGCTTCTGCGGAAACGGCGGGGATGGTTTTCGGCTTTTTGCGGAAAAGATCACCTGAGAGCATACACGATGTTTTTGAAGCGTTCGCCGCGCTCGGCGTAGTTCGAATATCTGTCGAAACTGGCGGAAGCGGGAGAAAACAATACGGTATCTATGCCCGGACGGTTTTTCAGGATATCCGCCGCTTCCTCGAGCGTAGGCGCCGTTTCGATATCGTTGAATCCCGTTTTCAGCGCGGAACCGAGTATCTTTTCGGCGTTCGCGCCCGTTGCGACGACGTACTCGACTTTTCCGGGTATTTCCAGAAAAAAGTCGCAGTAATCCTCTTTTTTGTCGGAACCGCCCATGATGAGCCCTATCCTGCCGCCCACCGATTCCACGGCGCCCAGGGTCGCCGCAATGTTCGTGCCCTTCGAGTCGTTGTAGTAACGCTTTCCGCCGAAAGCGCAGATATATTCGATCCTGTGCGGCAGCGCGCGGTACGAGCGCACGAAATGCTTCAGCTGCTCTTTGTCCGCGCCGATGAGTGCCGCTATATTCATCGCGGTCATCATGTTGAAACGGTTGTGCTCGCCGCGCACCTTGCTTTCCTTGACGGAAATAAGGGGCTGACCGTTCATATAAAAATAGTTGTTTTTTATGTAAAAAATTCCGGTTTCGCTTCTGGTGCTCACCCAAAGCACTTTGGCGCCGAGGCGCGAGCCGAAGTCGCGTATTTTGGGGGAATCGTAGTTTAGTACCGCATAGTCCTCCGCCGTCATCGCCGCGAACGGACGGCATTTCGCCGCAAAATACGCGTTGAAATCGTCGTAACGGTCCATGTGGTCGGGAGCGATGTTCAAAAAAGCGGCGAAACGCGGACGAAGCGTATATGTGTATTCGAGCTGAAAACTCGAGGCTTCGATTATGTTGTAATCGTACTTTAAGCCGTCCAATACAACCTGGCTTACGGGATACCCGACGTTTCCCATCGTGCGCGCGTTGAGTCCCGCCGTTTTCAGCGCTTTGTCCAGCATATCCACTGTAGTTGTCTTGCCGTTCGTGCCGGTGACAATTATCTTCGTGCCCGTCAGAAACCTCTGCCCGAGCTCCAGTTCGCTGACGACGGGTATGCCGCGCGCCTTGAGCCCTTCGAGCACGGGGTGGGTGTTTTCTATCGAAGGGCTGACGACCGCAAGATCCAGTCCCGCGTATATTTCCTCGCCCCTTTCTTTCCAATTGTCCTGAATATCCAGCCGGTCGTCGTAGCGCCTGACGGCAAAGCCCTCTTTTTCCAGAAGTCCCGCCGCCGCGGCGCCGCTTAAACGCATACCCATTACCAATGCATTTTTCATAAAACCTCGCTTATATCACCGCCAGCGCCGTCAATCCCGCTATCGCCGTGACTATGGCGTAGGCGGCGGAAATTTTGGATTCGCTCACGCCTTTAAGCTCCAAATGATGGTGGAACGGCGACATCAGAAAGACGCGCTTTTTCCTGAGCTTGAACGACGCGACCTGTATAATTACCGATATGCAGGAGACAACGTAAGTTATTCCGATGAGAGCGCCGATAAACGGATTTTTCGTAAACAGCGCTATCGCCGCGAAGAAGGCGCCGAGCGCCAAGGAGCCGGTGTCGCCCATGAAAACGGCGGCTTTCGGAGCGTTGAACATCAAAAACGCGAGCAATGCGCCGATAAGCGCCGCCGCGGCGTATAAAAGGGAGCCGAGCTCCTCCGCATACGCGGTGTACCCGAGGTCCTTTGCCGCGAGGTACATCGAGGCTACGATGACCGCGAAAAACGACGCGTACACCGTTCCCGTGCCGCCCGCGAGACCGTCCAGTCCGTCGGTCAGGTTGACGGCGTTGGACATCGCCACGAACACTATCGTCGCGAACGGCAGATACCACACGCCCATATCGACTTCGCCGAGCCCGAAATTCAAAGATACCGCGCTTCCGATAAATTCGCTTTTATACGAAAACCACGCCGCGATAAAGCCCGCCGCGAGCTGGAATATGATTTTCTGCCATGCAGTGAGCCCTTTGTTCCGTTTCAGCTTTATTTTTATGAAATCGTCGGTGAAACCGATGAGTCCGTAGCCCAAAAACACCAGCATCAGCATCCTGCCGAGTTCGTGGGCGAACACATTGAACGCCGCCGCCACCGCGGTCGCGGCGATAATGAATATCAGCCCGCCGAACGTCGGAGTGCCCTCTTTCGTTTCGTGCTGATGAACATACACTAGAACGCTCTGACCCGCTTTCAGCCGCGCCGCAGCTTTTATGACGAAGGGCGCTAGGAGCATTCCGAGAAAAAACGCCGCAACGGCAGCGACAAACACCCATAAAAATTCGTTCACAGATTGTATCTCCTGAAAGTTTCCAGCACTTCGGCGCGGTCGGAATACGGTTTTTTCTCGCCGCCGACGTCGAGATAATTTTCCGCGCCCTTACCCGCTATCACGACGACGTCGTCGCGTTTCGAGATCAAAAGCGCGTACGTTATCGCGCTCCCTCTGTCGGGTATTGCGATGTATCTTGCGGCTTCCCGCGGAAAACCCTTTTCTATGTCTGATATTATGAGGGCGGGGTCTTCCGTCCTCGGATTGTCGCTTGTGAGCACCGAAAAATCGGCGTATTCCGCGGCAACCGCGCCCATTTGAGCGCGCTTTCCCCTGTCGCGGTCGCCGCCGCAGCCGAACACGACGATGACGCGCCCGAGGTCACCTTTGAACGAGCGCGCCGCCGCGAGCAGGTTTTTGAGCCCGTCCGGGGTGTGCGCATAGTCTATGACGACGCGCTTTCCGCCCTCCAGCACGTTGAACCTGCCGTCCACCTCGCCCATATCGAACAGGGCGCGGCGGATGACTTCCGTTTTGACTCCGACGACTCTTGCCGCAGTCACCGCCGCAAGCGCGTTGTACAGATTGAATTTACCGCAAAACTGCGTTTTCAATTCGAAAATATCGTCGAAACTGTTGACCACGCAACGTATTTTCCTGGTGCAGTCGTAGTCGATGCAGAACGTGTCCGCGGGATTTTCGATGCCGTAAGCGGCGGTGGGGATCCGCGAAGAGTTCATTATGCGCCGTCCCGTCTCGTCGTCGGAATTGACGACAGCGTATTCGGCATATCCCGGCGTGAAATAGCTCGTTTTCGCGGCGGCATAGCTTTCCATGTCGCCGAAAAAGTCCAGATGGTCGCGGCTGAGATTCGTGAACACCGCGATCTTCGCCTTTACGCCCGCCATCTTTTTTAGATAAATCGCGTGCGCCGAGACTTCCATAACGACGTATTTCACTCCGGAAAGATAGGCTATCTGGAAAAGCCTGTGGAGTTCTATGGGATCGGGAGTGGTCAGACGCGAATCTATCCTTCTCCCGTTTATAAACGCGCCGAGCGTTCCGAAGACCGCCGTATTGGAGCCGTTTTCGGAGAGGATATGCGCTATCATATTGCAAGTGGTGGTCTTGCCGTTCGTCCCGGTCACTGCGATGATATCGAGATTTTTATGCGCGTTGTAATAAAAATTCGCCGCCATTTTCGCCATCGCCGTTCTGACGTCTGCGACGATGACGCCGGGGATGTCCGAGTTCAAGGCTCTTTCCGCCACATACGCTTTGGCGCCGAGGCGCGCCGCGTCGTTTATATACGCGCCGCCGTCCGCGGACGAGCCGCGTATCGCGAAAAACAGCGCCCCCGGACCGCATTCGTAGGATCTGTCGGTCAGAAAAGCTATGTCCTCGTCCTCGTTCACCGCGCCCGCCGCCTCGTAAGGCACACCCTCGGTCAGCTCTTTCAATCGCATAACGCCTCCTTCGTTCACTCGAGATATGCGAACATATTCGTATAGATCTCCCCCACATACGGCGCCGCCACAACTCCGCCGTAATACGCGCCAACGGGTTCGTCCACCATGAATAAAGTTATGTATTCGGGATCTTCCGCCGGCGCGAAGCCGATAAACGTCGATATGTATTTGCCGCGCGCTATGCTCCCGTTTTCGTATTTTTGAGCGGTTCCCGTCTTGCCGCCCACGCGTATTCCCTCGACGGCGGCGTTCTTGCCGGATCCTTCGGTGACCACCGTTTCCAGCATCCCCCTAAGCCTTTCCGAGGCGGAACGGGATATCACTCTTTCTCCCTTTCCTTCCGCCGCATTGAATAGTATGCCGCTTTCGTTCTCTATTTTTCCTACGAGTGCAGGAGTAATTTTATATCCTCCGTTTACCGCAGCCGCCGCGGCGGTAAGAAGCCCTATCGGTGTGACCGCAACCGCCTGCCCGAATCCGATGCGCGCGAGATCAACCGGCTTTACGGAATCCGGCGGTATCGTCAGCCCCGCGCCTTCCCCCGACATATCGATGCCCGTTTTCGCGGTAAGCCCGAACGCGGATATCCCCTCGTAGAACCTCTCGGCTCCGAGCTCCAGCGCCGCCGTCATGAACACGCAGTTGCAGGAGTTTTTTACGCCCTCCTGAAACGTCTGGGATCCGTGCCCGATGGCGCGCCAACAGCGTATCCGCTGTCCGTCAACCGTCATGGAACCGGAACAGAAATATCTTTTTTCATCGTTCACGAGCCCCGCTTCTATCGCAAGCGCCGTCGTGATTATCTTGAACGTCGATCCCGGTTCGAAGACATCGGATATAAAACTCGGTCTCGCCGTTTCGAGGAGCGCTTGGACGTCGTCTCTCGGTACGTCGTTTAAGTCGAACGACGGACTTTTCGCCATCGCGAGCACCTCGCCGGTGTTGCAGTTCAAAACTATCGCGCTGACCGATTTTGCCGAATGCGTCGTCATCGCCCTGGCAACTGCGTTTTCGACAATACTTTGTATATGATAGTCGAGCGTTAAATATACGTCCGCTCCGCGCGTTCCTTCGACATAATAAGTTTCCGCCCCCTCAAGCTCCCTGCCCACGAGATCCGCCGAGGTTAGCACATATCCGTCGTTACCCTTCAGGTATGAATTGTAGTACGCCTCTATGCCCGTTTGTCCGTCGGTATCGGAATTGGTGAATCCGAGTACCTGCGTCATCAGATCGCCGTACGGATATACCCTTTTTATGTCTTCGGAAACGTATATCCCGTCCGTACCGGATTCCACTATGCGGAGCATCGTGTCTTTGTCGACGCCGCGCTTCAAGGTTATCTCCGAGGATCTGGAGCCGAGTTTAGCGTACAGTTTTTCGTAATCCAGCTCGAGTATCTCCGCCAGGATGCTCGCCGCCGCCTGCTTGTTTTTTATCGACACGGGGCGCGCGTACAGCGTGTAAAGCGTTTCCGTGCCGGCGAGCAAAACGCCGTTTCTGTCGAGTATCCTGCCGCGTTCCGCTTTCAGCGGAACGTCGCGGTACCACTGCTCCAGCGCCTTTACTCTGAGCTCTGAAGCGTTCACGACGCCCACATATATCAGTTTCGCGGCGACCGCCGCAAACAAAAAGGTTATCAGCACCAATATCGCCGATAACCTCTTCCTTTGTCTGAATGCAGTAATTTTTTTCAAGTCCCCTCCGCGGGGGATTTTTTTATTTGTTCGAGAGCGCGTCCAGAAATTCGTCGAAAGCGTTGCCCTCGTTGGTTTCGCGCTCTATCGAAAGCGCCGCGATCTCCCCGCCGGTCGCGCCCGCTTCCGCGTTGACGTCTTTTTTATCGACGTTCACCGCAATAATAATAGATGCGAGCGCCGCGACTATCAGAACGTACACCGCCGTAAAAATTTTGCCGGCGCGCGTCATTTTGCGTTTCGCGCGCGGTTTTTTGACGTCGGAAGCGGGACGCGACGAATTGTGCCTGTCCATATAAAATTCGGCTTCGGAGACCATCTTCTCGGGGGCGGTGCGGTTAAGCTGTTCCACCATGTACTCATGATAGTCGGAATACGAACCGAGGGCTTTGGGTGCTTCATGAACGGCTGTCAGTTGCCCGTTTCCCGTATATACGGTATTACGGTGCGACTCGGCATTCTTTTTTCCGAGCATGAATCTGTCGTAATCGGTCATCTCGCCGTGCGGAAAATCGTTCGTTATGTCCCGTGTGGAAATATCTCTTCTGAGCGTTACCATACTGCCCTCCTCGCGTTTTATATTATACCCGTTCGGCGATCCTGAGTTTTGCGCTCGCCGCGCGGGGATTAGATCTTAGTTCTTCCTCCGACGCCGTTATCGGCTTTTTGGTGAGGATCTCTATTTCCTTTCTCTTCCCGCATACGCACACTGGAAAATTTTTGGGGCATACGCAGTCTTTTTCAAGCTCTCTGAAGGCGTTTTTGACGATCCTGTCTTCCAGCGAGTGGAAGGTGATTATCGCAATTCTTCCGCCTTTTACCAGCATTTTTGCGCCGTCTTCTATCGCTTCCGACAGCCCGTCGAGTTCGCCGTTGACCTCTATCCTGATCGCCTGAAACACCCTTTTCGCGGGATGACCCGAGCGACGGGCGGGCGACGCGGGATAATGTCTTTCGATTATTTTAACGAGCTCCCCCGTCGTTTCTATCCTCTTTTTTTCACGCTCCGAAACGATGTCCTTCGCTATCGGATACGCGTTCTTCTCTTCGCCGTATTCGCGGAATATCCGGGTCAGTTCGCGAAGGGGGTATTCGTTCACCACCGCGCAAGCGTCGAGTTTCTGCTCCGTATCCATCCGCATGTCCAGCGGCGCGTCGTGCATATAGCTGAAACCGCGTTTCGGGTCATCTATCTGCGGGGACGAGATACCCAGATCCATAAGTATGCCGTTCACCTTGTCGTAGCCCGACTCCGTCAGCACTCTCTTTAAGTCCTTGAAATCGGTCCTGAAGAAAGTCACTTTGTCGCGGTAGACTTCAAGCGATTTTCTGCCGTACGCAATAGCTTCGGGATCGAGGTCGAAAGCGATGAGCTTTCCGTTGCGGAGCCTTTTTGCTATCTCCTCGGAGTGCCCCGCGCGCCCCAGCGTGCAGTCGACATATATGCCGTCGGGGTCGATATTCAGACCCTCGATACATTCCGAAAGCATAACGGGAATATGTTTATATTCCATATGCCGAAAGCTTTCCGAGTTTGTCTTCGAACGATCCGGAGTCGGCGCGCGAAAGCGTGTACGCTTCTTCCGACCAAATCTCTATTACGGGACCCGCGCCCGCCACGACCACGTTTTTAGCGATACCGGCGTGGTTTCTGGCGTGGAGAGGAAGCACGAATCTCCCCTGCGCGTCCTCCTCGGGTTCCACTGCGGACGACATTATCAGGGAGACGACGCGCCTCGCGGCGACGTCGGAGAAGGGAATCGCGGAAAATTTTTCGTTGAGCACGGAAAAATCTTCTTTCGGCAGTACGGTGAGGCACCCTTCGCCGTAGATTATGACGTATCCCGTCCCTATCGCGGAGCGCAGCTTCGCCGGCAAACGCATCCTGCATTTGTCATCCAGCGTCAGATCGTATCTCCCGATAAAGCAATGAGCCATCTTTCTCTCCTTTGTTCCTTGATTTAATTATAACGTCATTTTTAACCACTTTCAACCACTTCAAAATAAATTCCCATTGAAAATCATTAAATTTAGGGAATCAGCGCCTTGGCAAAGCCCTTTCGGGAAACGATATGCGAACGTCTGTTCTGAATATCGCAAAATAACGACCGCCGCACGGTCATCGGCGGGGCTTGGAGTCCCTCTCGCGGCGCCGCTCCGTCCTACGGACGACATATAAAAAAACGCAGAGAACGTCCGCCGGCGGCATACCGTTTTTATTGACGAAGACCGATATTCAGAAACAGACACGAATAAATTATTTATCGGAGGATAGTCAAAAACCGAAAGATCCTGCTTCCCGATAATAAATCAAATATACTTTCATGAAAGCGGCTTCCCCACCGCTCCGCTTTACCCTATATCCGCTACAAGCGCAAGGGAATTTCCGAGTTTGTCGCAGGACGTAAGATAATATTCTATGTTCCCGCGGTTTACATACAGTTCGGCGCGCGAACGGGAGCCGTGCAGATGTCCGTAGACCACTTTATCGACCGAATAGCGGTTAAAAAGTTCGGTGAAAACGGATGGTGAATAGCGGGAATCGAATGGCGGAAAATGACACATCGCTATCAACATATCGCCGTCGGTCCTTAATTTTTCGGCACATTTCAGGCTCATTTCCATACGGAGCGCTTCGCGCTTCAATATCTTTTCGTCGTCTGCGGAAAGAGAGGTCCCTATTTCCGGCACCGTCCAGCCGCGCGTTCCGCATATGACGACGGAGCCGAATCTCATCGCGTCGTTCTGGATGCAGTACGATCCCGCGGGGAGCGCCGCGCGTATTTTCGATATGCCGTTCCACCAATAGTCGTGATTGCCGCGGATATATACTTTTTTGCCGGGGAGCGCCCCTATCGCGTCCAGATCTTTTCGGGCTTCCTCCAAAGTCATTCCCCAGGAAATGTCGCCCGCGAGGAGCACGATATCCTCCTCCGTCACTTTGGCGCGCCAGTCCGCCTCTATCCTGTCCCAGTGGTTTTCCCAGACGTCGCCGAATATCGACATCGGCTTGTCGGCGGTAAAGGAAAGATGGGGATCGCTTATCGCAAATACTTTCATTCCGAAACGTCTATCGAGAGTACCTCGTCTATCCTGGTGAGGATATCGCTTTTGCCCTGTCGCGCGTGCGCGCTCGATATAATAATGTTATCGTAACCTATTTTGAGCGCCGAAGCGGTGGCGCGCCTTCTCGTCATCGCCTGCGAGCGCGAAAGTTTATCCGCCTTTGTGAGTATCACCGTAAAAGGTATGGCGTAGTGATACATATAATTTATCATCGTCACGTCGCCTGGAGTAGGGTCGCGGCGTATGTCGATAAGCAGGAAAACGTGCCTTTTTACGGCTTCCGCCCGGAAATACGCCTCGATGAGCTGAGCCCACTTCCTCTTTTCGTCGTCCGAAACGCGCGCAAATCCGTAGCCGGGGAGATCGACCAGATAAAATTCGCCGCCGTTTATCGAAAAATAGTTAATAAGCCGCGTGCGCCCCGGCTCTTTCGATGTCTTGGCGAGTTTGGAGTTTCCCGTCACGAAATTTATGAAACTCGATTTTCCGACGTTGGAGCGCCCGGCGACGGCTATTTCGGGAGCCGCTCCGCTAGGGAGCTGCTCCCTGAACGCCGCGCCGGTCAGATACTCCGCTTTTTTTATCACCATACTATCGCGTTCCTTAATACCGCGCCGACGTTGTCGACAAAACGGAAATCGATCCTCTTTTTGACGAGTTCGGGAAGCTCCCTGTAGTCCCTTCTGTTTTCCTCGGGAAGGAATATCGTCTTTATCCCGTCGCGCATCGCGGCGAGCGATTTTTCCTTCAATCCGCCAATCGGAAGCACTTTGCCCCTGAGCGTAAGCTCACCCGTCATAGCGACGTCGCCCCTTACGGGCTTGCCGCTCGCGGCGGAGCACACCGCCGTGGCTATCGTTATGCCGGCGCTCGGTCCGTCCTTCGGCGTGGCGCCCTCGGGCACATGGATATGTACGTCGTGCGTTGCGAAGAAGTTGTCGGGGATACCCCACTCTTCGCCGAACGCGCGGCAGTAGCTTATCGCTATACGCGCCGATTCCTTCATGACGTCGCCGAGGTTGCCGGTCAGAAGTATATCGCCCTTTCCTTCGGTGAACGCGACCTCCACTTCCAAAGTGTCTCCGCCCGTTTCCGTCCACGCAAGCCCCGTGACGACTCCTTTTTCGTCGGAACGCAGCTTCATCGAAGCGGGATATTTCTGCTCTCCAAGGAATTTTTCGAGGTTTTTGACGGTGACGTGCACGCGCTTGTGCGCGGGGTCTTCGACAAACGCTCTCGCCACTTTCCTGACTACCGCATTTATACGCTTTTCGAGCGCTCTCACGCCCGATTCGCGCGTATAATTATGTATTATCTCCATTATGGCGTCCTCGGATATCGTCATCCACTCCGGCGAGACGCCGTTTTGCGCGAGCGCCTTTTTGACGAGATAGCGCTTCGCTATCTCTTTTTTTTCGATGTCGGTGTAGCCGCTGAGCTCTATGACCTCCATCCTGTCCAGAAGAGGTCTGGAGATGGTGTCCAATGTGTTCGCCGTGGTAATGAACAATACTTTGGACAGGTCGAACGGCACCTCGAGGAAATGGTCGCGGAAGTTTTTGTTCTGCTCGGGATCCAAGACCTCCAGAAGCGCGCTCGCAGGGTCGCCCTTGTAATCGGACGCCATTTTGTCTATTTCGTCCATAAGGAACACCGGGTTCATGCTGCCCGCCGCCATTATCGATGTGATTATGCGCCCGGGCATCGCGCCGACGTAAGTTTTCCTGTGTCCGCGTATCTCAGCTTCGTCGCGTATGCCGCCGAACGACAGACGGACGTACTTTTTGTTCATCGCCTTCGCTATGGACTGCGCTATCGACGTCTTGCCGACTCCGGGGGGACCGACGAGGCATATTATCGGGCTTCTGCCCTCTTTGGAAAGTTTCCTGACGGCAAGCGCCTCGATGAGTCTTTCCTTTACCTTTTCCAAGCCGTAATGGTCCTCGTTCAGCACGCGCTCCGCCTCTTTCAGATCCTCGTTGTCGTCCGTATACACTCCCCACGGAAGCTCTATGACGGTGTCGAGGTAATTTTTGATGAGCGCCATGTCGGGGCTCGACGGCGCGGTCCTGTCCAGACGGCGTACTTCGCGGCGGAATTTTTCCTTGTTCTCCTCGCTCGTTTTGAGTGCGTCTATCTTCTCGAGATAGGATTCCGATTCGTCCTCTTCGTCTATTTCCTTCGAAAGCGCCTTTATCTGTTCGCGAACGTAGTATTCGCGCTGATTGTCGTCCATCGCCGCCTGCACCATGCGGTGGACGCGCGAATCTATCTCGTCTATTTCCGTTTCGTCCTTTATGCACTGCAGCATCTTTACGGCGCGCGAAACGGTGTCCAGCTCCTTGAAAAAGAACATCTTGTCCGAGTGGCGCAGCCGCCCTGCGAGATAGTCGATGTCCTCGTTTATATTATACGGATCCTCGAAAAGCGGTTCCCCCGTGCGGTAACGCTCGTCGGCGGACGAAAGCTCGTCCAGGCGGTTTTTCAACTCGCGCGTGAGCGACGGCAGGCTCTCGTCCCCCGTATTCGTAAAGCGGACGGGCGCTAACGTTACCGTATAGGGAACGGCGGGATCGTCGGACTCCGTACCAAGTACCCTGTAGCGCATACGCCCGCAGGAGTACATCAATATACCGGAATCGGATCTGACCGCCATATATTGGTCGATATCGGCGGGGACGCAGATATCCCCGCGCGCTATGACTCCGTCGCCGGAGACGTCCGGCACCAAAACTATTCTTTCGTGATCTTCTATGGCGCGCCGTACGGTGACGGCGGCGCTCTCATCCAGATCTATTCTGCCGCTTTCGCGGGGAAAGACCGCTTTCCCTATGCTGACGGCTTTTGCTTTTATGTCCTGCATATATCTTTTCCTGTCCATGTTCGGATTTTAACACTGCGGAAAGACGAAATCAACGACTAATTATTGGGTTTACTCTGCCTTGTTCGCCTCCCGCGGTAGGTTTTTCGGTATTATCTCCGGATCCGCGCCCGAAGTGATGCATTCGGAATGTATCACGACTTCGTCCACTTCCTCTCCGCGGTCGGGGAGTTCGTACATTATTTTCGTCATCGCCTTTTCGAGAACGGTCCTAAGGCCCCTCGCGCCCGTTTTAAGCTGTATCGCCTTGTCCGCGACGGCGCCTATCGCGCGCGGAGTGAACCTTAAGCGCATTCCGTCTATACCGAACAGCCTTTCGTACTGTTTGACGAGCGCGTTTTTGGGTTCGGTGAGTATCTTTATCAGTGCGTTCCTGTCCAGCGGATCGAGCGGAGCGACTATCGGCACTCTTCCCACGAACTCGGGGATGAGCCCGTATTTTATGAGGTCGTCGGGCTGGAGCTCCTTCAGGGATTCCGAATACCCTTCCTCGCCGCGCTTCAAAGCGCCGGTGAAACCTATGGACGAGGCGTCGAGACGTTTTTCGACTATCTTTTCGAGCCCCACGAACGCTCCGCCGCATATGAACAGGATGTTCGTCGTGTCGATGGTGATGCATTCCTGATAAGGATGCTTCCTGCCTCCCGTCGGCGGTACGCTCGCCACGGTGGATTCGATTATTTTCAAAAGCGCCTGCTGTACCCCTTCGCCGGAAACGTCGCGCGTGATGCTCATGTTCTCGCTCTTGCGGCAGATCTTGTCTATCTCGTCGATATAGATGATGCCGCGCTCCGCCGCCTGGATGTCGCCGTTCGCGGCGCGGATGAGCTTCAGAAGGATGTTCTCGACGTCCTCTCCGACATATCCCGCTTCGGTAAGCGTAGTAGCGTCCGCGATGGCGAACGGAACGTTCAGAATGTCCGCAAGGGTCTTCGCGAGGAGCGTTTTCCCGGAACCCGTGGGACCGAGCATCAGTATATTCGATTTTTCGAGCTTCGGTTCGTCCGCCGCGGGCGCGCTCCCTATGCGTTTGTAGTGGTTGTAGACCGCTACGGCGAGAACGCGCTTCGCCTCGTCCTGCCCCACGATATAATCGTCAAGACGCGCTTTTATCTCGCTGGGCTTCAACAGCCTTTCCCGGCGGCGCGATCCGGCGGCGTTCATTTCCTGAACGTTGTTCAAATGCGCGTCCTCGAAAGCCAGCCGCTTTACGCAGGTGGAACAGATATAACTGCCGCCCTGACCTGCGTACATCGTCTTGACTTCGTATTCGTTTTTGCCGCAAAAGCTGCATTTAATAGGCGTATAATCGCTCATATGGTCTCCTAGGCGCGTTTGGTGTACACCATGTCCACCAGCCCGTACTCTTTGGCTTCCTCGGCGGACATATAGTTGTCCCTGTCGGTGTCGCGGGCGATCTCCTCGATACTTTTACCCGTAGCTTCCGCAAGGAACCTGTTCAGCTTTTCGCGCGTTTTCAGGATATGCTCCGCCGCGATCTTTATATCGCTCGCCTGACCCTGCACGCCGCCGAGGGGCTGATGTATCATCACCTCCGAATTGGGAAGGCAGATGCGCTTTCCCTTGGTGCCCGCCGCGAGAAGGAACGCTCCCATCGACGCCGCCATTCCGACGCATATCGTGGAAACGTCGCATTTGACGTAATTCATCGTGTCGAATATCGCCATTCCCGCCGTGACGGAGCCGCCGGGAGAGTTGATGTACAGCGATATGTCCTTGGAGGGGTCTTTGGTCTCCAGGTACAGAAGCTGTCCCACGACAAGGTTCGCCGTCGCGTCGTCTATCTGCCCCGTAAGGAATATGATCCTGTCCTCCAGGAGCCTGGAATAAAGGTCGTAAGCCGTCTGCCCGCGGTTCGTGGTTTCGATGACGGTGGGTATGGGCATCATTACGGATCTGGTTTCGTCTGACATATTATCTCCTTTTTTCTCTCCCTCCTCCGTTTTTGCTTATTCGGAGGCTTCCTCTTTAGCCTTTTTCGCGCGGGGCTTCGCGGCGGTCTTTCCGGCGCTTGCTTTTTCGGCGCCCTTATCCTCCAGCGTGTTGTTCTCGCGCAGGAATTTGTAAAGTTTTTCCGAGGTCATCCTCTGGAATATCGCGTTTACTTCCCTTTCGTCCGCGTCTTTCAGATAATCTTCGCGGGATTTTCCCGCTTTTTCGGCTTCGCGTTCCGTTTCAGCCTTGAACTCCTCCTCGGTCGGGAACAGGTTTTCCCTGCGGATGAGCTCGGGAAGCACTACGCTCGCTTTCACGTCGCGCGCGGCGCGCTCGCGCATCTCCTCGCGCATCTTCTCCTCGGTGGAGCCGATATATCCGAGATAATCCTCGAATTTCAGTCCGTACATCTGCATGCTGCTCTTCATATCGTTGATCTGACGGTCGACTTCGTCGTCCACCATCGCGTCGGGCAGCTCCACTTCGGTGCCGTCCACGATCCTTTCGAGTAGCGCGTTGTTTTCCTCCGCCGCGGCTTTCCTCTCCTCGTCGGCAATAAGTCTTGACTTAATACCCTCTTTGTATTCCGCGAAAGTATCGTATTCGCCGAGATCTTTTGCAAACTCGTCGTCCGCCGCGGGGAGCTCCTTGACCTTTATCTCGTGCAGGAAGCATTTGAATACCGCTGCCTTTCCCTTAAGCGATTCCGCGTGATAGTCCTCGGGGAACGTGACGCTTACGTCGAACGATTCGCCGGGTTTTTTGCCGACGATCTGCTCCTCGAATCCGGGGATAAATGTGTGGGAGCCGAGGGTCAGCGAATATTTTTCGGCTTTGCCGCCCTCGAATTCGACGCCGTCTACGCTGCCGGCGTAGTCGATGAGCACCATATCGCCCTCTTTTGCCGCGCGGTCGGTAACGTCTACGAAACGCGCCGCGGCGTCAAGATCGGAATCGATGACGCGCTGAACGTCCTCTTCGGTCACTTCCTTGCGGGCTGCCTTCTCTATCGTAAGCCCCTTGTACTGACCGAGCTCGAACTCGGGATAGACCGCGACGGTGGCGGTGAATTTGAACGCTTCGTCGTCCAAAGCCGTCGCCTTGATGTCCGGACGGGACACGACGTTCAGCTTTTCCGCGTCGATTATCTTTTCGTAATGCTCCTCGAGAGCGAGTTCGGCGGCGTCGTCGAAGAATATCTCGACCCCGTAGCGCTTGCAAAGTATGCTGAAGGGCACTTTACCCTTGCGGAAGCCCTCGATCACGAACTGACCTTTGGTCTTCTGATAAGCTTTCCGTATGAACGCTTTCCATTCCTCGCCTTCGATGCTTACCGCGATCTCGACTCTCGATTTATCGAGTTTTTGTACCGAATATTCCATTTTGACCTCCATTGTGTATACCGGTTTTATTTTATTGTGAACTCAATAATATTATCATATCGCGAGCGGATATGCAATTATTTTTCGTCGGCAAACTTAATATTTATAAATTATTTTCATACGCGCGCCGCGCGCTTTACATCGTAACGCAAAAAGTATATAATCACGGTATGCCATGCGATATGATAACGTTGAAAGCGCTTGCCGCGGAACTGACTTCAATGCTCGAAGGCGGCAGGATAAACAGGATACAATCCGCCGACAGAGCGCTGTATTTCGGAGTGCGCGCCAAAGGTAAAAACGGCGTTCTGACCCTCTCCTACGCCCCGAACGCGGCGGGGATATATCTCGCGCGCTCGATAAACGACGCCGCGGGCGTGCCCGGAAACTTTTGCATGTGCCTCAGAAAGCACCTGACGGGCGCCGTGATAGACGGATTCGATATCGTAAACGAGGACAGGATCGTCGGGATGCGCCTCACCTCCAAAAACGAATTGAACGACGCCGCGCGGTACACCCTGTACGCCGAGATAATGGGAGGCGCGTCGAACGTGATACTCGCGGACGCGTCCGACACCGTCATCGACGCGGCGAGGCGCATAATTAACGAAAATTCGCGTCCCGTGTATCCGCGCGTCGTATACGTCCCGCCTACGCGCGGTAAAACGGAGCTAAGCTCCCCCGAAGCGGCGGGGATACTGCTCGAAGCCGAAAATGCCGCCGAAGTATACGGCGCTCTGAACGGACTGTCTAAGGCTTCCGCGGAGGAATTACTGTATCTGAAAAACGCCGTCGGCGCGGAAAAGGCGCTCGCACGAATGAATAATTTGTACTCCTCCGGCGTTTACCGCCCCGGTATATGCTCCGGGAACGGCGGCTACTATGCCTATCCTTACGAAGCGGTCAAAGAGGATTTCACCGAAACGGGCACGCTGTCGCGGGCGGTGGATATGTGCCTCGGCGCCGCGGCAAAGGTGCGCGCCGTGGCGGCGCGATCCGCCAAAGTCAGAAAGCTTTTGAAGGCGCTGGAGAAAAAGACCGCCCGCCATATCGCAGAAGATCTTGAAACAATTCAAAACTCCGACAGGGCGGAAAGGTACAAGGAGCTCGGCGAGATCTTAAAATGCAATATCCACCGCATGGAGCGAGGCATGAGTATTATCGAATGCGATGATTTTTATAATACTCGAAGCGTAAAAATCGAATTAAACCCTACTTTTTCGCCGAAAAAGAACATCGAGCATTATTTCAAGCTGTATTCCAAGGCAAAGGGCGCGAAGGCGTATGCGGAGGAGGATCTGAAGCGTTCCGAGGAGATGTCGGACAAGATACGGGAGCTGAAAACCTACATTTCGAACTGCACCGCCGAAGCGGAATTCAACGAGATAGAAGCGGAACTGGACCGCGCGTCGGGAAAACGCGCGGCGCGCGGCGCCGCCGCGAAGGTGCGCGCTCCCAAAAAGACCCCGCCCTACTCCGGCGAGTACAAGGGCTATATTTTTTACGTCGGCAGAAACTCCGCGCAGAACGAACGCGTGACCTTCGAGCTGGCGTCGCCCGGCGACATATGGCTTCACGCCAAAGGATTTCACGGCGGACACGGTATCGTCGTCAAAAAGAGCGGCGACGTTCCCGCGGACGTTATAGAGTATGTGGCGCGCATAGTCGCGGGGTATTCGGAATGCGCCGCCTCCGGGCGCGCCGACGTCGACTATACCGTCCGCTCCCGCGTAAAGCGGCTGAAGGGCACGCGTGTGACGTATACGGGGCAGAAGACGGTTTCGGTCGAACCGCTGAGACCGGACGAGCGCTAACGCCTGCCTTTAGGCTTCAATCTCAACAGTCCCGTATCGTAATCGACGCCTCTGGGCGCGCCCCCTTTCGCAGCCGCCGTTTCTATTATCAGACGTATGTATTCGGTCGGCTTGTATTCGGGGAACAGGTATGCGGCAAGCGATCCCGGAACCGTATTTAGCTCGTTGAAGTAGATCTTATCGTCCGCTAAAAGATAATCGAAGCGCACCGCGCCGTCCGTTTGAAACGTCTTCGCCGACCTTTCGGTAAGCCGTATGAGCTCCGCTTCCTTTTCGGGCGGTATGTCCGCGGGAAACTCGCTTGCCCTCGCAGTCGGAGCGTATTTATCGTTAAAAGAAAGGATCTCTCCGCTTTTTATCGGACGTTCCGGGCGCGAGAAGCGGATCTCCTCGCCCGTTTTCAGCACGGCTACGTTTATATCGACCGCGTCCGGAAGGTATTTTTCGATTATGACCTCATCCGAAAAGCCGAACGCCTTTTCGGCGGCGCATTCCGCTTCTCCTTTAGAATGCGCGACGCTTATCCCGAGGCTGCTGCCGCTTGAAAGCGGTTTTATCATGAGCGGATACCCTATTTCCGCCGCCGCGCTTACGAGTTTTTCGCCGATGTTTTCCCTTGTTGCCGTCATCCAATCAGCAACGGGGATCCCGGCGGCGCGGGCAAGCGTTTTCGCCGCCGCCTTGTTCATCCCGACGGCGGAAGAAAACACGCCCGAGGAGCAGTACGGAATACCGTTTACGTCCAAAAAGCCCTGCAGCGCGCCGTTTTCGCCGAAGCCTCCGTGCGCCGCGATGAGCGCGCAGTCTATCGGCGCGAAAGCTTTCAGTTTGCCGCGCTTTTCGATATACAGCGTTCTTCCCGCGATCTTAACGGCGCGATGCGCCGAGGGTTCGAAAGGCGAATAGTTCCTTAGGTCGCTTAGCGCCGCTCCCGTGTACCAAGCGCCGCCGCGAACGTAGACGGGATAGAGGCGTATGCCGCGCGAGGGCGCGTTTTTCATGATCTCCGTCGCGGTCACGACGGATACGTCGTGTTCGGGAGAATCGAATCCGTATATCAGCACGCAATTTATCATATTAACCTCCTTTTTACGGAATATCGTTTTGGAACCACACTACGTCGCCGGGGCGAAGGATATGCGGCAGCGCCTTTGCCGTTTGATTTATCCCGCGCGTTTTTATTATTTCCCCCGAAAAACCGCGCTGTTTCAGCCCTTTTTCGATATATCTCGAGTTTTCGCCCGAGAGTATCACCACGTCCGCTACCCCCGCGAGGGCTGAACCCAGGCGCATGTTGATTTCGCGCTTTTTCGCGCCCGCCTCGGCGACGCCCGCAGCCGACACCACCTTTCTGCCGGAAAACGCTTTTAGGCTCTCCGCTCCCGACTCCGCTCCCTCGATATTCGAGTTGTAGCCGTCGTCTATTATCGTTATGTCCCCCGCCTTTTTGACCTCGAAACGGTGCGGTACGGGAGTCAGGCGCTTCAACGAATCGGCTATATCCTTCAGCGGCACCCCGAGCCCCAGCGCCACCGCCGCCGCCATTGCCGCGTTGTACGCGTTGTGTTTGCCGTGCAACGGAAACGTCACCAAGCGCCTTTCGCCGCCGTACCTCAGGTAAAACCTGAGTCCTTCTTCCGTTTCCGTTATCCGCTCCGCCGCGACCTCTCCCTTTTCCCCCGCAGTCACCGAGCCCGGGTAACGCTTCGCCATTTCCGCCGTATACGCGTTGCTGCCGTTAAAAACTATATGCGACGGATCGCTTACCGCCGCGGCGAGCTTTTCCTTTTCCTTAGCCACCGCGCTTACGGACCCGAAAGTTTCCAGATGCTGTTCGCCCACTCCCGTTATGACTGCGCGGTCCGGGGGCAGAAGACGATTGAGCTCCGCTATGTCCCCCTTTCTCCGCGCGCCGAATTCGGCTATGAATATCTGTTCGCCCGCGTATTTTTCCAATGATTTTACGATCCCGAACGGGGTATTGAAGTTTCCTTCGCTCATCATGACCGTGTAGTGGCTTTTCAGCGCCGCATAAAGCATGTTTTTAACTGCGGTCTTTCCGAAACTTCCCGTGACCGCGATCCGTATAAAGTTCATTTCGCGGTATTTTTCGGCGTATTTTTTTAGATACCGCGCATTGTTTTTCTTCTCGAACGGCAACAATACCGCTGCCGCAAAGCGCATGATCATCGGGCTTACCGCCGCGACCAACGCCGCATACATAAGCGCCGCGGGTATGCCCGAAAACGCGAAGACCGCGCCCGATGCGGCTGTCGTCATCGCCTGATACAGCGCGTAAAGCCTGGTCGCGCGGTAAGTAAATCGGAATTTAACGCGCATTTTATATGCCTTTACCGAATAAAATATCGTACCCGCCGCCGCGGCAAGCGCCAATATAGCGATTCCCGCACCCCTCGCGGCGTATTCCGCGAGCGCCGCCGCAAGTCCGGTGACATAAGTTGCGGCGTATTCCGCCCATTCCGCGCCGCTCGTGCGACAGGGATAATAATTTGCGCGCTGCACGCGCCCCGCGACGATAAGGCTTTTCGGCACCGTCACCGCAAGGATAATGAAAAATAGGGATATCAAGACGTATTCCTGCATTCCTATGCAATATATGCGCGTATCAGCGAAAGTGTTTCCTCGGACTTGTCGGCATACGAGAAGTGCCCCGCGCCCCGCAAAACATACAAAACGGAACCGCTTATCAGCCGCCTGTACCGCCGCCCCATATACGGCGGAGTGTCCCTGTCGAGAGCGCCCCATATAAGAAGAGCTTCCGTATTTATTTTCCTCGCGTCGCCGGTGAGATATTCGTTCACGACGTTTATGAACGTAAACTTTTTGTATCCTTCGAGCGCCTCGAAATCGGCAGAGCCTTTAAGTCCCCTACCGCTTAATTTTTTTAATATTTTATGTACTTTCACGCGTATAGCGCGAAAAAACGCCCCTCTCGGCTTGAGTCCCGCCGCGTCTATGAGCACCAGCCTTTTGACTTTTAATTTTCCTCTCGCCGCGAGTTTCACCGCCACTCTCCCGCCGAATGAATGCCCGATGACGACGGCTTCCGTGACGTTTTCGAGCATTGCTATCTTCTCCACCCCTTCGGCATAGTCTTCGACAGTCAGCGCCCTCGGCGGGTGCGGCGTTTCCCCGAAACCGTACATATCGGGTATAAGTACCCTCCAATCGTTTTCGAGCCCCCTCCCGATGGGCATCATCGCCTCTTTCGTCGCGCCCCAGCCGTGCAATATGACGACCCACTCTCCAGTCTCCCGTCCCGAAACCGTGTATTTCATCAATCAAATATATGCGGCATATCGGTTTTGGGCGACAAAAAACCCCGCGAAAGCGGGGCGAGATGTTCTTATGTATATTTTTAACTTGGAAAAATCAAGCGTTTTTCAAGTAGAAACCATTATATCTACGTCATCGTCATTAGCGTGACCGAAAGCGCGCGCTATCACGGTCAGATCGTGCTGTCTTCCGATATCGGTAACATCTAATTTTTTTACGCATTCGGCGACCCACGGAAGCTCTGTAAAAATCGCTTTGATAACACGCTCTACCTGCATGCTGTCCAATTTATCCCCGGAAATATAACCGGAACCCTGCCGATGTTCGAACCCGAGCCGCTTAAATGCGTTTTTCAACATTCTATATCCGTCGGGATACAGCTTCAGTCGCCGCATGATAACGGTGTCCAAATCAAAATTGACGGCTTTACGCTTTGTCCTTTCCATTTACGAAGCAAACAACCGGTTATCGGTACGCTGTCTGGATAATACGTCTATTATGTGGTACGGGAGCGTTTCGTCGTCCTCATTGTCATACCAAATCCATTTGCCGCAATATTCGGCGAACCATTTTCTGTCTTCCAGATACATTACCGCAAGCATTATCGCAGTATAATAATCCTTATTCGGTTCGCCCGAATACATCACCGAGCCGTCCGGAAGCCTTTCGCGCGTGCATGCGGAGAGGAACTTTTCGTCTATTTTATTCCAGATCTTCTTCAAATCGTACACGCCGTCGCGGAGTATCCTCTCCTCGTCCAACGCGATCTCCATTTTCATCATGTTGTTACCTCCGCGCAATTCGGGCATAAGCAAAGATACGCCGCCCTTTTTTATCCTACGCCTCCAGTATACCACAACATAAGCGTTTCATCAATCGAAATATTCGGGGCGTTACTCCTCTTGTTCCCCGTCGTAGTTCACCTCTTTTGCGGGGTTTAGGCGTAACTCATCCGCATGCTTCGAGATATCGCTCAGGTGCGCGGCGATGAATTCCTGCGCGCGGCGGTCGTAGAATACGCAATAATATGTGTGGTACGGTCCCGTTCGTTTCTCGATCTCCATCCCGAGTTGTGAGCCGTACTCGGTGGGACACAATTTCGCGCTGCCGTACCGCCCGTCCGCAGGCTCCAATATTCCCTCGCTGACGAGCCAGTGCTGCACGTCTTTATATGAAAGTCTGCGAATATCGGGATCTTCTATCAAACGGTTTACGCGTTGTACGAACGCCGTAACGGATATAGGCGTATCGGAATATTCCAAATTTTTCAGCTGCTCGTCGGTGACAGAAAAAGGCTGTTTGTTGCTTTTTGCGGCGCGCTCGCGTTTTTTACCGACGCCCTTCTCGATGACCTGTTCCAAAATTCCGGAAACATAGAAAAGGCACCTTGCGATACGGACGTTATTGACGATATCGTCCTCGTTCACCGCCTCGTCCGTCAGCGGGTTTATCCCGTTCGCCAGCTTATCGATGTAATCTTTTGCCCTTTTGGTGATCTCTTGTTCGGTCATAAGTCCTCCTCTTATGCGTATTCGTTGTTGCGGCGTAGTTTCGCCTTCGTAATTAATTCAACCGAGCTTCTTTTCGTCGAAATAAAGCCAATAAATATTCGCCGGGCGGTCCCAGCCGTAATAATGGGGTCTGAGTCCCGCCGACCTGAAACCCGCCTTCTCGTAGAGCGCTTTTGCGCCGCTGTTCGAATCGTCTACCTCGAGAGTTATCGCGTTTAAGCCTAATTCCTTCGCTTTTTCGATCATGGCGCCCATTATCGCGCTTCCGACTCCCGTGCGCCTGTACGGTGCGCTGACCGCTACGTTCATGATATGCGCTTCGTCCTCGACTTCGGCGAAGCCGCCGTAGCCCATCAGAGCGCCCTCTTCGTTTTTCGCGACAAAGTAATGTTTTCGTTTGTCGGCGTATTCCATGCAGAAACTGTCGTAAGACCAGGGATGATCGAAACATTCCTTTTCTATCTCGGCTATGCCGTGCAGATCGTCAAGTTCGTACGGGGCTATACGAAAGCTCATTTCATGTTCTCCGCGGAAGATTTTTTGATATAAAACGGGCGCGCCATGTCGGCAAATTCGCCCTTTTCGAGTTTCAGAAAAAATACGCGCTCGGCGCCTGCGGGGTCGGGTTCGGTATAATATACCCTTTTCAGTCCCTCGAAACGCGGCGAATCGAGATCTTTTTCGTTTACCGCCGAAAACTCATCGGAACCGTCCCTGCGGATAAGCGCGTAATAATTGGAGTTTTTGCAGTCCATGAGCGCCGCGACGTCGTCCCCTTCCGCTATGGTCTCAAGCCCCGAAAAGGCTATTATCTTTTTTCCCCACGCCGCTGCGAGCGCGTTTACGGTGGTGACCCCTATCCTTATCCCGGTAAACGACCCGGGACCGGTCACCGCGCCGAATACGTCGATATCTTTTGCGCTTAGTCCCGCTTCCGACAATAGTTCGTCCGTTTTTTCGAGTATCATCGACGCATGCCGCCTCGCCTCCTCGTTTCCGACGTATGAAAAACGCTCCCCGTCCGCACCGAGAAGTATCATGAGTTTTGGCTGAGTGGAGTCGATTATTAAAAAGTTCACCTCTCCTCCGTATTTATCCTGAAAATGCGCGTGTTTTCGCCCGCCGGCTCTATTTCTATCCGGATTGTTTTACCCGGGATATCTACTTCCGGTTTGTTCCACTCGATGACGGTCACCGCGTCGGGCGTAAAATACTCCTCGAGCCCCAGCTCCTCAAGCTCCTCCGCCTCCACACGGTACAGGTCGAAGTGATTGAGCTTAAGTTTCGTCCCCTCGTACTCCCTGACGAGCGTGAAAGTGGGCGAAACCACCTCGCGCTTTACGCCGAGCGCCGCCGCGAGCCCCTTTGTAAAAGTCGTCTTCCCCGCGCCGAGCCCGCCTTCGAGCACTATCGTTTCGCCGCCCCGAAGCTTAGCCGCTATCTTTTCGGCAAGCATATATGTATCTTTTACGCCGTTCGACAGATATTCCATCTTTAGAGGTGCAGAAGCGGCGAAAGGCGCTTATATATGAGAAGCGTGACCGCCGAAGCGACTACGGATTTCAAGACGTTGAACCCGAGTCCGTAGTAGCACGCGAATTCCACCCTGACTTCCATTACGGCGGGCGAGAACACCGAATAAAGCGGCACCGTTATGAAATAGTTGTTGAATACCGACACCGCCGCGTTTACCGCTATGCCGATGATGAGACTGATGAGAGCTCCCTTCATCGTCTTGTGGTACTTGTAATAAAGCGACGCCGGGAGCACCAGAGCGACTCCCACGATGAAATTCGAAAGCTCACCCACGAACATCGTGCTGGAAGTGGAGAGCTTTATCGCGCATTTTATAAATTCGATGACGACTCCCGCGACGGGTCCCAATGCAAACCCTCCGATAAGCGCGGGTATCTCGGAAAAATCCATGTCCAGCACGTTGAACGGGAATACCGCGAATATCGGGAAGCGCGCAAACAGATACAATACCGTCGAGAGCGCCGCAAGTATCCCTATCTTCGTCAGGTACGCGACGGCGTTTCGCTTGGTCACGGGACGGCGCGGCGAAGTCTTTCTGCCGCGCTCGCCGGGGGGATCCAACGGACCCGCGGGTTTCAATACCACTTTCGTTTTGTTGTCCGCACCCGCAGCGGATTCGGCGCCGGGCGCCCCGGAGCCCGAAACGGACTCTGTCTTTTGAATTTCGATTTCGTTCATATCAGCCTTCTTCGGTGACGCTTGCGCGTTCCTTATCGCCGTTTGCCCAAAGTTTTTCGAGACAGTAAAAATCCCTCGCGTCCGCGCCGAAAACGTGCACAATGACGGAATCGTAATCGATGACCGCCCATCTGCCCTCTCTGACGCCCTCGCTCCTGGTGGGCGCGACTCCCGCTTCGTACAGTTTTTCTTCCACGTCCTCCGCTATCGCGCGCACATGGTTGTAGTTTTTCCCGGTAGTCACGATGAAATAATCGGCTATCGCCGGCTGCTTAAGCTCCATAACGACGGTGTCCCTGCCGTTTTTGTCTTCGATGACTTTTACTATCGTTTCGGTCAATGTTTTAGCGTCCATTTTGCCTCCTTTCGGAATTATACCACTCGTAAGCCGCATTAGTCAATATATCCGGCGTTTCAGAACGCTCTTTCAGATACCCGACGGTATGCCCGAGGAGAGCCGCCATGCCCGAATCGGTATCTGCCGCCGCCGCGGCGCGAAGCTCATCGATACCCGGGTAGTCCCTACCTTTTTCCAGCTTGTCCCCGAGATATACGAGCTTTTCTACGCCGCTCATATCGGGGCGCGCCGTCGTGTGGTATTTTATCGCGTTCAGTACGTTTTCGTCCGTTATCCCATACACCTCCCGCGCCCTTATGGCGCCGTCGTATTGGTGCGTGACCTGCCGCGCCGTGCCCAATGGATAATTTTCCTCCCCGTACATCGGCGAATAAGGTTTCGCGTTGTCGTGGAGAAGAGCGGCGACGAACGCTTCGCCGAAAGGAACGCCGTCCAGCCATGCGTGCTCCGTCGCCCATTCGGCGGTATTCAGCGAATGTCTGAACAGTCCCGCGGGAATATCGCTTTTCAGTTTTTCCACTATAGCGGAATACTCGCGGTAAAGTCCCTCTTTTTGTATTAGTTCGAATACGGACGGGGTCAGAAGCGCTCTCGTTGCCTCCGCGTCCCCCGTTTCCGTCAAAAACCGTATCCCGGACGAAGATATTCCCTCGGTCGCCCCGTCGGTTGAGAAAAAGCGCGCCCCCGGATACTTCGCGTTCAATTCGCGGCATTTTTCTATAACTCCCTCCGCTTTCCCGCGCGGCACGACGCATATCGGAGCCGCCGCCGCGACAAGTTCGGGGTGTTTCCAGGTATCGAATTTGAACAGCGAATCGGAGCCGATGATATATATCAGCTCGTCCGAGGGGTATTTTACCCTGAGCGCGTTCAGCGTTTTGTACGCGTAGGACGGCTCGGGATAGAATTCCGTTTCCGTTTCGTCTATCCGCGCTTTTACGCCTGCCGCGGCGGCGTCCGAAACGAATGCCGAAAGCATCTTTTTCCTGACGGAGTAATCGGTGATGTGCCCCGACTTGTGCGGCGGATTCGGCGCGGGCAGAAGAAGTATCTCGTCCGCGCCGGAAGCCTTTGCCGCGGCGGTTATCACCGCAAGATGTTCCCTGTGCACGGGGTCGAAAGTGCCCCCGAAGATACCGAGTTTCATATATTCGATTATACAACGATATTTTTCGTATGTAAACGCTTAAGAGCCTCTTTTCGGGGAATAATCGACGCATGGCGTCCGTAATAGACAAGGTCGTATCCTCGCTGATATTCGCGGCGGCGGTATTTCTGCTCGCGGCAAAGTTTTTGCCGTACGATATTTCCCTCGCGATCGCCGGGGTATCGGTCGTAATGCTCGCGGCGGTGTTGAAGGCGGCGGGAGTCAGACGCATGAAAACGATCTCCTGCCAGGAGATGTGCGATCTTTTGGCATTAAAAGGCGCCTACGCGCAGACGGAGCTAATATACCTGACGCTGCCCGAAGACAGGCGCGTAAAGTCGGAAGCGCCCTATTTCATCGCCTCCGACGGCAAAAAAAACGTAGTCGTAGCCTGTCTGTACAAGTTTTTGGACCTCACCCGCGAGGACATAGCCGCAGCATACAGGTACGCGGTAAAAGAGGGTCTGAACGAAGTTTATATCCTTACCCGCCGCCGCACCCGATATGTATTACAGCTTACCGCCATTCTGAACGTCGAGTTCCGTTTCCCCGAAAAAAGACGCGTCCACAAGTACCTTTACACCAGAAACGCGCTCCCTGTCCGTCCCGAGAAAAAGAAAAAGCGCCGTTTCGAAGGTTTGAGCGCCTCGGAGGCCGCGGATATCATACTGGACCCCGCGAAAATAAAATATTATCTTCTGACCGCGTTTTGCTTTTTGTTAGGCGCGTTTGCCGTCGAAAGCTATCTGTGGTTTTCGCTTCTTCCGCTCTCGCTCGCGCTTTTGTCCATAGCGCGCGAAAAAAGCGCGCACCGAAGCTGAACGCTCGTCCCGACCCGCACTTTTTTGTCCGGGAAGCCGCCCGCGCCGTTGACTATTTTCATAAAATGTGTATAATCTAAATAATATACGGTGCGCGCGACGTATCGGAAAGGGTTCGGCTGAATGATATTACAGGGCGTAAAAAACTTTTTCATGAACCTCAAATACATCTTCGTTCCGATGGGGACGGTGGCGCTGGGGCTCGTATTCGGATTATCGGTTCTCATCCCCGGCGCGCTCTCATCCGCAAGCGTGCTCGTCGATTCCGTGGCGGAGATACTTGAGGGCACCCCTATCGATTTGGACGCGCTCCTGAGTTCCGTCACCGATTCCGCGGGAGAACTGGAGTGGAGCGACCCCGTCACGGCGGTGCAGACGATGTTTTCGGACGACTGGCTGACCGCGGCGCTCACCCGTGCCGTCGGAGCGCTCGTAGGCGACGTCGGAGCGTATACCTCGGAACTCGGCGCCGCCGCGGGAGTTTTCGCCGGCGCAATGGGTTCGTACCTTTCTACGCTCGTGATATTTGTCTTCCTCGGGTTTTTGCTGGGATACTTCCTGCTGAAAATATTTATCCGCCGCAATATGGCGCGGCGCGCCTTTTGGAAATATCTTCTCATATCCCTGACCGATTCGCTGATAACCGCTTCGCTCGTAGCGGGCTCGGTATATCTGTTGTCGCTGTGGCAGCCCAGCGTTTTCATATCGACGCCCGTGTCGCTTTTGCTGTTCGGTTTTATCTCGCTTTTGGAAGCGTATATCGTGCACGGACTCGGCAAAGTGGAGTTCCGACGCGTCGTGAACTTCAAAAACATATTGCAGCTCATCGCCACCAACCTTTTGATATTCGCCGCCGCGGCGGCAATGGTAGCGTTGCTGACAGCACTTACCAACACATTCGTAGGAATATTCGTGGGCGTATCGCTGCTTGAAATAGCGTTTATAGTCGTCGGTATGAATGCGGAGGCATACGTCAAATCTTTCGCCGCCCTAGTCGCTTCCGCACCCGACTCCAACCCCGAATTCGACACCGACAGGCACGGCTTTTTGAATGATTGACTTGAAGCCGAATCATCGGCTTCAAGTCAATGTGAAATAATTTTGCTGCGCAAAATTGTGAAATAATTCCGCAAGCGGAATTGCGAAATAAATTGAAACTTCGCGGGCAAAGTTTCAATTTGTGAAATAAAATCCGCTAGATTTTTTAGAGATATGCACATTCAAATAATACATCTTATCCACTCAATCTATCCCCCGCGGATTTTGTTGCGGTCATTAGATCGAAAAGCAATATATTGACTATAAAATTTAATTTCCGTATCTTTTCGCTCCTTTTCCGCAAACACAAAGGCGACATACGTCGTATGCCGCCTTTGTGTTTGCGAAAAATCACCCGAAAATCTACGGCTGTAGGCGTAATATAGGCTCTTGTTATTTTTTACTTTAGAGCAATGAACAGCAGTTCGCTTTTGTTAGTGTTTTCCCTTATAGGAGAATATAGCCCACTGTGTATCTTGTCGCCACGAACAGCATACTTGGCGCCGATTTGCAGACTATTTTAGCGCATTCGCGCCAGGTTTGCGTTCGCAAACTAACGTCATATCGCACGAAATACGCGGGCGGCGCTATAGCGAAACTATGCGCCGTCCGCGCCCTAATAAAATATAAGCATATTAGGAAGTCAATACCGATGAGAACAAGTCGAATATGCTTCGGAAACAATGACTTTTCATTGTTTCCGAAGTGCCCTGGAGTTTTGAGGCGGCAGATACGTTCAAAGGCAAGCGGTGTCCCCGACGCTCGTACCCGCAGCGGTACGTGCTAGCGGGTCAACGCGCAGAATTTGGGCGCATCTGCCCCTCAAAACCATATGAGCACTTGTTCGAATCGGTATAAAATCGGGCAATAAATTTTACTTCTTAATAATTTCCTTGATTTCCTCGATGTCGTCTTTGATAAGTTCGACTATTTCGAGTTTTTCGGCAAGAGAATTGATCAAAGTCTGATACTTAGTCTCGCGGTTTTTGCTGTCGCGTATCTGTATCGCGAACAGCGCCACGAACAACATTGCCCACAGTCCCGAGTTGATCGCAGTCTCCCAGATCTGTTCCCACATTATCGTCACCTCCTTTTTTTCTTTGTTCCGCTTCCCTGAAAAGCGCTCCGAGCTTACGAATGCACTCGCCGCATAGCCTCAGCTCCCTCGAGGTAGGCGTACCTTTTCTTTCCACGGCGTATTCGGCATAGTTATCGCACACGCCGTTGTCGCATTTAAGTCTTATAGTCAAAGCTCTCAGTTTCATCCGCTACCCCCTTTCGGTGAAGTTCCAACGCGCGAGTTCCGTGAACATCTCGTCGCCGAGGAGAAGTCTAAGATACCCTTCCGATTCTTCTATCATGCTGCCCGCTTCGGACGCGGTGTAACGCGAATAGAAGTTTTTCGCCAGGGTGTAACGCCTGACGTATTCTGCCTGTTTTTCGTAGGAAACGCCGTATTCCCGCTCGTATTCCTGTTCCGCTTTCGCCGCGTTCAGGATAGCCTCGCTGCGGCTTAAATATATCGCCTCGAGCGCTTCCTGCCGCTCCTTTTGATATTCCGCTTCGCGTTCGGCGAGCTCGCGGTTGTACTCGTTGATCTCTTTCAGGCGCGCTTCCTCTTCGCGCTTCAGTTCCGACACGCGCGATCGAAGCTCTGCGGCGTAACTTAAGTCGTATTCGCTGAGAGCGTTCTCGTACTCGAGCTGTTTGAGTTCGAGTTCGGAGCGGATAGCCGAGTACTTTAAATCGTATTCGGTGCTGATCCGCGCGCTTTCGGCGGCGTATTTTCTGCGGACGGAGTCGCTGCCCTGGTCGAAGATGGTGCTGTTCACAAGCCCCTGTATCACCATCGATTCCGTAAGCGCGTTCTCCTCGTCACGCCGATTTGCGTTGAGCTCCGCTATCGATCCCGCTTCGGCCGCGGAAATCGCCGCGGTTTCCTCCGCCGCCTTAGCTTCCGCCGAGGAATAATTTTCCTTAGCCTCGTTTCTGTTCGCGACGTACTGCGGTCTGAGTTCGTTTCTCGCGGTCTCGGCAAGCTCCTCGTCCGTGGCATGTACATACGTAAGCGGCTCTTCCCCGAGAGTAGCGGGGATCTCGACTTCCTCCGCGGGCTCCAGTCCCGCCGAAGCCAATCGGTATTGCTCCTCCAGATCTTTCAGTTCCTCTATAAGCTCACGGCTAGCACCCATGACAGGGCCCGTTTCCTCTGCGTTCTCCCCGGATTCGTCATTATCCGAATACAAACCGAGTTTTCTGTACACTTCTTTGATCTTTTCGAGAGCTTCGTCTTTTTTTCGTTCCACTTCCGCCATATGCTCGGAAGGCGAGAAATCACTCATTCGAACCTCCTCCGCCGGAGGATGAAGCGCTTACTTTTTTGTCAAGTACGACGAGCCTCAACAATATCTCATCCAGCTTTTCAAGTATTTCCTGCATCTCCCAGATACCTCCCGTATTGATTTATATAAACGACGGCTTCGCCTATCCTGAAATCGGGAAAAACCGATTCCAGGCTCATCTTCAGGCGGTCGCCGATAACGAATGACGGTATCGCGACTGCCATTTTCGAGCCGCCCGCGATGTAACCTAGTTTGTCGCCCGTCTCCGATTCCAGCGTGATGTTGACGTCCGATACGGTATCCAGATATATACGCCTCACCGTTTTAAGCGCCTCGGGGTCTCCGAGCCTGACAAAATGGGAGCGCCACAGCTTTTTAAGCGGCAGTCCGAACAGCTTTCCGTCGTCCGTAAGCATCCCCGGGAACGCGCTCCTCGTGCCACCGAACACCACCAAAAGCGCGCTGATATCGTCGTTCACGACGCCCGCGAACCAGCGTATATCCGTCCCGCGCACGATATCCAGAGTGCCGCGCGCGAATCCGAATCCGAACAGCGCGTTGTTTTGGGTTATCGCTCCCGCGACGGACTCGTCGCCAACGGACTCGTCCCCCTCTTTAGCGATGCACGCCGCGAGATAATACGTCCCGTCGAATATGTGCCCCACCGCGTGGGACGCGTCCGAAATAAGCGGGGATATCTCCTCGTACGACCTATCCGCTCCCGAGGATGTTAGAACGAATATGTCTTCGCCCGACACGAAAAAAACCCTGTCACCGTCGGACGCAACGGATCCCGGCCGAATGGGCTTGTCCGCGGAAAATACCCTGGAGATAGTGTATTCCGTGGGATCGACGTAGGCGGTCATCCTGTATACGGCGTATTCGCGGAAAATGTATACGGAGTTGCGGATCGATATAAGTTTCAATATCTTACCGCCCTCATCCATAAGCGATATCTCGCCTCCGCCGCTTTCAACGGAGAATTCGAACGGGTCGAGAAGCGCCGAAAACGCTATCGTGTCGCGCGCGCCCGGTTTTATCCCGAACACTCTGTCATAGTGCATACACGCCCCGACGAGCCCCGGCGCGCCGTCGACTTTAACAAAATTCCCGTCATATTTATACGCTCCGTTCTCGGTGTAGATCAAAGCGGTATCCGCTCCGCCGGTAAAGTAGTTTATGAACGTTATATCCTCCGTGACGTCGGTGATACCGGGAAAATACGTAAAAGCGCTCGAGGTCTCCGTAAGCGGACAGACGTAGAATTTCCCTTCCGCGGAGTACGCCAAAAGCTCCTCCGCCTCCTCTCCGCTTTGGGTCGTACGTCGTATGACATGGAGGCGTTTAAGGTTTTCGCCTTCGTATTGGAGAGTCGGCAGCGTGATCGCGGTATCGTCTCCCGCAGTCCAGCTTGCGAGCTTTACGCCGTACGAATTGCGGAGTATCCCTCCCGTAAAGCGGATATTGTATCCATAGCTACATAAACTTAATGATTTCGGGACAATATCTCGTCTGGCGTCGAGGGATGCAAAGGCACCGATACTGCACTTCAATTGACCTGTTGCGGGAAGGCGTTCGTCTCTGAAGCTACTGAAGTATCTCATATCAGTCTCCTGTACGGCAGATCGAACACCCGTTTGGTGCGGCTCAGGTTGTTTACCGCGGACTCGAAGCGGTTTCTGAAAAACATCGCCTCGTCGATCAGGGACGAGCGGTAAAAATACTCCGCCGCGGTGCCTACGGCAAGTATGTACTCCGTGTATTGCGGCGGCAGGAGCATCTCGTCCGTCGGAAGGCACGGAACGTAATAATAAAGGTATTCGATCTCCGCGTCGCCCGAGTATCCGCATTCGGTTTCAATATACTCCGGATAGACCGTAAATTTCAACCTTCCCGCGCCGGTCGATATCTTCAGTATCTCCCTTACCTTTTTTCCGAGATCCTCGTAGAAGATCTTTCCGTTCGATACCGACACCGTTTCCTTCGTCCTGAGCGGGACGTGTTCGGTTATGAGTTCGGTATATACGGTCACTGCGGAGTCTTTCAGTTTGTTGTACGCGCTTGTCGGATAGGACGTCGGTTCCCCCTCGAGCCCTATGATGTTGCCCGCTCTTTCGATCACATCGGATAAAGTCATCTGTTATATACCTCCCGAGGCGCGCCCGAAGGCGCGCCCGTAAAAATAGTTCTCTTATCAGCCGGTGGCGTCGTCCGCACCGGAGCCGGAGTCGGTGCCGCCGGACGCAGTCGTGCTCGAGGAGGGATCCTCTATGCCTTTCAGCCTCGCCTGACCCCTGGGGTATGCCGCGACGAAGTTCGCGTATTTTACAAGGGTAGCGGTGTATACCGCTTTTCTGTCGAGCTGATTCAATATGGAACCGTTCTCCCCTTCCAGCCATTCCCAATCGTTCAGCTGCACGAGCTTCAGAGTGGGCGTGTTCAAAAAGTACATTTCGCCGTCCGGCGCGAAACGCTCTCCCACGACGGGTATGCCGTTGAACGCAAGCGTTTTGAAGCCGCCGTCGAGGTTCAGATAGTCGATGTTCCTTCTGTTCAGTTCGAGCTGCTTCAGATACTGGCGCCGCGTTTTCATCGAGCACACTATCATATCGGGCTGTACGCCCGCGCGAAGGGAAGCGGTATCGAAAAATTCCTGCATCGCGTCCACGGTAAGCTCGTCGCCGAGCGATTTTTCGACGGGTTTTATGCCGGGATTTGTGGCTTTGTTTACGCCGAAATAGGTGTTGCCCGTATCGAAAACGTAAGGAATGCCGTTGACTTCGTTCCCCTTGGACTTCTGAATGTAGATGAGGTCGCCCGCCTGCAGCGAATTCGTGTTCATTATTCCGTAAGGGAACGTGAGCGTTTTGGTCTCGTGGTTGACGTCTGCGATCCTGACTCCGGTCATGACCGCCGCGCCCGAACGATAAAAGTCCACTTTCATGCCTTCGGCGAGGAAACGGGTGTCGTCCACGGTGGCGGTGGGCATCGCGCCGTTGGTGAAAGTCTTCACGGTCGCAAGAAGCCCTGTGCCGTCCATCCAAAGCATTCTGTTAAGGTTGAACTGTGCCGAACGCACCATCGCCTTTATTTCGGTATTCAGAAGCCCCACGATCCCCGAAGCGTTGTCGCGCGAGGCGCGGAGCGCCTTATCGGAAATATCGATGACGCCGTAGATGTTTTTGAGCGGGACGGTAAACCCGGTGCGCAGGCATTCGCCGGAATCGGGTAGTTCTCCCGTTTCGTCGGTGGACCCGAGTCCCCCGCACACGCCGTACATAGTGGGCACGACGGCGTCCTTTCCGGTTATTTCCGCCGCGGATTTTTCTATCGCCGAGTAAAGCGGACTCACTCCCGTATTCAGCGACGCGCATATCGCGTCCAGATAATAGGATTTGAGTACCGCGTCTATTGAGCTGACGGATAACATAATTTACTCTCCTTTTAATTTTTTGAAATGTTCTGCGGCAAGCTTTCCCGCTTCCGCGACCGTTGATGGTCTACGGAAGGGGTTTGCCGGAGGCATACCGACGGATACGGGGAGCTTCGGGGGCGGAACGCGCCTGCCCGCGTCCTTTTCCTCGTTCGAAACCGTTTGCGCGTCCGCGCCGTCGGGGGGTATGTTCCGCGCCTTTTCGGGGGACGGAGAAAACGAAGAGCGTTCGGCGAGCACGTTCAACAGCGCTTTTTCAAGGCAATCCTTTTCTCCTATCATGGACTCGTTCGCTTTCAGATACTCGCCTATCTCCTTGGAAAGTCCCTTGGATACGGGGTACTTTTCGTGTAAAGTCTTCAGTTTTTCCGTCCATTCCTCCTCGATACGTCCCGATTCGAGCTTGCCTTCCAACTCCTTTATGCGCTGGGAGCGTCTGGTAAATTCCGCCTCCAACGCGTTATAGGCGTTCAAGAGCTCGTCCGGTGACTTGAATTTCCCGTAGGAAGCCGTCTCGGTCTTGTCGCCCTGAGTGCCGGCGGGACTTAAAGCGGTTTGTTCCACGTTCAAATCGTTTTCCATCGTTATTCCTCCGTTGCCGTGTTATTTGTTGTGTAAGCGCCCGAAACGACGTTTGCCGCCTCGTATTCGAGCCGCATCATCACCTTGTGTTTCCTGACGTGTTCCTCGGCAAGTTTTCTCGCTTTGTCGGACACGTCGCCGCCTGCATAAAAAGCGCGGTGTTCGTCTATATGCAGCTGATGGTCGTCAAGTTCTCCGACCTCGGCCGACTTGCCGCGCGAAAATTCGAGATTTTCCCGCGCCGCCTTTTTGATATGTATCTCGTCTGAGCTTTTCGCCGCTTCCCAATTGCCGAAACCGAGCATTTCGATAATTTTCGCGCGGTTTCTGTTGGAGATCCTCCCGTTTTCGTCGCCGAGAAGCCCGTATCTCAGAAGCTCCAGCACCATGTTTTTACGGGTCGCGGGGGATTCCACCATCTCGGAATCGGTCTCCGTCACGACGTCGTCGCCGCCGAGATCCGAGCCCATGAAACTGACCGCCTCCACTTCGCCCGAGTCGCCGCCGATCATGACGAGGCGTTTCTTGTCGGCAAATTGGCGGTAAAGCCTCAGGATATGCCTTGCCACTTCTTTGACCGCCGCTCTTATCGATTCGGTCGTCACGGACATTCTGGAATATTCCTGCTCCAAGAGTAGCGACAGCGCGTACCCGCTGACGGAATTGAGTTCCGCGCCCGACACGTTTATCACGTCCGCCACGCCGGATATAGTCCTGAATTCCTCCAAAAGCCTGTTCTCCTCGTCGCGGAATTCGCTCGGCACGCTCCCGGGAGCCATCAGAGCCGGCGGACTGCCGCCCTGTCTGTAGACGATGACGCGCCCGGGGTACATCCCTTCCTCCTCGAGCGATTCCGCGTCGACGCTGCCGTCCTCCACCGCGTACACACCGCCAGCCAGTCGCGCCATGTACTCGTGCTTTCTGTTTTTGACTGCGTTATATGCGCGCTGGACGGGTATCAGGCGTTCGATAAGGCTCATGCCGTAGAACGATCCCGGCACGTTCAGCGCGGTCTGGCGTATGAACGGAAACGTCCTTTTGCCGCCCGCGCCGTTTATGTACGGCAGCGGTCCCGAATACAAAACGGTGTCTTTTGCCGCTATGACGAGGCGCCCCTCGGGCGCGCTTTGGGAGGGCGCTTCGTATCTTTCGATGACCAGAACGTACCCCTCTTTTTCCTCGGAGGACTCGGGAACGCGGCGGGCGGCGCCCGTAAAATCGTACATATCCACGTCTTCGCTTTCCACTTTCTTTCCCCACAGCTCGTATACCGCCTCGACGGGATAAATTTTCGCGTGGATGAGGCTCCTCAAAGATCCCACGTCCGCGGCGGATATATCGTCGGGGAAGATCTCCTCGGGCGGGCAGACCGCTATCTTTACGCCGCCGGACTCCCCTTCGTCCGCGTCCCATACCACCTTGAAAAACGCGGTGCCGGTGAGCTCCGACCAAAAGTTTGCCTTTCCCGCAAGCGTCGCGAACGAGTTGTCGCGCATCGCGGCGTCAATTATCTTTCCGGACAGGCGCGCCGCGTTTACGTCCGCGTCCTCCGCGCCCGCGGGGCGCACGTTCACCGCACAGTTTATCCTCGCGAATTTGGCAAGCCGCGTTTCGATCAAAGGCGCGATATGGTTATATACCTCGCGCCCCTCCCAACCGAACCTTCCCGCATTTTCGACGATCTCTCCGCGGGGGTCTATTACGGAGTACTGTTTTCCCATCATGAATCCGATGTTCAGGTTCCACTTCGCTTCGATCTCTCTTCGTTGTTCGCGGCGGCGTTCGAAGTCGCTTCTAAGCTCTGCCGCAAGCTCTTTTTGTGACATGTTTCCTCCTATTTTCCGACGCGGCATGACCGCATCAATTTTGTTTTGTGCAGTTGGAACCGGTTTGGCTTCGGCTTCGGTTCCCTGTTTTCGGGGCGCGACATGACGTAGTACCTCAGGTCGTCCATCGCGTGATCGTCTTTTTTGACGGGAACGTCGCCGCCGCCCCACCAATAGCTTTTCAGTTCCTTTATCATTTTCGTGCAGGTATTGAAGATATATATCGCGGGCGGGCGCTCGGCGAACAAGCGCCTCACGCGGCTTATCCCCGTGAACATATCCTTGTTGACGTTCGTATTGACCGCTATGCCGTATTCGAAGAACAGTTCCGACACCGACTTTGCGGAAGCTAAAGTCCTTTGATTTGCGGCGGAGTCGATGAGCGCTTCGAGCCTTCCGTCCGTGCGGCGCCGCCAGTCGAGATTAGTCGCTATCTCGTCTATCTTTTCGGCGTGCGATCT
This sequence comes from uncultured Clostridia bacterium, assembly GCA_944331875.1. Classification (GTDB taxonomy): domain Bacteria; phylum Bacillota; class Clostridia; order Christensenellales; family DTU072; genus Stercoripulliclostridium_A. Next base: position 22,402 of record CALVJA010000011.1, on the reverse strand, counting down.
TACGTCGAGCCCCGCCTCGTAGTGCTCCGCGACGACGTATATAGTGCCGTCGAAGTCCTGGCAATAGAAATGACACGACAGCGGATTTTTGAGTCCCGGGTCGATGCTTATCGCCGACTGCCAATCGAACGGTATCTCAAATGGCTCTATAACGTGTACCGAAGGGTCGAATTCGGGATACACAAGTCCCGAATCCGCGCGGAACCTGCCGTAGCGCCTGGATTCGAGCTCCTCCGCCGACAGCACTGCGGAAAGCCTTTTAACTTCCTCTTCCTTCAGGTACGGATTATCCGCCCACTCCATCGTCTCCGTCCATATCTCGGGGTCCGAGGAAGCGTTCAGATATATCTCGTCGTACACCCATGTCAGCCCTTTCAGCGGCGTCATCGTGCCGAATATATCGCCGCTTCTGTCCAACACGCGCATACGGCATTCTTCGTAAATGTCCCGGGGCGGCTCCTCGTCGAACCACACGAAATCGAGCGTCGCGCCCTGAAAACTTTCCCTTCCCTGCTGACACGATTTGAACGTCAGCGAGCTTATCCCGCCGAACACGTTTTTTATGTACACCGTGTCGATTACGCCGCCCTCGGGAAATTCCTTTGTCCCCTCCGACATCGTCACCCGTTCTATCCACTCGGGCGAAAGGTATGAAAGCACTTTCGCCTGCGCCACGTCGCGCTGTACCTCGCGCGTCACCGAGACCGCCCAGCCTTTTACGTCGCGCCTGTTTTTGCGGAAAGGGTGGTTGCCGCGGCACATCCACACCGCCTCCGCCGCGCCGCATTCGGTTTTCCCGGACCTGTTGCCGCCGAATACCCAGCGGTTCCTCGCGATACTTCTGTGGAACTCAAGCTGTTTCAAATGCTTTTTTTCGCCCGCGTTGTAATATAAAAGTTTGTTCGAGGCGCGCCGTTTCGCCTGTTCCGCCTCTATACCGAGTATCCGTTCAACCAGCTCCCTTTCTTTTTCTGTCGGCATAAAATCTGTCCGCTGCCTCCCTTAGTCCGTCCTCCGCCGCGTTTTCGCGGATCCTTAACGCCCTTTTTTCGGCGCGTTCGTTTGCAAGGTCTATCTCGCGTATTATCTCCGCCAGTCTCTCCGCCCTGGTGCGGCGCGCGTGGCGTACCATCCTTTCGTCCATGCGGTCATACGGGAAAACGATCAAAGTTGCTCCGCTCCCGTCCTTCAGTTCGAAGCGGGACGTCCTATTGTTGAAATGAAGTTCGTATGAGGGATCTATCTCCTTGAGCCTCAGGGCGATATCGTGCGGGTCGCGGGTAATCAACATAATAATCTCCTTTTTAACAAATTACGGGTTTTAGCGCGGCGTATACGGGATATACTGTTTTGTATGAAAGTCGTACGCGCCGCTCTCGCCGCCGTTATGATACTCGCCGCCGCGATGATATTTGCTCTTGTTCCCGAGAGCTCTTTCGCCGCGTTTGCCGCCGATACGCCGCATATCGTAGCGGACGGCGACGTGTGGCTTTTAAGCGGCGACGGGGTCAGGCTGTTCATGCTTCCCGACACCTACTACGCCAGGATCAACAATCTGGACGAAAATTTCTATTACGTCACTTTCAACGGCGTTTCGGGAAAGGTAGACAAAAACACCGTTTCCGCCGTCGGCTACCACACTACCGCGGCGGGCACTTCGCGCGAGATTGGCGTTTCCGCCGATTTTTCGGAGTTCACCGCGATAAACCTGAAAGTTTCTCCCGACGTTACCTCCGATAGCGCCGCCGAGGTCCCCGTCGGCGCTTCGATAACGTTTTTGGGGGTATATCCCACGGAAACTCTGACATGGTACTACGTCAAATACGAAAACTCCTACGGCTATATCCGCGCCGACAGGACGACGATGCCTTCCCCCGACATCGAGCCCTTCGTCCCCGAAGATCCGCCGTCCGAGGACGTCTCGGCTCCCGCGGATGATACTGCCGCTCCCTCGGACGGGAGCGTGATGGACGCACTGGACGACAACGAGCTTAAAATAATCATAATCGTGGGACTTGCCGTCCCGGCAATAGCCGTTGTCGTGCTGCTGTTCCGCTCCCGAGGCGCGGGAAGATCCCGCGAACCTTACGACGACGGGAAACGTTCATGAGCCGCCGTTTATTCTTTTGAGTTCCTCCATGAGCCTTATTTTTTCCCGATCTAGGTCCTCGTCGCTGAGCCCCGAAAACGCGTTCGCGTTCCCCTTTTCCAGCTCCAGACACACCTTTGCCGCGGAAACGTCGGGCGGATAATATTTATATTGCGTTTTTTCCTTTACGGCGCGTCTGTTGCCGTCCTCGTCGACGACGTATTCGATGACGCGCTCCTCCGCTTCCAACCCCTCCGCGCGTTTTATGAGCCCGCTCAGAAGTTTCTCCCTGTCCGTTTTCCGTATCGATCTCGATCGCATATCCCGCTTTCTCCCACAAAAAAAACCGCCCGCGGGCGGCTTCATCGCCTTTTGAACCGCGCCGCCGCTACATACCTTGCTTCCACTTCCTCGGCGGCGTCAACGAACGCGTATTCCGAGTCGAAGCACTCCAATATCCGCTTTTCGTCAAACCCCAGTACCTCGATATATGCGCCTAACTTTCTGACAGCGCGCCTTTTTGCGGATCTGAACGTAGTTTTTTCGATGCCGAACCGCTTCGCTCCCGCCATGGCGGATTCGCCGAGCATATAAAAACTTTTTACCGCCGCCCTCTCCTCGGGCGACAAAATGCCGAGCGCCGCGCTCATTGCGTCACCGAACAGCTTTAGGTTTCGATACGTTTCCGCCGCGGCGAAAAATTCCGCGAATACCGTCGCCGCGTCTATCCCCGACGAGTTGTATTCAAAACTCAGGCATCTTTTCGCTTTGGACAAATATCTCCTTTTCAGATCGTTCAGTTCGGGATAGACCGTCAATAAAATTTCTGCCGTTTTGGCGGAGAGCATCCGTTTTCCTCCTGTATGTCGCGTTCAATTTACGAACATTTGTTCGCATTTCAAATATATCACCGACATAACCGAAAGTCAAGCCCGAGGGAAACGTAAAATTCGCTTGTCCTTATTTCGGGACATCTCAAAGCATCGAAAAATGATGAAAAGAACGCAAAAATGATGATCTCGCCAATAATTAACCTAATTTACGTTTGTAGCATAATATCGGGGCAACTACTTCGCGCGTCGGCAGGAGCGTCGTCCCGTTCTCAAATACATGTCTGCCCGACCGGAAAAGTGCAGATCGCGTTCGCTTTCGACAAATCGTTTCTCGGCGTGGAGACGGCGGTTGATAAAGTATACGAGCGAGATGATGCCTACAAGCGCGGCGACGACGAAAACATAATAAAAAACATAATACGCGGCGGTCAAGGCGAACTCGGGCGCGACGAGGTTTATTATCGTGCCGTCCAAAATTTTCAGCGTTGTCACGGACGATCCTACCGGATAACGCGCCGTAACGAATTGGACGTACAATATATAGATAGCAATGTATCCCGGTATCCAATGGACGTCTTTCAAGCGGAATTTTTTCTCCGCGGACATAGACATCGACAGCAAAAACAACAGATTGTGATTCAAAAGCGCGGCTATAGTGGTAAACGAATTGCTGCCTATTCCGTAATGGATCTCGGGCGCCAAAGACATCGTCGTAACGTACATTACCCCCGCTATCAACCCGCAGAACGCGCCGATGAGATACGTTATCCTTCCCGGGAACAACACCGCGAATCCGCACATAAAATACGCGACGGCGGAAAAATCGACGGGTACCGCGGTACCGCCGATATATTCGGAAAACTTATACGAAAGTATCCAATACCCTATCGCGTATATGACTGCTTTTCTGAAATACGGGCGCCGGTTCAAGACTCTCACGGCGAAGATCACTTCGACCGCGGCGAAAACCATCTGAAAAACTCCCGTAAACCAATGCGGACCGGTGAATATCATACCCCCATTATAACACGGAATTGATTTCTTTGCCGAAAAGATGTAAATTAGAAGTTTGGAAGGAACTAATAAGCCAAGTGATGAGAAAAAGTGCATTCGACCGAATGCGCTTTTTTTCATAAGGTGAGACCTGATTCGGCAAAGAAATCAATTCCCGACATCTTGCCGCATCTTTGCGGCTCTTTTCCGCAAAATCTACGACCTCCGTGGGAGGCGGATCGGTCGAGTATGCTATACACTTCCCTCCCGTTTTGCGGAAAATAGCTCGCAAATCTACGGCAATCTGCCGCCAAACACCTATGTAAGGGAAAACACTAATACAAGCAAGATAATCTTTATGGCTTTGTATGAAATCTACGACCCCCGCTTTGGAGACCAAACGGGGGCAGCGTCGGCGCGTATGCTATACGCGCTGTCCTTGCCACGGCGCCGTCGGAAGCTTTTGGCTTGTGGCACTTAAATGTTTTTAGCGAAGTATTGACTTATAACGCAACACTTCACTAATAAAATTTACATTACATCGACGATGTGCCCCAATCTTACGCTTCCCGGCGCCTTTTTCGCCGAAAGAAATTCCTTTATTGCTTGGTTGAATTTCTTTCGGCGAGTCACCGCGCGAGCGCGGTGTTTGTATGTATGCGGTCTTTAGATTAATGTCCCACCCGCCCGCCCCATATGAAAGTATAGGGACATGGTCGTTCTTTGCTTTATATGGTAGTAGCGCTTTTGTGTTTGCTGTTTGTTGTGCCTTGAATCGAAAGTCTTTTTTAGTGTTTAGTGGATGAATATGTGGATAACTTCGGTTTCGCACATAGCTTTTCCCTTTCCCGTAATACACAAAGCATATTATTCCTTTAACAGCATATCCCCAAGCCATTTTAATGGGGGAGGCGCGCGGAGCGTTAGCAGAGCATTTAATCGCCGGGGGTGAAGTGTCAACGTAACCCCCCTCCGATTACATGGCTTGGCAGTTTAAAGTTTGTTTTCCTTTTCGCCCATAATAGTGTTTTCCATTATAGAGCTGTTTGGTATACTGTGTATCTTGTCGCAATGTAGAGCGTGTATAGCACCGATTCTTTTAAGCTATGAACAGCAGCTCGCTTATACTAGTGTTTTCCATGAAAGGAGAACACAGTCCACTGTGTATTTTGTCGCCACGATAAGCATACTCGGCACCGATTTGCTGTGGATTTCGGAGCTATTTTGTGCGAAACGGCGAGGGAAGTGTATACCATACTCGACCGAGCCGCCCCTATTTGGTCTCCAAACAGGGGTCGGAGATTTCGCACAAAAGAGCCCGAAAGACACGGTAAAGCGGTGGTAAATTGATTTCTTTGCCGAATCAGGTCTCACCTTATGAAAAAAAGTTCATTCAAACGAATGAACCCTTTTTCACTACTTGGCTTATAAGTTCCATCCAAAGCAATTTATTAATTTTTCATTCGGCAAAGAAATCAATTTTCCTCAAATCATCGAGATATATATTTAGGTCATCGTAGTCATCCCAATAATATTTGCCGAGCGCCTCGTCATAATGTCGTTCGGCGTCTATCACCACCCACGCGGTAGCGTATCTATCCGACGTAAATTCAATCATTCCCCGGCTGCCTATTTTCACATTGTGTTCCGAATATTCTGGTCTTAAGCGTATAACTTCCACCAAATCATTTTGTACAGGCTCCATGTTACGGACTCGTTCTTCGATCCTGAGCGCTTCTTCCGTATCGGGATCGGTACGATCGGGGTCACGCGGCACTTTTTTCAAATCTTCCTTATATATGTTGATATAGAAGTCATCCCGCACCCATCCGTTACCGGGGTCTAAACGCCTTTCTCCGAAAAATTTCACATGTGCGGTCGGATCCTCGGGCAATGCAAATGTCACATAACCGAAGTCGCCTTTTTTGACGCCTTTTTCGGCATATTCTTCTCTTGTGCGAAGAACCTTCACCCAGTCATATTCCTCAATACCGCTATTTTTGAATTCCTCGTCCGACCTCATGACTTTTTCCGCGTCGGGACCGGGACAGAACTCAGGCGATATTATTTTCAGATCCGCCGACTTGACGTCAAGCTTCTTGAACTCCGTAAAGAAAGCGCCGTCTTCGTCCCGGGTCATGTCTTCTAAAAACAACACGGAGGCAAAAGTTCCGTCATAGCAACCTTCCTTAACTATTCCGATAGCGCCCTCTTTGACACCCTCTGCGGCGTACTCCGGTCTCGAGCGCGTCAATTTTACCCATTCGTATCTATTGATCCGCCAATTCTCGAATTCATGTTCCAGCTCCCGTATCCTTTCGGTGTAAGGCCGGGCGGCGGGAGAATCCGGAAATATTTTCTCAACATCCTCGTCGAATACCTCTAATTTCGTAACGGAAGTAACCGAGTCCCCCTCTGCGTTTTGGCATTTATCGCCGTAGAACCTCACCTTGAAATGATTTTGGTTATGTTCATAAGATACCAATGTTCCCAACGCGCCCTTTTTTACGCCTTTTTCCGCGTATTCCGCTCTTAAACGCTTCAATATTACCCAGCCGCCGCTCTCCCGCCAGGGGATTTCCGATTCGGCTTCCAGCTTTTTTATTTGATCCGAATACTGCCCATATTCGACCGCATCCCGCGATAGTATTTCCAGATCGGCTTTATCTACCTTCACTAAGACTTCATCCGTATACCCGCCGTATATTGCGTCCCATAATTTTTCTCCGTAAAAACTGACCCACAACTTGGTAACATTCCATTGAATGCCCGACACATAGCCCAATGAGCCCTCTTTCAAGCCCCACTCTGCATATCCGGTATTCAACCGCTTCAATATAACCCAATGTCCCGATGCCATTGCCACCCTCCGAACGGAGTCATCTGCGTTTCCGCCCGTTAAATCATAACTATTATAACCGGATAACACATATAATGTCAATTTTTGTTTTCTGTGGCGGCAAAGCGGTGCCAAAAAAAAGTGAAATAATTCCGCAAGCGGAATTGTGAAATAACGCGCCCGAGGGTAGGTAAACAAGCCGTAACGGGCGCGTTGTGAAATAAATCGGCTTTTTGTGTCGGCTCAGCGGAAATTTTAACGCTTTGCAGCGTATCTTTTCCGCTACTGCTTTGAAAACTTCCTAGTTAAGACCCTCCGGGTATTAACGTCGGAAGTTTTCTTCGCATTAACGAAAAATCTCCAGCCGCAAAACGCTAAAATTTCCGCTTCACCGACACGGGACTTCCTAATATTCTTTTGTCGAATTATATCACCCGAAAATCTACGGCTGTAGGCGTAATATCGGCTTTTGCGTTTTTTACTTTGGAGCCATGAACAGCAGTTCGCCAATATTAGTGTTTTCTTTGAATGGAGTGTTCGGCACCGATTTGCTTTAGCCATGAACAGCAGTTTGCTTGTACTTGTGTTTTGCATGAAAGAAGAAAACAGTTCACTGTGTACTTTGTCGCCACGATAAGCATACGTAGCGCCGATTTGCAGACTATTTTTTGTCGTATCGCACGAAACGCGGGCGGCGCTATAGTGGACTATGCGCCGTCCGCGCCCCGTTTTGGTCTCCAAAACGGGGTGATATTAAAGGCTTTAAGTAATTTCGTGCGATACGGCGGAAAAGAGGCGCAAAGCGGTGGTGTTGATTTCTTTGCCGAAATTATATCTCACCTTGTGAAAAAAGCGCATTCGGTCGAATGCACTCTTTTTCACTACTTTGCTTATAAGTTCCTTTCAAAGCAATTTTTAAACATCTTTTTCGGCAAAGAAATCAACTTAACGCAACTTCGAGCACCATCATCAACGCAAATCCTGTCATAACGCCCCAAGTACCGAGGTGCGAATTTTCCTCGATATGCGCGTCGGGGATAAGGTCCTCGGCGACTACGAAAATCATAAGCCCCGCCGCAAACGCCATGAACCACGGCTGCGCCGCCGTCAAAGACGCGGCGAGGAAATAACCTACCACCGCGAATATCGGTTCCACAACGCCGGTCCCCGTACCGTAGAGGAAGGCTTTCAGCTTGCTCCCGGTGACCGAGCGCATGGGAAGCGCGACCGCGGCGCCCTCGGGGAAGTTCTGTATCGACATCCCTATCGCGAGCCCCAACGCGCCCATGAACGCCGCCGTAGATCCGTCGGCAAAAGCGCCGCCGAAAGCGAATCCCACGGCAAGCCCTTCGGGTATATTGTGTATGGTGACCGCCATGAACAGTTTGGTCGTTTTCTTGAAGTTATTTCTGAGTCCCTCGTCGATGCCGGATTTATGCAGATGCGGGATCAACTTGTCCAACACGACCATGAACAAGCCGCCCGCCAAAAATCCTACAAGCGCGGGGATAAACGCGAGATTTCCCCAATCCGCCGCTCCCTCGAGCGAAGGAAGCAGCAAAGACCAAATACTTGCCGCTATCATCACGCCTGCGGCAAATCCCAAAATCGCAGTGTTAAGTTTCGGGGATATTTCTTTCCTGAACAAAAACACCATAGCGGCGCCCAAAGTGGTCGCCAAAAATATTATCGTAAACCCCAATACGGTGATCCCGACGTTTGTCATATTTCGATTATCTCCTGTGTCGTACAAAGATATTCTAGACCCGACACGGTAAAAATACAAACGATTTTAATATGTATCCTAAAATTTATTCGCACGCGCGCGTATATACGATACCAAATCCTTCGGCGGAAACTTGCGCCGAACAGGTAATCAAATGCGCGCCGTGCGACGTTTTGGATAAAAAACCGCGAATTCGGTTGCCTTAAAAAATCGCCCGCGTTTCGGATACCTAAACGCGGCCGCGACTCCGTATTTATATGTCGAATTTTGTGCTTGTCAACTTATCAACGGAGTTATCAACAAAAAAATGTTGATAACCCTGTTGAATTGTGGATAAGTTCGCCCGTATTTGACCGAAAATCGGTTAGTGCGGTTGCAAACCGCGCGATTTTTACTGTTATCGGGATACGAAATTCGCGCCCGTTCGGGTACCCGAATATATGGCGGATACATTCTTTCAGGAACTTAAAAAACGACATCCGCAATAAAGGAGAAGGCTTATTGCATTTTTCGGCAAAATGGTATAAAATTTATATATCAATTTCGGAGGTCGGATATGACGGGACAGATAATTGGATATGTTATTTTAGGAGCGGTGCTCCTTCTCCTTGCGATAATGATCATTCGCGCGCTCGCTCTCAGAAAGCCGGAGCGTTCGTGCTCCGAGTACACGCCCGCGGATATCGATCGGGACGCGCTAAGCAATAAACTTCAGGGGGCTGTCAGGATAAAGACCGTTACCCTTCCCGACAACGACGCTGACGGCAGCATTTTTTTCGAATATCAAAAATATCTCGAAACTACCTTCCCCGCAGTCATGGCGGCTGCGGAAAAGACGAACGTCAACAAGTACGCGGTGATATACAAAGTTGCGGGCAGCGATCCCGAGTTGTTGCCTGCGGCGGTTTTGGCGCACCAGGACGTCGTTCCCGCAGAGCCCGAGGGCTGGGAAGTCGACCCGTTCGGCGGAGTCATAAAGGACGGATATGTCTGGGGCAGAGGCTCGCAGGACATGAAGTCGCAGATGATAGCGGCGCTCGAGGGGCTTGAGATACTGCTGAAAGAGGGTAAAAAGCCTCGGCGCACGTTATTGTTCTGCTTCGGTCACGACGAGGAGCTGAGGGGTACATACGGCGCGCTGGAGATAAGCAAGTACCTTGAGGCGCAAAACGTGCGGCTCGAGTACGTCATCGACGAGGGCGGCACGATATTGGACGGTAAGCTGCTCGGAATAGACAACAAGATAGCGCTCGTAGGCACCTGTGAAAAGGGCTACGCCGATTTTATATTGGAAATAGAAAAAGACGGCGGTCACGCCTCCGCACCCACGCGCCGCACCGCGGTAGGACTTTTGGGCGAGGCTCTATACAGGGTAGAAAAGAAAAAAATGCGCCCCTTCTGGACGCAGCCCACAAAAGAAATGTTCAAGGCTCTCGCGCCCTACATGAATTTCGGCTTCAGGCTGGCGCTCGCCAACCGCGACATCCTTTCCGCGCTTTTGAAACCCGTTCTGTGCCTGGTGAGCCCGTTCACGAACTGCTTGATGCGCACCACTCTTGCGCCCACGCAGGCCGAGGGCGCCAGCACTCCGAATACGCTCCCCGGGGTGGCTCGGGGCACGGTGAACGCCAGAATAAACACCGGAGAAACCGTCGAAGAGGTCAGGGCGCACATTCAAAAAACGGTCGGCAATCACGTAAAAATTTCAACGCTCGAAGGAAGCATCGATCCCTCCCCTGTTTCGGACACCGATTCCGAGGCATATAAACTGCTTGCAAAAACCATCGACGAAGTGTTCAACGGCTATATCGTCGCGCCCTATCCGTTCATAGCCGCGTCGGACGCGAAGCATTATTACCGTCTGACGAATAACGTGTATCGTTTCACCCCCTTCGAAAAGACCGTCGAGGACGCGAACAGGATACACGGGCTGAACGAAAGGCAGGATATTGCGCAGCTTGCTCAAGGCACACAATTTTTCAAGCGGCTCTACGAAAACACATTATATTGATCGATTGCCGAATGAAATGAGGCAGGCGGTCAATATAATGAAATCCGAATTCTGAAGCGAGAAGTCCGTTCTTTAAACGGGCTTTTCTTTCATAAGGATATATATTGATTTTCGGCAATCGATCAATACCACCGCTTTACCGCGTCTTTCGGGCTCTTTTTCCCGAAATCTGCGACCCCCGCTTTGGAGACCAAACGAGGGCAGCGTCGGCGCGTATGCTATACGCGCTGTCCTTGTTTCGAAAAAAATAGCTCCGAAATACACAGCAAATCGGTGCCGAACACCTGTGTAAGGGAAAACACTTGTATGAGCAAACTGCTGTTCATGGCTTCAAAGAATAATCACAAAAGCTTATAACACCACTACAACCGTAGATTTTCGGGTGATTTTGCGTGAACAAAATATCGGCATACGACGTATGCCGATATTTTTTTGCGGAAAAGGACCGAAAAGATACGGTAATTAAGAAATATAGTTGTTAAACGTTAATTCCACCGCGCTTGCGCGGTGGCTCGTCGAAAGAAATTCAACCTAGCATTAAAGGAATTAGGAAGTTTTCAAAGCAGTAGCGGAAAAGATACGCCGCAAAGCGTTAAAATTTCCGCTGAGCCTACACAAAATAACATAGTGATGCAAAACGATCCAAACCACAATATATTGTATAAATAGGTAATGCCGAGAGGTAAAAGAAGCGGATAAATTTTTTCGGGGCGGGTACAAGTCGCGGAATGTGTGATATAATTTAATGGCATCAAAAGAGGAAAACATGACTGACGACCAAACGACAAACAATAAGCTTGTTGTGCTTTTCGTAATGGAAAAATTCGAAATGCCGCTTACCGAGGATACGCTCCTGTCGATTTGCTGTACGGAGAATAATTGGCTGAGGTATCTATATTGCAAGCAAGTATTGAACGAGCTTATAAAATCGGGGTTTGTCAATCGCACCACGCTTCCCGGGAACAACGTTTCGCTTCTCAGGATCACCTCGGACGGCAGGAGCTGTATAGCCTATTTTTATAACGAGCTGCCGCTGTCGCTTCGCGAGGAGATAACCGCATTCGTCAAGAACAACAGGCTGGAGTACCGCAAAAAGCAGGAATTCGTATCCGATTTTTTCCGCAACTCGGACGGCACTTTCACGGTGGTATTGAAGATACAGGATCTGAAAAGAGTTTTGATGGAACTGAAACTCATCGTCGATTCCAGAGCGCTTGCGGTGAGCATCAGAAACTCCTGGGGAGAGACCGCGCCGGACATGTACCGCGCCATACACGATATTTTATTGGAAAACTGACATAACGAAACCGTATCGAAAAGCCCCGAATTCTCGGGGCTTTTTCGTTTTTATTGTTGGATAAAGCGGTTATTTACGATCGCGGGATCACTCGCTTCCCCTCTTTCTGAGCCCGATAAGCAGACACACGACGAGGGATACCATAAATCCCAGCAATATGGCGACCGCGCCCGCTACGGAGAGGTTTATGGAATCGAGGAACCTGCCGATAGCGGTCTCCGGCTCGGCGGAGGCAACGCTTAATTCGGGGTTCCCATCGACGTTTACCGTAAGACGCAGCTCGCCGGAGAAATTGCCGTCGATAGCGACCGATATCTCGTATTCGCCGGGCGTGAACGCGTAATCGGTGGTATAACGCGCTCCGTTGACATAGATAGCGTACTCGTAGTATCTGACCCCGTTATCCGCCATATACCTGGTGATCGCGTCGATCACAAGGAATTCGCTGCCGTTCGACACGCTTATCTCGTCGCCGTGCGTTACGGTCTCGTCACCCACGACTATCTCGGGCTCGAGAGCGAGCCTTCTGACCGTGAGCGAGGGTGTGCTGCGAACGTTGGCGACATAATTGGTGTCCTCGATGGTGACTTCGACCGCGAAGCTGACCTGCTCGCCCGCCTGAAGCCCGGAGGTGTAAAGCGCGCCGCGCGAATTATAGGCGGTGACGGTATAGGTGAACTCGCCCACATCGATATCGGGCACGGGAGTGTTTACGAACGCCGCGGCGTTTGTGATCTCGTCGCCGTACGTCACCGACATGCCGGAGGCTATCCTTACCGTGAAGTTGACGGTCGCGGGATCGATGACGAGCGCGAAGGTCTCGGTGATATTGATGATATCGATGCTCAGGTTCTCAACCGAAGCGATGCGTACGGCATAGCTGCCGGCGTCGACGGGAAGACCCGAAACATAGTCACTCATGCCCTCGCCGATGTACATCCAGCCTATCTCGCCGACAACGTCCGCGGCAGCGCCGGACACGGTGTAAGTCAGCCCGTCGTACGGTTCGCCGTCATAGACCGCTTCCGGCGTCGAAACTTCCATCTCCGCTCTCAGACGGTAGATCTCGAAGGAATATTCCGCCCTCAGCGCGTTGAAGTTATCGCTTCCCGGTACTGAAACCGTCACATAATACGTACCCGCGGGAGTGGCGGCGGTAAACGCCTCGGGCGCCATTTCGACGGTATATCCGGAGTCGGCATAATACCTGACGTCGATATCGCTTTCGGCAAATCTCGCTTCCGGCGAGGTTACCGCGGCGGGCTCGGAAAGGTAAGTCCAGTCGCCGCGAGCGTATTCGACGATCCACGCGTTATCCGTCTTTTCTATATTGACAGTGAACTTAGCGGTATATCCCGTTTCGAACTTATAATTCGTATTCTCGGCAATTTCGACCATCAATACATATTCGTTTACATTCAGGAACCCGAACGAACTGTCTTCGTCACCCAACTCGTCGTCTGCGCGTACCGTGTAATCCACGCTCTCATCGCCGACGAAACCGCCGAGCAGCGCTTCGTAGCCGTATTCTGCGATGTTCTCGGCGCTTAATACCCCGAAAGGCAACTCGTAGCCCGCGGCGACGGTGAGAGTCTTTTGCTCTATCGTATACGCGGCGCTTGCCGCTCCGGTATAGTTACCGCCGACCGTGACGGTGACCGTATATGTACCCGCATTCGGTATCGCTGCGCCGCTCGTCCCATTGACGGCAAATGCCACGGTCGTGTATTCGTCCGCTATGGCGTTTACCGACGTGCCGTTGTAGGTAAAGTTCTCCGCGAAGTACTCCGCTAAGGAGCCGTCCGCGGTGAAACTCGAGCCGTATATATCGCTCGTATCCGTTGCGGTAATCTCTATGCTGCGCGGGGCGACCGTCTTGGATCCCGCGCCCTCAACGCTTACGCTTATATCGTAGCTCCCGACGATGTCCTGCGCCGTGCCCTCGGCAAACGCTATGCTTAATCCGAAAGTCACCGCAGTGCCGGCGTTCACGCGTTCGGAATAATCGGAGCCGTCCGCGGCAAGAGCGTCGAGTATGAATTCGACATACTCCCCGTCGCCCGCCGCAAATTGCGCGAGGACTGACTTTCTGTCGATGAGGATAAGCGCGAGCGCCTCATCGTAACTGTCGCCGTATACCAGCGCGGCATTCGCTACAGACCAGCTCGCAGTCACCGCTTTTTGCCCTATCGCGAACGTGACGGGTTCGGTAGTGGCGCCGCTATGGTTCGCCGTCTCGGAAACGGTTGCCCGCACCCTGTAATTACCGGAGTATCTTGCTTCCGTTACCGTTACGTATTCGCCGGATATCTCCCTTTCGATAACGTAGGTCACCTCTCCCATACCGGGGTTGGAGCCCTCCGTCAGCGTGAACGCGACCGCATCGCCGTCATACGTCTTGCTCAGCTCCGCGTCGATTGCGGGGGAGACAGAGGCTTTATCTATCGCGAAATTGCAACTGACCTCGAGAGCCTCATAGTTGACGCTTCCATCGATATACGCCGTCACCGTGTAATATCCCGCGTTTTGGGGCACTTCCTCGGACTCGTCGTACTCGGTGCCGTTCCTGCCGGTATATGTATATCTGACATCGGCGTTGCCGGGGTTTCCGTCTTCGTGGACCGAAGGCGCGTTCAATTCCGCGTCATATTCGCCGTACGTCCAGCCCGTGATAGTCACCGCGGATTCGAACGTGGTCTTCGTAATATAGAATGTCGCTTCTGCCGTCATTCCGATATAGTTGTCGGTCGCGGGCACGGTTACTATTAAGATATATGTGCCGACGTTTGCATTTGCAATATCAACAATGGGCTCACCGCTAGGTATGTCGCTTTCGTCCGGTTTCAGCATATACACTTCGGAATATCCCTCGAGCAAATCGGCGTCTTCCATGATACCGCTTATCACGGGCGCGTTAAGTTCCGAGGAATATTCGCCGTACGCCCAACTCTCGACGCTCACCGTGACCGACATATTCGCTTTGTTCACGGTATGTGTAAGCGACGGGATATCCTTTATCGAGTAGTTTTTGTTTATGAGCGTCGGAGTAAGCGTATACGCGCCGGCATTTTTGATGCTCTCGACCGCACCATCATTGTCCTTGGTCGCGGACAGCGAGAATATATCGCCGAATTCGTCGGTGTATGCGCCGTCCGCGGGGAAAGCGACCGTGAAATATTCCGCGAACGCCGCCATGAAGTCGGTTATCTCGGTATTCGGATCGTAGGTCGTGGACAGCCCGCCTGCGGCGGCGTCAATCGTCATGGTGAGCGGCGCCGGAGTAATTTCGAACACCTTCGAAGTTGCGGGCTCGGAATGGTAGTCTGCTGTACCGGTAATGGTGACCGTCAAAGTATAACTGCCGACGTTTACGGGCGCGATATTGGAATCATATTCGGTTCCGTCAACGCCGATGTACCTGAATGTCATCGGTTGATGCAATACAGAGCTCGGTATCTCCTCTTCGCCCTCCGGTTGTACGATAGTTAGTTTCATGCCGTCAATCTCCTTGCCGTACACGAACGATTCCTTCATTTGGACGGTGAAGGTAAATTCTCTTGCAGACAAGGTGAGCGATATGACCCATTTCGTCGTCTCTCCGAATTCGTAATTAGCGTATCCCGCAAAGTCCGTATTGAGGCTGACATTGACTTCATACGCGTCCGTCGTCGGAGTGTCGCTTACCACGGGCAGCGCGATATTGAATACATTCTCCTTTACGTCGCCGTTTAGCAGTCCTTCTATCCGGATATGCCCGTAGAACGGAGTCGGATCGAATTGATTATAATTCGCATGGAGCATTGTCGCCGTTTCATCGACTGCGATCGTGACCGCCCTCTTTGCAACAGTAAGCTCATATTTCGTTTCGCCGCTCACCGTCGCGGTATAGTTGGTATTCGTCACGGTTATTTCCACGGTTACGGTCACCAAAGTACCGGCGTTCACCGTTTCGGAATATGCCGTACCCCCTGCCATGACCCCGATCTCGGAGCCGTACTCAAGCTCGGTGTCGGTAGAGATCAGTACCAAAGCCCTTACCTCTTCCAAAGTCATGCCGTAGACTATCTTGGCGCCCTCTTCAAGCGACACGGTGAATTCGACCGCGCGACGGTTTATAGTGACGGTAGTCTCAATAACGCTTTCAGCATCCAACGCCACGTTGGCGGTATTGGTGTAATTGAACCTGATCGTATAGGTACCGACATCGAAAATACCGTCATCGGGCAATGCCGTCCAGACATCCTCTTGGGAATCGGCTTCCTTATACGTCCAACTTACCGTACCGATATAATCGGTTCCGAAACCGCTGGCAGGTATCGTAGCGCTCGGCTCTATCATATCGCCGTAATAGTATGTATTATTGCTTATATCGGCTACTGTAATAGTAACTTCGCGCTGCGCTACAGTAAATTGCCCGTATACTGTCAACTCGTTGTAGTTATCCGTACCGGGCATTGTCACGGCGACATAGTACGTTTCTGCCGCCGTCACATAAGTGAATCCATCCGTATATTCGTTTTGACGTTCGGGATCGGTATAATATTTGACTTCTATTGCCGCTTCGGAGCCGAAGCGGAATTTCGGCAAAATTTCATCGACGGAAGGCGAGTTATAGTATGTCCAGCCCGATCTGCTATAGTCACTCGTAGTACTGTTATCAGTCTTATTGACTACTACAGGAATTGTCGCCGTGCCGCTTAATGTGCCGTCTGCAGTCTTGAATGTATAATTTGTGTTGATAAGCGTCACTGTAAGATCATATTCCCTGGCATTGACATAGCCGTCTGTCACTTGACCGGAATATCCCAAACTCAATTCAAAGCTGCTGTCCGCCTCTCCGCCAAGGAATCCCGTAACGGCGCCGGGAAAATTCGTGGCATTGTTTGCGTTTGTAGTCGTCAACACTCCGTATGCAAATTCATAAGGGGCGGTCTTTACCGTGACTTCGTGTTTGGCAACAGTGAAGTCATGGCTTGCCGTTCCTTCGAGGTAGTTGTTTGTTTGCGCTACCGTTGCCGTAACGCGGTACTCTCCCGCATTGCGGATATAGTCGGTATCCAACCCTACCTGCTGTTCGCCGCTCACACTGTACCAAGCATAGCTAACATTACCGTTACCGTTGTTATTCTCTATAGCTACAGGTATACTGCTTAAATAGTGATCTGTCGCGTCATAGGTCCAGCCCTCGACCGACACGCTGAGATCGCTCAAGGCTGCCCTTTCAACGGTGAACGGCACGACGGTTTCGGAAACTCCGAAGTAATTCGCGGTATCTTCAACGGATACCACCACTCTATAAGAGCCGGCATTTGTCGGGACATCCGGTGAGTTGTACTCATCGGTCGTCCCGCCGTTCGGCGTTCCGATATACTTTACGGCTGTTACCGCGTTTTCCCGCTGACCGGATACCACCGCGGCTGTACCCGCGTTTCCGTTGTAAATCCAGCCGTTCATCGTGACTTCTATTACCATTTGCGCTTTCTGAATTGTGTATTCGAAATACTTCGAAGTCACGTCCGCATAGTTTTTATCGCCCGATATCGAAGCTGTGACCGCATAGTTTCCGGCATCTGTCGGGGCTATGTTGCCTTCGATCGCCGTATATGAACCGTCGCTCACGGTATAGTAAGTCAAAACTACTTCCGCTACGAGGTCATCGGGTACCGATACGGTAAGCTCATGAGCCGTACCGTCATATATCCATCCCGAGGCTCCGTTTTCGAGCGTACCGAAGCCCTCTACCCTTAAAGTCAAAGTTGCCTGCACGACGGTAAACTCGAATTCGCTTTGATCCAATTGCGCGGTATAGTTATCGTCCGTTATCGTAACACTTACGGTCAAAGTCACCGAGGTGCCTACTGCCGTCGAAGCTCCGTATCCCTCTTCGAATACTGCATTCCACGACCAGTCGTCCGCTGTGAAATCGCTTTCAAAGCCCTCTGGGATAACTGCCGAAACATTGACGACATCCATCGGGTCGGCAGCCGAGCCATAACCCAGATTTGTGCCGCCCGGCGTTGCGGCATCGAACGCGACCGTCTTTTTATTGATAACCAGACCGGCGGTGATCGCGTCCAAGTCGGACACGCCGACGTTCCCTGCCGTCATGTTTCCGAGCTCATGTATACCAATCACATATTCGCCCGCATCTGTCGGAAGACCCTGTATGTATTCGGCTTCCGTGGCGGAAGCAAGTCTGTGCTTATAGGTTATCTCCCCTAATATCGCCGCGACGTCGGTTGCCGTGTAACTACCGCCCAGCGATACCGTGATATTGCTTTCCGCATATTGTTTCGCCGAATAGACCGCGTCTTGAGCGGTGAGAGTAATACTCACGGGGAGCGCGGTTATCTGGAACGCGCCGCTGAACGTTTGCTCGAAAGCGCTGTAGCTTGTCGTCTCCGCGACCGTCACCGTGACACTGTATGTGCCAACAGGCGAAGTCGAAGTCATCGAATCAAACACCTGTTCTGTCGTTGTATTTCTATAGCTGAACGTAGGCGTTCCGAAGCGCATTTGGAAGTTTTGTGCGGAAGGTGTGTTATAATAGACCCAATTATCGCGCGCATATTCCGTGGAAACGGAGTTTGAGCCTTGCGCAACGTTTACGGTGACCGTGTCGGTATTTTCGCCGCTCGTAGTCCCGAAAGTATAGTTCGAGCTCGAAAGAGTGACGGTCAGAGTGTATTCGTCTGCCGCAAGGTACTCGGTTGAAGTGCCGTTTTCCTCAATATAAACGGGGCTTGCGAGCGAAACCGTATATGCGGCGTTCGTATCGCTATCGATAAATCCGTTTATAGTCAAGCCGTATGTATCGTTCGCGTTTACGTTCGCCGAAGTTATCGCACCGGTATCGCTTGCAAACGTTTTTTCAACACTATTGGCGGCTAGCTCGACAGTCTTCGGGTTTATCGTCAATGTGGCGGTTCTGATTGTATTACTTAATCCGACGTTTGCGGTATTCGTATAAGTAAAACTTACCGTATAAGTTCCTGCATTTGTCGGGTCCCCCGAAAGCGGACTGCTTTCTCCGCTCGGCGTGTAGGTAAACGTCACCGTACCGAGATCGTCGAGCAAATGATCGTATTTGTCTCCGCCGCTGGTGGCAATTACCGACGGATCGCCTGTCAGTTCGGACGCCGTATAAGTCAATGAATCGTTCCCGAGACTTACTCCGAACGGGACCAGCGCCTTGTCCATCCTCAGACCGAGCCCCGTATAAGTTTTCGACGCGGCGCCGTTATAATAGAAAAATTCGTTTCCCGTCAATGTTATTGTAACGAGGTAATTACCCGCAGTCAACGGTTTTCCGTCACTGAGCGAAGCGCCGCCCCCGTTTGCAGTGTACGAGAGAGAGTAAGTTCCGCCATAAGTGCTTCCTTGATAAACAAGGTTTGCGGTAGCGTCCTGCCCTTCGCCGGTATACGTAAGAGAATTGAGCGCACCGTCGGTACCGAATTCTACGGTCTCGAATTTAATGACGGTGATAGCCCCTTCCGACGCCGCATTGTTTTTTGCCACGTCGATGACCTTATCGCTTCCGGAGTCTACGGAGAGCGCGGTAGATGCGCCGTCGGCTTTCAGCAATTCGAATCCGCTCCAGTCCGACGCCGACGCAACTAAAGTGATGTTTGCTGCATTGTATTCTGTTGTGCTACTAGGTCTGAAATACGGGGTGACCGTGCTTCTGTCAAGGTTCTCAACGCTCCCGGATATTGCAGCGGTCGTGGGGATGTTATAATATACGTTACCGTCGCCCTCATCATAATAGACCAAGTCCTCGGACATGGAAGCGCCATAGTCAAATATATTAAAATCGTTTACCACGCCTGACGGATCCAAACCGGCAGAGGTGCCCGTTCCTTCTGTGTCATTGTTCTGACAAACATATCCGAAACTTGATACAAGGTCGTTCGTCAACTGATCATTACCGTTTAAGGAGCCGACCGTAGGCGAGGTATTTGTTAAATTATATATGAATCCGTCTACCGTAAAAGCATTGGACGATCCCGGTTGTGTCGTGGTTATTGCTGCGCAAAAAGTAGGCTGGTCCGTATTGTTGGCAATTCCGCCAAGCTGTCCGCTGCCTTTCAGGATATTATTTTCAAAGGTGACGGATGGAGCGCCCGAAATATCCCCCGAAATATCCTCTGTTATTCCTGCCAATCCTGCGGCAAAAGGCCAGCCGCTTTCTGCTATCATCTGCCCGTCAAGTTGAACGGTACAGCCGATAATGTGACCGCTTCCGACTATTTCACCTGCTATACCGCCTAAAGCGCGGTCGCTTCCGCCGGTGCTCCATGAATTTGAAAATCTGACCCCTTCCGGAATCACAACATTCACGTTTTGTATAGTGGCTCCCCCTGTCAGCTGCCCTGCAACCGCTCCTATGCCGATCGCCACGACGTCATTGGATTCTTTGCTTCCGGTAGTCGCGACAGTGACGTCTTCAGCAAGGACTATTCTAAGATTCTTTATCGTCCCGCGGGTCATTTTCCCGACTATACCGCCGATATTACTGCCGCCGAGACCGGTTTGAGTCGATGTAATGTAAATCGTATGACCGCAGCCGTCCAAAGTGACCTCGTTCCATTCTTTTCCCGTAAAGCCCTCGATAACGATGTCCTCTGTCAGTTTATATGTGCCGCTGGGTCTGTTTGAATCTTTATCGATAAGCGTGTTGTAAAAGTTAGAACTGTTTAATGCGGTGCCCGATATACTGTCGGCATAGCCGTCATCTACGTATCCGTGCTCATAGTCGTTCAATGCGGGATATGACCCTTGTATCGTTTCGGTATAAGATAGGGTGGCATTGAAATATCCGTTGCCGTCTCCCCAATTATCGTCATTCCATATGTCGGCGACAGGCAAATTTGCAAAAACGATCCCGTCACCGTCCTCTGTGCCGTTAAAAATTCTGCCGCTGTCTGCTGTTACGGTCCATTGCTTTCCTACGATTGCGTTTGATAACTCTCTGTTTGTATAAATAAGCACCAGCGAATTGGCATAATCTGTAGTCCTTGGGTTAAATAGTATTTGCCGGTTCACGACGTTATCGTTTCCTGAAGTCTGAACACTCAGTTTCTCCGTAATTTGTCTATTTGAATATTGTCCGGAATGATTTGACAATTGATTTACGCAGTCGCTGTCAGAATTGTGATATTCAAAGTATCTCGTAACAGATACGTTGCCTACATATGATGTGCTTCCCCACGATGTAGAAATATGTTTTGCAAACGTTACAGAGCCGCCGTTATTAATTGCATTAATGGTGCCCAGAAATGCATTATAAAAATTCCCAACGGTAATAGTTGTAGCTGCATAAGCAGACAAACCTAAATTGCTTGCATATTGCCCATCTAGTGTAGTTGATGTAGACCCCCCTTTAATAATAATATTTTCCACGGTGCTTGCAGAACCCTCAAAGAATCCCACTAAATTAGCCACTGTGGACGGGCTGGCTTCCGTATAAATCGTATTAAAATCACTGCTTGAATATCCGGCACGATAAGTACCGCCGTTGTTATTAATCGTAACATTTCGTATAGTGGCGTTACCCGCATATCCGGAAAGCATACCTATCCCGACTTGCTGCCCGCTGCTGTGACAATAAATTCGAAAATCGGTTCCCGATAAAATATTGATCGTTACGTTCTCGACTGTGGCATTGTATATACTCCCTGTAACGGCACCGAAAAATGTGTTGTCGTTATAGCCGCCTTTATAGTCGCCGGAACCTATATCGAAAGTACAATCATAGATTGCACCGCCGTTTAATTCACCCATAAGTCCGCCGAAAAACTGTCTGCCTCGATCGTTTTTTCCGGAACTGTCAGGGACGTTTATTGTAATTTTATGACCGTTTCCGTAAATTGTACCGGAATATACCGCTATGCTGCCAAAATTACTAGATGGAATGGAAACGTTATTCAAAAGATTAACATTAGAGTTGCTGTTAATGGCGCTTACCAGCTGGTCACCGGTTGTTACGCCATTCCCGCTCGACTTACGTCCTATATTCGATCCGTGTACATATTCTTCCCCCGCCGCAAGTGCTTGAGTTTCTGGCTCGGGAATTACGACCTCATTATAAAATGCCGCGGCTACTATGGCGGCAATGATCAATATTGCCGAAAGCGTAACGACAATAAAGCCTCCGAAGCTCTTTGTACCCTTTTTCATAACACCATAACTCCATATACCGTAGTTTATCGGGTCCCCCTATCACACTAAACGATCGGGACGCCCGACTGAGTATCTTGTTTACATGGTGCTTTCTATGACAAAGGCGCGGCGCTGACCCTTTTGTCCGCGCTTTGCCGACCAAGCCCATGATATCCGCCCGAACATGTCTTCCCTTTCGCCCGGCAGATATGCGTGTTTCTGTTACGAAAACACTTTCCCATAAATAATATATTATTTACGCGTGAGAATGTCAAGTGTTTTTTTTGTGGCGGTTCAAGCCGATTTTCGACTCCGTAGGGCGCGTCCTTTCCGCTACGTCGTCGAAAACCCCGCTTGCTAAGACCGCAAGAGTATTAGCTGCGGGGGTTTTCTTAGACGTAACGAAAATTCCACTGCCCTACGGAGCCGAAAATCGACTTTCACCGCCAC
>CALVJA010000010.1 GCA_944331875.1 uncultured Clostridia bacterium | reverse complement strand
CTATTTTTCGCAAAACGGGAGGGAAGTGTATACCATACTCGACCGATCCGCCTCCGCAGGAGGTCGTAGATTTTGCGAAAAAGAGCCGCAAAGATGCGGCAAGATGTCGGGAATTGATTTCTTTGCCGAATCAGGTCTCACCTTATGAAAAAAAGTTCATTCGTCCGAATGAACCCTTTTTCATCACTTTGCTTATAAGTTCCTTTCAAAGCTTTAATTTATCATCTTTTCGGCAAAGAAATCAATTCCGCGACAGAAGGGTGGGGAAAGGACAGAGTGTTGATTTGAGATATGGGGGTTTTAAGCTGTATAAACGCCGCCAGCGTGCCGATGATCTCGGAGGCGTACGGCACGGCGGCGAAGGCGCCCTTTAACGTATTCGTCGAGGGGTCTATGACGAATTTTATGAATCCGTCCTTTGTGTCCGACTCGGAAACGTAGCGCGCGGAGTATGCGGCGGGCACCTTTTTTACAACGAGCCCCTCCCCTTCGGTGACCCCGACGGAGGCGAATTCGGGTATTGTGTATACGACCTGCGGCACGGTGTCGTAACGTATTTTTTCGGGGGTTCCCAGCATATCTTTTACCGCCGTCTCCGCTTCGCGGTATGCTTTGTGCGCAAGCATCATTTTGCCGTTTACATCTCCCGCAGCCCACATTCCGGGAACCGAAGTGCGCATATATTCGTCGGTAACTATTCCCGCGGCGACTGCGGGGGAAAGCGTTTCCAATCCGTAGCCGCTAAGGACGGGTCTTCGCCCCGCGCATACCAAAACTTCGTCCGCTTCCGCCTCGATACCTTTCCCGTCCGACGTCGCCGCCACTAAGCCGGGGGCGATTCCCCGGACAAAAGAGGAAAGGTGTACCTTCACGCCCAACCGCTCGAGCGACTTTTTCAAAAGCGCTTTCATGTCCGCGTCGGGCACCGCCGTAAGCGAGTCCGTCGCTTCGAAAAGGCTGACGTCCGCGCCAAGCATCGCGTACAGCGAAGCCATTTCCGCGCCTATCACGCCGCCGCCTATGACGACGTATTTTCGGGGTATTCGTTCTATATCCAAAGCGCCCGTGCTGTCGGTGACGAAGCCGCTTTCAAGCCCCTCCTCCAGCCCCTGTATCGGCGGCATGACGGGTTCGGAACCCGCGGCTATCAGAAGCCGTTTTGCGGCGTATTCGCCGCTCGGGGCGCGGACGACGAACTCGTCGCCGCGTCTTCCCGCTATCTCGGCGCGCTCCGCGTATACCTTTACGCCCGCATTTCTCAATGCGCTCGCGACGCCCGCGCGGAGCGTGCGGATATGGCGTTCCTTTTTTTTCATGAGTTTTACGGGGTCTATTTCGCCCGTGAGCGGCTCGAGCCCGAATTCGGTCAGGCTTTTTGCGACGTATATCTCCTTTGCGATATGCAACAGCGATTTTGTGGGAACGCAACCCGCATTCAGGCATACGCCGCCCGGCTCGGCTCTCTCGAACAGCGCCACGTCGAAGTTTTCCGCGGCAAGCTCCGCCGCCTTGTATCCGGCGGGACCGCCGCCTATGATGATGAGATCGAATTTTTGCATGTCTTCCTCTATGGCCCGCTCTCGGGGACGGTCTAGATCTTTTCGGCGCAGCAATGCGCATGGGTCGGGGTGAGGCACCTGAACCCCTCGGCGCCTCCCGGCGAGAATACTTTCAGCCCGAAGCGCGCGGAGCGGAATGCGATATATTTGTTTATCATATCGCCGCCGCCCGTTTTGTCGGGGGTATAGGTCATCTGCGAGGCGTGTTCGCGGAGCGCGGTTTTCTGAAGTTTCAGCCATTTAGCGCCCGTTTTGAAATAATAATTAGGGTCGTCGGTATAGTACATCGCCAAAAGTTTCGGCGTATACGCCTCGTATCCCATGCGCCGCGCCATCGGCGCGTTCGTCGCGAACAAAAAGGCGCGTTTTGCGGCGTTGCCGACGTTTATATGGTCTATGTGGCACTCCGTTTTAAGCCACGGATCGGGCGCAAATACAAGGTCGGGTCTAAACGATAGGATCTCGCCGTAAATCGCCTCGTACAGCTTCTCCGTATCGTAGAAGCCGCCGTCGGAAAAGCGCAGGAATCTGACGTCGGAAACGCCCAAAACCGCGGCGGAAGCGCGCTGTTCCTCCTCGCGCCTGAGGGCGAGCGTTTCGGGGTCGGTATCGACGGACTCGGAGCCGAATCTGCCGTCCGCGGCGACGAGGAATCGGACGGTCTTACCCATGGCGGCGAGTTTTGCCGCGGTCGCTCCCGCCGCCACCTCGATGTCGTCGGGGTGCGGCGCTATAAAAAGCACCCTTTCCGCTTCTTCGAAACGCGGAAAGGGCAGTATCATATGCAATATCTTTTTACCTAAACACATAATATCCTCAGGGATTCGGTACGGTGAATATCGGGCCGGTGTAGGCGATCTCGAGCATATAGCTTTCGTAGTCCAGCGTAAATATACCGCCGCCGCCCTCGTCCTTGTAGGTCGTGACTGAAGCGATCCTGCCGTAAGTTATCTCGATGACGACGCGTTTGCCGTCAAGGTCGCTATCCGGGTGCTCCGCAAGGTATCCGTCCGACATCGTCGCGGTTATCGTCAAGAGGTTCCCCTGCTGCTCCGCGGAAGAGATGATAAGATCGTCTTCCTCTATGTCCGTGAGGAACTCTAGCCGCGACCGAAGGGAATAATTTTGGTTAAATTCCTCCGTTTCCACAAACTGATAAGCGGTGCCCGCCTCGAACGCGCGGGATCCGCCGTCGGTCGCGCGCACTATGTAATCGGTGCCGTTTCCTGCGGTGCCCGCCCATATTTCCTCCGTCGTATTGCCGTCGTGCGTCTTTACGACGTGCACCTTAAGGTTCTCGTAGTCGTACTCTCCGGCGTTTTCCTCGCGGATGAACTCGTAATTTTCGTTCATGTCGCAGAGCACGTTGACCGAAACTTCGTCAACCAGATTCGATGAACCGGGTCTAAGGCGGGCGGTGCTTTCGCGCCAATAGAATATCTTGCCGTTGTCGCCCGTAAGAGACTCCTCTATCGCCGCGCGGAACACCTCGTACGCTTCCGAAGCGGAAAGCGTGTTGCAGCCCGAAAGCGAAAGAAGCATCGCCGCCGAGACGACGGCTATCAAAATCATACCCGCGATCTTTTTAATCATTGCCGTTGCCCTCCGTAACGTCGTCCGCCGCCGCTTCGTCCCTTATCTCGTCCGCAGCAGCCGCTTGAGGCGCGGCAGGAGCCGCCGCTTCGCCCTTTTTCGCGGCGCGTTTTTCCCTGCGCGCCGTTATACGCGCCTGCTTTTTGGGAGAGAAAGATTCGAAGCGCGCCTTTTTGGCTTCCTCGATCTCCTTCTTCTTGCGCTCCTTTTCCGCTTCGCGCCTTATCTCGTCCTGACGGTTCTGCTCCGCTATCTCCTCGAGCGCGGAGTCGTAGCGCGCCTCTATCTCGGCGTAGTACACGCGATTTTCGCTCTCCGCCAAAAATTCGACTCCGTCGTTATAGAAGCTGAAAGTCTTGTTGAACGTAAGCATCGCCCTTTCGGCGACGTCTATCGCCTTGTCCCTTGCCTTTATCTTCTGTTTGTCCGCGGTGGACATGGCGTACGCTTTTTCGATGTTTTCCTCGAGGTCTCCCGGCACTCCGTCCGCATATGTCTTTTGGATACCCGCGCGCATCTTCTCGTATTTTTTCTTCGCGCGTTCGAACGCTTTTCTGAGTTTAAGGCTCTCCTTATCCTCGCCTTCGGGAGCCGAAACTCCTAGATCGTCGAAGGGAACGGAGCCTATCTCGGCGTGTGTGTAACGCGCCATCGCGCGGGAAAGTTCGAGCTTCAATACGCCCTCCGCGGTCGAGAACTTCTCCTCTTCCTTCAGGTATATCTCCCTGTACGCTTCTTTGTTCAGCGCCATGGACTTCATGTCGCGGTAATGCGCTTTCGCTTCCTTGACCGCCTGCTTCTTGGCGGCTTTTTCCTCGGCGGTGGACGCCTTTTTGAGGCGCTCCTCCCATAGCGCTTTCCTCGCGCCCTTGACGTCGGGTTCGGGGGCTGAAACGATCGCGCGTATCTCGCGTTCCTCGTCAACCGTCTCGACTATCTGGCGCGCCGTGATGGAGCCCGCCGCGTAGTCCGCGAACGCCGCCCTGCGGTGCAGAACGCGGATTATCATGCGGTGCTGCTCCCTGGAGAGCCTGTAGAAGAAGAACGGTATCAGATTGAGCGTCGCGCCGATTATCGAGCATACGCACAGCATCTGGAACATGTTCCCCCTGACGGTGTGGTCGTACAAGACGTCGTAGTTGGTGGTAAGTCCCATCGCCTCGTACACGAACGGTAAAACGAAGCTGGTCGCGAGCGTGATGGGCACGAGTATCTGCCCCGCGGCGGTCAGGATGAAGTCGACGCGCTTGCCGGTCAGGAACTGCTGATAGTCCTTGACCTCGGCGTTCAGAACGGGGTTATACACCAGCTGCAGCTGGTTTATGACGGTGTTCGCGTAGAGTATGACGAAGTACAGAAGCGGCACCTCGTACACCAAAAGCATGAACGTTATGAGCAGTATGTTCGTTATGTTGTGGAACAAAAGGATACCCCTGTTGCCCATCTTTCGGAGAAGGTACGGGGTGATTATCATGGCTATAGTCGAAGCGGAGCCGTAAATAAGAGTGAGGAGCGAATACGTCGCCATGTCCTGCACTCCGTATATGTACATCCAGTTGAAAATGACCAAAAACGCCGATTCCAAAAAGCCGATGATCGTGGCGATGTTCCTGATCCACCAATACTTGTTTCTGAACGCCGCCGCCATGCCTTCGAACACTCCGACCTTGGGGGTATAGGATTTGCTGGCGATGACCCTTTCCTTGCAGCCGAACGCGGTAAACAGATTGAGCCCCACTCCGAGGACGGCGACCGCGGCGATGACGTATCTGTATGTATTGATATTCGTGAATGTCAGATCCACCCAATCGAGTATCAGCGGAACGAGCGAGCTGTATATCGTGGGCGCGAGCGACGAAATGAGCATGCTTATCGTCAAAAGGCGCGCTCTTTCGTTGCTGTTGGCGGTCATGACCGAGGCGAGTTCCGTATAAGTTTCCGTAAACAGCGGCTGGAACACAGTTATCACGACCGCGAACGCGAACACCCACATGAACTTTTCGGTATAGGTCATCGCGTCGAACGGCAGGAACAGGAAGATAAGGCTCATCCCCACCAGCGGGAAGCCCATGAGCGCTATGTACGGACGGAACCTGCCGAAACGCGTTCTGGTGTTGTCGACCCATTTGCCGCGCAGCACTGCCACGAATATGCCCAAAATAGTGGCTATGATGGACATGTACTGCAGGTGCATGGGACGTATACCTATCGTCGAGCCCAAAAGCGTGTTGGTGGCGCTCAATGCCATGTATCCCAACAGGTACGTCACCATGCGCTGTCCCATTCCGCCGAGAGAATAATTCAGATATTCCTTGTACGGAATGGAGTTGCCGGCGGCGGGCTTGTTCCAGTGCAATACTATCTCGTCGTACAGACCTACCGCTAACGTCTTGACTTTGTTAATGAGCTGCATCTCGACCTCCGTTTCGTTAAAAGATATTATAAACCTTTCTCGAGGGAATTACAAGTATAAAATATTTTCGCGCGCAAAACACGCGCGCGGAGATCCCGAATACTACTCCGAAAATACCGATCACTTTACGAAGGACGTCTGTTATTTAAGCTCTTTGGCCTGTTTGCCGCTCAGGTGTTCCACATCGAAACGGAGCATCGTCACGGCGGGAAAGCAGGACATCGCCGCGGGATCCACGCCCTCTTCCTTTACTGCGGGCGCGTATTTTTCGGTCAGAACATATAGTGAACGGCGTTTTTCCTCCTCGTCCGAAACAACGCCTATCCTGCCGAACGCGATGGCGCTTCTGAAATACGTCGTGTATTCCTCGGGGACTATCCTGCCTTCGGATACTACGCAGAAACTCGCCTTGTCCGAATGCCGTATGCAATCCGTCTTGTGCCCTTCCTTCGCGACGTGGAAATAGATCTTTCCGTCCGCGTATACATAGTTCAGCGGCACCGCATACGGGTATCCGTCCGCGCCCGCGAGCGCCAATACCCCTTCGCGCCCCGAGCGGAGTATTTCCTCGGACTCCGCCAATGTCAGTTCCTGCCGAGATCTTCTCATCTTCCGAAACATATCTTCTCCTATACGAGCCCCGCTTTTTTGTAAAGGGAATAGGCTCTGTATCCGCCGGAAAGGTTGTAAGCGTTAAATCCGTGCTGCCTTAGTATCCGCGTTCCGATATATCCCCTAAGCCCCACCGCGCACGAAACGGCGATCTTTTTCCCCGAGGGGATCATATTTAAGTTTTCGCGCAGCGCGTCAAGCGGGATATTGATCGCGCCCTCTATCGCCCCGGACTTAAGTTCCGCGGGGTTTCTGAGATCTATCACAGTCATGTCCCCGACGGTGTCGGGATACACCGTGGGCGCGAGCCCGGATATGATGTTCTCCGCGATAAACCCGAGCATGTTCACGGGGCTTTTCGCAGAGTTATAGGGAGGCGCGTAACTTAATTCCGCGCGCGCCAGGTCCGCGACCGTGCCGCCGAACTGCATGACGACGGATATGACGTCTATCTGTTTGACGACGTTTTCCTCTCCGACGCCCTGGGCGCCCAGCACCGCGCCCTTTTCGTCGAAGAGAAGTTTCAGCGCCAACTGCTTCGCGCCCGGATAATACGAGGCATGCGAAAACGGAAACGCGTACGCCTTCAGATACTTTACGCCCGACGCCCTGAGCTGCTTTTCGTTTTTACCGACCGACGCCGCGGTCAGCGAGAACACCTTCGCCGCAGAGGCGCCTATGACGCGTTTCCCGTTGTCGTCGGGATAGCCCGCTATATTCGAAGCGACGCTTCTTCCCTGCCTGTTCGCGGGACCCGCGAGCGGCACCGCCGTTTCCGCGCCGAACGCGTCCCACACCGATATGACGTCGCCCGCGGCATAGATGTCGGGGTCGGAGGTCAGCATATGTTCGTCCGTCAATATATTCCCGCGAGGCGCCATATTCAGCCCCGCCGCCGCGGCAAGCGCGCTTTCGGGCCTTACCCCCGCCGCGATGACGGCGACTCCGTATACCGCTTTCGTCCCGTCGGTGAACGCGACCTCGACGCCGTCCGGAACTTTTTCCATTGCTTTAACGCCCTTTCCGAGAATGATTTCAACGCCGTTTCTTTGCGCCTCTTCTTGTACGATAACAGCCATTTCGGGATCCAGATTCGCCATTATCTGATCTCCGTATTCCGCAATAGTAACTTTTATCCCGCGGCGCACTAGGTTCTCCGCCGTTTCGATCCCGATAAGTCCGCCGCCCGCGACGAGAGCGCTCTCCGGTTCGTTCAGCGCGATATATTTTTCGAGTTTCAATGCGTCGGGCACGTCCTTTAGTTTGAATACGCCCTCGCACTCTATTCCGAACGTCGCCGCCGCGGCGCCCGTGGCGATGACGAGCTTGTCGTATGTTTCCGTGTATTCGCCGCTGTCCGTTCTGACATTGACGGTATGCGCCGCGCGGTCTATGGAAATGACTTCGGAACGCACTCTGACGTCTATCAGAAAACGTTTTTTCAAAAACTCGGGGGAGGCAACCGTTAGTTTTTCCTCTCCCGTTATCTCGCCGCCCACGTAATACGGCAGAGCGCAGTTCGCGTAGGAAACGAAATCTCCGCGCTCGAACAAAACGATGGTCGCGTCCTCCATAAGCCTTCTCGCCCTTGTCGCCGCTCCCGCGCCCGCCGCGACGCCGCCCACGATAACTATCTTCATAAACGCCTCCTTTACGGAACAAAGTTTTTATCTTTTCCTATTATACCCTCTTCCCGCCGAGCGGTCAACGCAGTTCGTACTAGCAAAACAAAAGGCCCGAAAACGGACCTTTCGAAAAACGACTCCTGCCGCGGGGCTATCAGCTCCACATATTTGTGTTCCCGTCCGCGTTCTGCGAAGCGTTCGCCGCTGCGGAAACGGCGTCCTGCTGCATTTTGGCGGCGTATTCCGCAAGCTTTTTCATACTGCCTTCCGGCATCCCCGCGTTCACCGCGGCGGGAATCGAAAAACACGCGGCGGCTTCTTTCAGCGCCTGTTCTTCCGTTATATAAGTCCCCTCTTTTACGAACATCACCCCGGCAACGACGCGGTATTCGGCAAGATTTCCGGTGTCTATGAGTTTTTGAGCCGCTTCTGTGATGTTGGAGACATAGCCCAAGGCATTCGTCAGCGGTATCTTGTCGTACATTTTCACCGTCCGCACCGCACGGGTGAGCTGCAGGCATTTAGCGTATTTTGCCATCACTATCATGGCGGGCACGACGGGTATGATCAAAAGCGCCAGAAACGTAAATGCGATGCGAAGAACATTCAGCTTCTTCAAACGCTTCTCGAGATCGGGAACGATCTCCTTTAAGTTTATTTTGAACATATCGCTCTCCCTTCTCCGGCACTATCTGCCGAAATGCGTATTGCTTATGGAGCGATTATAACATATGTTCCGGGCATTTACAAGCCGTCGGATACGGGCCGACGCCCGCGCGCAAAAGGGAAGGTCCGCTCCGCGGACCTTCCGTGTTCAACGATCGATTCTTAGATCATTCCATATCGACATCGACTATTTGCGCATGGCCGGTGCCGGAGTTCACGGCAACCTCAATGTCGTATATGCGGCCGTCGTCGGTCATGATATGAACGTCGATGTAATAGACGTATATCGAGTCTCTGAGGCGCGAGGCGTTTATCTCGAGATCCTTGTCGAAGTCCGTTATGAGCGTGTCGACAACGACGCTTCCGCGGTTTTTTTCGATAAATCCGACCGCCGCCGTTTCCGCCAGCGCTTCGGCGTAAACGTTGTCGATCGTCTCGGCTTTTTTGGCGGAGCTCACCGCCGTACCGAATATGCCGCCGCACACCGCTCCTGCGACCACCAAAAGGGCGACGACTACGATCAAAAGCACAAGTCCCGCTCCCTTGACGGTCATTTGCTTTCTCGCTTTTTTGATAGTTGCGGTATCCGCGGGAACGGTTACGGGTGCCCTGTTCTCCGCTTTCATGAGGTTTTCGATCTGTTCCGCTTTGCGTACCTGCTCGCGGACAAACTCTTTTTCCTCTTCGGTAGCGGTGCCCTTCAGCACCTTGTCGTATGCTTCATCGAATTTCATATATAGCCTCCATGATTTTTTTCAGTTTTATTCTCGCCCGGTACAACCCGACCTTTACCGCGTCCTCGGATCTGTCGAGTACCGCGGCTATTTCCCTGACGGCGAGATCCTCGAAGTAGAAAAGGGTCAATAGCTCCCTGTCGCTTTCGTTAAGCTTGCCCATCGCGCGGTAGAGCGCGCGGTATTCTTCCTCGCGGATCATGCGGTCTATCGCAGATTCCGATTCGTCTTTCAGCTCGGCGCGCTCCTTGTCGTCAAGCCGCACCAGCCTTTTCGATCTGCGGATACGGGTATAAACTTCGTTCCGGCACACCTTCAAAAGCCAGCTTTTGAAGTCGTTTATCCTGCCGTCGGCAGTAGCGAGCGCCTTGTAAAAGGCGCTCATTACTGCGTCTTCCGCCACCTGTCTGTTGCCCGCGACCGTCAGGGTATAGAGGAGTGCGTCGTTATAGTACAGCCAGTATAGTTCCTCTATCGCGTCGCGTCTCATCGATCAGTCTCTTTCGGAGTGGGAGTACACTACCGCTCCCGTCGCCGCGTCGATGAGGTATTCGTATTCGTATCCCGAATATTCGAATTCCACTTTGTAGTTTGCGCCCTCGAGCTCTATCTCGATGTCCCACGGGCTTCCCTTAAGCGCCGCGTCGGCAAGCGCCGCGTCAAGCGCGGCTTGAACGCTTATATACTCCGCGGCGGGAGCGTTGCTCCGCAATATCTCACCGGTGAACGGATCGACATAGATCTCGTACTCGTAATAGCCGTAGGTGAAGTCCACTTCATAGGCTCTGGAGCCGCGGTAGTCGTCGAGTTCCACCGAAGCGCGCACGTCCGCCGTGGTCAGCCCAAGCGTTGCGAGAGCCGCGTCCCTCGCGGCGGTCGCGCCGATATAGCTTTGTCCCGAAGAGCCGCCCGCCGCATTGCCGCCGGTCCCTAAGCCGTGGCCCGGGTCGTCGTCATCCGTATCGGTATAATGGGAGAGGATGTTCCCGTTGACGTCGAGAAGATATTTATGCTCCACTCCGTTCAGTTTGAATTCGACCTCGTAGAATATCTCGCCGTTTCTCCTTTCGCGGTCTACGTCAAGGTCGGTCACGCCGGCGGTATCCGCCGCCGCGTCGGTCAAAGCTATCTCCTGCGCCTGCCGGCGGTCGACTTCGCCCGCTTTCGCGACGTATATGACGCCGGTCCCCGCAAGCACTCCTACGGTTATCCCTGCGGCAAGTACCAATACTACTGCTGCTATCAATAATTTTTTCATGATATCTCTCCTTTTCCTTTCGGACGTTTTCCGGGCTTTCACGCCCTTTCGTTAATAGGACGCACGAAGAGGAAAAAGGTTACACATTTTTTCAAAAAAATTTTTTCGGACTATTTTACGCGCCGATAATTTCCCGTGAGCGCCGCAAGCCGCGTCTCGAAGGGTACGTCGCCCTTTTTGATCCCGATGGGAAGCGTCGTTTCGATGAGTTCGAATACCGCCGAGTCCTCCGACTGACCCACATAAGCGTATTTCACCGTCATCCCCGCGCTTTTGAATTCGGCGTGCTGCAACACCTTTAGCCCGCACTTTTCGGCCTGTTCAACCGCGAGCGACAGGTTTTTCACGTTGTACTCCGCGTGGTGTATCATCTCGCCGTGCCGCTTCAAAAACTCGGTATAGATATTGTCGTCGCCCTCGGTGTGAATAAGCTCCAAAGCGGTATGCCCCCTGCCGCCGAAATACAGCGTGACCGCGGAGTTTACCCTTTTGCCGCGGTAATATATCTCGGGCGGCGCGTCGTAGACGAGTTCGTACCACTTGTCTATGCCGGTGAGGGCGGAATACCTTTCCCTTGCCGCCTCGATGTCCCCGACCACTATACCGATATGCCCTATTTTTCCGAATCTCATTTCCGCGTCCTTCCGTTTTTACGGCTTTGTATTATATATGAGATTATACCAGTTTTTATATGTCCGTGCAAGTCCGTGCGCCGCGACAAAAAAAAGGGAGCGGCGGCTCCCTTTTTTCGGATCAAGTACGCTATCTTGCGAGTATCAGCGCTCCGAGCGAAGAAGCTATCTCGTCAGCCGAGGCGCCGTCCACTTTGACTTGTATCTTTTGATTTTTGATGCCGGCTGCGCCGTTCCCGCCGATATTGTTTTCGTGGAACGCGCCGTATATCGTCACGCCGAGCGTACGCTTTTTAGACGCCACCACGATAAGAATTATACCTATTATAATTGTGATTATCATGCAGCACAGCACTATTCCCGCGATCTTCATTCTGCGGTTATATCCGGACGTAGTCCCGACGCCCGTTATCGAATCCAGTGCGATATCGTTTCTCACCGTCGCTTTTTTGGACGCGGCGACGGATATAAGGCGCTTGTCCGTAAGCGTAAGCGTGTAGCGGGTACGCCCTATCATTTTTTTGGATTTCGCGTATTCCCATTCCTTTATTATCTTTTCGTTGCCCAAATTCTTTACAGCCATTATTTTGTTCCCCCTATGATATCTGACATAGTCGCAGAGCCGCCTTCGTCGCCGAACACAGCCTTTCCGAGTTCCTCGACGATCTCTTTCGCCACGCTCTTATGTACTTTTATACGCGCTCTTCTCCTGTTCGCGCCGAACAGTCTGGACAGAAATCCCGCCGAAGGTGCCTGTTTTACGCCGGGAGTTGAAAAAAGCTGCATTCCCGTGAATGTGCCGTAAATATCTATTGATATGCTTTTAGCGGCAAACCCTTCGATTAGAATCATGATTAACAGTACTGCGAAAAGCGCATACCAAACGATCATGCCATCAGATCCGCCAAGAATCCCGCTTGCGGATAGGGCTACAAACACAATAAGCAACAGGATGACGGGAAGCATTAAAAATAATCCCTTGCCCCTGCCGTACGCTACGGATACGCCCGTGACCGATTTCAAAACGTAACTTTCCTCCGTGCGCTGTTCGGGGCTTTCCTCCACGGTAATAAGCCTCTTGTTCGTGATAGCCAGCTTGTACCTTTTTTTAGAAAGCAGACTGCCCGAGTACGCGTAATCCCATTCTTTCAGGATACGCTCGTCTTCGCCGAGTTTGACCGACATGTTTTACCCTCCTGCCTGAAATTTATCTCCGCCTGCAGAGACTGCGTACATTATAACACTTTTCCGGAAAAAAACAACGAATTTTTAGTGTTTCCGAAAAATTTTATCAGAAAAAGTATGTCTCACCCGTGACGGCGAGAGTCAGAAGCCACAGCAAAGCCACCGCAACGACCTGGATCCCGAGATAAATATACAGCGAATATTTCCCCGGCACCGTCAAAAACCTGTTCCATTTGCCGTCCAAAGCGGGAAGGAGCGATTTCCCCTCGGGGTACGCCGCGGGCGCTACCGCCGCGCCTATCATGAAAAAGCCTAAAAACGGCAGCAGCGGGAAATAGTCCGCCGTCCACCAATCTCGCGTGAACAAAAACATCCCCGTTATCGGCGTATAGTCGGGGACGACGAGGTTCGTGGTGTTGACCTCGTAGAGCGTGATGTTATAGGTATAGTTCACCGCAAGGAGCGCCGCTGCTATCGCAAGGTAGATCCCCGCTTTTATAAATCTGCCGTATTTGACGCGGTCCAGAAGGTTCGTTACAAGCGACAATACGGTAAACAGCAGGATACTTAGCGCCAGGCAGTGCAGCACTCCGAATTTGATGAAAGTGCCCGAAAACCCGATTACATAGTCCAATATATATGTTGCCAAGCTGACGGCGAGGGCGACCAGCGCGAGCCTTAAGCCGCGCAGAAAGTTGTTTCCGGAAAAACCGGTGCATACGCCGGACACGAAAAAGAAGATGAACACGAATACGGGCCAGCCGTATACCCTGAGCTCGGAGTCCCAATAGTCCAGCGCGAACGTGCCGAACGCGTTCAGGAACTCGCTCGAGGAATACTCCCAGCCGTCGATATAGAACAAATGTCCCACGGAGAACATGACGTGGTCCCATATCACCAAAAGGATCGCAAGCCCCCTCAGCGCGTCCAACTCCCATGCGCGCGCACGTTTTCTCCGGGGCGTTTTTTCCTTTTTCTCCAAACGTACTTTCATTCAGGCGATGTCCTTGAATTCTATCCGCTCCAGCGTCTTCACGTCGTCGTCGACGATATATACTTCGAATCTGTCGGAGTACTCGTATATCAGTCTGTCCTCCAGCCCCGACATATATACCTTCGGCCTTTCGCGCGCCATTTTTCCCGCGGGTGCTTTCGACACTTTTTTAACGTATGGGCTCCCGTTTTTCACGTTACGGTATTCCGAATACGGTTTATCGCGTCTCTGTTCTTCCGTGAACCTACGGCGGCGCGAAGGATTTTCGGCGGGGGCGCGCTTCTCCCACACGGGGTTTTCGTAGCCCTCTTTCGCCGCCTCAACAGGGTGCGACACAAAGTTTTTCGCCGCAGTCACTATAAACAGCATAGCGCATAATGCGCCGCCCGTCCAGAACATTCCCGTCCATACTCCGCCGCCCGAAAAGGGGTCGAATCCCCATACCGCATACAATACCGCGCCGTATACGGCGTATCCCGCGACCCACACGGCGCCCGTGCGCCACAGGAGAACGCCGACGGTTTTTATCAAACCTATCGCCGCCTCGGAGATCCAGCGGAGGGCGGAGCCCAATACGAATGCGGGTGCGGAACGGGACGACATTATTTTTCTATTTTGCTAAAGCCCGTGTACTTGACGAGCGCGTCGGGCACTGTGACGGAGCCGTCCGCATTTTGGAATTGCTCGACGATAGCGGGGATGAGCCTGCTGGTGGCTAGCCCCGAGCCGTTCAGCGTGTGCACGAACTGCGTTTTACCCGTGACGTGGTCGCGGAAACGCGTGTTGGAGCGGCGCGCCTGATAGTCGTTCGCGTTGGAAACGGAGCTGACCTCTTTGTATATGCCCATGCTGGGTATCCACACTTCGATGTCGTACGTCCTTGCCATCGACGCGGAGCAGTCGCCCGCGGCGAGTTTGGATATCCTGAAATGGAGCCCCAGCCCTTCGACCAGAGCCGCCGCTTTGTTCACAAGCTCCTCGAACGCTTCCGCGGAGTGCGCGGGGTGTGCGTACTGCACCATTTCGACCTTGTTGAACTGGTGCCCGCGGATCATGCCGCGCTCCTCGCTCCTGTAGCTTCCCGCCTCCTTGCGGTAGCAGGGAGTATATGCGAACAGTTTAAGCGGCAGCATGCTTTCGTCCATTATCTCGCCCGCGTACATATTTACGAGAGCGGTCTCGGCGGTGGGGAGCATGAAACGGTTTTTCTTTCTGTCCTCGCCCTCCAGCCAATACACCTCGTCCTCGAATTTCGGAAACTGTCCCGCGCCGAAACCGGCGTTGTATCCGAGCTGGTGGGGCGGAAGAACGAATTCGTAGCCGTCCTTCAGGTGCGTTTCAATGAAATAGTTGATGAGCGCCCACTCCAGAACGGCGCCCTTTCCGCGGTATATCCAGAAACCGCCGCCCGACAGCTTCGCGCCGCGCTCGTAATCGATGAGCCCCAGCGACGCGCACAGATCGACGTGGTTTTTAGGCTCGAACGAAAACTCCGGTTTGTCGCCGGAAACGCGTATGACGCGGTTGAATTCCTTGCCGCCCGCCTCGAGGTCCTCGTCGGGTATGTTCGGCAGGGAATACCACACCTCTTTTATTTTGGTATCGAGCTCGTCGAGTTTTACGTCCGCCTCGGCTATCTTGTCCCCGAGTTCGCGCATCTCGGCGAATATCGCTTCGACGTCGCCGCCCGCCTTTTTGATTTTCGGGATCTCTTTCGAGCGCGCGTTGCGCTTCGCTTTCATCTCCTCGGCGGCCTGTTTCAGGCGCCTCAGTTCCGCGTCCCATTCGACGACGGGCTTGAGGTCGACGACGCAGCCCTTTTTGGCAAGCGCCGCTTCCGTTTTTTCGCGTTCGTTTCTTATCAGATTGAAATCTATCATGTTTCCTCCGCTGATGATTAGGAATTTGCTTTTACCAGATAATCGTAGATGAATCCCTCGATGTCGCCGTCCATCACGCCGTCGACGTCCGAAGTTTCGTAACCGGTGCGGTGGTCTTTGACCATGGTGTAAGGACAGAAGACATAGCTTCTTATCTGCGAGCCCCACTCTATCTTTTTTATTTCGCCCTTCAGGCGGAGCGCCTCTTCCATCTGTTCGCGCTCCTTCAGCTCGACGAGTTTGCTGTACAGCATCCTCATCGCCGTTTCCTTGTTCTGCACCTGGCTCCTTTCGTTCTGGCACCATGTGACGATACCCGTCGGGATATGCGTTATGCGCACGGCGGACTCGGTTTTATTTACGTGCTGTCCCCCCGCGCCCGAGGAGCGGCAGGTATCGATTTTCAGGTCCTCCGGATTTATCTTTATCTCCTCGTCGGATACTATCTCCGGCATGACCTCGAGAGACGCAAAGCTGGTGTGCCGCCTTTTGTTTGCGTCGAACGGACTGATACGTACCAGTCTGTGCACCCCTTTTTCGGCTTTCAGGAACCCGTACGCGTTATCTCCCTTTATCGTAAAGGTGACGGATTTTATGCCCGCCTCGTCGCCCGCCTGATAGTCGTTGACCTCGACGGCGTATCCCTTTCGTTCGGCATAACGGCGGTACATCCTGTACAGCATGTCCGCCCAATCCTGCGCCTCGGTGCCGCCCGCGCCCGCGTGCAGCGTCAAAATGGCGTTCAGCGGATCGTATTTTCCGTTCATCAGCGATTCCAAAAACAGCGCTTCCGCCTCCTTCTCGAGCTCCGTTTCGATGTCGGTAATTTCAGTGCGGAGCGCCTCGTCCTCTTCGCCCTCCGCCATATCGATGAGCTCCTTCAGGTCCGCCGCTTTTTTCCTGAGTTTAGCGACGGACGCGATCTTTCTTTCTATCGCGGCGATGCGCATATTGACGTTTTTCGCCTTTTCGACGTCCGTCCAGAAGCTCTCGCCCTCGCGTTCTTTTTCGAGCGCGTGGAGCTCCTCCTCGAGTTTGGGGAGGTTTATCGCTTCCGCGGACGTTTCTATCGAATTTGCGACTACTTCGAGCCGCTGTCTTTCGTTATAAAAATCCATGTCTATTTACCGCAGCAATTTTTGTATTTTTTCCCGCTGCCGCAGGGGCACGGGTCGTTCCTGCCGGGCTCTTTTTTGCCGTCTTTGCGGATGGTGCCGCGGTATCCCGCCCTGGAATCGGCGGCGTTTTTCAGCTGTTCCCTGCGCCTCTGTATCTCGCCCATCACGACGTCCGGATCGAAACGCGCCAGGCGTATCGCGGTCATCTCCTGTATCTGTTCGATCATCGCGTCGAACATCTCGAAGCCCTCGCGGCGGTACTCCATCACTGGGTCGCGCTGCCCGTAGCCCCTCAGCCCTATGCCTTTTCTGAGGATGTCCATGTTCGATATGTGCGCCATCCAGTGTCTGTCCACCGTATTCAGAAGGATATCCCTCTCGAGCTTTTTGAAATCGAGCCCTATCTCGGCGGCCCTGGCCGCTTTTTCCTCGTACTGACGGACGGTCTCGTTGTATATCATGTCCGCTATGCGCGGCGCGGAGTACTCGCTTATCATCGCTTCCGTCACGAACGCGGTACCCTCTTTCAGAAGTTTCCTCTCGAGCTCCGCATTGAACGCCTCGACGTCGATATTCATCGCGCCCTCGCCGTAATCGAGATATTGCGCGGTTATCTCCTCTGCCACGGGCTCGAAATACTTCAATACCTGCTCGTGGACGTCCTTTCCGTTCAGCACCTCGTTCCTTTCGGCGTATATCAGCTGTCGCTGCTTGTTCATGACGTCGTCGTAGTTCAATACGTGCTTACGGATGGCGTAGTTGTTTTCCTCGCAGCGCTTTTGCGCCGTCTCTATCTGCTTGGTGAGTATGCCGTATTGCAGTACCGTACCCTCCGCCATCAGCGATTTCAGCCTGTCGCCGCCGAACAGCCTCAGAAGGTTATCCTCGAACGACAGATAAAAGCACGACGAGCCCGGGTCTCCCTGACGACCCGCGCGGCCCCTGAGCTGGTTGTCTATCCTGCGCGCCTCGTGGCGCTCGGAACCGATGACTCTCAGCCCGCCCGCGGCGCGCACCCTCTCCTTTTCGGCGTCCGTTTCCGCTTTGCACTCCGAAAGTATCTCTGTGTACCTTTCGCGGGCGCGGATACTTTCCGCCGCGGTCAGCGTGTTGTACGCCGCGGCGACCTCTATCGTCTCGTCGTCGTAGCCTTCTTTGCTCATTCTGTCGCGCGCAACGAATTCCGGGTTACCGCCGAGCAGAATATCGGTACCTCTTCCCGCCATATTCGTGGCGACGGTGACGGCGCCCTCTTTACCTGCCTGCGCTATTATCTCCGCCTCGCGCGCGTGGTTTTTGGCGTTCAGGACGGAATGCTTTATGCCATTTAGGTCCAGAAGCCTGCTGATCTCCTCGCTCGACTCCACCGACGTCGTACCCACCAATACCGGCTGTCCCGTTTTGTGGGTCTCGCGGATGTCCTCGATTATGGCGTCCAGCTTTTCTTTTTTGGTCCTGTATATCTTGTCCGCTTCGTCGCGCCTGACGACGGGAAGATTCGGCGGTATCGGCACGACGTCCAATTCGTAGATCCCCCTGAATTCCGCCTCTTCCGTGACGGCGGTACCGGTCATGCCGGAAAGTTTTTTGTAGAGTCTGAAATAATTTTGGAAAGTTATCGTCGCGATGGTGCGGTTTTCGCGGCGTATGACGACGCCCTCTTTTGCCTCTATCGCCTGGTGGAGCCCCTCGGAATAGCGCCTCCCCGCCATTTTGCGCCCGGTGAACTCGTCCACTATCACTATCTCGTTGTTCTCGACGATATAGTCGCGGTCGCGGTGCATCAGGTAGTTCGCTCTCAAAGCCGAGTTGATGTGCGTGGAAAGCTCCGCGTTTTCGACGTCGCCCAGATTATCGAGCGAGAAAAAGCGCTCCGCCTTCGTTATGCCGTCCTCGCTGAGATATACCTGGTTTTCCTTCTCTTTCAGAACGTAATCGGTGTCTTTCAGCGTTTTTACGAATCTGTCCGCCTTTTTGTAAAGGTCGCCCGATTCCCCCGCCGCGCCGGATATGATGAGCGGCGTGCGCGCCTCGTCGATAAGGATGCTGTCCACCTCGTCCACTATCGCGAAATCGTGTCCGCGCTGGACGGTGTTCTTCAGGTCGCGCGCCATGTTGTCCCTGAGGTAATCGAAACCTATTTCGTTGTTCGTCGCGTATGTGATGTCCGCGGCGTACGCGGCTTTCCGCTCCGCCTGCGTCAGCCCCGGGTACACGACGCCGACGCTCAGTCCCAAAAATTTGTAGACCTTGCCCATCCACTCCGCGTCGCGCCTCGCGAGGTAATCGTTCACCGTCACGATGTGTACGCCCTTGCCGCCGAGCGCGTTCAGATACGCCGGCAGCGTCGCCACAAGCGTCTTTCCTTCGCCCGTCTGCATCTCCGCGATCCTTCCCTGATGAAGCACTATGCCGCCTATCAGCTGTACGCGGAAATGGCGCATGTTCAATACCCTTTTCGCCGCCTCTCTGACCACGGCGAACGCCTCGGGGAGAAGATCGTCGAGTTTTTCCTTGCCGGCGAGCCGATTCCGGAACAGATCCGTCTGCGACTTAAGCTCCTCGTCCGACATCGCGGCGTATTTTGGCTCCAAAGCCTCTATCTTGTCCGCGATAACGCCAAGCTTTTTGACCTGACGTTGTTTTTCGCTTTTGAACAGAAAATCTATTATGCCCATTTTTACCTCTTGTCCGCTCTCCGGCGGCGCCGACGCGCGCATACACGGAAAGTATTTTGTATTATAACACACATATAAATAAAGAGCAACTTATTACTTTTGTCATTTTGCCCTGCTGTGTTTTATTTTGACATTTCGCCCCGAAATTTCAAATCAGACGTGATTATTCCGCCGGTCCGCTGTCGTTTAATTGGTAAGTTGCGCCCGATCGCGCTTGAACTATGATTCATCGCCGATAGCCGCCTGATCGACCGAATCGGCAGCGGCAAAGCCTAAACACCTTTTGAACTCGTCAAACAGATTTTTCAATGCCGTTTCGTCTGCGCCGATATTGCAGTACCGACTGCCGTTCCATGCCCAAGGCTCTTTATCGGCATGAGCGTTATATCCGAAAACGTACGTTTTGCCGTCGTGCTTAAATTTCAGCTCAACGTATAAATTCTTATCGTCAACCCCGATAGTAAAATGATTTTTCGACACTCTTTTTCCTTCGGTTTTACAAGCGGATATCTCGGTGTCTTTCGAACGAAGAAAAATACTTGCTATGTCTATGCGAAGTTGTTCTTTATTTCTTATTTTTTCTGCAACATTCTGAGCGGCTTCCGCTCCCGTATCGTTATTCAGAAATTCTTCCAAAGCGCACTCGCAGTTGAAGCCCCTGTTTTTCAGCGTTTTATATATTTTGGAAAAGTATACGTACTTTCTGTTCTCGTTAGACATTCTTTGGGACGAAGGATGCGGGAGGGATACTATGCTTGCGGTTTTGTCTGAAATACAGTATTCTTTGGCAAGTTCCGTCGCTCTGATGCCGAAAGCAAACACGATCATCCGGTCCCCGCTAGCCGTCAGCAACTTTA
Source organism: uncultured Clostridia bacterium (assembly GCA_944331875.1). Taxonomy (GTDB): domain Bacteria; phylum Bacillota; class Clostridia; order Christensenellales; family DTU072; genus Stercoripulliclostridium_A. The sequence goes on along the minus strand of CALVJA010000010.1, from coordinate 57,656 downwards.
TTTCCCTTTTCAAATTTTCAATGCAGCATTTTTTGACGCATTCGGGCTCGTATTCGTCCGTACCCAAAAACATTTCTTCGCAATTCATCGAACACTTGACGGCATCGGTTACGTAAGCGTTGCCGAGCCTGAACATCCTTACAACGCTCGCAATAAGACCCCCGTACGCGCCGTTTATGAATTTTTTAGGATAAATCAGTTCTTCTTCATTATAACCTCCGTAAATCCAATGCCAATCGGCGGACGGGCACTTACCCTCTTCGTTTTGTTCATAAACGGTGAGCTCTTCGACCCCGAATTTCTTTTGATTGCTCGGATTTTCCATCAGAAACAATACCGGCGTAAAATTCCAATCTTCGGGATGCGATCGAACATCGTCAAATAATTTCCCGCCGTTGTTTTTTCTTATACTTCGACAAAAATCCAAGGAATGGGATCCGTGACATATATATTTTAAATTGAATTTTCTATTCCCTTTTTTTACGCAGGATTCCTCTGCGCCGCACAGTGCGCAGAAGCCTTCCGCAGCGTTGGCTCTTATCGCATTCCTATTGTATTCCGACCATTCTACAGGCGTTTTAACGCCCTTTTTCTCAAATAGACCGGTATTTCTTTTTACGATATTTCTAAATGAAAACTCGTTCAATTGTTCGCAGACTTCCACCGCGTTTTTAAATTCCCGCATTGTTTCAGCGCCGTTCACTTGCATTTCTCCTTTCGCCCTCTGTTTTCAATCCGCTAAAAAGGCAGCCCGACATCATTATTTTCAGTTTTTTCAATAAGGAGTGATATATGTTTTTTTCTTATTTCTGATTTTAGGCTCTCGGGACAGATAAATATCGTTTGCCCTCGATAATCGGCAATTGCTTTTATTATTTCTGTCATATCGGCACATTCAGCGGTATTTTCAAAAACTCCGCTTATGAACAGCGGGTATTCTTCAGTTTTATATCGCAATCTTTCCGCAAAGTCGAAAATTTTAGCGGTTATGATAAATTTATAATAATTTATAAGCACGTATTGCTCATCGTCGCATTCATTCTCTCCTTCCGCAAAAAACGATCCGTCTGCTAAAAGCATAAGTTTATATTTTTTTTGTTTATCAATGTATAGAGGTTTTATGCTTCCGGCGTAATCGTAAAGAGCCGCTTTTTTCCGAACGTATTCGTCGCCGCCTATCGGAAACGCTTCGTCGAAGATATCCTTGGGAGTGCGGTACGGGATCAGCCTTTCTTCGTTAAAAACCAACATTCTGTCGCAACCGTTTTTCTTCAAATGCCTTTCTACTATGTCCTTTTGGATATCCGAACAGCACTCTCCCATGATTTTTCTCTCTATGAGCAGATTTTCGACTGTCTCATTGCATTCGCCGAACTCGACAGATTGGTAAATTAGCGTATATGAGATACCGCAATGTATTATGTCTATGCGTATGTTAACATTGTTTTTCGCATAAAAGTCATCCGCATAGTATGCATTGTCAAAGGCCGGTTGAATTGCCTTTTCCAACAATGTTTTATCGTATATATCGTTGTAAAATATAAAATTAACTCCGCTTGTCAAATCGCTTTCTATGCTTCTGCCGTTTATACTTGCCTTTATTTTTTTTATTTCCATTGCACCCTATCCTGTGTAATCATATCATTACCATTTGAATTGGCATTAAGCAGGTTACACTAAATGCTACGCTCAAGCCGGCTTACACTCGCCGCAGTTTCGCGGCATTTTTTGCCGCGCGCGACGCATCGGTATATTTTTCGCATCGCTTTGTTATAGAATATCACATTACAAAAAAATATTCAATGAAAAATATAAATCAACTCGTTATCCTGTCGGAAGATGTCCGCATATATGGACAATTCGACTCCGCTACGCTCGTAGGATCGGTATTATTCAGGTCAAAACCCTGCATGGCGCAAAACCCGAAACGTAGGGTATGACGACGCCATATGGCAGTGTTCACGTTCTGGATGCGGCGCGACGGGGCGGAAACCGCCGAAATGACATCAGTTTGCGGGGGTGTTGAGTTCGCGCATCAGGCGCTCGAAGTCGCGGTGGTCTTTAAGATACGACAAAAGGCTGTCCGCCAGGCGTTCGCGCGCCTCGGACAAAAGTTTCGCTTCCGTTTCCGTAGGTCTCGAGAGGACGTAGTCCTTCAGGTCGCCCGCGCCGCGCCCTATACCTATGCGTATCCTTTTGAGATCGGTGCGCCCCAGCCGTTCCACGACGCTTTTCATGCCGTTATGCGTGCCGGCGGTGCCGCCCGCGCGCGCTCTTAAAGAGCCCAAAGGAATATCGATATCGTCGTAGATGACGATGACTTCGCCGCCGTATTTCGCGACGAGGCTTTTTACGGCGTCGCCGCTTAGGTTCATATATGTCACGGGCTTTGCGAGAACCGTTTTTTCGCCGCCGATACTTCCCGTCCATGTAAGAGCGGAACACTCCGCTTTTTTTATTTTTTTCCCTAGCTTTTCCGCCAGAAGATCGACGCTTAAAAAGCCCATGTTGTGGAAAGTTTTTTCGTATTCCGCGCCGGGATTGCCCAGCCCCGCTATTATCGTAGTCATTGTTTTTTCCTCTTTGCCGCGAAGTATTCCGAAAGCCGGGCGGCGCACTCCGCCGCCATTATCCCGCCCGTGACGGGGAAGTTATGGTTGAACCTCGTATCGGACGGCAGATCGTATATCGAGCCGCAGCAGCCGTATTTTAAGTCGTACGCGCCGAAATAAAGTTTCGCTATCCTCGCGTTTATCATGGCGCCCGCGCACATCGCGCACGGCTCCAGCGTGACGAATACCTCTGCGCCCTCGAGCCACCAATTCCCCGTTGCCGCGGCGGCTTTTTCGAGCGCTTCTATCTCCGCGTGGCGGGTCGCCGAATTCTTTTTTTCCTTTTTGTTGTGCGCTTTGGCGACGATACGCCCGTCCTTGACGACGACGCAGCCTACGGGCACCTCGTCCTCGAGCGCCGCTTTTTCCGCTTCTCGCAAGGCTATCGTCATGTAGTATTCCGGCGTTCTTTCCATACTTTTTCGGCTATTTCGTTGTATACTCCTATTATATTTTCGTGCGTGCGGACGAGGTTCGGGAGCTCTTCGACTGGGTACGGATGTGGAAAAGAGCTTTTTCCCACCTCGACGGTGAATGCGGGAAGTCCCGTCTTCAGCACGCGGTAGTCCTTCAGCCCGCCCGCGGAGCGGGGCGTTTCCTTCAGCGCGTACCCCAGTTCTTTTGCCACACGCTCCGCCTCGGCGCGGTAGGTTCTGATATTTCTGAAACCCCAATACACCTCTTCGCCCTTCGAGTGGTACGCCACCACGAGCGCGTAGGCGCCACGGTCCATCAGGGCGCATATGGCGCGGGTCTCCGGTTCGGACTCGGGATATGGTCCTATGTAGTTTGCGGGGCCCGGGACGCGTACGTTCTCGGCGCCCGTCCCCCATTCCGCGTCGAAGTTGACGTTTAGGTCCACACCCCTAAGGTTCGCCTTCCACTGCGAATAGTCGGTTGAGCCGCCGTTCAACCTGAGAAGCGCGAGCCTTTCCGCGTTTTTCAGCGTGAACGCGGTCAGTCCCTCGGTCGCAAGCACGGCGCCGTCGGGATTCAGATACGGCACCGCGTCCACGGGCGCGTCGCCCGAGTAGCGGCGCATGAGCTCCGTTATAAGCATTCCCGTTATGTGCTCCCGGGCGTGGACGGTGCCGACGATGAGTACGCCGCCCGGGCGGGCGGAGCCCTTGCGGATGAGCGGTATCGGGCTGCCGTACAGACTTTTCCCGATGTATCGGACGCGACCCGCTTTTTCCGCGGAAGATATTATGTCGGATATCAGCATATTCCAAGAATATGCCGCCGTGCCGCGAAAAGTACCTTTCGGCTACTTGTGATACGGGCTCCCCGACATTATCGCGAAAGCGCGGTATATCTGTTCCAGAAGCATCACGCGCGCCAACGCGTGCGGAAAGGTCATTTTGCCGAACCCGAGACGAAAGTCCGCCGCTTTTTTGACGTTCGCCGACACGCCGCGGGAGCCGCCTATGACGAACGTCACTTCGCTTTTTCCCGACGCCGCGAGACGCTCAAGATACTCCGAAAAGCGTTCCGAACTCATCTCCTCGCCGCCGACGTCCAAAAGCACGACATGCCCCTTGAGTTTTGTCATTATCTCCTTCGACTCCCTATCTGCGGCAAGCGAATTCGGCGAGTCCGGGTATTCCGTACACTCCGTTTCGGTGACCGAAGCAAAGCGTTTCAGACGTTTTAAGTATTCGTCAGCCGCCTCGCGGTAGAACTTGTCCTTCAACTTTCCGACGGCGACGACGTTTATTCTGATCACCTCAATATCCCCCAGATCAGCGTGAATACCGTGCCCGCCGCAATGGCTATAAATCCTATCGCCAAAACGGCGACGGCGGCGATATCCGCTTTTTTGCCGCCGGGTACCGCGCCCGAATCTTCGCGGTAAAGAGTTTCTCTCCGCTCTCCGAATCTCGGATAATAGTTTGACGTCAGTCCGTCGGAGTGCGCCTCGCCGTAACCCGCGAAGACGTCGCGGACGTCATCGGGATAACTTTCCTTGCGTTTGCCGCCTTCCCGCGCGCGGGCCTGGTCTTTCGACAGCTCGCGGAGAAGAATTATTATCAGCACCGCCGCGACCGCCATGAATCCGAAGAGCGCGAACACTGACGAGAACATGAAGTTTACAAAGGTGTTGTAAACTGCGTTGAACCATGTTAGCCCCGTCTGCTCGGCGTAGTCGGCAAAAGTTATTATGAAGTTATTCAAAAAGTGCACTATCATCCCGGGGATGACGGAACGGCACTTGACCGCCATATACGATATCGTCAGTCCCACGACAAAGGTCGGGATGAGCTGGAGGATGTTCTGGTGTCCGAATCCGAAGAACAGCGCCATCAGCATTACCTTCGCGCCGTCCGGAACGCCCTGCTCCTCCAGAGCGCCCTGCAATACGCCGCGGTGGGTGATCTCCTCGAACACGGCGGGCATCATCGAGCCCGTCAAAACCTCCAGTATCAGCACCTCGGGCCCCGAATAAATAGTGCCCGACGAGCTGACGGAAACGTATCCGACGGCCTCCCAGAAAGTGTACGACAGCGAAGACACGCCTACATTCAATATAAACGCGAGCACCCCTATTATCACGGCGTAAAGATAGGCGACCGCGCCCGGGGCGGGCACGAGATACGCCGCGGCGGCGAAACCGACGCCGTCCTTCGGGGAAATAAAGCGGTACATCAAAAAGGGCATGAGCCCCATAAGGCCGCATTGCATCACCAGCGAGAAGAGCCAGTTCGACAGATTGTCGGAAAGGTTTATGAACCCGAATACGAGCCTCGCCGCCGTGAGCGAGACAAGGCACGTCAGGTATATTGTGCTCATTTTCAAAGATTTAGTCATTTTATGCTCCGAGCGCGCCGAGCGCCGCGTTGAGTACCGTCAACACCGCCAGGCACACGATAAGTCCCAAGGCATAGGCATTGTCGCGGCGCGCCTTGTCCTCGGGGACGGCGACGGATATATACCATTCCCGCCCGCCGCGTTTCATCACCGTTTTTATTATGCCGTCCGACGAAGCGTATCCGCCGAGCCTGCCGCCCTTATGATATTTTACGAGGGCGTTCACCGAAGGATACAACACCGCTATACCTATTATACACATAACGGGCAAAACCCAAGCGCCCGCGCCCGAAAAGTTTACCGCCTCCGCGTAGCCCGGGATGTATACCGTGAACAGCGCCAGCACGTTGTTGAAAAAGTGTACGAGCACCGAATACCACACCGTCCCGGTGGAATACACGAGGAATACGAGCACCGCGCCCAATATGAATTGATGTACCATCTGCACCGGGCTCAGGTGCCCCACCGCGAACACGGCGGCGGAATAAAACATCATGAAATACGCGCTCTTGAACGCGGCTCCCGCCATGACGCCGCGGAACAAGAACTCCTCCGCGATCGCGGGAAGCGCCGCTATCAATAAAACCGCGAGCACCGCGTTTACGGGGTCGGTAAGGTCGGGGATATTTACGTTAGACCCCACGCCGATGAGCCCGAACAGCGTTTCCACCGCAGTAGCGGGCAGCAGATTTTGCATGAACGCGCCTATGGATACAAGTATGGTGAACGGTAGCGCTTTTATCTTCGGCTTCGCCAAAGGGAAGATATCGGTTATTTCGTTTTTCCGCCGCGCGGCATATATGACGACGGGCACCAAAAATCCTATCTGGGTCAAAGCGTACGATAAAAACACGTACGCCCCGTCCGACATCTCCTCCTCGAATATCACGGCGGCGAGCCCAAGAACGCTTCCCAAAGCCAGCCCCGCCACATAGATAAATATCGCGCTTTTCAGCGGTACGTTTCTCTTCATACCGCCTGCTCTCCGCCCGCTTCCCTGTAGGGAGCGACCGTTATAACGACGTCCCTTCCCGTTTCGGCGCCGCGTTTTCGGATGGCCTCCGCCGTCGCTTCGTAGGCAAGCGTCATCGTATTGTTATGCTCGCTTAGGTGCCCTAAAATGAATTTTCGGGTACCCGAATCCATTATTTCCATGACCGCTTCTGCGCAGGAGGCGTTGGAAAGATGGCCGCTTCTGGATAGTATCCGCTGCTTTAAGTATTGCGGATATCTGCCGTTTAGGAGCATATCCACATCGTGGTTGGATTCTATCATGACTATGTCCGCGCCGCGCATAGCCTCGGTGACGGCGGGCGAAAACCAGCCTATATCCGTTGCGAGGGTAAATTTTTCGGTCGCGGTACACACGGTGTATCCCACGGGGAATACGGCGTCGTGCGGGGTCGGGAAAGGGATTATCTCCATGCCCGCAAGCGAAAAAGGACGCGCGCCCGAAAAATAGAACCCGCCCGGGAGCCCGGTGCGGCGTTTCAGTTTCGCCATCGTCCTCTCCTCGGTATACACGGGTATCGCGTAGTTTTCGGATACGACCGCGGCGGAACGGATATGGTCGTCGTGCTCATGGGTGACGAGTATCCCCTCGATGTCCGTCAACGCGACGCCCGCTTGTTCCAGCCCTTTTTTGAGCCTGGATACCGGGATGCCGCAGTCTATTAAAATGCTCCTGCCGTTGCCCGTCACCAAAACGGAGTTACCCGCGCTTGACGACGACAGCGGCACTACCCTGAGGCTCATTTCTTCTTCACCGCCGTATACCGCTCCGCCATGCGCGCGGGGTGGTAGCTCTGTTTGGACTTTCTGAGTCCTTCGATGCCCATGTCTTCCTGCTTGTTTATATAGCGGACCGTACCGAAATGTTCCTTGCAAAAGAGATTGTCGAGAAGCGGATAAATGCCGCGGTAGTCGATGTTTCCTTTCTCGAAGTACAGACAGCCTATGTTGTTCGGCATTATCTCGCCCGCCGCGAAACCGGCTATTTTTCCGTCTATCTCCAATACGTCCGCGAAGCAGTTGAAGCCCGACAAGTCTTTTACGACTTTGTCCAAAACTATTATCTCGTCGTCCACTTCGACTTTGTCGAGCGATTTGTATTTTATCCAGCCCTCCTGCTCGCAAAACCTGACGCCGTTGTCGATGTGCCTGTACGACCACATGCACAACAGTTCTATCAGTCCGTCGTAATCCGCGGGCGTATAGGGACGGAAAACGTATTCGGGCTCGAAGCGGTTTATAAAATTGCGCTTGGCGTGATATTTCTGCCCTTTCAGCTCTATGATATCCTCGGGGATATACAGGTATTCCGAGGCATCCTCGTCGAGTTTTACCTCGTAGCCCGCGCCGCTAAGCAGTTCCGCCTGCCACGCGTTCGCGCCGCGCACGGAATAAAGCCCCTGCTTTTCGTATTCATGTACGGCGCCGATATACGCTTCGCGATTAGTCGCGAGCGGCGACATCGCGAATACTTCGTCGCCCCTGGTCCCCACCATCAGCGCGTATTCGTCCGTAACGCAGACCACGGCGTCGTACAGCGGGAACCATCCGTTTACGGTAACGCGCGAAAAACCGGTGTCAAGGACGTCGGCATACGGTATCATTTCATAGATTTTTTTGAGATCCGCTTCCGTTGCTCTGTGCATGTTACTCCTTCAGTATCGGGATACGCGCGAGATATTTTATATCCGTTCTGTCCGCGGAATCGCCCTCCGCCAATACGAAAGCGCGCGCGTATACCTCGCCGCCCGCGTCATTCACCAGGCGCTCGAGCCCCGTCAGGCTGCCGCCGGTGCTGATGACGTCGTCGACTATGGCGACGCGTTTTCCCTTTATGAGTTCGGCGTCGTGGAGCGACAGGTACAGCGTCTGCTCCTCCGCGGTGGTTATCGATTTGACGGACACGGAGATGCCGTCCTTCATATACAGCTTTTTCGATTTTCTGGCTACGGCGTAAAACTCCTGTCCGAGCTCGCGCGCCACGACGTGCGCGAGCTGCAAACCCTTGCTCTCCGCCGTGATGACGACCTCCGCGCCCGGGATGAGCTCGGCTATCTTTTTGCCGCAATGCTCCGTCAGCGCCTGCGCGCCGTGCAGATTGAAAAAGCATATTTTTACGCCGCCGCCTATCGGAAGTATCGGAAGGTCGTGCGTGTATCCCGCTATATCCAGTGTGTAGTATTCCATATTATATTTCGTAGTCCGCAGCGACGGACGTTTCCCTGACCGCATGCATATGCGGTTTTACGACGGTACAATGGTATTCGTCCGCCTGATACGCCTCGAGCGCCGCCCTGTCCGCGACGGTCACGGTGAGCGCGACGTCATACGAGCGCGGCGAGTGCAGAAAGTCCGTGCCGACCTCGATATCTATAATCTGGGGCACCTTTCCGCGCATTCCGTAAAGCACGTCCCGCGCCTTCAGGCATTCCTCCGGCGTGGGGTTTTTCAGTTTGAACAATACGATATGTCTGATCATTTACGCTTCCGCCTCCGCAACAGTCTCCTCTTTTTTGTCGAACGCGGTGTCCTTCGGGTCGACCTTGCCGTAAAGCTCTGAGACGAGCGCGTTCCTCTCCTCGTTCTCCTCCGGGGTCAGACTTTCGAGCCCCGTGCTCTTCACCTTTTCGATGAAGTAGCGGATGCGCGCGAGTTTTTTGCTAGTGACCTTGTATCTCAAAGAGGAGAAAAGCGCGAAGCTTATCATTACCGCTATCGAGATACCCATCATGAGGCGGACCGCCAGAAGCGCGCCCTCGGGCTGAACTATCTCCGTGGAATCGTAGCCGGTGCCGGTCATTATCCATCCGACCATGCCTACGCCGAGAGCGCCCGCTATCTTTCGGATAAGCGTCATCATGCCCGAGTACGTTCCGGTCATGCGCTTGCCGGTGGCGAACTCGGCGACGTCCACGGTGTCGGGGAAGATTATCCACGGCATCATCTGCGCGCCGCCGAAGCCGAAGCCCATTATGAACGACACGATGGGGATGAGGATCGGGTCAGTCCATTCGGGGGACATCACCGCCATCATCACGCCGCCCGCGATATAGAACGGAAGCCCCACGCGGAAGGCGAACTGCTTCGATTTTTTGCTCATTATCCACCTGACCAGCGGGAAGGCGATGACCGCAGCCACCATCAGGGGCGCCACGATGAACATCGAGGAAAACTCGAGGCTCTGTCCGAATATGTCCAGCGTTTCGCCGCGCCACACGTCGGTCGCATAGTACACCGCGAGAGCGCTTATTATGTCCATGCACATGAATGCCGACGCGTACATGCCGATATGCCAGCGGAACGATTTGTTTTTATAGGGAACGGCATAGTCCGCCCAGAATTTTTTCCAATGGAATTTTTCCCTGACTTTCGGGGGCTGTATGCGCTCCTTTACGAAAATCGAGCAAAGTACCAGTCCGCCGCCGAACAGTACGCCGAAAATTATCGATATCGCAAGCCAGAACTCCACGCCCGTCATCGGGGGGAGCATCGCGTCGACGAGCTCGGCGCCGGGATCAACGCCCGCCGCTATCATCTGCTGCTGACGGTTCTCGTCGAACGCTTCCAATAAAAGCAGCGGCAGTACGTAAGAAAGTCCCGCCGCTACGGCGCTGAACACGAGTTTTATCGTATTCGCGTTGTTCCTTTCGCGGAAATTGGGGGATATATCGGACGCCAGGGAGCAATACGGCACCTGCGTTATCGTGGACAGCGTGTTCCACAACAGGTACATCACCACCATGTACGCGGTGAAACCGCCCACACCGACTCCCCAGTCTCGTATCGGCATAAATAACAGAAGCAGTCCGAACAGCAGCGATATACCGCCGAAGAACATATACGGTCTGCGCCTTCCCCACCCGGAGCGGGTGTTGTCGGATATGAATCCCATCAGGGGGTCGGATACCGCGTCCCAGAACTTCGCGATGAGGATTATCGTCGAAGCGACTGCCGCGGCGACTCCCCACGAAGTCATGTAACGGAGCATCACACAGCTCATCAGCGCCACGCCGCCGCCGTCCATAAGCGCGCCCACGCCGTACATCCACTTTTCCTTTGTGGGTATGTAATCGGGGTGCCCCGGGCCCACTTTCATCGCCTCGTTCGCCGCCGTTTCGGTCCGAACGGTTTCCTCGGCAGGTTCAGCCGCCTTGACGTTTTCGTCCATGTCGTCCTCCTTGCACATTAAAATGTCGGTGTGTATATAATAATATTAAAATATATAAATGTCAAGAAAACCTATTCCGCGGCGCGTATAATTTTGACGGGCTTTATTTTCCTGACCGCCGCGACCGGTATGAGCCCCGCCGCCGCGCACGCCGCAGCCGCCGCAAGGCATGCCAGCGCCGCCGCGAGCGGATCGTATTCCGCTATCGAGATATCGTCCAATACGACGTTCGGGTATAACTCGGCGAAATTGTCACGGATGACCGTTTCCGCAACGCCGAGTCCCGCCGCCGCGCCCGCGGCTCCAATGGCGCATATAAGAAGGCATATAAACGCGAACTGCACGAAAAACATCGCGCCGACGGTACCGGTGGTCTTGCCGAGCGCGCGTAAAAGCCCTATCGCGAACATACCGCTTCTGACGGCGATGAACGCATTTATTACAAGTATTATCGCAATGACTGCCGCCACTGCGACGGCTATGTATATCATAAGGTCGGATATAAGCATAGCGACGGCGGAGATCTCCAATATCACTTTCACCGTGTCTCCGACGGGATAAAACAAAAACTCCTCCGCAGCTTCTACCGCCGAAGCCATCTCGGCGGCGTCCGTCGGATATAATGCGTAAGGCTGCACGGAAGCCGCCTTGTCGGCGTTAAGATATTCTTTCGATATGATAAACGCGGCGTTTTTATACAAACCGGTTATTCTGAACGATCTTTCGGAAACGTTGCCGAGCCTGTCTTCGAGGCGCACTGTGACGCGCCTGTTTTCCCCCGCGACCGAGGCGGAAGCGAAGGTCGCCTCCGTGTATGAAGTCCCGTACATCATGTTATACACATTGTAATCCATGAACGCCTCGTCCCGGGCAAGTCCCTCCGAATAATATAAAAATCTGCTGTCCGCGGATAAATACTCTTCGCCCTCTCCCTCCGGGAAGATGTCTACGGCGTTGAAATACGCGAAGCCTTCGTTCAGCGTGCCCGCGTAGTATTCGGCGATATAAGCCTCTTTCCAACCGGGATTGACCGTATAAAGGATATTGAGATAATTGTTCGCTTCGTATAAAAACTCGTCCGCTCTTTCGGGCGAGACCGCGGAAAAATCGCCGTTCAACAGCGCTTCGACAACGTCCGCGTAGCGCTCCTTGTAGCCGGTATAGATGACTCCGTCTATCCTGACGCGCGATCCGAGATAATTTATTTGAAGCACCGCCTCCGCGCTCGGCGCGCCGTGGAATAAAAAGGCGTCCAAAATAAAATCTGTTATCATCACGCCGCCACCCGTAGCGACGCTGCCGGCAACGAGCCGTAACTCTTCCCCGCCGCCGAACAGCGCGCTCAGATATTCCTCGTCGCACAGCAGCACGCCGCCCGTGTCCGCGGGATAACCGAGCCTTATGATGTCGTAGGACTGGGGCGCTCTGTAGTTTTCGGTCGCGTGCGCGGCAAGTTCGTCCCGCATCGAAGTCTGAACGGAATACAACTTGTAATACGTCCCACCGTACACGCTTTCGAATTGCTCCTCGGACTCGGCGCCTATCGCTATGTATCTGTCCGTTTCAAAGGTTCGGAAGTTCTCGGGCCCCGACATATAGCCCTTTCTCATTATGACTCCGCGCCCCTCGTTTTTAGTGACGTACTTGGTTATCATATCGCCCGGATCGAATGCGGCATAAAACCATGCGGTGATGAAGACGGCAAGCATGATGGACGCGGCAAGCGCTAAAACCAGCTTGCCGAACAGCGCCTTTTTGCCTATCTTGAGCGAATGTTTCAAAAACGATTTCGGGCGCATTTTCCTGTGTTTCCACTCCCCGAACATGCAGTCCGGGATACCGTCTGCGGTATTTTTGAAACCGCCTCTTTTCTGACTGACACTGACGGGAGTGCCGGGTGTTTTCAGGATCGTGTTCAGCGCCGCTATCTCCTTATCCGTCATCGGGCGGGCGGGAAGATAAACGTTGGTGCCTTTTATCTCCAGTTCGTCGCGGTATTCCGAGTCGCGCGTGAGGTCTGAAACTATTCGCCCCGCCTCCAATCGTATCACTCTGTCCGCATACTTTTCCGCGTCGCGCTCGCTGTGCGATATGACGATGACCAAAGCGTTTTCGGAGGCCTTTTTCAGAAGCTTCAGCACTATCTCCGTGTTCTCCGCGTCAATATTTCCGGTGGGCTCGTCGGCGAGTATCATCTTCGGCTTTTTGACGAGCGCCCTGGCTATCGCCACGCGCTGGCGCTGCCCTGCGGAGAGGTTTTTGGGCTTTCTTTTGGCGTACTCCGCCATACCCACGCTCTCAAGCGCTTCCCTGACCGCCACGGGGTCGTCGGCGCCGTTAAGTTCAAGTGACAAAGCCACGTTCTCTTCCGCCGTCAGAGTATCCGCCAGCAGAAAGTCCTGAAAAATAAACGCCGTCTTTTCGCTCCTGTACGCGTCCGCTTCCTCCGGACTCATATCGGACAATGCGCGCCCGTTTACGAGTATCCGCCCCGTCGTCGGCGCGTCCAAGCCGCCCAAAAGATTCATGAGCGTGGATTTACCCGAACCCGATTTTCCTACGATGAATATAAGCCCCGTCTCCGGCAGCGTGAAACTGACCCCGTCCAGCGCCTTTATCTCGGGGTGCGAAGGGTCGTAGATTTTCGTAATGTTTTCCGCCTTGGGCATTTTCCCTTCCCCTTGAAACCTATCCGTCAGAATAATACCACGTGTACGCCTGTATGTCAAGTAATGCTTTTTACGCACAATTGTCATATCGATATTGTCTTTTCACCCCGCTTGTGATAAAATTATCGAGAGGTGTTTTATGACTTATCGGACGCGTAGATTTTTTAAGACTTTGTCGGTCATCATCGTTGTGATAGTGCTGATAATTTCCTGCACTCTGGCGGGATATATAATTTACGAGGCGGTGGGCGAATGTCCCAAAAGAGGCATTATCATAGTGACCGCGCTGTTGTCGGGGGGGCTGATCGAGACCGCCGAGGACGGCACGGAAACGGTCGCTTGGGACCCCATACCGATAGATGAGTTTCCCATTCAGGACGTTTTGCGTGACGACGGCTCCGTGGATATAGAGCTTGCGCTCGAAGCGGTGACGGACGCCGTCAACTCTTCCGGATCGAACCTTTTCGCCATGATCTCCCCGCTTTTATCGGCGCTCGAAGTGGACAGAGTGACGGGCGAGTCCGTAAAAAACATACGTCCCGCGACTATGTCGGACGTTAGCCACGTCAGATACGGAGTTCTGAACGCTTACAAGGAAACTTTCGATATGCTCTCCGCGCGTTACGGCGGGACCGCCGAGGTCTCGGTGTTCAATTACGATTGGAGATTGTCAAACGATCTGAGCGCGGAGATGCTGGAAAACTACATAAACGAAAAAGGTTACGACGAAGTCGTGCTGACCTCGCATTCTATGGGCGGGAACGTCGTGGCGGGATACCTTGCCCGAAGCGCCTCGAACCGCGAAAAGGTTAAACTGTACTGCGCTTACGCGCCCTCTTTTCTGGGGTCGGTGGACGCCCTCGCGTACCTCGAGGACCCGTCGCTGATACTGGGAATGCTGGGCGACGTCGATCTCGGCGGGATGCAGGGGATGGTCGAGGAATTCATCCGAAACGTCGCCGGAAATCTATTGAGATCCATGCCGTCCATCACCGAATTGCTGCCGAGCCCGTATCTCATGACCTCAAAGCAGTACTCGGCGGACTCCCCTATGATAACGGTGGACGGCAAAGCGATCGAAACGCCGGAGGAGCTTATCGAATTCTATCTTTCGCGCCCGTGGTCGGTGACGGAGGACGGCGAAACGGCGTATATGTTCCAAACGGAGGGGAACGGAAATTCGCGCCTCGAGAACTTCTTCGAGTCCGCGTACGTGGAAACGGAGACGGGCAAAGTGCATTCCACGGAACTCGTGAACACGGTGTACTTTGTCGGAACGGGAGTCCGGGGAGTGGAGCGCGCCGCGTTCGTCACGGATCCCGCGACGGGAGAGGTCGTTTTAGACCGCACTTATACCTCGCTTCGCGGCGACAACATGATACTCGAATACTCCGCGACTGCGGGGCTCGGAACGAATGCGGAAAACGTGGCGGTATACGAGGGACAGGGCCACCACGTCGTGGGCATCAAATTCGAAAAGGTGCTTTCCGAGCGCACGTTCCTGGAAATAGACAAAGTGTTCGGCTGAAAAAGCTGCGTTTCAGACAAAAAAACGTCCGCCCGGTATACGGGCGGACGTTTTTTTCGGATAATATAATAGGATAAGATAATAATTAACGTTTGCTGAACTGCGGAGCCTTACGCGCTTTGTGCAAGCCGTATTTTTTACGCTCTTTCATTCTCGGGTCGCGCGTCATGAAGCCTGCCGCCTTCAGCGCGGGACGAAGAGACTCGTCCGCTTTGACTAGCGCTCTCGCGATGCCGTGGCGGATAGCGCCCGCCTGTCCGGAGGGTCCGCCGCCCTTGACGTTGACAGCCACGTCGTATTTGTCCGCGGTCGCGGTCAGGACGAGAGGCTGACGAACGACGTACTTCAGCGTGGCAAGACCGAAATAATCGTCTATGCTCCTCTTGTTGATGACGATGCTTCCTTCGCCGCCGGGTATGATACGCACTCTGGCGATCGCTTTTTTGCGTCTGCCGGTGCCCCAGAACTGGATTTTCTTCTTAACAACCTTTTTCGCCATTTCGCACCTCGTTATTTAAGTTTGAGCGCCTCGGGCTTCTGAGCCTCGTGCTTGTGCTCCGCTCCCGCATAAACGTGAAGTTTGGTTATCATCTGTCTGCCGAGGGAGTTTTTGGGAAGCATGCCTTTGACCGCCTTCCTGACGACGAATTCGGGTTTCGTCTTCATGAGTTTGTCGTAACGCACTTCCTTGAGTCCGCCCACATATCCGGTGTGGTAACGGTAATATTTCTGCTGCGACTTTTTGCCGGTGAGCACTACTTTGTCGCAATTGACCACTATTACGTAGTCGCCCGTGTCGACGTTGGGGGTGAAGGTGGGCTTGTTTTTGCCGCGCAGTATCATCGCCACCTGGGCGGCGAGCCTGCCGAGGACCATCCCTTCGGCGTCCACGACATACCACTTTCTCTCCGTTTCGCCGGGCTTTGCCATATATGATTTCATGGTAAATCCTCCGTTTGTGTTTGGCTTGCGGCGTTCGCTCATCGGGGCAGAGCCAATCTCCGCGCGCCTATCTATAATAGTATAAATTTTATATTCTGTCAAACGTTTTTTCGAATATTTCGAGACGAACCGGCTCATTTTTTGTCCCGAGCCGCCCGAATATCGCAAAAAGCCCGTTCGTAAAACGGGCTTTTTCGGGTCGCGTAAGATAATACTCGCGGGCTATTCGTCCTCGTCGTCGGGATCGAAGTCCGGGTCGTCCACCGCATTGAGGATGTTCTGTATTATGGCGGCTTCGCGCTCTTCCCGGGTCATTTCGCGGTACTTCTTCCTGCCCGATTTGGATTTGAGCGGCGCGCCCGCGTCTATAGAGGGCTCCTCTATTTCGGGCGCCGTCAGGACCGCCTTGTTGTCCACCATGTTCTGCCTGCCCTTCCATGTGGTGTACATGATAGCCTTGTCCAAAAGCACCAACAGCTGCGGCAGCGGCACCATGACCATCACGAACGAACATATACCGCCTCTGAACACCGCCGCGCCGATGACCTGGGTGGCGGGAAGGCTCGACACCACCATGACCGCGGCGCCCGCGGCTGTCAGTATGCCCGCAGAAGTTATCAGCGTCCTCGCGGAATCGGCGAGCGCGTGCTGTATCGCGTCGTATTTGTTCATCGTCTTCCTGCGCTCCATATACCGCGAAGTCAGAAGTATCGCGTAGTCAATAGTTGCGCCGAGCAGTATCGACGACACCAGCATATAGCCTATGAACACCATCTGCTGGTTCAATATGTACGGGAACACCATGTTGACGTACACCGAGCCCTGGATGACCACTATCAGTATCACGGGAATTATGGCGGATTTGAACGTCACGATAAGAATGAGCGCCACAAGCCCTATCGAAACGTAATTGATGATGTTGTAGTCGTTGTTGACTATCTCCTTTATCTCCAAAGTCGCCGAGGACTGTCCGAGCAGCGTCGCCCCGTCGTATCTTTCGTTCAAAATGTTCTGTATCGCGGCGACGACCTCGGTGGTCTGTGTGCCCTCCTCCGGTACGTCCAGGAACACGACGACGCGCGCATACTCGGAATCGGTACCGTTAGCAACGAATTGAGTGATGAATTTGTCCGGCATCATGTCTATCATACCCTGCTGGGCAATGAGCGAATAGCTCTGCACGGTCTTTACGCCGTTTGTGTTCATCAGCTCCATCGTCAGGTTGTATTCGGTACTGCAGGGGTTCCCCGCGGCGTCGGTGTATCCCGACGTATCGGCGTCCGTCACCCAGTCGTACGGTATCAGGACGATCGCCTGATTCTGTTTCTCGAAGGAGTGCTCTATCGCGCTTAGATCCTGCGTCATCACCGAATCCGGTCCGCCCATCGAGGCTTCCGGTCCGTACACGAAGTCGTTTTGGGACTGGAATATCATACACGGTATTATCAAAGCTATTATGATAAACGGCAGATAAAAACGCGTTTTTACGAGGAATTTCGAGAATTTCTTGAACGTCATGTTGAACGTCTTGTGTTCCGTCTTCTCGATGAGCTTCTCGGAGTACAATATAAGCCCCGGCATCAGAAGGAACACGCACGCCAAACTGAACACGACGCCCTTAGCGAGCACCAGCCCCATGTCGAGTCCCAACGTATACGACATGAACATCAGCGCGACGAACGACGCTATCGTGGTAAGCGACGAGGACGATATGGCGCTGAAACTCGACGACAGCGCCGTTATCATCGCTTCCTCGGAGCCCAGCCCGTTTTTTCGCTCCTGCTTGAATCGGTGCAGGAGGAAAATGCTGTAGTCCATCGTGAGCGCCAGGATCAGCACGCTGGAGATGCCCTTCGTCATATACGATATCGCGCCCACCCCGGTGACGAGCCCGACCACCATGTCGGTACCCATGTTCAGAACTATCGCCGTGCCTATCGTCAGGAGCAGCAGCACGGGTTCCCAATAGGCGGTGGTAGTCAAAAGAAGTATGATTATAACTATGACTCCGGCAACGAGCATCGCGATCATCGTCTCGGAATTGACCGCCTGTATCGAGTTATAGGTGGTCGAGGCGTTGCCTATCATATATATGCTGCTTCTGCCCTCCGCCACCTCGAGAGCGCGGATCGCGCCTATGGCGTCGACAGTCGATTCGTCGTAGTCGCTGCCGGTGAAGGATATCTGGAAGAGCGCATCGATATAGCCCGCATACTGTCCCGTTTTCGGGTTATAGAACATGCCGAGCTGGTCGTCTATGCCCGTAATTATCTCGTTAAAGTCGATATCCGCCGCCGAAGCGGAGCCGTCACCCGGGATAAGGTCGCCTAGCATTCCCGAAAGCGGTACTATCGCCGCATTGATGGTAGCGTCCAAAAATCCCTTTGCCTTCGCTTTGTCGGTCGCGTCCTGCATATTGACAGTCAGAAGATGGGTCAGTCCGTCGTCGCCCGTCAGAAGCGGAACGAGCGCCAGCACATCCTGCAGCGAACCGCCGCCGGAAATTATTCCGTTTATCGCCTCCGTCAGTTCGCCGTTTATAAAGTTTTGTATATCGTTTTCGGGGACTCTGTTCAAAACATAGATCAGGTATTCTATCGCTTCGCCGTCCGTGATCTGTAAATTATTCGCTACCGTCTGGGAATTCGAGTTGTAACTGTCTACGCCTGCGCGAATGATCGCCGTATCTCCCAATTCTATCCCGAAAAACAAATCGTCAAGCCAAATTATGCTTTTTACCCCGCGTATCGTCTCCATTCTGTGCTTGAAATCGAGCGCCTCGTCGTACGTTGCGTTCGACAGCATCGCGGAAGCGTTCCCGCCGGGACCGAATTCGCCGTACATTTTGTCAAGCCCCTGGCTGACCTCGGAATCGTCGGGAAGATACGCCACGTCCGAATAGTTGACGTCCACGAAAAACGCCCCCACTACGGCGCCCGCCAATAATACGGCGAAGATTATCGTTATCCATTTTCTGTTTTTGACTACGAATGCCGAAAATTTCCTCATCCAGCGTTTCCTCCGACTCTTTCCCCGAGATCCTTGAAGTAGAACAGCATAAGCTCGAACAACACCGCGCGCTGTCTGTCGCCGGGGCAGCGCGTCAAAACGACCAAAACGCCCTCGGTCACGTTTCTGGCGATTATCCTGAGCAAATATTCGTCCGGCCTACGCTCGGCGTTCCTGCCGAACGCTTCGGCCAGTTTTTTATATCCAAGTTCGGTGATCTCGTTGAAAAAGTCGGCGTATTCCGATCCGCTGCTCTTTTCGGTCAAAAGGCGGATGCTGCGGCCGTGCTCCGACGAAAGTTTCGCCAAAAGCTCCACGGTATATCTCGCGGTCTCCTCGTCGAATCCGCCCCCGAGGGACAGCCACTTTTCGAATACGGAATCCACTATCTCGAGGCTTAATTCGTACGCGCCCGCAACGCAGGCGTGAAACAGTGCTTCCTTTCCCTTGAAATAGCGGTACAGATTGCCGATGGGTACCTTCGCCTTGTTGCTTATCTGCAGTATGCTTGCACGGTAAAACCCGTTCTTTTCGAACTCGTTGAAAGCGGCGTCTATGATCCTTTGTCTGACTTCTTCTTTCTGATACTGCATGACGGGTATTTTACCTTAAGGCGAATGATTATTCTCTTTTGATATTATATACTCGCGCCCCCGTGATTGTCAACGGATAGGCGCGAAAAATTTCTCTTTTTCGGGGGCGGAAAAGCGCGTTTTTCGCTCCCTTTTCCGTGACCCGAAAGAGCCCGAAAAGGCTGCCGCAAACGGGGCTTTTTCGCGCGCCTTCGCAGGCGTTCCGAAACGCCCCCGACTCCTTGCGCGCGGCGCGGCTAGAAACGGCTTTCCACCAGCCTCAGCGCGATGACGGTGGCGTCGTCGGGGTCGGCGCCCGCAAGTGACGCGTATTCTTTCATTACCGCTCCCGCGACGTCGTCGGGGTTCACGGAATCGACCCCCAGCAGGATCTCTATCGTTTTTTCTCTGCCCAACACGTCCAATACGCCGTCCGATACCATCACCAGGAAGTTTTCCGGAGTAAGCGTCCTGGTTTCGATCACCGGTTCCGACTCCACTATCCCCAGCGGCAGAGAGCCGCACTCCACCACCTCCGCCTCGCCGGGGAAGGTGACGAAACTTTCCCTCGCTCCCTGTTTAATGATGTCCGTCCTGCCCGTTTCGGTGTCGATAAGCGCTATATCCACGGCGTTGAACTCTTCGCGCATCCTGACCGACATCAGTTTTCCCGTAAACGAAAGCATCGCTTCGGCGGGGAACCCGGCGCGCGCGAAACTTTCTATCAGCCGCACCGCGTAGCCCGAATTGACATGCGCCGCGCGGTCGTGTCCCATGCCGTCCGCAAGCACGACCATCACCTTGTCGTTTCCGAGCCTTATCGCGCGGTCGGAGTCTCCCGAACCGTATTCGCCCGCCGCCATCTGTCTGACGCCGTATGCCACTCTGTATCTGGTCTGCGGTCTGTACGTCAGCGCGGTGCGCCCGACGGCGACGGGCACCTCTCCGGTAAGCGCCAGCTTTATCCCGAGAACGGCTTCGATCTCCTGCTTTACCGCCTGTCTGCGCTCCTCCGCGGCGGGTATGGTCAAAGTCACCTCCTTGCCGCCGTATACATACGCTTCGCCTACGGGTATGGCAAGCCTTTCCAGCCTTTCGCGTATCTTTTTTTCGGAGTCCGCCGAATATGTCAGGGGCCTCGATATCTCCTGTGACAGCTTCCCTAAAATATCCGACAACGCGTCCACTTCCTCTTTTACCACGCTTCTCGCTTTTCCCGTCTCTCCCGCCAGGGCGAGGCGCTTTTTTTCTTCGGCGGCGACGGCGTTCGCTCCCTCGATGAGGCTGCGGAGCCTGACGCACACCGAGCTCAGAAAGGGCGTCGCGTCCAATATGCTGACCTTGCCGTTTTTGAGGGCGGTCGAAGCTAACTCCCTAAGCGCTATCTCGGGCTCGCCTCCGCCCAGATTTTTCATGCATCTCGCCCGACCCGGGCAATCGGCGCAGCACTTTTCCTGAAGCGTATGCGCCAGCTCTTCCGCGCCCGAGGCGCCCGCCTCTTCGTCCAAAGCCAGAACCTCGCCGAGAGCCGAAAACGACGAGGCGAGTTCGCCTATTTTTTTTGCGGTCTCGGAGCGCGTTTTGTTTACCAGCGTCCTGAGCCCCCCTCCCTCTTTATATACGGGCAGCGTAAATTTCGAGCGTATCGCGGATGGGATGAGCGTTACCGTGAGCGCCGCCGCGGCGGGCGCTATGAGTCTTAGATAATCGGGCTCCGTTATCCCTGCAGCCATCGCTCCCGCCTGAAGCGCCACTCCCGCCACCGCGCCGAAATAGGCGCGCTCCTTGTCGAAAAACGCCGTGGGGAGGATGTATATAGCCGTCATCAGCGCGTTATACGGGTCCGCCACGGCGGATCCCGCTCCGACCGCGAGCCCCGCCGCCGTCAGCGCGGCGGGCGACGGGGACAGAAACTGCGCTATCAGTATCACCATGGGCTCCAGCGCCGAAAACGAGGATATCCGCATATACCCCAGCCCCAGACCCGCGACGGCGAACAATATCGAAAACGCCGCTTTTTCGCGGCGGCCGAAGGCAAAACGCAGCTTTTTTACTTTTACGCAATAATCCGCCTCGTAAAACACGAAAAACATAAGTGCGGAAAGAGGTATTGCGGCAATCCCGAGCCAAAGTCCCGCTCCGTCCCCCAAGAAAAACACATACGGCAGCGCCGCGAGCGCCGAAGCCGCCGCCCATACATAGAGCCTGAAACGCCGACGCATCAGGTACTGCGCCGTCATCACTCCCGCTAGAAGGACGACGGCGGCGCCCGAGCCCGCAAGGGACGCCGTCCCGGGTTCCGGCAGCACGCCCGAAACGAAAAACACGGGCGCAAGTATCAAAGCGTTCCGCCTGTCGCACACGGCGGCGAACATAAACGGCGCCGCCAGAAACTCGGCGCCCGTTTTCAGCTCGGTGAACTGCAAAAATACCGTAAGCGCCGCCAGCGACGCGTACTCGGCTATGTATGTAGGTTTCACTTTTGTCATACGCGAACAGGATATACCGTATCCGGGCGCGAAAAAAAGGCTGTTATGTCGAAATATGCTAAGCTCATGTAAACACGGCAAAAAAAAGCCCGGACGAGCCGGGCAAAACCGTTTCGCGTAAAAACCGGACAATTAATTACCCCGGCCTTTTCACGAGCGTCAAGTCGCCTATCCCCTCCGAGGCGGAGTATTTCGCGATGACGCGTCCCACTATGCTGTCCAGCTCCCCCAGCATTCCCGCGCGGGAATCCTCGGAATTCAAGCGGTTGTCGCCGCAGAAATAAAAGTATCCGTCGGGGATCGTAACGGCGCCCGCAACCTCGAACTCGCGAGCCGAGGGGATGTTTGCGCCGAGATAATCCTCGTTAAGGAGCGCGCCGTTGACGTATATACCGTACTCTCCCGGGTTCTCGGTCTCCTTTATCTCGACGGTGTCTCCGGGAAGCGCTATTATCCTCTTTATATAATATCTTTCGTTGCCTGAGGAATCAAGCTTGTGTGTGTTGAATATGACCACGTCGCCGCGCTCGTGATCCCCCTGTTTGAATACGACGGCAACGTCGTTGTCCTCTATGGTGGGAAGCATGCTCTCGCCCTCTATGCGTATCGAAGTGAACAGCCAGTTCGATAAAAAGTAGGCGCCGACGACGCACGCCGCCAAAAGGATCAATACGATTGCTATCTTGAAGATTCTCGAATTCGATTTGCTCATTTGTCAGATAAATAGTATGTTTCCTATTATTATATTATTCCCGTGTATGGTGAGCGCTTTGACTCCGTCCCAAGACCCCGGAGTGCGGTGCGTGAGCTCCTCCTTGAAGTCCTGAAGCCCGAACTCGGCGCCCCGGAAAAGCCCTTTGGTATCGTCTATGGTGCGGGAGGCGACATACTTTCTGACGCCGTCGGCGCTCGTTATAAGCGCCACTTCCACCGTCACCTCGGCATCCGCGTAAAATTCTATCTTCAGAAACTTTTCCTTGTCCGCATTCTGCGGTTTGAAACGGTACGTCCTGAGTCCGCCGTATTCGCTGGTCAATCCCTCGAGCCCCGAAGGGGTCGTTACCTTTTTTATGCCGCCTTTCATCAGCACCGCGCCGTCGAAATCCTCTACGAAACCCGATTCGTCGTCGCCCGCGGAGGGGTCGAACACCACGTTTCTCGCCGCCTGTCTGTCCTCGCCCGGCGGCTTCACGGGCTGTCCTTTCAGATCGATGAACCCGACCGTCGACGACAGCGAAAATCCGTTTTCGTATTCCACCTCGCCGAAGGCAAACAGCGGAGCGTGAGAATCGTATTCTTCCGCCTGCGCGATGAACTCGTTATACGAAACGCTTATGCCTTTTACATCCAGCCAGTCGCGCACTTCGTGGGAGTATTCGCCTATAGCGTAAAATATCTGCACCTTCTTTATCATCGAAGCGGGATCGCAGTCCAAGTCGAAATACGGTATACCCTCTTCGTTTATCCTGATATCCAGCTCCGGTATCTCGGGAAGCTCTGAAACAGTATCTTTAGCTACCGAATGGAGCCATATAAGGAAACTTCCGAATGCCTCCGGCAACAGGAAATCGCCCGCTCTCGGGCTTATCGATATGTGAACGGACTGCGACGCCATCAGCGCTTTCAGGCTTTGGAGCCTGTCGATATCGCTCTGATGCGCGTTGCTGCCCACGGCGATGAATACGGGGCAGGAGATGTATTTGGCATACGCGACCGACGCGACGCCGGTGAGCCAGCACATGCGCTCCTCGTCGATAGCGAGTTCGTCGCCGCCGCCGTAGCGGTTGTGCTTTATGTATTCGCGGTATCCGGAGCCGTTCAGACACGCCAGCGCGTCCGCCATCTTGCCCGAGCCCTCCACCTGCATCGCCACTTCCACGGCGTCGCCCATGCCCGCCAAAACGAGTTTGCCGTCGCTTATGTATCGTCTGACAAGCGTGATCGCGCGTTTTACGATCACGGAATACAGGTACTGCGACGTCTCCTTTGCGGAGGGCATGACTTTCAGGATGTGCTCCCCCGCCAAACGGTATTCGCCGTAAGCGAAGCTCTCGGGAAAGCTTGTTTTTGTATCCTGTGCTACTTTGGAATAGTCCGGAACGACCACATTGAAGCCCGCCGCGCGAATGGCGTCCACCAAAAACTTTTCGGGCGGACGATGGTATTCGCCGACGATAACTACCGTCGGCGCCGAGTCGGATCCGGGTACCGTGTATGCGTCCAGCTGCACGCGGACTTTGCCGTCCGCGGCGTCTAGCGCGGTAAACACATACCTTTTGCCATCGGGGACGGGTATTTCCTCGGCTTCCAGCGGCTTCGAGGGATCGAAGTCCTCCCAAATAGCCTGCGGCATCATCAGTTTGTATTGCGTTTCACTCATTGTTTACCGTCGGGATACTTCTCCTTCAGACGTTTGCGGTTCAGCTTCTGCCTCTTAAGCGATTCCTTCATCGACGGATGCAGGAAGTTTTTGCCGAATTTCAGAAGACTTGCGATCTTCC
Organism: uncultured Clostridia bacterium; assembly: GCA_944331875.1. Classification (GTDB taxonomy): domain Bacteria; phylum Bacillota; class Clostridia; order Christensenellales; family DTU072; genus Stercoripulliclostridium_A. The sequence goes on along the minus strand of CALVJA010000010.1, from coordinate 33,347 downwards.
TGACGGGACCCGGGTCCGTTTCTACCATTGTAGCATATCCGACGCCGTATTTGTCAAATATATTATATGCCGCGCCGAGGCGCGTCTTGAAAGAGCGGTAGTCCGCGTGCCAACGGGACCAGCCGCGCTCCGCGACCGCCGCGAGCCTCGGATACAGCATTTCGTCCATACGCTCGGTATCCGCGATGTATTCCGTCCAAATCGCGCACTCCACGCCCTTTATGCTTTTTTCGCCCGCGCCCTTCGGGACGGGATCGCGGCTAAAGCATTTTTTCAAAGACGTCATGCCGTACGGATATTCCAGATAATACGCGAAAAACGGCGACATTACCGCTTTTGTACCGACGTTCATGTGGGCTGCGGCGCGCTTTAAACTTTTCTTGTCGTCCTTCCAATACTGCATGACGATGCCCGGGGAAATGTTGTCCGCATTCATGCCGTCGTTCCACGCGACGGCGGTTTTCCCGCGCCTTGCCAAGTGTTCCGCCACGACGTTCATCATGTACGCCTGCAGTTCGTCCTCGTTTTTGAGCCCTTCCTCTTCGATCTTTCGGCGGCACTTATCGCAGTCCAGCCAATTAAGCCTCAGCGCCTCGTCGCCGCCTATATGGAAATATTCGAACGGGAATATCTCGACGAGCTCGTCCAACACGTTGAAAATGAATTCGTATGTAAGTTCGCTTCCGGCGCACAGCACCTCCTCGTGTATGCCGAAAGTCTCCTTGACGGCTATTTCCTTTCCGCTGCACCCAAGCTGCGGATAAGCCGCTATCGCCGCGGACATATGCCCGGGAAGATCTACCTCGGGGAGCACCGATATATGCCTTTCTGCAGCGAACTCCACCACGCGGCGCATATCCTCCTGCGTATAAAAACCTTTTACGGGCTTGCCGTCGCCCTTGGTCCCCGTGCGGTAAGAGCCTATCTCCGTTAGGCGCGGATAGCGCCGTATCTCGGCGCGCCAACCCTGATCGTCGGTAAGATGCCAATGGAACACGTTCAGCTTGAATCTCGAGGCGACCTCGATCCTTTTCAGCAGCTCTTCCACCGTGAAAAAGTGCCTGGCGCAGTCTATCATGAATCCGCGGTAGCCGAATCGCGGATAGTCCGAGACCGTGACGGAGGGCATGTATCCGTCCCGGGAGAGCCATTCCGCCGTGACTTTGCCGTAAAAAAAGCCCGCCTCCGTCGAACAGTGTATCCTGAGTCCGTCTCGCGACGAAACGAGTTTGTACCCTTCCTGCGGGATGCTCGCGTCGAACACGGCGACGGCGTCGTCCGGGGTATACGAGAAGGTCTCCGGCGAATCGGATATGATGCTCTGTGGTTCAGGTATGATCTTCATGTTTTTCTCCTATGCGATCGTATATGTGTGCTGCGGCACGGTATAGTCCGCTGTCCCGTCCGATACCGAAGCGTTTTGGATCGTAACGCTCCCCGTTCCCGAGACGGTGAACGAACATACCGCACCGTTTCCCGCGAGCGGGGTCGCTCCGTCCGCGCTCCACATGACTATACCGAGGTTTCTGCCGTCCTCGGATAAACGCGAGGTGAACGAGAAGCCCTCGGCGAGCAACAGGCATTCGCCCCCGAGATTCATCCCCGTACCTGCCGATATGTCGAACGCGAACGCATAAACGCCGGGCGAGACCATGTCGACGCCGCCCGCCGCTATTTCGTAAACGCCCGCGGCGTCCGTGGCGGAGATACTCAGCCTGAACGGAGTCTGCACGTTCCCCGTGCCCGTCACGCGGTACATCCAGATTATGCTCTGACCGCCGTAGGTCACCGTAAGCCTCCCCGACGCGGTCTGCACCGCGCTCGAAAAGCCGGACACCATGCTTTCCGTTACCTGCACGCGTTCGACGGAGCCGTTCTCATACGTCACGAGGATATAAGCCGAAGTCAGATCCAATGCCTCGTCCATCACATAAGTTTCCTTGAAGGACCCCTCGACGAAGGCAAGACTTACGACGTCTCCGCGGTCATCGCTGCATGCGGGAAGCAGTACGAAAACGGTGAGCGCCAATATAAATACAAACGCTTTGAAAACGCGCTTTTTCATGATACGCCCTCCGTTCTCGTCCCGGGCGAAGCCAAAGCCCTTTGGAACATCACGAGGTCGGTGAGGTTGCATTTTAAGTCCCCGTTGAAGTCGAACCACACGTCCGCCTCTTTTCCCGCAAGTATCCTCGCCATCTCGTCTATATCGTTTTGGGTGACCTTTCCGTCGCCGTCGGTATCCCCGTTTACATATATCTTGAATACGAATACCTCAACGCCCGCGGAGTTAAATATGATATATCTGTCGCCGGTCACAGCCCCTAGGGTGTAGTCGGTGACCTCGGAGCCGTCCGCCGCAACGTATTTCGCGCTGAGGTAATTCTGCATGGAAACGACCGCCGAACGCGCGTCGTCCGCGGTGGCGGGCGCATTCACCACTATGCGCCGGGCGGCAAGGTCTATGGAAACGACGTCGCTCGACGCGACGCTCAGCGCGTTCTCGGCGCTGCCGACGGTGATGCGGAAAGACGCCGAGGCGCTCCCCGACGCGAGCGTTACCGCAGAGCTGCCGGACGTCAGCGTCGAGTAGGATACGTTGAGATTCAAGGGAATTTCGTTACCCGAATACGTAGCGGTCCCCGCCGCGCGGTACACGACCCTGACCACGGCGCCCGTCCAGTTTATCACCGCGCCGTAACCGTAATTTCTGGTGGATGGCAGACTTACGAGGGTAATGCTCGACGCCTCGTCACGCACGGTGACGGTGAAATATTCGCGGTATGTGATGCCGCGGTATGTGTAGACCAGCGCCGCCTGCTGCTCGCCCGTCGTATACGCGTCGAATTCGAGGGAGTATTCGTTTCTTCCCAGCCTTCTCGACGTGCCCGAGGCATAGTAGGCGTACGCTTCTATATCGGGCTCGTTCCCCACCGTTACAATGCCCTCCGTCACGACTACGGTAAGCAAAGTGACGTAGTCCGGGGCATACGCCCTTCCGGACCACACCCGGAGCCTCACGCCGCCCGCGGTATAGTAGATATATACGCCGACGCCCGATTCGTTTATATGCGTGAAAGTGAGCGAATCGAGCCCCGGTTCGACGGTAAAATCGTCGGCGTTGTAGCTTACCGTCGCCGTATCGCCGGATGCGTAGGTAAACATATATACGGAGGACGGGTCGAATGTCTCGCCCACTATATAAGCGGTCCTGGGCGGGGTGACGACCTCGGCGGATACCACCGCATTGGTCACGGTGAGCTCGAACGAAACGCTCTCTCCGCCGTATGATACCGTGATTGTCCTGGTCCCCGGCACGCGCGTCGAGATATCGCCCTCGACAAAATATTCCCCGGGCTCAAGCGTTTTTACGCCCTCCGCCGCCATCACCGCTCTGACTCCGGGCGCAAAAGCGTCGCCGTAGCCTACGGAAACGTCGGGTATCGGCATAAGATACAGGCAATAGTCGTTGACGGTGATATTCGTATAGTACCAATCGTCCATATATCTCGCGCCGAATTCGACGATGCCGGTCGCGGTAGGATCGTAATACGTTTCCATCGGCGGCACGGTCACCGCTTCGCCCTCGAACACTATCTCGAAAAATGCGTTTACGGTCTCTCCGAACAGGTACTCCGTTTTGTCGGTGATCAAAGTTATCTCCGCCGCCGCGGCGTAACCGTAGACCGTGATGCCCCAGGAACCGATGAGCTCCGCGAAAACGTCGATCTCGCCGGAGGACGTCGCCTGCTGCCCTACCGAATACAGTTCGACGGTGGTCACCTCGGACATCCCCGCCGCGGAGGAATTGAAACCGGAAACCACATAGTACAGCCCGCCGCCGTCAAGCGGTATATCGTCTGCCGTCGCCGCCCGCTCCAAAGACACCGAAACATTGTATTGCAGCATCGTTATTTCGATATTCAGATCGCCGCCCACAGGGTAGAGGAATCTGCCCGCTTCGTCGGCGCCCGAAAAATAGTACTCGCCGCCTATTATCACGTCGACTGCGGCGGCAGTCGAAACGGTCGTCCCCGAAACGGCGTCGTAATAGCTTAGTTCCAATACGTGCTCGCCGGTACGGACGGAATACAGCGAATACAGCGGATCGCTTTTGTCCGTTGCCGCCGAGGCGGTATCCGCGACTTCCGTTTCCGAGATATCGACGTATCTGGTCATTCCCGACGCCATCTGCAACGCAACCAGTTCCCCCGCATACAGCGATTCGCCGTACATATACTGCGCCTTCATCGGTACGAACGAAATGCCCGTCGCATAGTCGTGTACGACGATGTCCACTCCGAACGCGAGCGCCGTGCCCCATTCGGGATCCTCATATGAATATGTCAGCGTTTGGGTGCCCAATTTGTACATATCGTACCCCTGAAGTTCATGGATCATGAACGTAGAGGAGCTTTCCGCGCCGGAGGCGTAACGGATCGCGAAACCGTGCGGCGTCGTGCCCGAAAGCGTTTCGCCCCACATATACTCACGCTTCATTCCCGACAAGTCCCCGTGGGATATCGAGACTATATAATCTTTGACCTCGACAGTGAAGGAGGTATCGGCGCCCATATACGACACGTTGACCGTTTGGGTGCCGAGGGAGTACGGATCGTATCCGGTGACCATGCCCGGCATAAGAGTGACGGTTTGAATATCCTCGCTTCCGAAAATTTCCGCCCGCACGGTATATTCGGAATATTTCAGCGGCTCGCCGTATTTGTACGGCGCCTCCCCCGAGCGCGACACGGAAAGAGTTACCCCGCTCGAGTCCACCACCGTGACGGTGACCTTCGCCGTAAATCCGTCCAGGGTCGCGGTGATCTCGGTCGTTCCCGCTTTTATCGCGGTGACCGCGCCCGTGTAATAGTTTACGGAGGCTACGGAAGGATCTGCCGAAACGAACTCGGGCACGCCTTCGGGCTCGGCTCCGTCCGGGCTCAAAACCAGCTCCAATACCGCTTCCGCGCCCTCCAGAACGGAGACGGACGGGGACGTGAAGGATATACCGTCAAGCGGTATCTTCGTGTAGACTTCTATCTCCGCGCTCCGGCTGAGCGCCCCCTCCGCGCCGAGAGCGGTCACCGTGAGAGTCGCGTATCCGTTGGATACGGCGCTTATCACCGCCTCGGTATAGCCCGTCGCGGAAACGCTCAATACGTCCGGGTCGGAAGAGGTAAATATCATTCTCGTATATGTGGGATTTGCTGGAGCGACTCCCACGCTTACGGTGAATTCGTCCCCCACGGCGAGCCTGAAGTCCGCGGGATACGATACGGATATGTTCTCCACATACACATAATTCGTAAATTTCAGGTTGCCTATCCCCTCGGTAGCGTATTCCTCGCCGCCCGCGCCGCGGAATATGACCGTGCCGTCCTCGCGGATGAACGCGCTGTGGCTGTCGCCTGCGGCTACGGCTTCGATATCCTTCAGATCCCCGACGTTGCACTGGTCGTATGAATTGTCTCCCGACGCCACCACCGTGCCGTCCTCTTTCAACCCGAGAACGTGCCTTGCGCCGGCGGAGACGGCGACTATGCCGCTCCAGGACGATGTGTCAATACCTGCCGCCGCGCCGTACACGCCCACGGTGCCGTCCTCGGAAAGCACCGCCGTGAAATCGTCGCCGGCAGCTGCGTAAACGGCGTCCGAAACGGATTCGATACCGGAAAACGCCGAGGAACGCCCCGCCGCAACCACCGTACCCGAGGCGCTGACGCCGACGACGTGCTTGAGCCCCGCGGATATCGAAGTTATCGAGCTCCATGACGCGACGTCAAGCTGACCCGCGTCGTTCAAGCCAGTCGCCAGCACGCTGCCGTCCGCCAAAAGTCCGTATGAAGTATGGTATCCCGCAGCGACAGCGACGACGTTTTCCCAATCGTATACGTTCTGCTCCCCGTACGCGGAGGAACCGAACTCAATGACTCTAAGCGCCTCGTTCAACACCAGCGTATGCGTTCTCGCCGCAGCGACAGCGACCGCGCCCGCATAGCCCTCGGCGCCCCGCCTGAAGTCGGTGTCCCGCCCCGAAACGTCGACGATCCCGAACGCGCTGACCGCCGCCGTTATACCGTAGGAAGCGGATATGGACGGAGCTTTGTCCATCACGGTGTTCAGGACGGTCTCCCAAGTCACCGCCGTGTTATCGACGGGAGCGGTACCCAAAACTATTTCGTCACCATCCGAATCCGTCACGGTAAGGCGCACGGAAACGGGCTCCGTTTCGCCTGAAAACAACGCGTTGTCGAACAGCGACGTGACGGTGTTCCCTTTCGCGGAAACTACGAATTTCGCGTCCAAGACCCTCGTGCCGCTGGAATAAGCCGATAAAAACCTGCCGTAATTCAAGGCCGCTTCCGCAATGACGTCGCCCGCGGCGGACAACGCTTCCACCGTGAGGGCGGACAGATACCGCGTTTCGAATTCGCCGAGCGTGACGGTCACGCCGAGCCCCGCATATTCCGCGACGTTCACGAGAGCGGCGGAACTAAGATATATCTTGTCGTTAAAATACAGGTCGGATATGCGCTCCGAATTTGCCATGCGCACCGTAAATTCGACGGACTCCGAACTTATCGAATTGACGCTTATAACGATCCCGGAATTTGTGCCGTTCGAAAAATACAGGCAGTTCGGATCGTATTTTGCGGTGGAAGTCAGACTGCCTATGCTCTTAAAATACGGGTTCGAAGGCGACATATACGCATATCCCGCCTCCAAAGAGGAGCGGTGATACCTCGTATAGTTCGGGTAGACATCCGCTAGATCCGGTCGGAACACATACACTTCGTCGGCAAGGCTGCCGGAGCCCAGATAAGCGGCGTTCATGTTTCCGGTCGAAGAGGAAAAATCGTCGGGCTCCTTTATCCTGTAGATTATGAGCCCGCTGCCCGGAAGCTCGGAGTCGAACCCGGAAAAGGTGCTGCGACGGTATTCCACCATGAAATATTCGTCGGTATCGGTATATATCCTGTATGCGAGCGTTCCGCCCTGATGGTATGAGGCGGATACGGGAGAAAGCGAAAATGTGCCGTTCGAGGTGATATCCTTTATTTCGCCGTCCGCTATGCCGCCGAGATACTTGTCGCGCGTATATGTCAGCATATACTGCGGCGTATCGTGGTTTGTCGCCATCAGATCCCATTCCCCGACGGGGACGAAATCCCTGTTGTAATGATACAGGTCCGGCGCGCCCAGAACGTGCCCCGTTTCGTGCGCCAACACGCCTACGTTCAACGACGTATCGAAGTTGAAGGAATAATCCCCCACTTTTACGCCGTTGATCTCGGAGTATCCTGCGCCGTCGATGTCGTCCAGGTTCCAGCTGTGCGGCCACAAAAGGCTCCCCCACGTCGAGGACGACGAACCGCATACGATAAACGAAACGGAATCTATGTATCCGTCGCCGTCAACGTCGAGATCGACTCCCGAAAGATCGAATCTATCCTTCGCGGCGGCGACGGCCCTTGTCAGGAGATCCCTTTCTTTGTTTTGCCTGCTGACGGAAGAACCGCTGACGTTGTAACTGTTCCTGGAGGAGGAGTCCGTATACACGAAATACGCGCCGCCCGCAGTCTCGGGCATCAGGGAATCTATAAAAATACCGCCGCCCGATTGGATCTCGTAATATGAACGCACCGAACCCGCGCCGTTTAACATAGTATCTATGGCGCTTCCGGGCGTATAACTCTCACCCGCGAACGCAATGAATATGACGAGGTTCGTTATCGTCACGGGCGTATCGGACGAGTTCGCCGCGATACGCGCGGCAACTCCGCTTCCGCCTGCATATACAGCCTCCGCGTCGATGACCGCATTGACGTATTCCGCGGACAGATCGAGGTATGTCATCTTCGCCACGGCGCCGATCTCCTCTGCGGAAGCCGCCGCGGATACGCCCGAGGATACGGGAACCCCATCCGAGGAAACGGCATACGTCAGCGTGCCTCTGACGCGGTCGGCGATAAGGATATATCCGTTTTCGTCGTGCGCGTAAGAAAAATATTCGTCGCCCGATTCGTAAAAAGTAACTTCCGCGCCGTCCATCGTCATTTCCCGCTCAAACGTATACGTTCCGAAATCGTAGAACGGCTCGGACGAGACCGCGCTGTCGGGGTAGCACAAAGCGGCGACCGCCGCCGCCGAAGTCAATACGACAAAAAACGCGATCAAAACGATTTTGAGCGCGCTCCCCGAAGCGCGCCCTCCGCGCCTTTTTTTCATACGGATATTATACTAAATTTATTATATAGTAGTCAAGAGCGGGTTAATTATGTCGGCTGCAGCCGATGTAGGGTTGTCAAACATTTGTTACACATTGGAGAAAAAGAAGAGAGGAACTCATTGGGGGACTTCCGGTCCAGGGGCGTATCGGGAAGTTGCTGTACTCGTTCATGTATCTCCTTAATGTCTTCAGCCTTCGATTCTCTCGTGTTTTCATTCTGCCTCTTCTTCTTCATCGCTGCGTCATAAATGTATTGTAAACCTACAAAAGTTTTTTCCTGTCCGACGCCGCTACGCTTGAATCGCGCGCCTTTTTATGATAAAGTAGTTATACGCTCCACTTTTGTGTAGGCAGGAGATATATGTTAGGTGAAAATGCGCAAAATGCGGTCGGCGGGATCGCGGTCATATATGTCGGTTTCCCAGCTCTCACGGGCGAAGAAAGATCGCTGGCAGATATGTGCTCTTCGCGCGGCTATGCCGTTGCGGGCGTTTACCGCGAAAACGACGATAAGGAACCTTTCGGGGTCCTGAAACAACTATTAAAGAACGCAGATAATTCCGTTTTCGATATTCTGGCGGTCTACGATCCTTCGCGCACGGGCTCGGCGGCCGGCTCCGCCATAATGGAGGGGCTGTTCAAAAACTACAATGTACGCACCGTATTCGCACACAAGGAAACGCGTTTCTTCCCCGCCGTTCTCCGAGCGTATTTTTCGATGTATGCTAATTTGTACTACAAACCCGGGCTCAGCGAAAGCTACGGGTCCTCTCTTCCCGCGGGATACCGCCTCATCAACGGTCGCATCGCGGTAGCAAAAAGCGAGGCGCGCGCCATCGCGGAAATATTCGAAAAGTTCCTGGCGGGAGCTCCCATATCGGACGAACTGCTGCACAGGGCGGGAGGCAGATCGCTTCGCGAAATACTCAGGGAGCGCTGCTATACCGGCGCGGTATGCGACGAAGGCGCCAGAAAATATTTCGTGCTGCCGCAGATAATAGACGAGGAAACTTTCGAAGCGGTTCGCGAGATGCTCGTTCCGCCGCCCGAGAACTATCCCCTTTTGGACGTTTTGCCGAAAGGCGCTAAGATCGTGGAGGACGCGGGACGCACCTATTACGTTTCAGACGGCATAGCCGTCGAGAAAGAGCGAGCGGAACGCACGGTATTCGCGGCGATAAGGGAGTATTTCAAACAAAACGACCTCGATAAATTGTCCTTTGCCGTTATGAAGGAATTTATGGATCTTTACGGTCCCGCAAATCACTCCTATGAAAATTTGGCGCGTGCGGAGGAAGACTATTCGAAAGCGCCGGAAAACGAAAAGAGTACGAAACTGAAATTTCTGTGCCGCGCCCGCGCGGAGCACGAGCGCGCCGAGATCATGCGCAATCTTATCATCCACCCTATGCACTTCGGCGCATACCTCACGCGCGTTTTCGACGAGGATTATTCCGAAACCCGTATGACGGACGCCGTCGCGCACTTTGCCCTGAAAGTCGTATTCGCTAATGACGGCGATATCCGCGTAACGCCCGTGGACGGACTGATACCCGAGGACGACAACTGCGACTTCTTAAATTAATATTCCTTAAAAATTTTATATAACGTAATACCGAGATTCGTTTGGTACTCGACGCGGTCTTGAAAAAAGGCTTGACTTTTCCGAGGCAAAGGAGTATGTATATATGATGAACGCCGTTTCGGTTTTTTGACAACGCATATACGCCCCGCGGAAAAAGCGGTTTTTGCGGAGTCGGATGTTTCTTGCCCCACCGTTGACTCACTTTTTCCCGACATAGAGACGTAGAATGTGTTTGATGATTACCGCATGACGTTCGGGGCAATATTTACATTGCGGCGCCCGGAGGCGAACGCGGAAAAAGGAGTCCGTATGCGTAAAAAGACTTTGGCCGTTACTGCGGTGATAGTCTGTATAATGGCGGCATTGATAATAGGTATAATCTTTACGGCGCCCGAAGAGGAAGGCGCGGATATTTCCGATACTATGCAGGACGCCGTCCTTCACGAAAACGACAAGGTCGATTTTTTGGGGCTTCGGGTAAATCCGGGATTTATATCGGCGCTCATCGTATCGGGAGTCCTGATAATTTTTGCGATTTGCGTACGCGTTTTCGCGATACCGAGATTCAAATTGAAACCGGGAAAGTTTCAGCTTTTCATCGAGACGGTCGTGTCGTTTTTCGATAACATAGCCGCAACGAACAGCCCGCACCGAAACAATTTCCTGGGCGCGTATATATTCGCGGCGGGAGTTTACATCTTCGTCGGTACATTGTTCGAACTCATCGGTCTTCAATGGATGTCCTTGGCGGGCGAGTCGGTAACTTTGGGCGCGCCGCTTGCGGACATCAATGCGGCGATAGCGCTGGGGTTTTTGTCGTACTTCGTCATCATGAGCGGCGGCATAGCCGCAAACGGGCTGAGGGGCGTAGGCAGGACGCTGAAGGATTTCTCGCTCCCTATTTCGATGAGTTTCAGGCTGTTCGGGGCACTGCTTAGCGGAATGCTGGTTACCGAACTCGTATATCACTACATCGCGTTGAGTTTTGTGCTCCCGGTCTTGGTCGCCGTGTTGTTCACGCTTTTGCACGCCCTTATACAAACCTATGTATTGGTAATGCTGACGTCGCTGTTCTACGGAGAAGTCTCCGAGCCGCGCGTCGTAAAAGATAAAAAATCAAAAAAAGCGGCGGTCCGAGCTAAGGTCCGCCCCACCACGGAGGTTCACTGAAACATGGCTTCTTCTAAAACGATCGTGAAGGTTTTGAGCGTGATGCTCGCCGTTTTACTGCTGGCTTTAGCCGCCGCATGTATCGGCGCCGCAGTATCGAACGACGCTCCCGAGGCGTACGCGTCCGAGGAAACGGACGGCGCGGAGACGTCCGCAGCCGCCGACCCTACCGGCGACAAAGCATTGGCCGCGGCGATAGCGATAGGACTTGCCGCCGCCGGCGGCGCGGTGGCGATGGGCATCGCGATAGCGAAAGCGTCGGAATCGATAGCGCGCCAGCCCGAGGCGAAAAACGATATCAGGACCACGCTGATGCTCGGTCTTGTGTTTATCGAGACGGCGATAATATACGCGCTCATCGTTTCGATACTCGTCGTATTCGTACTGTAAGGAGAACGAAATGCCGCTCAACATAGATTGGCAGCAGATATTACTGCACCTGTTCAATTTCTGTATCCTCGCGCTCGTTCTGTATTTTTTGTTGTATAAACCCGTCAAGAAGTTTATGGCTAAGCGCACCGCCTACTACGACGAGCAGGCTAAAAGCGCCGAAAACAAATTGAAAGAGGCGGAGGCGCTGAAAAGCGAGTATTCCGCGCGGCTGACGGCAGCGGACGAAGAGATAGATAAGCGTCGCGCAGAGGCGTTGCACGAAACGGCGGAGTACCGCGAAAAGCGCTTAAACGAAGCGGAAGCCGAGGCGGAGGCGCTCATCGAAAAGGCGAAGCGCGACGCTTCCCGCGAGCGCAAAAAAATAATTGACGGCGCGGGAAAGGAAATAGCGGACATGGTCGGCGCCGCCGCAGAGAAGATAGTTCTCGGTTCCACCGACGCCGCGTTCGAATCCTTTTTGAACGCCGCCGACAAAGAAAAAGACGAAGAAAATGAAGAATAACGATCCCGGTACCGTAAAGGTCATAATATATTCGGACGTACCGCCGAGTCCCGAACAGCTGAAGCGTTTCGGCGATTTCGTTTTGCGGCGCTACGGCTTCGAGGCGGTCCCGGTATGGGAAAAAAGCGATAAATTCGGCGGCGGATTCTGTTTAAGGGTCGGCGAGGACGTGTACGACTGGTCGGCTTCGGGCAGGCTGAAGCAGTTCAGGGACAAGCTGAAAAGCTCCCTTGTCGGCGGCGGCAAGATCCTTCCCCTTATACGCAAGGCTGTCAACGAGTTTTCCCCGGAGATAATCGCCGACGAACACGGTCTCGTCCTCGAAGTGGGCGACGGTATCGCGGTGTGCGAGGGGATGCGCCACGCGGCTTACGGCGAAATAGTCATCTTCGAATCGGGCGTCAGGGGCATGGTCCAGGATCTTTTGGAAGACAAGGTGGGCTGCGTGATGTTCGGCGACGTTTCCTCGGTAAGCGCGGGAAGCCTGGTGTACCGCACCGGTAAGACCGCCGGAGTGCCGGTAGGCGAAGGGTTTATCGGCAGAGTCGTCGACGCGCTGGGTTCCCCTATCGACGGCGGTCCCCCCGTCACGCCCGCGGCGTATCAGCCGATAGAGGCGCCGGCTCCCGGCATAATCGACCGTCAGCCCGTCGACAGGCCCATGGAAACGGGACTGTTGGTGGTGGACTCGATGTTCCCCATAGGGCGCGGACAGCGCGAGCTCATCATCGGCGACAGGCAGACCGGTAAAACGGCTCTCGCGATAGACGCCGTCATCAACCAGAAGGGCAAAAACGTCATATGTATCTATGTGGCGATAGGACAAAAGACGAGCTCCGTTGCCAGATTGTACGAAACTTTGAAGAAAAAAGGCGCCGCCGATTATACGATAATCGTGTGCGCTTCGGCGGGCGAGCCCGCCTCCATACAATACATCGCGCCGTACGCGGGCTGCGCGATGGCGGAGTATTTCATGTACTCCGGGCGCGACGTACTCGTGGTGTACGACGACCTGTCCAAGCACGCCGTGGCTTACCGCACGCTGAGTCTGCTGCTGGAACGCTCCCCCGGGCGCGAGGCGTATCCCGGCGACGTATTCTATCTGCATTCCAGGCTTTTGGAGCGCGCGGCGCGTCTATCGGACGAAAAAGGCGGCGGCAGCATGACCGCGCTCCCTATCGTCGAAACGCAGGCGGGCGACGTATCCGCATATATACCTACGAACATCATATCCATCACGGACGGACAGCTGTTTTTGGAATCGGAGCTGTTTTTCGAGGGGCAGCGCCCCGCGGTAAACGTCGGCCTTTCCGTATCGCGTGTGGGCGGCAGCGCGCAGACCGCGGCGCTGAAAAGCGCTTCCGGCGCACTCAGACTCGCGCTGTCGCAATACAGGGAGATGGAAGTGTTCTCGCAATTTTCCTCCGACCTCGACGAAGCGACCAAAAGGAGTCTTGCGTACGGGCAGGGACTCATGGCGCTTATGCGCCAAAAGCAATACAGCCCGTATAAACAGTGCGAAGAAGTGGCGCTTTTGGTCACCGCTCTCGGCAAGGTCATGCAGGATATCCCCGCCTCCGCGGTCGGCGCTTTCGCGGAAGGGCTTCTGGCCTATTTCCGGAAGGAGATCCCCGACGTCATGGACTCGGTGGAAACGACGCGCGTCCTCGGCTCGGACGACAAAAAAGCCATTCTGGACAGCGCGAAAAAGTATCTGGAGATCTTTAACGCGAAATGAGTTCTTCGAAGGAGCTCCGCGACCGTATCAACGGCATAACGGAGACGAAAAAGATCACGACCGCGATGTATCTTATCGCTTCCACGAAAATGCGACGCGTGCGCATGGGACTGGAACGCACACAGCCCTATTTCGACGCGCTGCGCGCCGAGGTCAGGCGTATGTTCCGCACCGCGGGAAGCTCGGACAGCAAGTTTTTCTTTCCCGACGACAATACGGAACCGAAAAACACGGGCGCCATCGTCGTGACCGCGGACAAGGGGCTCGCCGGCGGATACAACTTCAACGTGCTGAAAGCGGCGGGAGAGCTGCTCGAAAAGATCCCGGGCACGAAGCTTTACGTCATAGGCGAATACGGCAGGCGTTTTTTCGCGCAGCACGGCGTCGATACGGAAAAGGATTTCCCGTTTTCGGCGGAAGATCCCACTCTGCATCTGTCCAGGGATATTTGTTCGCGCATATTGAAAGATTTCAAAGCGGGCGCGCTCGACAGAGTCTATATCATATATACCGACCCCGGCGCGGGCGCCGCCGTGCGTACCACAAGGCTCATCCCCTTCCACCGCTCCGCGCTGAGAGCCGAGGAAGACCCCGAAGAGCCCGTGACCGATTTCGAATACATGCCGAATGTAGCGGCGATACTGGACAATATCGTATTGAGCTATATCACCGGCTTCGTGTTCAGCGCTCTTGTCGATTCGTATTCGGCGGAGCTTACCGCCAGGATGGAGGCGATGAACGCCGCCAACCGTTCCGCGGACGATATGCTCGCGGAGCTCAAACTAAACTACCAGCGCGCCCGTCAGGCGGCGATCACCGGAGAGATAACCGAAATAAGCGCGGGCGCGAAACATAAACGTTCGGAGGCAAAATGAACTCGGGAACAATCTTGAAAATATCGGGTCCCGTCATTGACGTGAAATTTCCGGAAACGGCGAAACTGCCGGCGATACTGAGCGCGCTCAAGGTGGAGACCTCCGGCGGCGCAAAAGTGATGGAGGTGCAGCAGCACATCGATAAACACACGGTACGCGCGGTCATCTTGTCTGAATCGGACGGGCTCACACGCGGCATGCGCGTAGTCGATACCGGAAAAAATATCTCCGTTCCGGTGGGTGAAACCACTCTCGGAAGGCTCTTCAACGTTTTGGGCGAGCCGATAGACGACAAGGGTCCCGTCCCCTCTTCCGCGCCGCGCGAAAGCATACACCGCAAGGCGCCGTCCTTTAGCGAACAGATTCCCATAGTATCGGTTTTGGAGACCGGTATCAAGGCTATCGATCTTTTGGAGCCTTATCCGAAGGGCGGCAAGATCGGTCTTTTCGGCGGCGCCGGAGTGGGAAAGACGGTACTTATACAGGAGCTTATACACAACGTCGCGACGAAACACGGCGGCTATTCCGTATTCACCGGAGTGGGCGAAAGAAGCCGCGAGGGAAACGACCTTTGGACGGAGATGAACTCCAGCGGCGTCATAGACAAAACCGCGCTCGTTTTCGGGCAGATGAACGAATCCCCCGGCGTCAGGATGCGCGTGGCGCTTTCGGGACTTACGATGGCGGAATATTTCCGCGATAAAATGGGCAAGGACGTATTGCTGTTCATAGACAACATCTTCCGTTTCGTCCAGGCGGGCAGCGAGGTATCGACGCTTCTCGGTCGCATGCCCTCCGCCGTCGGCTACCAGCCCACTCTCGCAAACGAAATGGGCGAATTGCAGGAGCGCATAACCTCCACCAAAAACGGTTCCGTCACCAGCGTTCAGGCGGTCTACGTTCCCGCCGACGACCTTACGGACCCCGCGCCGGCGACTACTTTTACGCATCTTGACGCAACCACGGTCCTAAGCCGCAAACTCGCCGAACAGGGCTTGTATCCCGCCATCGATCCGCTGGAATCCTCGTCGAGGATATTGAACGCCGAAGTCGTGGGCGAGGAGCACTACTCCGTGGCGATGCAGGTGGAGGCGATACTCCAAAAATACAAGGAATTGCAGGATATAATCGCAATACTCGGCATGGAAGAGCTGGGGGACGAAGACAAAGCCACCGTCACGCGCGCCAGAAAGATACAGCGCTTTTTGTCGCAGCCCACATTCGTCGCCGAGAAATTCACCGGCATCGGCGGCGTGTACGTTCCCGTCGAAGAGACCGTGCGCGGCTTCAAAGCCATCGTCTCCGGCGAAGCGGACAAGTATCCCGAGGCGGCCTTTTATAACGTCGGCACGATAGACGACGTCGTCAAAAAGGCAAAGGAGCTAAATTAATGCCCGCGCCGTTCACGCTGTCCATACTCGCCGCGGACCATCCCTTTTACGAAGGGGAGTGCCTGTCGCTGGTCATACCGACGACCGAGGGGCAGTACGGCATAATGGCGAATCATTCCAACATGATAGCGGGGATAGTCCCGGGGATACTCACCGCCGTCCTCGGCGGAAAAGAGCCAGGCGAAAGAGTCGTAGCCGCCGTCACCGCGGGAATAGCGAAAGTCGAAAAGAATAAAGTGCTCATCCTGGTGGACTCCATTGAAAGACCGGAAGAGATAGATTTGAAACGCGCCGAGCGCGAGTACGAAGCCGCGATGAAGGCGCTGAAGAAAAAGGCGGGCGAGATCGAACACTCCCTTGCCGAAGCCAAACTCATGCGCGCCGTCAACCGTCTCCGCGCCAAGAAAAACTACGGCGGCGGCAGCTGAGCGCCCCTGCGATTTGTTCGTCTCAGATAGGCTCCGGCGCGATATCCCTGTTTTATTCGGTCACAGCAATTCTTTGAGCTTTGTTAAGTCGCTGCCGCACAGCGTTTCGAGGTTCGCGAATATTTTTTCCGCCTGCCAATCCCACCACTTCAGCCGTAATAACAAACGTATCGTCTCGTCGTCGAAACGTTTTCTGATCGGTCTGATCGGGTTGCCTGCCGCTATAGTATACGGCTCTACGTCTTTGGATACTACCGAATTCGCTCCTATTATCGCTCCGTCGCCTATGTGAACGCCGGGCAGCACGGTCACGTTCTGCCCTATCCAAACGTCGTTGCCGACCACGGTATCGCCCTTGAGCGGGAGATCTTTCAAGTCGGGCGTGACCTTCTCCCAGCCGTGCCCCATTATGTTGAACGGATACGTGCTGAACGAGTCCATGCGGTGGTTCGCGCCGTTCATGACGAATTCGACGCCCTTTCCTATCGCGCAGAATTTACCTATCACAAGCCTGTCGCCGATGAATTCGTAGTGGTGGGTGACATGCTTTTCGAAATCCTCCGCCCCCGAGTCGTCGTCGTAATACGTGTAGTCGCCGATAACGATGTTCGGGCGCGTCACGACGTTTTTTATAAAGCAAAGACTGCGGATATTTTCGTTGGGAAACATACTGTCCGGATCCGGTCCGTAACGCATAGAACGTTCTCCTTTTTTATGTCCGTATTATATCATAAAAAACCGAAAATATATCGATACGCGCTAAAATGTCCGTAAACGAATTTTATATATGTTATAATTTTTATAAACGCATGAACTTATTAAGGAGCAATTTATTATGCCGCAGCATATAACCGTCGAAAATTACGATCCGGAATGGCCGTTAATGTATACAACCGAGCGGGACCGTATCGCCGAAATACTGAAAGATAATTGCATATACATATACCATATCGGAAGCACGGCGGTCCCCGGCTTGCCGGCAAAGCCGATCATTGACATCATGGCGGTCGTTAAAAGCCTTGAGAAAGTAGATATCGTTGCAGAAAAGTTTTTAAATTCAGGCTACGAGTATCTAGGTGAATTCGGAATTGCGGGCAGGCGTTATCTTCGTAAAGGCGGCGACGAACGCACTCATCAGATCCATATTTTTCAAGCAGACGATTGGAATAATATCGGACGGCATCTTGCATTCCGTGATTATATGCGTACTCACGAAAAAGAACGAAACGAATACGCAAAGATCAAAAAAGCTCTTGCGAAAAAGTTCCCCTATGATATAGACGGGTATTGCCTCGGAAAAGATGATTTTATTCGCGAAACGGAAAAACGAGCGCTTGCTCAATACGACGGGTCATGGGATAAATTGTATATTGCCGCAAGGAAAGCGCAGTATGAAAGGAAACTTTCTCCGTCGATCGAGGCAGGAAGCGTTTCTGCCGCGCTTCTTTCGGCAAAAGGAAATATATTTACCGGCGTTTGTATAGATACGGCTTGTTCGTTGGGCATGTGCGCGGAAAGAAATGCGATAGCAAACATGATAACTAACGGGGAAAGCCGGATCATAAAAATAGTCACCGTCATGCCCGACGGTAGATTAGGTATGCCTTGCGGCGCCTGCCGTGAATTAATGATGCAGTTGTGTAATGAGGCGGACGATACGGAAATATTGTGTGACTACGAAACGAAAAAGTCGTTGCGCCTGCGATCTCTGATCCCCGAATGGTGGATCACAAACGTTACGGATTTTAAGGATTGAGCCTTAAATCAGCCGAAATCTGTTGGGTTAATAGGCCTCCGGGTTTCGCCTGCGGCGAAACTTGCGAACCCTCACGCTTACACGTGGCGGGTTCGCCCCCTTATCGAACAACAAAACGAAGAGGATGGTCTGTACCCGCTCTCCTTGGTTAGGGGATCGCGGCTAGTGTCTGTTGGAGTAATAAGTACTTTCGAACGTGTGTATGGGTTTTATGCGTGATATGTACTATTGAACAATGCCGCCAGGTTTCGCCTACGGCGAAACTTGCGAACCCGCACGCTTTAAGCGTGGCGGGTTCGCCCCCTTATCTCCACCAAAACAAAACAGACGGAATGCCCGTCTGTTTTGTTTTGGTGGAGAAGTGACAATGTAAAACGAACTTTAGAGCATAAGCAATAACAGATTAAGTAGACGTAAACTATGCATACCATTTTAGTTTAGAGATAGATTTTATCATATGGCTATATAATTCAACAAACATTAATATGTGCGACACGCTATGAACCACGATGTCAGTGAAAATCGTTTACGCAAGTATATATGTGCATAGAAATAATATGTCTAAACACTAAACAGGGAGCCAATATTTTGATTGCATTTCGATTTAGTGTTCAGCAGCAAAGAGTATGCTTCTAATAATGCAATACGCAATCAATATAGTATTAATTTGATTGCGTATAAACATTGGACAATTCGTGCAAACCTATGTACCAAATTAATTGTATCTACCCATTTTTGTCTTTTTATAGAGTCCATAATGGAATCTATAAGATATATTATCAGCAATAGGAACAGGCGGGGCAATATTTGATGGGCTTTTTTCACGATACGAAAAATGAAAGTATTGTCCATTATCTTCAATGGCAGCAATCATGTTGCTATCATACAGAAGCTGCAAAAACTTATGTTCGTGTTCAACAAATTTAGGTATGTCTTTTGCATTCTCAAGGATGTAATCCACAAAGCCTTCATAGGCAGTTTTATATTCTGAATAGGTGAATTGAGGTTTGTCAAAAAAATCAAAGAACCTTCTAAAATGTATGTATTCTTCATCAGAATAGTAAAATGAAAGTTGATCCTTTAGCGAGCTCAAAAAGTATTCAGAATATTTGTTTTGAAAGCGATTGCTATTGTAAGCAACATAATCAAAACGACGACATTCACCGTTACCATCACTAATCATTATTTCTCTTATTAGAGATAGTATTCTTTGCATATCTCGTGGTCTGCTTAAAGAAATTTTTAAGAATTCCATAAAGGCTGTATCATATTCACGGTTGGTAGAAGAAGATGACAATCTCCAATCGAAATAATGGTCCCATATATTCTTAGTTTCACAAGTTTGTTCATAGCCTAAAAGTTTATTGACCATAGAATATAGGCTTGAGGTGGGATAATCAGTATAGGTTGTTCTCCAGTCTAAATAAACGGAATTATCTGCCAACTTATTAGTAGAATTTTGTAAACCTAAAGAATTAAAAATGTCAGGACGTAGCAATAAAACAATTTTTATTTGACCTTTACTGTCCCTGACATTCGCAAATAATTCGGTGTTTAACGCCCAACAAGCATCCGCAAGTCCTTTAATGCAATCGATATATTCATCATAGGTTATTTGAGATGGGCGAATATCAATACCATCAATGAACATTATTATGTTCTTATCAAGTTTTAACTTTTGAAAAGAATCGGCAAATTGTTTGCAAATATAATACAAATTCATTTGTAGTTTTTGTTCGCTAAACTCTATCAATTTTCCTGATTTTGCTTCTGCTCCAACATATTTGCAAATTAGTCTTGCGACAACTTCACTAGAGTCGACAACCTTCAATGCAGTAAGGATCTCGGGAGAAAATGCATTATTGTAATACTCATCAATAGCTTTCATTAATTGCACATGACTACTTCTGTTGTGAATAGTAATAGTCTTTTCGTTATCGGTTATTGTTTTGGCTAATAATAGCATCAGTATAGTTTTCCATATATCAACATAACCACTTATATCTAGATGCTCTCTTTTCTTTAACTCGTGAAATTTTTGGTAATCAGTACCAAATATATATTTCAATGTTGCTTTGTGGTTCTTGTACTCATTATTACTTAAAAAAGCAGCGTAAGCTGTTTTGCCTGTTCCTTTTTCACCAATCAAATAATATACTGTAGGCTCTAAGAGTTTATCCAAAAATTCATTTTTAACGAAAACATTATTCAGCATTTCTTTATGCGCTCTTTGCGTATAATTTTGAGCATCGGAAAACCCAAGATTTAATTGCTTAATTGTTCTAATCATATCCATTTTCTCCATGATTTTATTTAATTCCACTTGCAATTGATTGATATAATCGTTGTTGGCATACCGACAATTTGTATGTCAAATTTCAAGCTTGTTTCTACCTTTGTTGAAGCATTATGTATGCGGAAGCTGAATTGCCAGCCACCATCCATATAAAGCTCGACGGTATTGGTGCTGTTCGGCTTGAAGTCAAGGTTGACTATTCGCGTGGGTAGCAACGCATGAGGCACTTCGATCTTGGGCGCGAGAACTCGACTGGATTTGTTTAATGTTCCGTGAAGATTATAGGTTTGTATCTGCGTGATCCGTTTGCTGTCGATACTGATTATCTTATAAAAGTCAAACTCACCAAGCAAATATTCAACCATTTTCTGTGGCACGGCAGGATCATTCTCATTGCTACGCAACAATTCGGCAATGAACGCTTTAAGCAATGGAACATATACATCCTTATCCTTGGCCGGAAGCTCGTTCCAGTTTTTATTTGCGGCTTTCTGTTTGGTCAAATAATTAAAAATCGGTTCGATGCTGTTCCAATACTGTTTGGAACACGGTATGCCGAACCACTTGGCACCAAAATCCAAAGTCTTTGCCAATCTGCTGTGTTTTACTGCAAAGTGATTGTGTTTGATGCTCAAGCCTATTTCCCACTTAACATCAGAACGCGAAATGATAATATCGCGCACATCGCCGCCTTTACCTTCGTTGTCGGTCTGAATCTTGAGAGTCAACAAGTCCACACCTGTTTCAAGCAGCATAGGCTCCATATCAAATATGGTACTTACCGCAGCAGCCGCGCTTTGTTGCAAAATATATTTGAATCCGTCAGAAGTTGAATTCCATGCGCGTGTTGCCGCTTCGTAAGCGGAATTTTTAATTATTTCAGCAGAGCGGATTTTGCTTATTTCTGCGCAAAGAGTATTAATGCAGATATATTCGTATGCACGACCTTGATTGTTGCTTTGATTGCTCATCTTCCGTTCTCCTTATTGTAACGCCTCTTTGATTGCTACGGCTACTTCGTAGGCGAGATTGACCGGTACGGCATTGCCTATCATTTTATACGCGTCATCTGTATAATTGTAAATGAATTTGAAATCGTCAGGAAATCCTTGGATCCTCGCAATTTCGCGTATAGTCATTCTACGGTACAGGTACTCCTTTCCTCTAACAAACTCGCGCTTGTTTTGTTCAATAAATTTCATTTTGGGCGCCTGCGGATGTAACTGGCATTGTCTGCCCGAAGCCTGAACAGTAAAAGCCTGCTCATCCCACCCTTTGACCCGATTTCGGCTCATGAATATCGGAGAGTATGCTCCCGTAAAATACTCATTGTTATTGACTGCTTGAGGATTATGATAGTTTCTTGCTCCGGCAGGAACGGCGGTAAACTGCAAATCCCATATCGTATCGCGCAAGGTCAATCTCTTCTTTTCATCAGCCGTTGACCCAACAGGGAACTTAAAACTCACACCTAAATCACGTCGAAAGCCTATATAAAAGACTCTGCGCCGCTCTTGGGGTACACCATAATCTTTTGCATTAACCAAAGAAACGGTAAGGTCGTATCCGCATTCTTTGAACATCTCAATGATATTGCGCACTGCTTCCGAATGGCGATTCGCTAGCATTCCGCTAACATTTTCCGCAAGAAAAAATTTCGGCTGCTTGCTCTTAAGAATCCTTATGTAATCATAGAACAATTTTCCGCGCGAATCATTAATACCACGAAGCGAACCAGCTTCAGACCAAGACTGACAAGGAGGACCGCCTATTATTCCGTCTATATCATCGGGAAAATCACTTTCTTTGATATTACGAATATCGCCTTCTATAAGTTTAGTGGACGGATGATTGATTTTATAAGTTTCCCAAATGGTCGGATCATATTCATTTGCGATAGGGATCTCAAATCCGGCTCTTTCAAAGCCTAAATCTAATCCGCCACATCCACTAAATAAGCTTATTATTTTCATTTCTGCTCCTCATGCGTATCGTCAATTGCGACATCATTCTTAGCACAAAATTGTGTGAATGCATACTCTTTCAGCTTGGTGGGCTTAGTAACGCCATTTTCCCACCGATTTATTGTAGCATACCCAATTCCTAATTGCCGTGCAAGTTCTATTTGAGTAAGCCCTAATTGCATGCGCGCTCGATACACTTTTTCCTTAAACTCCATACACACCTCAAAATCAATCATATTATATCATATTGTAACAAATTGGGCAAGCCGAATATGCCATCTATAGAAAAGAATCTTTGCTTTTGGCACTGCGGCGGGTGCTTGAATGAACGAGCGGCTCGGCTGCGCCTCGCCGTTCAATAACTCGACAAAGACAAAAGACGAAACATAACCCCGCACGCTTACGCGTGGCGGCCAACACCTGTTAGGTGACGAGACCGCGGCTAATGTCTGTTGGTATGGTATGTGCTATTAGGCAATGCCGCCAGGTTTCGCCTGCGGCTAACGCCTGCGGCGAAACTAGCGAACCCGGGTTCGCTTCCCCCGTGGGGCACTCGGTGTCAAAAAAAGAACAGCGACGCTGTTCTTTTCGTGGTGGAGCGTAATAATAGAAAATCGAATAAAACCGATTGAATAGTCGAGAAGCGCATCCTGCGCTCAACATAATTTTATTGATTAATTAGCTCTAATAGCTTTTGATAATTTTCGACAATATCATAGTGAACTTTGCCATTATTGAGTTTAGCAAAGAGTTTTTTTGCGCAAAGATTCTTTGCAATTTCGACAGGATCTCTATGCAATTCACTTCCTTTGGTTTCGGCGATAAAATAGATATGCTTTACCGTGTTTTCATAGAAAGCAATTGCCCAATCCGGAGAATAATTACCTACAGGAGTAGGTATTTTAAAAGCCTTAGGAAGTTTGGCATAAACGCAGACCTTGCCTTCATCGCGTTCAAGATCAACGGCAAAAGTCTTTTCGACATCACTATCAAACACAACATAAGGTGTTACATGTTTTTCAACTTTTACAGCCTTCTCAAAGTTGACTACGCCGCCCAAATTAAATATATCGCTTGTGTAAGGATCTTCGTCTGATACGGCATATTGAATTTCATTGATAATCAATCCGGCTTTTTGTTCATTAATGTATCGAATTACTTTATTAATAAATTCCTCCGGATTGGTTTGAAACATGGCAAATTTAAAGGGTTGAATACCTTGTAATATTTTGACTACGGTTTTTCTTGTTAAAATAGTACCTTTGCTTATCTTGCCAATAAGGTCATATAGTGCAATCGAACCGCCGACATTACGAATAGTCGAAGTTTTTGTTTTGCCAACAGTAAACTCCAATCTGTCTTTCTCTTGTGAACCTATAGTCCTAACATAAGTCAATTCGGTAACATAAAGTTGTTCGTCTATCGCGAGAATAGATCGTTTTATAAGCTCTAAGCTGTCAAGATTGACCGTATATGCATATTTATGGTTAATATAATTCCATAGCGTTTGAAATTCTTTTTTATAGAAATTATCGTTGAGCGGATTTTCAGTAATTGTCGGCTTACTTGCAGAAGCAATAATTTCGTTAAATATACCTTCGTCAAACACACCTTGAACCAGTTTATGTATTCCGTCTGACAACAGGATAAGATCAGTGGGAAGCGGAGCAAAAGTACCCCTTTCTTGCGCCGTTCTGTAGGCATCGGTTACATTACCGTTATAGTCGATATATCCATTAAAACCAAGATACCGTTCAATTTTTGCCGCTTGCTCTTTACTTATTTGAATATTTTCGCCATTAACTCTAACAAATTTACCGATAAAATACTCTTTTGTCGCTTTCGTAGGTCTTTCGTACAGATCTGCCTTAATTTCTTTTTGCAAATCGCTTACAAACGTCTTATAACTATCACTGGCAATTACAGTTAAAATATTTATATCATGAACCCTCAAGCCGGACAAAGTTCCGTCAATTCTATCTCCGTAACGGTTTACGCAAAGACGCATGCCGCGTCCTACTTCCTGACGCTTATTTATTTCGCTATTACTTTGTTTAAGAGTACATATCTGAAATACATTCGGATTATCCCAACCCTCGCGTAGCGCAGAGTGCGAAAAAATGAATCTTGTCGGTTCTTCAAAGGACAACAAACGCTCTTTGTTCTTTAAGATAAGATCGTAGGCGGAAATATCATCGCACAATCCTCTTTTCTCGACGGAGTTAACAACTCGATTGGTCTTTTTGTCGATAGAAAAATAGCCTTTATGAGTGTCTTTTACATCAATGCTTTTCAAATATTTTACATAAGGAGTTTCTATAAGCGTAATGTAGTCATTGAGCACAGCCATGTACTCTTGCTCAAACATAACTCCAAAATCGCCGAGCAATTCGCTACCGTCTTCAGCATATTGCCGATAATGAGCAACTTCATCTATGAAAAATAACGACAAACATTTTATGCCAAGATTAAATAATTTCTCTTCCTTTTCAAAATGAGATAGTATGGTTTCCCTAATTTGGATACGACGCATATCCCTTTCCGAAATATCGCCACGAACCTCATCGACTGCCAAAACAATACCGTTCAGAAATGTAATAGTATTATCTATCGGATTTATCTCCTTAATAACATACCCGTTTTTATATTGCTCCAGCGGCGGCATTTTCCCTTTATTTCCGGATGATAATTCATACAGATTGTCGTTAACACCCAAAATTCTCGTTTCCCGATTTATACTTTTGGCATAATTTACTTCAAAGGTAACTCGCGCCATTGGCGGCTTTTTGGGGTCAATAAGTATTTTTGACAAATATACAAACCCGTCCGTGCCTCTGAGATTTCTGAGTTCAAAACCTTTCACCTCTATTTTTTTGACAAGCTTCTTTTGATACGCATCCAATGCATCCAAAACATAAACAGGATTATGCATATTTTTGTGTGTTGCAGAATAATTCAAAGAAAACAAAGGGTTAAAATGTTTAATTGCCTTTTGTGTTGCTTCACCACTAAGGCGCTGCGGTTCGTCAAGAATTATGATAGGACGATTAGACGCAATAACATCAATCGGGCGACGAGAACCAAAGCTATCCTGTTTGGAATATATAATTCTTGCCGCCTCGTTTTTTGCACCTTCTTTTAGCGAAGACGCAAATGCCTGCGAATTGATAATCATAACGTAAATATCTTTACTTGCCGAAAAACTGTCTAATTGATTGAGGCTTTTACTGTTATAAATAAAATATCTCGCCTTTTTTCCGTATTGTTCGAAAAAGTGTTCTTCCATAATTTCAAAGGACTTTTTAACGCCTTCACGAATAGCAATAGACGGGACAATAACAATAAACTTGCTCCAGCCGTATTTTTTATTTAGCTCGAACATCGTTTTAATGTAGCAATAAGTCTTGCCCGTGCCCGTTTCCATCTCAATATCTAGTGCCGGTCCGAAGGCAAAGCCAAACGGTTTGGATAACTCGTCGGATTGCTTAATGTTATTTATAAGCTGTACGGCGCGTATGTTGTCCAATAATTGTTTGTCCGATATTTCAAGCCTCGCATTTTCAAAGCCGTTGCTATCTAATTCGTCTATAACAATTTGTTGGTTTTGTATCTTTCCCATATCTCGAAGATACGAGACTTTATCGTTAAACGGCTGCCCTTCAAACACTTTTACGACAGCGTTTACGGCATCTGTTTGATATTGTTGTATCTTAAACTTAAACTTCATATCAGCCATTTTATAACACCTTCCTTATTGTGTTAGGCGAATATGTAGCAAAGATTTGCTCAAAATTGGTATTTACGCTGTCATTTTCCATAGAACTATCTCTAAATACTGCATAAAGCGGTTTCATTAAAGCAATTTGCTTTACCACTTCTTCCGTTATGTTGCTGTCGAAACAAGCTATAAGATCGTCGTCGTTTACGACAAATACATTTTTGCCACCAATAACTTTTTCTTCTATCTTAGCTGAAAGCGGCTTACCGAGTTCGAGCATAACTTGGATGAGAAGATCCATCGGCGTTCTGTCTTCTCTGATATTATCTTCAAGCCCCGATAGCAAGTCTTGAGTATAATCCTCCGGTTTGTAATAGACAGGTTTCATATTGCTGCTATCGAGTTTCAACACCCGAAATCCGGTATCAAGATTTGCAGTAGTAAGTGGGTTTTCCTCTTTTATCTTTTTGCCGGCACGACGTATACGCTCTTTGCCTATTTCGCAAATGGTCTTGTACCCTGCCTTGTATGCCTCGCTCTGCTCGTCCGTCTTTTCAGGGAGCTGAACGCAAATAAATTTACGATGCCCGCCGTCCTCTGCGTTTAACTGCATAACTGCATGCGCCGTTGTTGCCGAACCGCTGAAAAAGTCAAGAATAATGGAATCTGAATCATCTTTAAACCTAAGCAGATATTTCAACAACTCTGTTGGCTTAGGGTAATCGAATACCGAGGCTCCAAATAATTCAGCTAGTCTTTTCCCACTTTCTTCAATAGTACTTCCTTGCTTAGCACTTATAAAATTAGGTGGCACTTCGTTATCATAGTTTTTCCTTTTGTATGACAAAACAAGATTTTCACTAAGATAAATTTTTACCCCTGAATCAATGTTCTCTTGCAATGTTTTTTGTGTCCAGATAAACTTATTTTCAAAACATGCTTCACTAACATTTCTTCCATCTCTAATTTCTAAATCAAACAATAATGTATTGGGAAACTTATCCGTTCCATATGTGCCTTTCTTTATAATTCCGTCTTTTATTTTCGTTGAAATTGTTCCAATAGGAAAAACCAATTTCTTTATACTATTTTGCGGCTTGGTAAGCGGATCGTTACTTGGGCTGTTTTTCTTTTCCCCTTTATACTTTACTGAATCTTTGTGTTTTTCATAAGCATATATATACTCAATGTTTTTCTTAATTTTATAAGACAAATTCGGTGGGGTTTCACTTTTATACCAATTCCATTTTCCAACAAAATTATCTTCTCCAAAAACCTCATCGCAAAGTTTTTTCAAGTTTGCTTGTTCGTTGTCGTCAATGGAAATAAAGATAACACCGTCATCGGAAAGCAAATCTTTTGCAAGTTTTAGTCTCGGGTATATCATATTAAGCCAGTCGGTATGGAACCGCCCGTTGGATTCCGTATTCTGGAAAAGGCGGTTGCCTTGATCGTCATATTGCCCGCTGTTCGCAAGATAATCTACTCTATCCGCGGTGAAGTCATCTTCATACACAAAGTCATTGCCGGTATTATATGGCGGATCGATATATATCATCTTGATTTTGCCAAGATATGTTTCCTGCAGAAGTTTCAAAACGTCAAGGTTGTCACCCTCGATATACAGATTTTCGGTGTTGTCAAAATCTACGCTTTCCTCCTTACAAGGGCGGAGCGTTGCGGATATGGGAGTATTGGCGAGCAATACCGACTTCTTTTTATCCGGCCAAGTAAACTGGTAGCGTTCTTCCTTATCATCTATCAAAACGCTGCTCATTTCTTGCTTCAATACGTCAAAATCTACGGCAAGCATAGGCTTTCCATCACGCAAAACTTCAGTTACGGCATTGGGAAACAACGCCTTTATTTTTTCAATATTTTCTTGAACGCCATCCTTGCTCATCATATTTAACTTATCCATTGTTTACAATCTCCTCTTTTCTATTTTATATAACAATAATGCTTCTTAACATACTCCAAATTATCACATTCTTGAGTCAAAATAATATTTATATCTGCATCTAACCAAGATATATATTTATTTTTTAATCTAATCAGTTCCAAAAACATTTGGGAATATTTTGTATTAAATGATTCTATCTCTGCGTGGATTGAACAATAATTTATCTTCGATATGTCCGTTTTTAATGCTATAAAATATTTATCGAGGTGTTTAATAAATTCATCTGCGTCAGACCCTCTGCACCAATCATCAACTATCATTTGTTTCAAATCGGTATACTCCACCGCCATATTTTCTGCGAACTCAGCTATATATACCGGCTGTCTTGCATCATTAAAAGAACAGTTAGGGCGTTCACCACATATAACCAAGAGCTCTGCCAGCCATGATGTAACTTTCTTGTAATTAAATTTATCGCAAAATTGATATAGTCTTAACTTCATGGTGTTTATATAATTTTCACGTTTGTCTACAATGGTTTTGAAAACTTCAAAATCATATTGCTTTTTCATAAGTTCCTCGTTATCTTTTTTGTATTGTTTATTTTGCCATAATGCGATACAACCTAAAATAATAGTAGCTATACCGCTTACCCAGCCGCTTATCGTCGTAAATATATTTGGTGCTTTGTCGCAAAATAAACAAGCAAACACTATATTGATAACACATGAAAACAAACAAAAAATTGCCAAGAAACCAGCCCAATATTTTTTAATAATTTTTTTCATTTTACCACACTCTCCAATTTCTTCTTCAACTCTTTCAACGCGTCATTCAATTCAAACCGCTTTTTAGATTGTCGTTCGTTATCTACTTGCCTTTGAAATTTTTCAATATCCTTTTTAAGTTTTTGTATTTCTTCATATCTGCCTATTAGCTCTTGCGTCGACTCGTTTTCTTTGGCAGTCAACGGAATAAGCTCATTTATAAGCAGCGCATAAATTTCGTCTAAGGTCGTTAGATTCAGCGGCAATTCCTTATTTTGTACGGAAGGAGCCCATGACGAATTGTAATACTTCCCGAGTTTAACGCCTTTATCGGTTATCTGTTTATAGCATCCGTATAAAAGTTCTTCATCTTTGCACCGCAAAACAAATAGCGTATGAAAATTTATTGCTTTATCCAATGCTTTAATGAATTTCTCCGGGATCACTTTTTCATTTAGTTTAATCTCCAATATGTATATCTCTTTAACTACGCCGACGGAAGTATAATTCATTGTATCACAAGACAGCACGTTGGTAAGCATAATATAGCAGATATTCTTCGCGTCCATGCGAATTTCCTTATCTTTACCTATTATCTTGTATAGATCGGTCAGATAAAGACGCCTATTAACTACTGTCTTGCTGCTTAGATCAAACATTGCCGCCCCTTATTTAATCACAACAAATGCAATCAATTCAAAATCGTCTAACCCGTCAATTGATGGCTGGAATAAGACTTTACTGCCTGATTTAAACAAAGATTTCAGATCATTTTCTTCCTTTACTTCCATAATGCTTAGCACTGCATCTTCCAACAACGAATTGTATTTATCCATTTTTGCGCCGTCTTTTGTTTCTTTGTTGAATTCACGGCATAAATTTGCAATAGGCTCCGTCCTACCTTTTGCCGTTGCGCGCAAAATGTCCAACGTGGACTTTACGTCTAAATGATTGTAAATCGTCTCGCCTTTTTCGTTAAGATAGACAACATAATACGGGTGCAATCTGTTTTGCTTATTGATGTTTACACCGTTATTTCGATTACAAAGCACAAAAATAATGCCTTTGTCTATCCCCTTCGAAGGATCGGACTGCACGACGGCGTGCAGTCCTTTTGTAACGCCGACAGGGTCTCCGTTAGTCTTCCTATATGCCGCTAAATCCATAACAAAATCATTTAAGCCAAGGTCGGTTATGGATATGTTGCCGTCAACATCTTCGAGGTCTTGCAAGGTGCCTTCTTGTAGCTTCTTTAATTGTTCTTTGCGATAATCCATTTCCTCTTCCTCTTCGGAAATGATATTATCGTCGGCTGTCGCCACGGCATTTACTATTGTCATTCTTGCCGATACACGCTTGTTTAAGTTTATATATTCGTCAAGCGATATATTTGGCCAAAAGTTTACCAGCTGTATGAGTTCGTTTTTGCTTCCGATACGGTCAATTCTACCGAATCTTTGCACTATACGGACGGGATTCCAATGTATATCATAGTTAATGCATATGTCGCAATCTTGCAAGTTTTGTCCTTCCGATATGCAATCCGTTCCTATTAAAACATCTATTTCGTTGCTTTCCGTAGGATATGTCAGTTCTTTTTGTTTCGAGATGGGAGAGAAAAGCGTTAACAACCTATCCGCTTGCGGGGAGCCTCCGTCATTGGTTTTATTGTTGCCGCCGCCTGAAATCCGTGCCGTGAATAGCCCGTATTTATCTTTTACATATGTGCTGATTGTTTGATAAAGATAATCGGCTGTATCCGCGAACGCCGAAAAAATCAAGACTTTTTTGTTGCCTTTATTAAAAGGATTTTTGATCTTTTCGTCAATCAGTAGTTTTAATTCCTTGAGTTTTTTGTCTTCTTCCGGCGTCACGCGTTTCATTTCCGTGTAAATATCATTCAAAATATTTATATCATGAACGATATCCCTTCGCCATGTCACTACATCTAAATCCTTCAAATCAATGTGTATGGTTTTTCCGGCAGATACTTTTTCTAACGCAAATCCGTAATCGTCGTCCGGATCTACTGCTTCAAAATTGAATACCTCTTTATCTATACCAATCGAATGATCGCCGGCTATAAACTTATCAATGAGTGTTAATGTGTTTTTGTTTATGTACAGAAGAGATTCGAGTGTAAGCCTGAATGCATAGACGCTGCTTTCCAAGCGTTTCAAAAGATTTATGGTCATCAGCTTTTTTATGCCGCTTTCACGATGTCTTTGACGAACCAAGCCCTGTCCCAATGTATTGGCGTTGGGGTCTTCTTTGGATAAATCTATCTGATACTTGTCCTCATATTTATCTATTTTTGACGGAAATATCATCGCTAACGGCGCATATACGTTCATTGTCGTTGACAACAGCTTTTCGTATATGTCCTTGTACTTCATCACGCTTTGGTTGTCCGTCAAATTGGGATAAAAGGACTTCACCGGCAGTCGGCTCGGGAATTTTCCTATATCGTTTATATCATAGAATTTTTGTATGTGCTTACGACTGCGAGCTATGGTGACGCTATCTAATATGATAGAAAAATCTATGTCGAGTTTGTCAATAAGATCCTTTGCTTTTCTTTGTTCGATAGGCAATTTACTCCAAGCGTTAAATGCCTTTTGCGCTTGAGTGAAAATGACTTGTATGGATTTATTCAATTCCAATGCTTTGCCCATTTCACCGTAATCGCCTGCGTATGCCAATAATAACTGATTTTTTAAGTCATTATATCGATTGTTGACCGGCGTTGCGGAGAGCATTAAAACTTTGGTCTTTACCCCATCCCGCATGATGCGCTTCATCAAAAAATCATAGCGGGTATCTTTGTCTCTATTAACCGCATTGTTGTTTCTGAAATTATGGCTTTCATCTATTACCACAAGATCATAATTACCCCAATTTACGTTTGCTAAATCTATTTGTCCGCTCTTTCCCCGCTCTCTTCCCAAATCTGTATGGAATAAAACATCAAAACGTATCCTGTCATTATAAAAGATATTAGTTTTGGTATTGCCTTGATATTGTGTCCAGTTTTGCTCCAAGCGCTTAGGACACAGCACCAAAATGGATTTGTTTCTTAATGAGTAATACTGCATCACTGCTAAAGCAGTAAAAGTTTTACCCAAGCCGACGCTGTCGGCAAGAATACAGCCATTATATTTTTCCAGTTTGTTTATAATTCCGACAGCTCCGTCTTTTTGGAAATTATATAGCTTATTCCATATTAGACTGTCCTTAAATCCCGTTGCCTCGTTAGGCATATAATCCTCATCGAGGTCTTGCAGGAACTCCTTGAAAATATTATAAAGAATTATAAAATATATAAATTCCGGCGAATTTTCCTTGTAACAAGAAGATAAATAGTCGATAATGCTATTTGTTATATCCTCAACTTCATTACCGTTTTCCCAAAGCTTATCAAACTGTGATATGAACATTCTGCCATATTCGGCTTGATTGAATTTGGCTATTCCTATAAGTTTGCTGTCATTATTTTCATAGCCTAGCTCAGCCGTCGTGAACCCATCAACCGGAGTATAGTGTATATTATCCGCACCGTTTTCAATGTTTATCATCGACTGAATGTTTACATGGGATTTTATGGACTTAACTTTAACTTTTTCTCTAATCCACATAGCGCATTCTCTGGCAATCGCTTTTTGTGTCATTCTGTTTTTAAGTTTAATCTCAAAATCTGTCCCGAAAATGCTCGTTTCGCTTAATTTAGAAATAAAAAATTCCCTCTTTTCCTTTCTAATTTCATCACTTACTTGCTCTTCTAATAATGTAGGCATAGTAAATAAGAAATTTAATTCTTCAATTTGTTCTAATTCATTTTTTAACGCCGCAAACGCATAAATAGAAAAACATGAAGCCGCAATGCGAATTTTGCTTCCATATCTAATTTCTTTTTTAAGGTCGTCACCCAACAATTTAGTAGTATTATTAATAATCTCCAGCATTGCCCTCGTCCTTTCTGCCCCATTTTAGGTAAGTCATAAATCGCTTGTTAAGCTATGCTTATTTATTTTAACATAAATAAATAAAAGAATCAACAGCAAATTATGCGCTCACCACAATATAAGTGTATGTTTGTCAAACATTTGTTACACATTGGAGAAAAAAGAAGAGAGGAACTCATTGGGGGACTTCCAGCCCAGGGGGCGCATCGGGAAGTTGTTGTACTCGTTCATGTATCTCCTTAATTGCTTGTTGTAGTCTTCCAGGCTGTAGAACGTTTTCTTTGCATAGAACATTTCGTTGTCCTTGCGGTGGCTTCGTTCTACTTTTCCGTTGTGTCTCGGCGTATACGGCCGTATTTGCTTGTGTCTGATCCCCATTGCGAACCCTCACGCTTTAAGCGTGGCGGGTTCGCCCCCTTATCTCCACCAAAACAAAACAGACGGTATGCCCGCTCTCCTTGGTTAGGGGATCGCGGCTAGTGTCTGTTGGAGTAATAAGTACTTTCGAACGTGTGTATGGGTTTTATGCGTGATATGTACTATTGAACAATGCCGCCAGGTTTCGCCTACGGCGAAACTTGCGAACCCGCACGCTTTAAGCGTGGCGGGTTCGCCCCCTTATCTCCACCAAAACAAAACAGACGGTATGCCCGCTCTCCTTGGCTA
>CALVJA010000009.1 GCA_944331875.1 uncultured Clostridia bacterium | reverse complement strand
TTCCCCTCGGGGTCACCATTCGGAGGCATAGCTCAGCTGGGAGAGCGCTTGCCTTACAAGCAAGATGTCATAGGTTCAAGTCCTATTGTCTCCACCACGAAAAGAACAGCGACGCTGTTCTTTTTTTGACACCGAGTGCCCCACGGGGGAAGCGAACCCGGGTTCGCTAGTTTCGCCGCAGGCGAAACCTGGCGGTCGAGCCATAAACAAATATCCCCCCGATAGTGTGCTCCGGAGGGTTCAATTTTCATTCGAAAAAAGATAATGACCGCGTTCCCCTCGGGGTCACCATTCGGAGGCATAGCTCAGCTGGGAGAGCGCTTGCCTTACAAGCAAGATGTCATAGGTTCAAGTCCTATTGTCTCCACCAAATCGAGGATAAGGGCGCATCTTGCGCCCTTTCTTCATGTCTCGGACTTCGGTCATTTACGTCTTGGTAAACTCCCTCGTCCTCGCACTTGCATAACGCAATCTGCAACCCTTCTACTCGGTTTGCGGCAGCGCTTTAATCTCATAAACCCATAAGGAACAGTAAGGCTGTTCTTTTTTTGACACCGAGTGCCCCACGGGGGAAGCGAACCCGGGTTCGCTAGTTTCGCCGCAGGCGAAACGTGGCGGTCAAGTCGTAAATACATACCTCAAGGCAGTGTGGTCATGCGGATTCAAATTTTGATCCAAAAAGCATTGTCTTTCTTTAGTACGATGAAAAGCCCCGATGGCGATCGGGGCTTTTTATTTAACAAAGTATTTTTGTGATCAATGGCTTTTTCTGTTAAGAATGTTTCCGCATTTACTTTAGTGCGGTCCCGAAATCGGAAACCCTTTCGGGACCGCATTTATATGGAACATGTGTAACAAGGTATGTTGCCCGGCATTCCTCCCTTCCTTACCACAACTTTATGCTTGACTCCATACAAGTTACCGCATGTGTTTCCGGTGCCTGTCGCATATCCTAGCATATCCGGTGCCACGCCGTCTCCGATCCTGCGAGATAAAATACTATCCTTAAAGTTGCAGCGGATCAGGCTAAAACCGGCACCGTCATGCTATCAAAATCTGTCTATGCTTTTATTGTAATCGACCTAAAAATTTTTTTTGAAAATCGTTTCCGCAAGCGCTGCTGCAAGATCGTTTTTCTTGAGAGAAGGTGTCTGTTTTTGTGTAAAGATTCGTAAAATGAGCGGGAAAATAAGCGGTTTGAAAATTTTTTGATTTTTTACGATCGATATATCATTTTCTGTATCAGCATAAACGGAGGCGCCACCGGCAAGTTGGATCTGTCGCTCTCGAAGATAGCTTTAAACGACACATTCTCGTTGCCGTCGTTCTCGGGATAGAGAGCCTTCATTTCTGCGCTTAACAATCCCTCTTTTGTGGCACGGTCTTTTTTTAAAACGTTTATCAGCGCCAGAAGCTGCGTTTCGATATCTTCCGTATTTTGCGCCATAAAAACGGTGTGGATGATTTTTTCGAAACGATACAAGATCTCATAGGCATATATATTAAATTCAAAATTTTTAAACATTTCTCTGAGCTTCTTTCTTGCGTCCATATATGTTGCGTAGCGCTTCTCGCATGAAACTTCTCCCAACATTCTTTTTAACATACATCTAAACAGGGCGAACCAGTCCGTATTGAGTAGGTGGGCGACGCGTTTGTTTTCATCTTCTTCGTTTAGCGCACCTATGATCGCGACCTGCACGTCGAGCGGCGGATAATAGTTGATAGAGCTTTCAAAATACCTTTCCGCAAGCTCTTCAGGCACATTGGAGTCGTACGCTCCGTTTGACACGGCGCTTTTCAGCGCATCTTCCAAATCCGATATTTTTATAAACGAACCAAAGTCGAGGTTTCGCACAAAACGTTGGCCCGGCGCGTCGTCCATGTTTAACAACCAAAGATTGTCGGGTTTGATATCGCCGTTGATATATCCCGCCTCATGGCTCATTTTGACATCCAGGACGGCTCTATACATGATATTTGCGCAATCCGACAGCTCACTACAAAAATCATCGAATGAAGCGAACGACGCGACTCCTTTCCAATAGTTTTCAAGCGTTTCACCGCCTTGAACCTCGCAAACATAGCACAGATTCAAAGAGGAATCGCAAAGGCTAAAAGTTACTCCTACGGTGGCGTTTCTGCGGCGATATTGTTCCGCTACGGCGCTGCACGCTTCCGCCGCGGATAAAAATCTTTTGTATTTTTCTACAAGATGTGCCGTCGGCGTTGTTTCGGTTACAGGCAATTTTAATTCTACCATTGGCCCTTCATCTCTGGTAAAGTAGCTTATCGGATGATGATTATACGTTATCGGGAAAAACTCTTTTATGATTTTCGTCCCTCGGTCGTTTATAGCTTTGTAACAAACTGAAGTCGCCCCTTCTCCGACAAATTGCAAGTCGTAGACAATACCGCTTTTTATGTCAACTTGTATGTTTCCAACGCGATAACGATTGAAATAATCCTCCGCTGTTTTCCCGTTTCCCCCGAGAACGATCGGGTTTTGATCGATCGTTATTTTGGTTGCATATTCTGTTTTGTCTCTTATCATGATTATCCCCTTTCTATATCTTTTTCTTCGGTGCGTACCGCCTCTGCGGCAGCATCGACGACCATTTCCACGTACTGGTCGGCGGCGCTTCCTCTCAGCGCGCCGAGCGGCACAAAACCGCACCCCTGCAGACTAACGCTGATCGCTTTTTTAAGATTGCGCGCATCAAACCTATCCTTATCCAGCACGGACGCCAAAGCTTCTTCCGCCGCAAAGAACAGAAGTATCGTTCTGAATGACAGTGTCTTGCGATTAAATTTTATTTTGCTTATCTCATTTTTGCGCTTAATATCGATAAAATTTTTGCAGACAAATGAATTCCACTTGTTGTCTTCCAAAGTTTCATCCACATTCTCCGTATCGAATTGGAAAATTCCATCCATCTGGCAAAGCATCTTCTCCCTTAAGCTTTCGTTGTCTCCTTTTTCCGACAGACCGGCTACGGGTTCCAGGTTGTTACGCGTCTCAATACCCTTGATCATCTTTATACATTCTTTGATTTTCGACCTATGCCCTTTTACCATAAACCAATCCGGATCTGCCGAAGAAATAAATTCTCGCAAATTTCCCTCGTTACCCATAATTTCCTGTTGCTCTATTTGCCCTTCGACATACCGGCTCGTTATCGTTTTATTCTCCGTAACGGACCCCAGTGTGCTTTGTATCGCCCGTGTAACGGCCTTTAGATATACTTCGTTGTACGAGGTCTGAATGATCTCGTTAATGTTTGTTTTATCCTGTTCGGATATCTCTGTGCCGGCTATTTCTAGAATGGCATCGCACAACTTCGCCTTTTGGGATTTGTTATCTTCTTTCTCCCAAATTGCACTTAAAACGCATTTTGCCAAAATCTCGTCGCAAGTCAGTTCGCTTCCGTTATCAAATTCCCGTTGTGCCTCCGACAAGATCCCGTTGTAAACTTCATCATCCGATAGATGATCTGTAGACAAACAATCAACACTCAATTCCTGCCATGCGTTCAAGCGTTTGTCGAAATATCTGCCTCCGCTGAATGGTTCCATCTTGTTGAGCTCGTCGTGTATCGCGTCTTTTATGCTTTTCGTTTTGTCGTTTATAAAAAAGCCGAGCTCACTTTTAAAATTGTCTTTTTCCCGCTGCAAATTCGTCGTGCGCGATTCCAATGCCGACTTACGTGTCTCTTTTAAAGCGCATTCCAGCTCCTTATTTAATTTCTGATAGTCGTCTTTTTTCCCGCCATGTAATACCGTAAATACATATGCGACGTTATCCAGATCCCGCATATATAATTTACTGAATCCTTCTTCTTCGTTTTCGCAACTTACACGATCCAGTACATCGGCAATGACTTTCTTGACAAATTTAACTTTATCGGCCCAACTCATGCCGTCCGTTTGTCGGGCGCACAGTGCAGACAACAGGTCTATCAGCGCTACGGCCGAAGGCTTGTTTTCGCCGCTCATCCAGTTTCGCAAATTCTTTTTGTTTTTTTCATATCCTTCTTTCTCATAAAAAGTTTTCATGATATTTTGAACTTGCGAGCGGCAACTCTTATCATCATTTGCTAAAAATTTGAAATTGTCACGGAGAACTTTACAAAAATCGTATCGCGCGGCGTCGTTTCGGGACTCTTCTCTTTTTCTATTTGTAAACAATGGAGCAAAGAGAGCGCATCCGAAGTAGATATTGTCTTCGGGCTCCTGCGGATCCCAATCCCAGGATCGTAAGTAGATATTGTCTTCGGGCTCCTGCGGATCCCAATCCCAGAATCGTATAAGAATGTTGCGTAGCGTCATAACATCCTCCTGCGTAAGTATGATTTTATTGTATCATATCTTACGGGCCGCTTCAATCTAAACGATATACTTTATTGTACATTATCCTGTAATGCTTGCCTAAGATGTTGTTTTCATAATCGATATGTTCGTGCCCGCATATATATTGGGTCGCCTCTATTTTTGCCCTGTTTATGGCCTCTCTGACCATGTAATCGGATCTTGTCGGCCTTTCCCCTAACGCCACTTTCAGCGTGGCGCTCGGAGCATGGCTTAAAAAATAATTCACATTGCTCCCGAACTTTTTTGCGTTTCGCTCCAGCTCGATTATATCTTCGTCCGTTATTTGTTCTTCACCCCACCATGTTTTAACGCCGGTTCGTTCCTCGTTTAATATTCTGATCTCCTTATCCCGACTGTCGCCGCCGCCCATCGTCGCAATTTTGACCGTTCGCGTGCCGTCTTGAATATTATAAATTTGTCCCCGCATCAAATGGATCAGACCGGGCGCAATTCTGTGGATCTTCCCGCCGTTCCATTCTTCCTCCGGATAATTATTCAATGCGGTAAAATTTTCATGATTCCCGTCTAAAAAGAGCGACGTAAAGTCCAATTCGGAATATTTTTTTATGTGCTCTTCATTTCCCGCCACCCCAACATCGCCTAAGATTATCATGTAGTCTGTTTCCGCCCGCGGCATGCTTCGATTGAATTCTTCCAACTTTTTGAAATCGATCGATCCGTGCGTATCTCCCGTAATATATATCATATGATCATTCCTTTATACCCGGCGGCCGAACTACTCCCGCCAAGTATCCCTTATTCTTTTATTTTTTCCATATCGTCGGCTCTCCGTCCTCACCGTAGTGCCAATAATTGCCCTCCGCTTCCGGCTCCTGCTCGCTATAATAATATTTCTCCGCCGCGGCAAGTTCTTTACTTTTATCGAAACCCTTTCTTTTCCACTCTTTCTCCGTTCCGCCGTAGTATACGGTCGAAAGGGATGTGCAATATTCAAAAGCATCCCCATCAATGTGCTTCACACTGCCCGGAATGGTAATCGTTTTAAGTGATTGACAATCCCAGAATGCCCTCTCTTCAATAGTCTCCATGCCGTCTAAAAGCTCTATGCTTTCTAGTGATTGACAGTCATCAAATACGCCCTCGTCAATAATTTTAACGCTGCCCGGAATAGTAATACATTTAAGCGATTTGCAATCACTGAAAGCAAACCTTTCAACGGCCTTAATGCCGTCTAATAGTTCTATATTTTCTAATGATTCACAGCTGTAAAACGCAGATCGGCCAATAACCTTGACACTGCCCGGAATGGTAATGCTTTTAAGCGCTTGGCATTCACCGAAAGCAAACCTTCCAACAGCCTTAATGCCATCTAACAGTTCTACGTTTTCCAGCGATTGGCAGCCAGCAAATGCAGATATACCAATAGCTTTAACGCTACACGGGATAGTAACGCTTTTAAGCGCTTGGCAATTGTCGAAAGCGCCTTTTTTAATGACCTTAAGGCCGTCTACTAGTTTCACATTTTCTAGCGATTTACAACCGGAAAACGCAGAGTTGCCAATAACTTTAACGCTGCTAGGGATGGTAATATTTTTAAGAGCATGGCAATATTCAAAAGCACGATCTTCAATAGTTTCTATTCCGTCTAAAAGCTCTATGCTTTCTAGTGATTGACAGCAGGAAAACACAGAAGGGCCTATAACCTTAACGCTATAAGGGATAGCAATATTTTTAAGAGCTTGACAATATTCGAAAGCACAGTCTTCAATAGACTCTATTCCGTCTAAAAATCCTATTATTTCTAGCGATTTACAGCCGGAAAACGCAAAGCTACCAATAATTTTAACACTACCCGGGATAGTCATTCTTTTCAGCGATTGAC
Organism: uncultured Clostridia bacterium; assembly: GCA_944331875.1. Lineage (GTDB taxonomy): Bacteria > Bacillota > Clostridia > Christensenellales > DTU072 > Stercoripulliclostridium_A. Next base: position 72,721 of record CALVJA010000009.1, on the reverse strand, counting down.
TTTCGCAAAATGCATGTTCCCCAATAGTTTCCACATGAGAAGGTATTTCAAAATAATCTTCCGTCTTTCCTATGGCATATTGTATTAATTTTTTTCCGTCTTTACTATATAAATTGCCATGGTCGCTTTTATATTTATGGTTTTTTTCGGATATATCAATTTGTTCTAATGTTGGGCAACCGATAAAACTCCTCTTGCCACAATTTTCAAGGTTGGTAGGAAGCGTTATCGATTTCAAATAAATATTACCATTGAATATGTCGTGTGGCAATTCGTCAATTGCCGTTTCGCCATATTTGATCTCCCCTCCGTTATGCCCTAGTATTATTTGGCTTAACCAGCAAAATATATCGCTGTTCGAGGTTTTATGCAATACGTCGTTCAACTGATCTGCTATAGCGTCGCTAAGAAGTTGCCCCGTATAATACAAACCCTCATTGATAGTGCTGTCAAGACCCTCTATTGGTAGAAAAATATTTTCTGACCTATCGTGAAAAATGTTCAATATATCATCTTTGTACTTTTGCGATAAATATTTTGCAACGCTATAACTTAAATACTTCTCCTGCGTCGCATGTATTTCCCAATCGCCCCATTTTTTCTGTTCCTGCATGAAAATAGTATTTAATTCCGTTCTGTTATCAAAATCTACTTTGTTTCTAGGTTTTCTACAATAACCGTTCCATATGTTCTCGCCTATCGCGTTTATTTGGGAAAACAAGGTTGCCTTTATTGTTCCCCTGTCTTCGGGCTTTCCCTTTTCCAATTTGGCACAGAACACCTCATCAAAATATTTGTCTATGAACTTGGCCTCGTTAGCGGCGCTTTCCCAATCCGTTTCGGATGCTTCCAGATACATTGATAAAAACATCGTGTTTTTAAGAAGCTTCCTTAGTTCGGGGCTTATGTTTTTACGGTCGCTCAAGATCGAATCGAGCTTTTCGTCGCTGAACCTTTGCAACGTTGCCGTTTTAAAACCTCTGTCTCGCGCCCAACCGTCAAATTCTATTGTGGTATTTGCGCTTTTACAACCCTGCCTTGCTCCCACTACCAGCAACGCGACGCTGTTGCGTGCCGCGAAGTCGTCTATCAACCTTTCCGCTTTTGCTCTCGCGCTGTTTCCGTATTCGACAGTCATACTTGTTTCATCGTAGCTATCCAGTATGACTATCAGGTCACCCCCCTTATATCCGTTGACCCTGTCGGCCAATGCTTCCACATCCCTGGCGTCCATTAGATCCCGCAAATTGAAATATACAAACGCTCTTTCTTCCCGGAGCATGCTTAGCCTTAGGTCCGTCAGCATTGTGGACTTTCCTATCGAGCCTTCCCCCGAAACGACTATTTTCCCCTTGTACCCTTCTTGTTTCACGATCTGCACAAGCGGAGATACGTCTCCGTTTGTATATGTCTTACCTTCGTATATAACGTCGGGGAATAGGTCCTTTCTTATCTTTTGCATGTTACCCTCTATATCCTACCATATCACGGGAGTTTTCCCGTCCTCGCCGTAGTGCCAATAATTGCCCTCCGCTTCCGGCTCCTGCTCGCTATAGTAATATTTCTTCGCTGCGGCAAGTTCTTCATCCTCATCGAAGTGCTTTATTATCCACTCTTTCTCCGTTCCGCCGTAGTACACGGTCCAAAGCGATTCGCAGTTCCTAAAGACTTCCTCGCCAATCTTCCTGATACCGTGAGGAATTATGATTTTTTTAAGCGATCGACACTCCTCGAAGGCTTTACTATTGATTGTATTGACGCCCTCTAATATTTCTAAATATTCCAGCGATCCACAGCGTGCAAACGCCCTATCTTCTATTGCTTTTACATTGCCCGGAATCGTCACCTTTTTCAGCGATCGACTATCGCTGAAAGCGCTGTACCCGATAGTTTCTACATTCGGAGGAATGTTGAAAACGTTTTCTTTTTTCCCTATAGCATAGCGTATTAGTTCTTTCATGTCTTTGCTATATAAGTTTCCATTGATGCTTTTGTAATTATCGTTGTTTTCGTCTACGTTTATTTGACATAGCGACATACATTCATCAAAAACATGCTTATCGATATCGATAACGCCGCTGGGAATTGTAATACTTTTTAGCGACAAGCAGCGTTCAAACGCATAACAGCCAATAGTTTTAACACTACTAGGAATAGCGACGCTTTTTAATGATTGGCATTCAGTGAAAGCACCGCCTTTGATTGCCGTGACCCCCTCCGGAATTTCTAAATATTCCAATGATCCACAGCGTCCAAACGCCATATCGCCGATTTCTTTGACATTTCCGTGAATAGTTATGCTTTTTAGTGAATGGCTATCGCTGAAAGCGCAATCTCCGATAGCTTCTACATGCGAAGGAATATTGAAAACTTCTTCCTTTTTCCCTAAGGCATATCGTATTAGTTTTCTCATATCCTTGCTATATAAGTTTCCATCGATACTTTTATATCGAGTATTGTTTTCGTCTACGTTTATTTGGCATAGCGACGTGCATTTATCAAAAGCCGTCGCGCCAATACCTTTGATACTGCCCGGAATGGTTACGCTTTTCAGTGATCGACACTCTCCGAAGGCCTCGTTTTTGATGCTTTCGACGCCGTCTATAATTTCCACGCTCTCAAGCGATTTGCATTCCTCAAAAGCTCCATATCCAACAGATTTTACGCTGCCCGGGATCGTGATCCTTTTAAGCGCTTGGCAGTCGCAAAAAACACAGTCTTTTATGACCTCAATGCCGTCTAATAGTTCTACGCTTTTCAGCGATTGGCAGCCGGCAAACGCAAGATCGCCAATAATTTTTGTGCTGCCCGGGATAGTAATGCTCTTAAGCGAAGGGCAAACGTGGAAAGCATCCACTTGGATACTCTCTACGCCATCCGAAATTTTTACGCTTTCAAGAGATCCGCATCTCTCAAACGCTCCGGCGCCAACATTTTTGACGCTTCCGGGGATCGTGATGTTTTTTAGGGCTTGACACTCACTGAAAGCATCATCTTTGATGGCCTCGACGCCGTCCATGATTTCTACGCTTTCAAGCCGTACACAATCATGGAAAGCAAACTTATCTATAACTTTAACGCTTCCGGGAATTGTGATTCTTTTAAGCGATTGACTTTCGCTGAAAGCTCTATATCCGATAGTTTCTACATGAGCAGGTATTTTAAAATATTCTTCCGTCTTCCCGATGGCATATCGTATTAATCTTTTTTCGTCTTTACTATATAAATTGCCGTCGATGCCCTTATATTTATTATTTTTTTCGGATATGTTGATTTGCTCTAATGCAGTGCAACCGATAAAACTTCCTTCGTGAATATACCGTATGTTGGCAGGAAGCCTTATCGATTTCAAATAACTGTCTTTGCAAAAGGCAAAGCTTGGCCACTCCTCAATAGCCGTTTCGCCGTATTCGATTTTACCTTTATTATAGCCAAGTACTATTCGACCCAACAAGCAAAACACATGATAATCCGAGGTTTTATGCAACAATTCGTACAAATAGCATACTTGCTCTTCGCCAAGCAATTGCCCTGTATAATATAATCCCTCATTCGCGTTGCTAAAATAATAATTTACTGGAAATGAAAAAGCTTTCAACCAAAAGTTAATTATGCCTTCTCTTTGATATTCTATCTTCTTCAATAAAAATTGTGCAACGCAATAGCTTAAATACTTCTCCTGAATCGCCTTTACTTCCCAATCGTCTCCATTTTTCTGTTCTTGCGTGAAAATAGTATTTAATTCCGTAATATGCTTAAAGTCTATTGTTTTTCTTGGTTTTGGGCAAAAGTCAGTTCCTGAGAAGAATTCCTCGAGTATTTGACAATAACCGTTCCATACGTTCTCGCCTATCTTGTTTATTATAGAAAAAAGTTTTTCCTTTATTATTCCCCTGTATTCCGGCGATTGCCTTTCCAGTTTGGCACAGAACACTTCATCAAAATATTTATCTATGAATTTAGCCTCACTAGCAGCGCTTTCCCAATCCTTTTCGGGCGCTTCCAAATACATCGACAAAAACATTGTGTTTTTAAGAAGCTTCCTTAGTTCGGGGCTTATGTTTTTGCGGTCGCTCAAGATCGAATCGAGCTTTTCATCGCTGAACCTTTGCAACATCGCCGTTTTGAAACCTCTGTCTCGCGCCCAGGCGTCAAATTCTAAATTATCCTCGTAACTTCTCCCTACAAAGCCAAAGTCGTCACGTTCCGCTTTGGCTTTTGTGCTTTTGCAACCCTGCCTAGCGCCCACTACCAGCAACGCGACGCTGTTGCGTGCCGCGAAACCGTCTATCAACCTTTCCGCTTTTGCTCTCGCGCTGTTTTCGGGATCGTCTACAGTCATACTTGTTTCATCGTAGCTATCCAGTATGACTATCAGGTCACCCCCCTTATATCCGTTGACCCTGTCGGCCAATGCTTCCACATCCCTGGCGTCCATTAGATCCCGCAAATTGAAATATACAAACGCTCTTTCTTCCCGGAGCATGCTTAGCCTTAGGTCCGTCAGCATTGTGGACTTTCCTATCGAGCCTTCCCCCGAAACGACTATTTTCCCCTTGTACCCTTCTTGTTTCACGATCTGCACAAGCGGAGATACGTCTCCGTTTGTATATGTCTTACCTTCGTATATAACGTCGGGGAATAGGTCCTTTCTTATCTTTTGCATAATACCATCAATTTCCTACCATATCACGGGCGTCTTCACGCCATCATCTTAGTGTCAATAATTTTTATTGTTATCGCGGCATCTTTTAATCTCAGTGCAGATATTGCGCCCACGCTATTCTTGATATTATTATAGCATCGGTAAATCGATAAAACAATGATCTTTTCCCGACATGCCGATATCCGCGCTTTTTGGGCAACATTCAGATTCCGAGCTCCTAACGCTCCACCACTATTCTACTTGCATATTCATAAAAATCAATACTCCACGCGGATGACCTGCACGCCCTGCGGGAGAGCGGTTGGGGAGATGATGCAGGCAACGGGGACGTATATCCTTTTGAGCGACGTACAGCCGTCGAACGCATAGTCGCATATGGTTGCCATGTACGCTCCGCAATATACTTCCTCTATATCCGTATTGTAGTAAAACGCCATCACTGGTATTTCCGTTTCGTAAAACGATATCACCGCTGTTTTCTCTTCTCCCGTCTGCTTCCACTCCCCCTTGGCGGTATAGTTAAAGTATACTCCCGATATCCTTCCGCACTCGCATGTGCCGTAATTGTCGTAGGTGTGGTCGCCTTTTTCCGTGATATCCGTTTTGTATGTGTCGCCGCAATGAATACATTCGCGGAGGGTGTAGCCCTCTTCCATGCAAGTGGCGGGGTATGTTGTTGAAGTGTATTCGTGAGGTATCGTCTTTTGTGCGCCGCAGCTTGTGCAGATATATTCTCCGCAGTCCGTTTCGTTTGCAAAGCTATGTCCCGTAGGAGGTAAGGATACGGGCTCGGTCATGGTTACACGGCATTCGGAACAATACGTTCCGCCCATGCTCCCCATGGTTTCACAGCCGGGTAGAGTTTCCGGGTATGATGTGGGGATATGTTCCGCATATTCCCCGTAACTTTCGCCGCACACCGCGCATATCGCAAGGCGAGTGCAGCTCGCTTCTCCGCCCGTATGTCCCGTTGCCGAATCGGGTTCTTCCTTAGTGTCCGTCACCGTACAGTTATTGCATTTTGCCGTCATCGTGCCGTTCAATGTACAGCTTCCGTTGTTATCCGATATATATTCTCCGAATTCGTGGGGTATCGTCTTTAGCTCGTTGCAGTTTGTGCAGATATATTCCCCGCAAGCGGTTTCTTCGTCAAAGGTGTGGCCTGTCGGTTGCAATATCTCTTCGCTCACGGTATATCCGCATTCCGTGCATACCGTTTTGCGATACCCCTCTTCCGTGCAAGCGGGCGCCTTTGTCGTTTCCGTCAACGTGTGTTCCCGCTCCTCTCTATATCCGCATTTAGTGCATATCAGATCGCAGGAGTTTATCTCACTTTCTATATCGTGTCCGGCGGGCTCCGATATGTATTCCTTGTACTCCACTCCGCACACGCCGCAGCGGTACAGGATATTTTCTCCTTCCGTGCAGGTCGCTTCCTCTCTTTGTATCTCTCCCGGAGTATGCGGCATTGCCTTCGTCATATGCCCGCAGCCCGTGCGAAGGCATTCGTGACTTACGCAAGGCGTCTTTTCGTATCCCTCCGCATATATGTGACCGAGTCTTTCAGTTATCTCTCTTTTCTCCTCCGCTCCGCATTCGCCGCAGCAGTATGTCGTATATCCGTCTTCTGTGCATGTTGGCGGGACGGTGTTCTCCTTCTCCCATGTATGACCCGTCGCTTCTATGTGCGTTTCACGTTCATTGCCGCATACCGCGCATATCTCCAGGATATATCCTTCGCTTGTACAGCCGCTAAGTGTTTCCTCCGCCTTCTCGTATCTATGCTCCGTCTTCTCCGTTACTTCGTACTCCTTGGCGCCGCATTCCGTGCATTCCCTGTAGCTAAGCCCCGTTTGTTCGCATGTAGCTTCCTCTTCCGTCTGCCATTCTCCCCAGCTGTGTCCTCTCTCTTCTTCGCCACTTTGGATATATTCTTCGCCGCAATCGCACCGGTATATCGTGTATCCCGCTTCAGAGCATGTGGCTTCTACATTCGTCTGCTCGTATGTATGCTCTCCCGCCGCTTCGATATATCCGCAGCCTTCCCTCGTGCATTCCCTTCTCATACATGAAAACCCCTCGACCTGATGTCCGAGGGGTTCCGTTTCCCTTATGTCGCTCGCGCCGCATGTGCAATATGCCGTCTCTTCTCCCCCTTCTTCGCATGTCGCCGCTTTGCTCTCCAGATATATCCCGTATACGTGTTTGTGTTCTTCTTCCCGTACCTCTTCCGCGCCCTCGCTTCCGCATGCGGTCATCGCCGCCATCATCGTTATCACAGCCGCTGCCGCAAGTACTTTCCTAAGCGCCTTCATCTATTTGCTCCCTCTCCGTTTTCTCCGTCTTCCGACTACTAAATTCTATGTCGCTTTTTGTCGCTTGTCAAGTGCTTTTATCAAAACAAACATATGGCTATATATTCTCATGCGACTTTTCTTTCTCTTTTCGCGCGCTGAATATCCTTGTTTATGCTACCAAAAATTTTATTTAGAGTACCCGATTTTAATTTTTCAATTTTTTAGTTGAAAAATATTTTCAGCAAAAATTTTTTCTCTGTGCGACGCGCGCCGTCCGCGACAAACGCTTTACCTGCGCCGTCTACCGCATAGACCGGTCGGAATACCTTTTCGACAACCTTGCCGACCCCTATCAAATGTCGAACCTCGCCCGCAGCCCCGATTTCAACGAACAAAAAGAACGCCTGAAAACATATATGTATGAAAAAATGAAAAGTATAGGCGACAACTTCGACAGTAATTTACACTACCGCTCCCGCTGGGTCAAAAACCGCAAGATCCTCCGCACCGCCACCCTGAAGCGATAAGCGGATCGATGTCCAGCCCAAAAACGGATCCTATTTCTAATCCGATACAAATTGATATATTGTAAACCTACATACACACAATCTCTTCTTGCAAAATCTGTAGGTTTACAATACATATATGACAATGTTCTCCTCGGCGTAGGTGTGGTCTATTTTGCAGATGAAGCTCTCGAAGCCCTCCGTTTCGTACACGTCGTCCACCCTGCATTCCATCACAAGCGGCGACGACGCTATCATTTGCATTTTATTCCGCAAAAATGTTTTTGCGGTTTGGGAACTTATTATAAGCAATTGCGGTTCCCGAATCTCTTAAATTATCGACTGCGATACTTTTTAGCCCGCATAACGATCGATCCCTGTCGCTTGCATGATCCGTCCTCCCCGCTCCATTCCACCGATATTATAAAGTGCCCGTCGTTCAATGTAAAATACTTATTTTTAATGACCGGCAATGCAAAAAGGAATATTACGCCCCGCTTTCTTTCGCCGCGTGAGACAAAAAAAGAGCGCACGACATGCGCCTTCCGCGTTAAATGACCGAAGCCCGAGACATGAAGAAAGGGCGCATCACATGCGCCCTTTGCGGTTTGGTGGCGGGGATGGGACTTGAACCACATGACCTTCGGGTTATGAGCCCGATGAGCTACCAACTGCTCCACCCCGCGACAGCTATAATATGATAGCAGTCCAAAATCGAGTTGTCAACCGTTTTATCGATGTTTTTTGTCCTTTCGGTTTAGACGCTCCCGTTTCGAGGATAATATCGATTTTTCGCCGTAAATCGCACTTTTCGGGATCCGCGGCAAAATCAAGGGTCCGCCCGTGGGCGGACCCGAATATAAAAGTTTCCGTTATTATTATATCGGAAGAAGCCTCAGGATCCTGCCGCGCAGGATAATGAGTACGAGATCCACGAGCCACAGGATAAAGCCGACGCCGATCAGCCTGATGATTGCGGCAAGGATCTTCCCCTCTTTAAGCCTGGTCAGAAATCCCAGGATCCACGCAGTGACCGGAATTATCGCAAGGATTATCGAAACGATCCGCGATAATCCGAAATAATCTTTTCCTTTTGCTTTCTTTGCCATACGAACCTCCACGATATTTGATATCGATATTTTATCATTTTTATCCGCATTGTTCAATAGCAAAATTTAATTTTTTCGACGAACGGAGTTTCGATGTGAAAATCATGCTATAATAAACGATATCGAAACGTCGAGGTGCTTTATGCTTGATAAATTCAAAATAGGACATTACACGGACTCCGCGGCGAAAACGGGAGTCAGCGTTTTTTTGGCGGAGGACGGCGCCTTGGGCGGCTGTTCGGTAAGGGGCGCCGCGCCCGCGACGAGGGAAACGGATCTCCTAAACCCCGTAAAATCGGTGCAGAGCATAAACGCCGTCGTGTTGTCGGGGGGCTCCGCTTTCGGACTGGAGGCGGCTTCCGGCGTTCAGAGATACCTTTTGGAGCGCGGCAAGGGCTATAACGCGGGAAAATACCGCGTGCCTATCGTGACGGGCGCCTCGGTGTACGACCTAGAATACGGCGATTTCGCCTATCCTGACAGAGAAGCGGGTCTGAAAGCCGCCGCCTCTGCGCGGGCGGGAAATTTCGAACGCGGCGCCATCGGGGGAGCTGCGGGCGCGACGATAAGCAAACTCTGCGGCATGGAATGCGCCGTAAAAACGGCGCTCGGCGTACAGACGTACGCGATGAACGGACTGGAAATAGCCGTCTTTTCGGTGGTGAACGCGTTGGGCGACATCATAGAAAACGGTCGTATAATAGCGGGCGCAAAAGCCCCGGACGGCGAGTTTATCGGCATGAAAAAAATAATGACGATGGCTTCCGTCGAACCCAAATACGCAAACACTACCATAACGTGCATTCTGACGAATGCGGTCCTGAACAAGACAGAAGCGAACATTCTGGCGGACCTGGCGCACGACGGATACGCGGAGGCGATATCCCCCGCGCATACCATGTTCGACGGCGACGCGGTGTTCGTGATGGCGTCCGGCGACAAGCGCGCCGAGTTCAATGTGCTGACCGCGCTTATCCCCGCGCTCACCGCAAAGGCGATACGCGCGTCCGTCCTTCCGGAAGAAGCGGAAAACATCGACCGCCGCGTTTCACCGCTGTTGTATTCGTTTTTCAAAAAGGCTTGGAGAAGCAGAAAATAAGTTTTCGTCCATAACAAGGAAATATCCGTTGCAACGCAACGGATATTTTTATTTTAGGCAACCGATTTACTGTTTTCGGGAGCCAAAATCAGTCAAGAAGACTAAGATATAGTCCAGCTATATCCTCCTTCGTCGGATCTTTGGGGTTGCCGGGACGGCATGCGTCCGCCATCGCGGACTCGGCGAGGAAATCGATATCTTCCTTTTTGACGATGCCGTTTAAAGTCTGCGGGATGCCCACGTCTACGGCAAGCTGTCTGACAGCGTCTACGGCTGCCTTGCGGTACTCGTCCGCGCTCATATTCTCGGTGCCCGCTACACCCATGGCCTTTGCTATATCGCGGTATCTTTCGCCGGTCGCGTCCGCGTTATAAGCCATCACCGTCGGCAGAAGTATCGCGTTCGCCACGCCGTGCGGAGTGTTGTACACCGCGCCCAAAGCGTGCGCCATCGAATGCACGATGCCGAGCCCGACGTTGGAAAAGCCCATGCCCGCAACATATTGTCCGAGCGCCATACCTTCCCTGCCCTCTTTCTCGCCGTTCACCGCGCCGCGAAGGCTTCTCGCTATTATCTCTATCGCTTTCAGGTGGAACATGTCCGTCATCTCCCACGCGCCTTTGGTGATATACCCTTCGATCGCATGGGTCAGCGCGTCCATACCCGTAGAAGCGGTAAGCCCTTTGGGCATGGTGGACATGAGTTCCGAGTCGATCACTGCTACCGCAGGTATGTCGTGCGGGTCGACGCAGACGAATTTTCTTTTCTTCTCGGTGTCGGTTATGACGTAGTTGATGGTGACCTCCGCCGCAGTCCCCGCCGTGGTGGGAACGGCTATAAGCGGCACAGAGGGATTTTTGGTGTCCGCCGTGCCCTCGAGGCTTCTGACGTCCTTGAATTCGGGGTTCGCGGCAATGATACCTATCGCCTTGGCGGTGTCGATGGACGATCCGCCGCCTACCGCTACAAGGCAGTCCGCGCCCGATCTTTCAAACGCTTCCACGCCGCTCAAAACGTTTTCTATTGTGGGATTGGGAACGATATCCGTATAAACCTCGTACGCAAGATCCCCCTGATCCAAAACCGCGGTCACTTTCGCGGTAACGCCGACATCGAAAGTCGATTTGTCGGAGCATACAAACGCCTTCTTGTAACCGCGCTTCGGCAATAGCTCTTTCAGGACCTCTCTTGCGCCCCAGCCGTGATAGGACTGCTCGTTCAAAACTATTCTGTAAGCCATATATAATATGCCTCCGTGTATGATTTTTGCCGTATCGGCAATAAAATTATAATACCCCTATCCCCCTCGGTCAAGGGGAAAATTGATTGATTGCCGAATGAAATGAGGCAAGCGGTCAATTTTCCCACTTTCAAAAAGTATGTCCCGGTGTATCCGCACCTATAAACTTTTTTCCACAAGGATTAAATTAGTCGGCAATCAATCAATACCACCGCTTTACCGCGTCTTTCGGGCTCTTTTCTCCGAAATCTACGACCCCCGCTTTGGAGACCAAACGGGGGCAGCGTCGGCGCGTATTTTCATACGCGCTGTCCTTGTTTCGAAAAAAATAGCTCCGAAACTCACGGCAAATCGGCGCTATACACGCTCAACTTGGCGACAAGATACACAGTAAATTGATTGCCGAATGAAATGAGGCAAGCGGTCAATTTTCCCACTTTCAAAAAGTATGTCCCGGTGTATCCGCACCTATAAACTTTTTTTCACAAGGATTAAATTAGTCGGCAATCAATCAATACCGCCATCTTGCCGCATCTTTTGTTTTATACCGATTCAAACAAGTGCTCATATGGTTTTGAGGGGTAGATACGCCCAAATACTACGCACTGACCCACTAGCACGTACCACTGCGGGTACGAGCGTCGGGGACATCGCTTGCCTTTGAACGTATCTGCCACCTCAAAACTACAGCGCACTTCGGGAGGAATGAAAATTATTCCTCCCGAAGCATATTCGACTTGTTCTCATCGGTATTTACTTCCTAATGTGCTTTTATTTAATTGGGGCACAAACGGCGCATAGCCCGCTATAGCGCCGCCTGTGTTTCGAACAAAATAGCCTAAAAATCTACGGCAATCTGCCGCCAAGTATGCTTTCCAATGCGATAAAATACACAGTGAACTAAACACGTTCTACATAGCGATAAAATACACAGTGGACTGTATTCTTCTTTCACGGAAAACACTTTTACAGGTAAACTGCTGTTCGTGGCGATTGTAAATATGTAGTGATATGTGGACTTGGTAGGCATGGGCTTTATGATGAAGTAGTGCTTTTATGTTTTTGCTTTTTGTTGTTGCCTTAAACCAAAACCCCTTTCTAGTGTTTAGCGGGGAAGAATGTGGAAAACTTTGATTTCGCATATAGCTTTTCCCTTTCCCGTAATGCACAAAGTATATTATTCCTTTAACAGCATATTCCCAAGCCATTCCAACGGGGGAGGCGCGCGAAGCGTTAGCAGAGCACTTATTCGCCGGGGGTGGAGTGTCAACGTAACCCCCTCCGATTACATGGCTTGGGCGGTTTTTTGTTTGTATTCCTTTTAGCTTTTCATTATGTAGCATGCCGCCACGATAAGCATAATCGGCGCCGATTTGCCTTAGCTATGAACAGCAGTATGCCGGTAATAGTGTTTTCCCTTGAAGGAGTGTTTGGCACCGATTTTTTTAGCCATGAACAGCGGTTGTCAATACAAGTGTTTTCTCTTACATAGGTGTATAGCACCGATTTGCCGTGAGTTTCGGAGCTATTTTGCGGGAAACGGCGAGGGAAGTGTATAGCATACTCGACCGAGCCGCCCCTGTTTGGTCTCCAAACGGGGGTCGGAGATTTCCCACAAAAGAGCCCGAAAGACGCGGTAAAGCGGTGGGTAAATTGATTTCTTTGCCGAATCAGGTCTCACCTTATGAAAAAAGGCACATTCGGACGAATGCACCATTTTTCATTACTTGGTTTATAAGTTCCTTTCAAAGCAACTATTTACATCTTTTCGGCAAAGAAATCAATTTACCGAAACAGAGATGTAGCGCCCGAATCCGGTGTAGTTCGTTGACGACGCGACCCAATCGTTGCCGCCCCAGCCTGCGCCCTTGTGTTCGACGAAATCGCTTATCCACGGGGTGCCGCTGCCGAAGGATCCGAGATCGCTGTTCGTGGGTATTTGCGCTACAAGCGTGGTAGCGTTCACGCTGCCCGTTCCTTCCGAGCAGTATACGGTCGCCGCGCCCTCCTGCGCGCCCTTGCCGTAGTGGTGCCCGGCGAGGATGTGTCCCGCATCCGCCGGGCTGTATATCTCACCCGCGCCGAGATAAATGACATTGACCGCGCCGCCCGAGATCGTAACGGCGCCGATCGCGGTCCCGCCGCCGTAGGCTCTGCCCACGTACAGCCGCTGCGGCGCCTCGACGTTATCGCGCGTACCGGCGTCAACGTAGATGTAATGGAACACATTGATATTGGTATTGACGGTTGCTCCCGTGACGGTACCGTTATCGTTGCACGCCGTGACGCCGCCCGCATACGTCGCGCCCGTCGCGAGGTCGTTTGTCCTGCGGTTCAACAGGAGTTTGCCGGTATAACTTCCGTCCGTGACGGTACCCGAGTTGAATCCCGCGCCCAGCGAGATGTACACGTTCGACGTATCCGCCACCGAGATCGCTTCGTATACGTTCGGCAGACCGCCGCCCGTGCGCGTCCCCTCCGTGGCATAGTTGTTGGCGATGTCGTAGATAAGGTTGCCGGTCGTAAGTTCGACCGCAGCGTTATCCCGTGTGAACGCCGCGTCGCCCGCGGACATAAACACGCCGCCGCCGGATATCGTGCCGTTCTCCCAGTTGACGCCCGCTATACCGCCTATGGCGGTCAATACGTTATTGCTTCTGTCGGAATACAGCTTCACGTTCGCCACGCCGGAATCGGTTATCGTGCCGATATTGACGCCCGCTATACCGCCTATGAATGCGCCGGTGATATTCAGTTCCGCCACACTGCCGTCTGCGGAGACCACATAGCTCGAAGATATCGTGCCGAGGTTCCTGCCCGTTATAGCGCCCGCGCCCAGCTGATACACTGCGTTGCGTTCCGGTGTGTCGAAGTTCGAATAGCTGCCGTTCGCCTGCGACGAATAGATGCTTGCCGAGCCGTGCACCACATAGTAGGAGGAGCTTATCCTGCCGTATGTGCCTACGGAACCCGCAATGCCGCCTACGGCGCGCAGGTTATCGGTCGAATCGTAGTTGACGGAGTCGGCGATCATTCCCTTTATCTCGGCGCCCGCGTCCGAAGAGGATGCGTTTATGAGGGAGCCTGCGATCTGTCCCGAAGCTATCGACGAGACGATCGTTACGTTCGTTACCCCGGAAGTACCCGAAACGACGTAGTTGTTCGTGTTTATCGTTGCGTTGCCGGTTATCGAGGCGTACTCTCCGAGACTTCCCGCAATGCCGCCCGCGCCGCCCGCATACGCGAACGAGACGGAGTCGAAGGAGGCGCCGCTTCTGGCACTGACGAGCCCCGAAACAAAGGAGCTGTTCACTATAAGCGCCCTTTGCGAAGAGGTGCCCCTCGCGTACCCGACAAGACCTCCGACGTAGTTGTCGCCCACTATCGAGGAAGCCGACCCGTTGGTAAGCGCTATGCCGTTTACGTTGGTGACTTTGCCGGAGTACAGCTCGCCCGCGAGAAGCCCGACATACGTTTCGCCGCTCGCGGAGCCGCTGATGCTGAGGTTCGACACCTCGCTCCCCGTGCCGAGCTTGGAGAACAATCCCGCGTAATCGCCGCCGCCGATCCTCATATCGGACAGAGTGTGGTCCCTGCCGTCAAGGATACCCGTAAATCCGTTGGTGCGCAGGCTGCCGGCGGCGTTGGTGAAATCTTCGCCTATCATTCCCGTGAAGTTACGGCTCAGGTCGATATCGTTTAGGATCGCGAAATAGACGCCGGAAAGGTTTCCGTCCATACCGCGGTGGATGTTGTTGAGTCCCTCGAGCTGCGACGCCGTAGATATCAGAAGCGGTTGAGTATCGGTACCTATACCGCCCGCAAACGGATACCCGAAATCTATTATTCCCTCCGGAGCCGCGACATTCGAATGCTCGACGAAATCCGTTCCGTCATACGACGTGTAGGAGTACGGATCCGCCGCGGGATCGTCGTAGAAGAACACGTGCTGTATCTTTACGAAGTACTCGCCGGAACCGGGGATATCCACCCCCGCCATGCTGAAGTTCAGCCTCGTCAGCTGGTCGGACGTATCTATCGTAAGATTCATGCCGGAGCCGCCCCTCTGGATACGCACCCAGAAATCCGCCGAGGACTGCTTGTCATAGTTCGCGTCGCTCGATATGGGTATGTTGACGATGCTTATCTCGCCGTTCACCTCGCCGTCCGAGTCGCCGTTTCCGCCGTCATAGACCCAGTAATCGGACGCTGCGGCGGAGTCCTGACCGAGCGCCGCGGCAAAGTCTGCGGGCAGCCTGAGCCCCGAGCCGTACGCGCGGTTCCCATCGCCGTTATAGACGTTGTGGATGACGAGCTCGCCGTAGCTTATAAAGTTGATGTTGACGCGCTTTGCGGTGTTGGCGGTGATGACTATCGATACCTGTTCGATGGCGGCTAAATAATCGGCGTAGTCGCCGGCGGAAAGCGACGACGCCTGGCGCCTTGCCGTGAAGTATGCGGCGTCGAAGGAGCTCAGCGGCGCGTCGTTGAACGCGGAGCTGGTGTTGAACAGCTCGTTGCCGCCGTTATCGGTGACGCTGACCGCGGACAATCTGTCGTATATCGGATTGAACGCGGTTATATCTCCGCGCGTCGTGGTAGTTTCGGAGAAGTCCATCGTCAATGTCAGTGTGGAACCGACGGGCATCGTCGCGTTCATTATGGAGCGTGAGTCCATAGTTCCCTGTAAAAGCTCCGCTATCGTGTCGGCGGTGAGCTCCGTCCCCGTAGTATCCGCGGAATTTTCCCTGTATACCGCATTGAGGTACGGCAGAATGGCGTTCAAGCTCGCCGCGTCGCCGGAGTCGTTGCGGATGCTGACGTTGATCTCGTACTTCCTGGTGTACCGTGCGTATATGATATACGAGTCGTTCATTATGACATTCAAAGTGCCGTCCGCATTGTATCTGTACTCAAGCGGGACTTCGGCGCCGTCCACGGCGATCTCCTCCCATGCGCCCGTCTGTTGAAGCGCCGCACGCGCGCCGGAAGTACTCGTTACGTACCAACCGTCGAAGATATAGTCTTCGAAGTTGTTGGAGCGTATGGTTTGGGACGTGCCGGCGTCGAACGAAGCCTCGGGATAAGCCGTTCCGTCGATCGTCGGAGAGGGACCCGCGGCGTTATCGACGTAAGCGCCCGCTTCCTGTATCGCGACGCTGGTGACGACGGAGAGCCTGTTCTGTTTGCGGAACAGAGGTCTGATCACTATACAATACGCACCGACGTCGCCGTAGACGTATTCGCCCGATGACTCGGGGTCGGTAAACGATGTATAAGGAGCGTAACGCGCGTCGTTCGAGCCGCCCGTCGGGAGCGTATTGCCCGTCGAAATATCCGGCATATACGAATTGTCGTACAGTACCGATACCGGGAATGTGAAGTTGTTGTACGTCGCGGCGGAAGTGTCGCCGTTCGCGTCCGGAATGAATCCCCAGCCCCATCCGAGCTGTTCGCCCCTGTAATAATAGTACTGCCAGCCCTGCAGGGTAAAGCCCTCTTCCGCACCCGTGCCGGACCACATGAGCGTTATCGTATTGTCGTTCCACGTATTGTACGCGCTTCCCGTCATGCCGTTGATCTGCTCCAACACCTGTATCGTGCTCTTCGTGGAGTCAACGCCGAGGTATCCCTCTACCTGCGTCGAGGAGGAATAATACTGCGGTCTGTCGGAATTGTATTGAGTGGTCGTCACAACGACGTCGCCCGCCGATTCGTAACGCCGGACTCCGGAATCGTCCTCGTAGTTATATACGTTCTCCACCACTATCGTATAGACGGGTTCGAACAGCGCCGTGACGTAAGCCACGTATTCCGTGCCTGAAGATGTGCTCACCGTGGTCAGCGAAGCGCCGTTCAGCCTTCCGCCGATGTCGTCCAACACGAACGCGCCGTACGTGGACGCGGGATAGCTTCTGATAAGCTCGGTGTACTGCATAACGCCGTTTATCATATATCCCATGAAGCGGTAACGCGTGTTGAGCCCGGTATTGTTTACCGACGCGTTGACGAGTCCCTCGTTTACGGAAAGCTCCACCGTGGAGCCGTAATCGAATACCGCCCTGTCGTTCGTCCATGAATCGATGAATCCGGTCGTCCCGGCAAACACCGGGGCTACGGTCTTGCCGTCAAACAGAGCGACGCTCCTTTCGACGGTGACCTGTTTTACGTAGCGTATCTTTATTATCATGTTCTCCGTCACGGGCGAGACGGTGACCGTGACCGCGCCGTTCGCCTCGTTTGCGGCGCTCAAGGCGAAATTGCCCAGGGACGTGCCGGGAGCCAACATTTCATACGTCGTCGTAAAGCGGCGATATCCGTTGGCGTCCGGCTCTCCCGTATCCAAAAGGTATCCGATAGACTCTATACGGTATCCCGAATTCGGAGTTACCGTAAAACTTACGGTGCTGCCCGGGGTGACCCTGTAGGAGTTCGCGCTGAGCGTTATATTCAGGTTTCCGCCCGCGTTCGAGGTGGTCGCTCCGTAAGATTCGGACAGGAAACTGAGATAGACCGTCATTGTCGGATCCGCCGCGTACATGGTGACGTCGCCCGTCACCGCGCTGCCGGAAACGAATGCGTTCGCCTGGTTGAGCGGGGTCGCGCTATAGAACGATATATTCGCCCTGGACGTGCCGGTGGAAGTATCCGCGCCGTACGGCACGAATCCCGCTCCGCTCGGGACGCGGAACACGAACGACGCGCCGCTCGTCCCGGAGGGCGAGAGCGTCTCGCGCATGACTCCGTCGGCGCCGGGGGTGATGTCGGGAAGGAGTTTGCCGGGATTTGACGCGTCCTCGGTATATGTCGCCTCCGCCGTCACCGAAGCGTAAGTGCGGTAGATCATCTGCTCGGGATCCGCCGAAGCGAAGCTGCCGGAGATGTATTTATAGAGCGGCATGACCTCCACGGAAACGGTGTATACCCTGAAGAATACCGCGCGGAATATACGCGTCGACGTCATCGTATAGCGCATCTCGGCGCCGTTTGAGAAGATCGTTATGCCGTTTACGCCGCTCCTGACATAGGACCAAACGCCGTTTCTGTATTCCTGGAAGCCCTCGAACACGTAGTCTGCGGTGTTGCTGAGCGTCACCCTGAATGTAGCGCCCGTACCGTGGGTGTGACCGGAAAGCGACGCGGAGTTGTCGTCGAATTCCATCGTATAGGTGGCGATCGGGTTCGTCTGGGCGGGATACCAGCCCGCGGTCGGGTTGTTCCCCGCTATCGTGAACGCCGTTTCCCCGCCGTCCGTCGCCATATAGGCGAACGCGTCGTTTGCAAGTTCCACCGAATACACGCTGAGCGCCGTAGTATAAACGATATACAGCGTGGACATATTCGGGTCGTGGATATCCGTCGCCGAGTATATCGCGCTCGCGTTGGCGCCGCCTAACTCGAGGCCGAGATCTATGTACATCGTAAGCGACGTGTTCGTATAGAACTCGTCGGGACGGCGTTCGTATTGGTTTTCGCCCGTCATCGCGCCGTAGTCCACGCCCGTCATCTCGCCGATGTAACCGGAGCCCTGCTGCCAGTTTGCGCTGTAATAGACGGAGACGCCGGTTATTTCGTAGCCCACCGTGAAGTTATGCGTTATCGGTGTTCCGCCGGAGGGATCGTATTCCGCGAGCCCGTGTTCGGACGATACCGCGAGCGTTCCGTCGCCGGAGCCGTCGGAGTAGCTCCTGCCGTTTATCACATACCTCAGGGCGAAACTCTGCGGCGAGAAGATAGCTTCTATCGATATTTCGCCGCGCCCGTTGACGAACGCGTCGTTCACGACGAACGTCGCGGTATAAATATATCTTCCGCCCGTCTCTTTTTTGGGTACGACGTTATAGCTTCCGCCGTAGCCTATCGCATAATTTATTCCGTTTATCGTGATCTGCGACAGATAATATCCCGAATTCGACCTGAAAGATATGACGATATACGAATGGTGCCCTATCGTATCCCCCTCGTGCCAGGCGCTTTCGTCGACGCTGATACCGCTCAGTCCTCCGGCGTTGTTGACGCTGCTCACCACTTCGTAAGAGCGGCGGGAATACGCGACTTTGACGTCGATATTTGCGGTGACGGAATTCAAGGTCAGCGAATACGCCCCGCCGGAATATAGAAAGTCCGTCAGCGTATAGACCGTTTCGCCCATCTTGAGCGTGATGTCCGCGGGGTCGTAGCCCTCGGGAGGCACCAGCGTTACGGTAATGCGGTCGTTGAAGCGGATACCGTCGTAATCGGCGCCCACGCCGCCGACGGGCGTCCAGTCCTGGGGTATTTCATCGTCCGCGAATATATCGGACGTGAACGAGGCTCCGCCGCTTATATCGAGGCGCGCCGTCGCACGTGCGGAAGAGTGCGTTCCCTGATGCAAAAGCGCGTATCCGCCCGTGAACGTGGCGCTGAGTTTCCTGCGCGCGGGCGCTATGACGATGTCGTAGTCGCCGCGTATATCGGTGAAGGTGTAGCTCCTTTCCGCGCCCTCGGCAAACAACGCGGCGCGTATCGCCTCGAGTTCGTCGTCCGGAAGCGCCTCGCCGTTCACCGTTACGGTAAACACGTCGTCGCCGTCGGCGCCGTCTACTTCGTAGCCGTTATACAGTTCGTATACGAGGGTGAGATCTTCTCCCCATTCCGCGGTGGCAGACGAAACGGAGGAATTTCCGCCCTCCGCGGCCTCGACCGTGATCGTGTAGGTCATTATCCTGAATACGACCGAGGCGCGGGTTTCGCCCGCTACGGCGCGCGTTACGTTCGTCGCCGCGGTCGGGTCAGAGACGTCAACTCTCCCGGCGGCGCCGTCCGTCGATATATCGAACGAACCTATCACCGCGCCGCATTCGGAAAATTCCGGCGTTGCGGTAAACGTAAAGGTGGTGCCGTAGGTCGCCCTCAAAGCGACGCCGGAGCTTCCCGCTTCCGCCCATACGACGCCGTCGGTCAGGATATATACGCCCTCCTGAGCCGTTTCGGGCGTCCATTCGAACGTCCCGCCGCCGTTGAGCGTTCCCGTTATCGACACGCTGCCCGAAAGCCCTGCGGGAAGTTCATACACGAACTCCACGTCGTGCACGGTTATGTCGAACCAGACCCTGCAGACCATATCCGCCGTCAGCACTCCGGTCAAGGTATCGTTGCGGACGGAGGACATTCTGTCCTCGCCGTTTATCTCGAACGCGGTCCTCTCGTATCCCGTGCCGGGAGCCACGGTTATCGTGTAGTTGAGCCCGTATTCGTACAATCCGTTTTCGGAAACGACTTCGGCGTTCCTGTCATAAGGGTTGACGAACGTGACCGTCATGCCGCCGGTAAACGCAAATATATCGCCCGGAGCCGCCGCGGTCAGATTTTCGTTCAGGAGCACGTCCTCGGTATTGACTGCGTATTGATAACGTTTGAATTCGACGTACAGCGAAGTTATATCGTAATAAATACCCTCGATAAGGTACGCGCCGCCCGTTTCCGGCATCTGGTCGCGCGACAGAGTCGTGACTCCCGTGTTGCCGCCGACGTCGGTGTAGTATATGACCACCGTTTCGACATAATACCCGCGCGAGGTACGCGGCGTTATAAGTACTCTGACGTCCGCTCCGTGCGCGATGCCCTCGTATACGCCGTCGGAGCCGGCGGTGTATCCCGTCAGAGTGACGGAGCCGAACGTGGACGGATCGGTGTCGCGCGAAGCGAAGTTCGGAGAAGTATTGACCGCGTTCACGTCGATATAGTACTCGTTTATCTCATATACGACGCGGACGGAGAGAGCGTCGCTCCTTCTGCCGAGGTCGTAGTATATTTCGGTCATCTCGTTCGCGCCGACTCCGGATATCTGCCAATCCCACACGTTCGTGCCGTTTATTATGAGCTCGGCTATATGGTACCCCTCGTCCGCGTTGAGGCGCAGCCTGAGGTTTTCCGCCGCTCCGAAGGTCAGCGAATCGGTATCGATGTATCCCGAGCCGCCGCCCGCGTCGGTCATGACGTAAGTGGTCCCGCCCAGCGTATCCGAAATTATCATCGTGTACGAATTGGGCATGAACTCTATCGCGACATGGGTGTCGCCCGTTATCCTGAAAGTCAGCGTGCCCGACGTAAAGCAGTTGGTCGCGCCGTCAAGCACCGCGCCGTTCAATTGCGAGGGCGAATAGCTAAGACCCGCCACCGTTACGGAACGGATATAATATCCGTCGGCAGCCGCGATATACATCGAAACGGAGGTGCCGTAGGAATAGTTGGTGCCCTGCTCCCCGCCCGTGACGGAGCCGCCCGCGGAGTATTCGAGCGTGAGCGAATAAACGTTCGCGGTGAATTCCGCGTGTACCGTTATGTCGCCGCCGTATTGAGTGCCGTCGGAGAAGCGCCATTCCACAACTCCGCCGGAGTACTCCACTATCTCCGCTTCCATGGGGTCGCGCCTGGAGGTGTTGCCGTAAGAAACGTAATACGTCCCGAGCGAATATCCCGCCGCGGGGATGAAGCGGATGTTGAATCCCTCTCCGTCGGTGACGTAGGCTATATCGGTATTGACGGAACCGGAGCCGACGGAGAGGTCGACGCGGATATAGCGCCTGATCTCGCCGAACACCGCGTATACGCTGTTGAGCCCGTCACGGACGGTATAGGTATATGTCGTCTCGCCGGTGGCGGTGAAAGCGCCGTTTACGATATATCCTTCGAGCGCCGCACCCGCCGCGGGAAGGGCTGTGAATTCTACGACGGTGCCCGCCGTCAGATCGGCGCCCGAAGATATCGGGCTCCCGTTCACGGAAGCCGTCAACGCGCCCTCGCCCGAAGCTGCGAATTTAAGAATGTCGTTTTCCGTGCTCGCACGGAAATTGAGATATATCATGATGTCGGAGCGGATACCGTACACGCTTATCGTGCGCGCGTTTCCGGAGGATTCGAACGTATATACGCCGTACGAGTCCGTGTTGTCCGTTCCCGTAGCGGAAGCGATGTAATGATAGCTTCCGCCCGAAACGTTGACCACCTCGACGTCGCTTACGGCGAGTTCGCGCGTATTGTTCAACGTCACGGAGACCGCCGCGGAGCCGTCGTAAGAGACCTCGTAGCCGCCTGTGGATACTATCCCGCCGTCGGTGCCCGTAACCGAGCTTCCCGCCAAAGTCACCATCGATCCGCCGCCGTCGACGGCGACGGCTACCGCGGTGTACGTCACGGCGCTGAGAAGAACTTCGACGGTGAAGTCGGAATCTATCCCGTCGAAGGTCATCGTATGCGAAGTGACTCCGTAACCGATTATCTCGGGATAGCTTTCGCCGGAGGCGGTCGTCACCGTTATCGAATCGAGTACCGCGTCCGCGGGAGCGGTGATGACGAATACGGGCGAAGAGCCGCGCGGAACGTTCGCTATCGTGGTCACTTCGCTGACGGATACCGCGGAGCCGTCATAGGTCAGCGACATGCCGGTATTGTTCGTCGTGAAGGATACGGTCTGCAGCGTTCTGGCGAAAGTAAAGACTATTTCGTAGTCCTCCGTGACCTCCGGCGTGGTATACGTTACGCCGGAAAGCCTTCCCGCATAAGAAGTGACTTCACCGTTCACCGTCACCGAAGCGACGGAGTAGGAACTGTCCGTGGTCGCTATGACCTCGGCGGTGTCGCCGTAGCCGACTATGAAGCTCTCGGTCACGGAGCCCTCTCCGCCGGTATAAGATGTGTTTATCCTGTAATAAAGCTCGGATGTTTCTATCTCCGCCGCGATGTCCCGGGAGATCGATTCGATCCTGAATTCTATCCTGGTTATCCTGTAATCGCCCGAAACGCTGCCGTCCGCCACCATGCCGTTTACATCGAACGCGAGGACACGCGCGCCGCCCGTGAGGCCGCCCGCGGAGAACAGCGCGTACGGATCCAGTACCGTGCCGTTTATGCGCACGGCGGAGATATAGTATCCCGCCGCGGCGGAAACGATGTAGTTGCCGGGGTTCGTTCCCTTTTGGAACGCCGTTTCCCGGGGCCCCGTAACGGAAGCGTTTTCAACGCTTTCAGGCATTGTCACGGTGTAATACAGCGTCCTGTATGCGATCTCGACGGACGTCGTGGACGTTACGTCGGGAATAGTGAACACATAGCTTTCCGCATTCGTCGGAAGGGTCTCCTGCACGGAGCCTACGGCGAGCGAAGAAATATAATTGCCGTCCGTCGCGGTTATCCTGACGACAAGGCTGCCGCCCGAGGGGACCTCGACCGAAAAAGCGGAGGAAGTATTCGTTATCCACGTGCCGTCGCCGGACGTGCCGGAAACGTAATATTCCACGGTACCCGCGGAACCGACGGAACCGTTGACGACGTTTACGGCGTGGGACCGAAGACGGAACACGACCTCCAGACGGAGAGCTTCCGCCGCGGATATCGAGTCGGCGCTTATCGAGCCCAGATACATCCCGTCGGTGATCGGTATATCGTCGCCGGAAACGACGACGTTTCCGTTCAGGCTTACTTCCGTCAGCACGTAACCCGAATTAGGTACGACCGCATATGCAAAGTCCGCGCCGAGGGGCACCTTTACGACGCCCTGCACGGGCGAGGACGAAAGGGAGCCGCCGAGGACCGTATACACGGCGCCCGCGCCCGTCAAAGATATCGTCATGTCGCGCGTTTCCGATTCGAACACGGCGGCGACCGTGACGCTCGCGGACACTACGTACTCACCGGTGACGGCGATATCCGTGACCTCGCCCATATCCGTCACGTACCAGCCGACGAACACGCTGTCCGCTTTTGCGGGGGTGACGGACGGGAACGCGCCCGATACGGCGCCCGCAAGCGAGGTCTGATACGCCGCCGTCACGACAATGACTCCCCTTTCGGAGTCGTATCCGGGAAGGGTCGTAAAGTCGTTATAGTTGGTCAGGCCGTCCAATGTGAAAGTTACGGTATATTCGTTCCTTATCCAGTAGGCGATCAGAGTGACGTCGCGCTCTATGATATCGGAGTTTTCCAAAATGACGGGGTCGCCGTTTTCGTCGGTTTCATAATACCAGCCGCCGAACGTGAATCCGCCGAGCGACAGGACGCCGGCATCCTCGACGTCAAACACGTCGCCTATCGGAGTGCCGTACGGCAGCGTGACCGAAGGCAGCGTCGAAACGGGCGCGCCGTTGCTGGAAAACGAAATGACGCTCTCGGCATACACGAAATCGGCGCGTATGCTCATCGAAGAAATGTTCCCCGCTATCCCCGAAGAGGAATCGGACGGGAGAGTGAACGAAAGGGTGTACTCCTCGCTCGTACCCGTGCGCGCGGAAGTGAACATGACGTATGTACCTTCGGCAAGCTCCACCTGCTGGCTGACCCCCTCGGGGGCAACGGACACCCATTCGCCGTCCGCATTCTGTATGCGCCAGCCGATGAATATCCTGGAATCGTTCGCCCTGAGGCGCAATACCGACTGCGCGCCCTTCGGGTAATACGGCTCCAGATCCTCTATGTAACCCAAAGCTCCGTTTCCGTCCGTGGTGAATTCCATGTTCAGATCGACGGCGTTTTTGACCATTATCGGTCTGATGTTCAGATCTTCGGTGACGTTGGTGTAATCGGTGTCCCAACCGGAGAAAGCGTATCCGTACAGCTGCATGTTGCTCTCGTCCGCTCTGGGGACGTTCGTGGGCCGGGAGCCGTAGAAAACCGTCTCCTCCCTCGCCGTCGTGCCGTCGGGATAATAGAAAACGACCGTAAAGGTCTGACGGGTGAAGACGGCGGTTATATGCATGGTCCTGCTGATCTCCCTGTCGCGCCTGGTGGGCTCGGGGTAGCCGTCGCTCCAGCGGACGAATTCGTATCCCTCCGTGGCGACCGCGTTCACCGTGGTCGCGTCTCCCCCCGCGACGACGGACTGCTCCGTATCGCCCTCTATCCTGCCGCCATACGACGCGGAATACGTCACCGTCAGCGTGGTGGGAACGACTTCGTACGTCACCGTCTGTTTGAACCCGCCGTAGTCCAGAACGACGTTGTTCAAAGTCTGTACGCTCGTCAGATCCAGCCCCTCTATCACCATCTCGGACAAAGCCACCTGTTCCGAGGTTCCGTCGCTGTATTGCACGGTGGCGTAGACCTGGGTCAGGTCGGCGTTTATGCTTATCCTGCCCTCGTTCTCGACGACTATGGCCTGCACGGTGGGGCGGACGTATGTGCCCGCCGCAAGGTCGGATCCCTCGTGACCGTCCACCATTGCGGGCAGCACCGCGACGGCGATCGCCGCCGCGACCACGGCCGCTATCGCGACCACGATCATGGTAATGCCAAACATGCTCCTTTTGGTGTATCGTTTTCCGGGGATCCTGTATCTTGCCATTAGTCGTACTCCTTTGCGCGTGGGAATATCCGCGCGCGGCGTGTTACGCGTTAATTATATATAATAAAGAAGCGCCTTCACAAGCGCTTCCTTTATCTTTTTACGCTACTTTTACCTTCCCCGCCCGCCCGGGCGCGCCGGAGCGCGTGTTTTTATGGTTTTCTGCGCCAGTCCGCCTTTACGGTCTGCCGCTCGCGCGCTATGCACAGCGCGCCCTCGGGTACGTCGTCGGTCACGGTGCTGCCGCCCGCTATGTACGCGCCGTCGCCTATTTCCACGGGTGCGATGAGGTTCGAATTGCAGCCGATGAACACTTTCTCCCCCACCCGCGAGCGGCGCTTTTTGACGCCGTCGTAGTTTGCAAATACCGTGCCGCAGCCGATATTGGTTTTCGCCCCGACGTCGGCGTCGCCGATGTACGTAAGATGCGCCGCCTTTACGCCGTCCGAGAGCGAGGAGTTTTTGACCTCCACAAAGTCTCCCACTCTGCAGTCGCTGCCGATGAGAGCCCCCGCCCTGAGGCACGCAAAGGGCCCCACCGTCGTCCTAGCCCCGATCTTTGCGCATGTCGAAAACGTCGAACGCACCTCGGCGAGCTCGCCCACCACGGTGTCGGTAAGGTCTGAAAACGAATATATCTTCGCGTTTTCGCCTATCTCGGTGTCGCCCTTAAGCACGCACATCGGGTATATCTCCGCACCCCTGCCGAGGCGGACGGAATCGGCGATGAAGGTCGTTTCGGGGGAATATATCCTGACTCCTTTTTCCTCGGCTTCCTTCAGTTTCTTATGACTGATATTTTTATTTCGGGTCGCCGTTTTTTCGGATTCGGGAGCCTTTACTCCTTTTTTCATTTCAATGACCGTTGATGCGTACGCTTTTATTTCCGCTACGGCTTTTTGCGCTTTTTCCCTGTTCTTTTCCTCCGCCGTCAGGCGTATGACGGGCTCTGTCCCCGAGGGGCGCGCCACGATCCTTCCGTCCATATCCGATTCGAGATAGGCTTTGAATGCGGCGATCTCGGCGCTTCCCGCAAATATCTTTTTTCCCTCTTCGTCCGCCGCTATTTCGTCGGTCGCCGTGGGGTATTCGCCGTAGTCGGAATACGCCGCAATGTCGCCGCTTTCCTTTGCCGCCGCCGCGGTTATGAGCGAGGTGAGTATGCCGTCGCCGGTGGATTCGAACGCCGAAAAGATGATGTGCCCCGACCTTTCTCCCCCTATCGGATAGCCGCCCTCTTCCATCAGAGCCGACACGTATTTGTCGCCGACAGGCGTTCTTTTCAGCGTTATCCCGATATCGGAAAGCGCCTTTTCCATGCCCATGTTCGTCATCACCGTGCCCACCAAAACGGGCGGCGAGAGCATGTTTTTTGCCGAAAAATATTTTGCCGCCGCGTACATCATCCTGTCGCCGTCGATGAGTTTTCCTTTGACCGCCGCCATCACCCTGTCGCCGTCGCCGTCGTACGAAAACGCTATGTCCGCGTCCGAGGCGGTCGATTCTTTCAGCAAAAACTCGGGGTGCGCCGCGCCCGTTCCCACGTTTATCCGCGTTCCGTCCCCTTCCGCGTTCACCGCGGTCACGGCTGCGCCGAAGCCGCAAAACAGCGCCGCCGCCGCGCCGCCCGCGGCGCCCGAGGCGCCGTCTATCAATACCTTCAGCCCCTTCAGGTCGGGGCTGAACGCGGCGCGCACCGCAGTAAGGTAATCTTCGAGCCCGTCGTCGTATACGGCATAATCTCCCCCTTCCTCTTCGCGGAACACGGAAGAGTCGATGAGCGCTTCGAGCGCCTCTTCCTCGGCGGTGGATATCTTCGCGCCCTTGCCGGAGAAAAATTTGAGCCCGTTGTATTCGGGCGGATTGTGCGAAGCGGATACCATGACGCCTATCTCGGCGCCACGCGCCTTGGTGAGATACGCCAGCGCCGGCGTCGGAAGCATTCCCGCGTCCGTCACGCGTATCCCCGCTTTTGCCATGAAATACGAAAAAGTTTTGACTATATCCGCGCCGCCCGTTCTCGGGTCCCTGGCGATAACGACGTTTATCTTGCCGTAGAACGCCTTTACCGCCTGCGCGGTCCTTTCCAGAAAATCCGACGTGAACATCGTGCTCATGCCGCGGATGCCGTCGGTGCCGAAATACTTCATATGACCTCCGAATGCGCCAATATATGCCGCCGGCGGAGGCGTTGTGAATGCGTTTTGTATGTTTTGTTTGTTCGGGTAAAGATCGACGACCGCTCAGCTGCGCCGGTCCCCTATGTCGTATTCCACCGAAACGAGGGTGAGCGCGTGGGGCGGCAGCGTTTTGACCTTTATCGGGCGCGGCGCGCCGCCGAGCATATCCGCTATGTCCTTAAGCGCTATCCTGCCCTTCGCCGCCGCGAGCGCTGCCCCCGCGACCACGCGCACCATATTATACAAGAATCCGTTTCCGGTGATATACGCCGTTATCTCCCCGCCGTTTTTTACGGCGCCGGCGGAATAGATCGTCCTTACCGACGTTTTTTGGCTGCTTCCGGTGTTTCCGAAGGAACGAAAGTCGTGTTCCCCCTCCGTCATCTCGAGAGCCTTTTCGAATATATCGAAATCGAAGGGCGGCGCTATCCTGAAAAACCTAGCGCGCCTTAGCGGCGACGGGGTCTCGGACACATATATTTTGTAGGAATAGGTCTTTTTCTTCGCGGAATACTGCGCGTGGAAATCGTCGGGAACGGGAATAAGCGATCTCGCCTTTATGTCGTCCGGTAAAAGCGCGTTCAGCGAATAGACGAATCTTTTCGCCTCGAGCGCTCTCGGCGCGTCGAAGTGCGCCGCCTGTCCCTCCGCGTGCACCCCCGCGTCGGTCCTGCCGGAAGCGTACACGACGGTCTTTTGCCCGAGAAGCGTTCCGAGCGCGTCTTCCACACGCTCCTGCACGCCGACGGCGTTTTTCTGCCGCTGCCAGCCCGCGTACGCCGCGCCGTCGTATTCCAATGTCAACAGATAACGCGTCAAAACAGCCACCAGACGGACTGCACCGTCTCGTACGCGCCCCAGAAGTTGTTGTTCAATGCGACTACCAGCACGATGAACGCCGCCATTCCGATAGCGCCCGCGAGATCCCTGAGTCCGAACTTCATCACCTTGTAACGGGTGCGGTTCGGGGTGGCGTTGTAGCACCTTGCGTCAAGCGCCAGAGCCAGCTCGTCGGCGCGCCTGAACGCCGAGACGAAAAGCGGGATAAGTATCGGTAAAAGCGCTTTCGCCCTACTCAAAAGCCCGCCCGTGTCGAAGGAAGCGCCGCGCGCTTTCTGCGCCATCATTATCTTGTCCACCTCTTCCGACAGTATCGGTATGAAGCGGAGCGCTATGCTCATGATGACCGCGATGTCGTGCACGGGCACTTTGATGTATTTGAGCGGAGTCAAAAGGCTCTCCATCCCGTCGGTGAGCGACGTGGGCGTGGTGGTGTACGTTAAAAGCGTGGTGCCCATTACGAGCAGCACGAGCCG
The DNA here is from genome assembly GCA_944331875.1 of uncultured Clostridia bacterium. Lineage (GTDB taxonomy): Bacteria > Bacillota > Clostridia > Christensenellales > DTU072 > Stercoripulliclostridium_A. The sequence goes on along the minus strand of CALVJA010000009.1, from coordinate 43,991 downwards.
CAGCACCATTTTTATCGAAAAGATGATCCCCTCCACCGAGATTTTTATGCGCCACCAGCTCCACAACACCGTTTCGCCGTTATAAAACAACAGATTCAGTATCCCCGTGAATATCAGCAGCATGATGATCGCCTTTATGCTTTTCAGCATCTTGGAAAGCGGGATTCGGGATACCAAAGCCGCGGAAACAACGCATACTATCACCGCAAAATACGACAGGAAACTCTCTGCCAGAAACACCATAACGATGAACGCGATGACGAGTACCAGCTTGGCTCTGGGGTCCATCCTGTGGGTAAAAGAATCTGTGGGGTAATACTGCCCGAGGGTCATGTCCTTCATTTCAGCCTCCGGGCGACGCCTGCGGCAAGCTCCTTTACGGTAAGCGCGGGGGTGTCTATGACGAATCCCCTCGCCGCCAGCATCCTTTTTATTTTTATCGTATGCGGATAATCGAGTTCGGTGTTGTCGATTATGTCGGAATCGTTGAAAAGTATCGCGGGGGTGGTGTCGGCGATGAGTTTCCCTTCGTCCAAGACCACTACGCGGTTACAGTACTCCGCGATCTCGTCCATGTTATGCGAGATTATGACGACGGTTTTGACAAAGCTCGATTTCAGCGCCGTCACCAGCTCCAATATCTCCCTTTTGCCGGCGGGGTCGAGTCCCGCGGTGGGCTCGTCCAGCACCAACACTTCGGGGCGGGAGGCAATGACCCCTGCGATGGCGACCCTGCGCATCTGCCCGCCCGACAGCTCGAAGGGGGACTTTTCGCCTATTTCGCCCATGTCGAGCCCGACGAGCCGCATCGCCTCGGCGGCGGACTTAGCCGCTTCCGCCTCGTTCATGCCGAAATTTTTGGGGCCGAACTCGACGTCCTTTCTGACGGTGTCGGCAAACAGCTGGTATTCGGGGAACTGGAAGAGCATCCCCACCTTTTTCCTGACCTCCTTAAGGTCGGGTTTTTTCTGCGATAAGTCTATGTCGCCGAGAAGGATCTTCCCGGACTGTATGCGGATAAGCGCGTTCAGGTGGCGGCTCAAAGTGGACTTTCCCGAGCCCGTGGCGCCGACTATACCCAAAGTGTCGCCCTCGTTCACCGTAAACGAAACGTTGTCCAAAGCCACTTTTTCGAAAGGGGTCTTCGGGGAGTAGACGTAACTTAAATTTTGGATCACGATCTGCATACGCCCTCCGCAAGATCCTCGTCCGTTATCGCAAACGGCACGTCGAAGCCCATTTTTTTGAGTTCCAGCGACACCTTGCCCGCGACGGGAAGCTCGAGTCCCGCGGCGGCTATCGCCTCGGTCGCGGCGAAAACTTCGGCGGGCGTGCCGAAGGCGGTAACGCGCCCGGAGTCCATCACGAATATCCTGTCCGCTTCTATCGCCTCGTCCATGTAGTGGGTGATGAGTATCACCGTCATGCCCTTTTCGCGGTTCAGTTTCATTATCGTTTCCATTATCTCGCGGCGGCCCTTGGGGTCGAGCATCGCCGTGGATTCGTCCAAAATGATGACTTCGGGGCGCATGGCGAGAATGGAAGCTATTGCCACGCGCTGCTTCTGACCGCCCGAAAGTTTGTTGGGGGAACCGTTTCTGTATTCGGACATACCGACGGTCTCCAGCGCCTCGGTCACGCGCTCCTCTATCTCCTCGCGCGGTACGCCGAGGTTCTCGGGCCCGAACGCGACGTCCGATTCGATGACGGAAGCCACCATCTGGTTGTCGGGGTTCTGGAAGACCATACCCACTTTGCTCCTGACGTCGTATATCCTGTCCTCGTCCGCGGTGTCAAGTCCCAGCGCCGTGACTATCCCCTCGTCGGGCACCAAAAATCCGTTCAAAAGTTTTGCAAGCGTCGATTTGCCGGAACCGTTCCTGCCTAAAAACACGACGAATTCGCCGCGGCGTATCTCGAGGTCTATCCCCTCCACACCGCGCGAAACGCGTTCGCCGCTCCTGTATGAGTATTTTACGCCGTCCGCCTTGATGACGACTTCGTCCGCCGCGCGCGCCTTCATTACTTCTTCGTTCATAGATTGAAGTGTATCACAACTTCGGCCTTTTCACAAATAAATCGACGACGTTTTCGGATTTATTTATATTAAATACAGAGCCCGCCGCTCGGGCGGCGGGCTTTAGAAAGCGTATTTACCGCGACTTAAACGCCCTACGACAGCCCCGTTATACGCATACTGCCGTCCGGGAGCTCCTCGACGTCTATGTGCTCCGCGGCGGGAGTTTTGGGAAGTCCCGGCATCGTGATGATGTCGCCCGTCAGCGCTACGACGAACCCCGCTCCCGCGGACAAACGCGCGTCTTTTACGGTCACGGTGAAGTTTTCGGGCGCGCCGATCTTTTTGGGATCGTCCGAAAAGCTGTATTGCGTCTTGGCGATGCACACGTGAAGGCCGCCGTATCCGAGCTCGGCAAAGCGCGTGAGCTTCGCCTTTGCCGCGGGCGTTATCTCGACGCCTGAGCCGCGGTATACCTTTTTGACGACGGCCTCTATCTTTTTCTCCAACGGCTCCGAAAGTTCGTACGAAAACCGGAAGGAGTTTTTCTCGTTTGTCAGGCGCACCGCCTCTTCCGCAAGCTCTTCGGCGCCTGCGCCGCCCTTTGCCCACACGTCGGTCGGGATCGCGTTTATACCGCGGCGGCGGCATTCGGATAAAACGAAATTCGTTTCCGCCTCGGTGTCCGTCGCGAACGCGTTCAGCGCGACGACGGCGGGAAGTCCGAAAACGTTCGTCATGTTATCGACGTGGCGCAAAAGGTTTTTCATGCCCTTTTCGAGCGCCGCTAAATCCTCTTTCGCGAGATCCACCTTTGCGACGCCGCCGTGCATTTTCAGGGCGCGTATAGTCGCCACTACGACCGAGGCGGAAGGCCTTAGCCCCGCCTCGCGGCACTTGATGTCGATGAATTTTTCGGCTCCGAGATCTGCTCCGAACCCCGCTTCGGTCACGACGTAGTCCGCCGCCCTCAACGCAAGCGTCGTCGCCGCCACGGAATTGCAGCCGTGGGCGATGTTCGCGAACGGCCCGCCGTGAACCAAAACGGGCGTTCCCTCCAGCGTCTGCACAAGGTTCGGTTTCATCGCCTCCAGCATCAGCGCGGTCATCGCGCCCGCCGCCTTCAGGTCGCCGGCGCGTATGGGTTTACGCTCGTAGTTGTATCCCACGATTATCTTCGAAAACCGCTCTTTGAGGTCCCGAATATTCTTCGAAAGGCACCATATCGCCATTATTTCGGAAGCGGCGGTAATGTCGAACCCGTCCTCGCGCGGGATGCCGTGCGCCCTGCCGCCGAGTCCGGATACGATAAACCTTAATTGCCTGTCGTCCATATCGAGAGCGCGTTTGAAGGACACCGCGGCGGGGTCTATGCCGAGCTCGTTCCCTTGCTTTATGTGATTGTCGACCATCGCCGCGAGAAGGTTGTTCGCCGCCGTCACCGCATGGAAGTCGCCGTTGAAGTGGAGGTTGATGTCCTCCATCGGTATCACCTGCGCCCTGCCGCCGCCCGTGGCGCCGCCCTTCAACCCGAACACGGGCCCTAGGGAAGGCTCCCTCAGCGCTGCGATGACGTTGTAGCCGCGTCTTCTCATGCCGTCCGCGAGCCCTATGGACACGGTCGTCTTCCCCTCGCCCGCGGGAGTGGGGGTCATCGCGGTCACTAAAATGAGTTTACCCTCTTTACCGCTTTTTGCGCCCGAGGCGTTTATCTTTGCCTTGTAACGCCCGTAGCATTCCACCATGTCTTCCGTAAATCCCGCATTACGCGCGACCTCGGAAATGTGTTTCGGAGTGACGGAGCGCGCTATTTCAATGTCGCTGAGTGCCATGATCTCTCCTTATTTGTAGTATTCGACAAGGGAATCGAAAAGTCCCATGTCGTAGCGCGCGGGAACGTTTTTATAAAGTCCCGCGGAGTAACGCTCGCTGTGTCCCATTTTGCCGAACACCCTGCCGTCGGGCGAAGTTATGCCCTCGATGTTCATCACGGAGCCGTTGGGGTTTACCTCGGTTTCCCCCGTGACCGCGCCCGAAAGGTCCGCGTACTGCGTGGCGATCTGCCCGTTTCGTATGAGCTCCTCTATGACCTCGGGACTTGCGACGAAACGACCTTCGCCGTGCGAAACGGGAACGGCGATAAGGTCGCCGACCTCAACTTTCATGAGCCACGGCGATTTGACGGAAGCGACGCGCGTGGTCACTATTTTGGATTGGTGGCGCGCTATCGTGTTGAAAGTCAGCGTGGGATATTCGGGGCGCGCTTCGGGCATTATCTTCCCGTACGGCACAAGCCCCAGTTTTATTAGCGCCTGGAAACCGTTGCACACGCCGAGCATCAGCCCGTCGCGCTTTTGCAAAAGCTCTTCCACCGCGTCCGATATCCTCGCGTTGCGGAAAAACGCCGTTATGAATTTACCGGAGCCCTCGGGCTCGTCGCCGCCCGAAAATCCGCCGGGTATGAATATCGCGTTCGCCTTTTTTATCTTGTCGGCAAACGCCTCTACGGAGCGCCTGACGCCCGAGGGAGTCAGGTTGTTTATAACGAAAATCTCCGCCTTCGCGCCCGCTCTCTCCACCGCTTTCGCGCTGTCGTATTCGCAGTTCGTTCCCGGGAATACGGGTATCAGAACACACGGAGCGGGTACCGAAACTAGCGGTTTTATGCCGGAACGCTTCTCGTACGACACGGCGCGGACGTTATCCGCCCCCGCAGCGCGGACGGGATAAACGCTCTCGAGTTTTCCCTCGTACACACGGATTATATCCTCAAGCGGAACGCGGGTGCCGCCCAATACAATCGCTTCGTCGCGGATTGTAACCCCGAGGCGCTCTCCGATATCCGCGCCGGGCGCCGTCTCCAGAACGAAGGCGCCGTACTCGTAGCCGAAAAGTTTTTTCTCGTCCGTTCCCTCGCTGAACTCAAAACCTATGCCGTTGCCGATACACATCTTGTATACCGCCTCGGCTATGCCGCCGTAGGTCGGGGTGTAGGCGGCGAGTATCTTACCCTCCGCCCTTAGTTTCGATACGGCGGCGAAGTTTTCCTTCAGCGCCGCGGCGTCGGGAACGCCGTCCGCGTTCAGCGGCGTTTTCAGTATGCGCACTTCGCTCCCCGCCTTTTTGAATTCGCCGGAGAGGATGTCCCCCGTTTTTGCGGTCGTCACCGCGAAGGACACCAATGTCGGCGGAACGTCCAGATTTTCGAAAGTGCCGCTCATCGAGTCCTTGCCGCCGATCGCGCCGATACCGAGATCGAGCTCAGCCCTGAACGCGCCCAAAAGCGCCGCGAGCGGCATTCCCCAGCGGCGGGGGTCGTTTTTGGGTTTCGGGAAATATTCCTGGAAAGTGAGGTAGACGTCCTTGAACTCGGCGCCCGCGGCGACGAGTTTCGATACACTCTCGACGACGGCAAAGTACGCGCCGTGATAAGGGCTCGATTTCGCTATCGCGGGATTATATCCCCAGCTCATCACGGAGCAGTCGTCGGTGTCCCCTTTTTCGGTGGAGATCTTGTGCGCCATAGCCTGCACCGGGGTCAGCTGCCTTAAGCCGCCGAAGGGCATCAGCACCGTGCCCGCGCCTATCGTGGAATCGAAGCGCTCCGACAGTCCCCTTTTCGAGACGACGTTCAGGTCGCCCGCAAGTTTTATGATATCGCCCCTGAAATCGCCCGTTCCGCTTTTTGCGAAAGGTTTCCCTTTTTCCACGACGATGTCGGTATGTTTTTCGGCGCCGTTGCTGGAGAGGAATTCGCGGGATATGTCCGCTATCTTGTCGCCGCGCCAATACATTTTCAGGCGCTTTTCCTCGGTGACGACCGCAACGGGAGTGGCTTCGAGGTTTTCTTCGGCGGCATAAGACAAAAACTTATCCTTATCCCGAGCCGCGACCACCACCGCCATGCGCTCCTGCGATTCGCTGATCGCAAGCTCCGTGCCGTCCAGTCCTTCGTACTTTTTGGGCACTTTGTCGAGGTCTATCTCCAGCCCGTCCGCGAGCTCGCCTATCGCCACGGACACGCCGCCCGCGCCGAAGTCGTTACAGCGTTTGATGAGCTTGGAAGCGGCGGGGTTCCTGAATAGGCGCTGCAGCTTCCTTTCCTCGGGCGCGTTGCCCTTCTGCACCTCGGCGCCGCAGGTCTCGATACTTGTGACGGTGTGAGACTTAGAGCTGCCCGTCGCTCCGCCGCAGCCGTCGCGCCCCGTTCTGCCTCCTAAAAGTATCACGATGTTCCCCGGCTCCGGGGTCAGACGCACCACGTTTTCCGCCTTCGCCGCGGCGATGACGGCGCCTATCTCCATGCGTTTTGCGACGTATCCGGGGTCGTATATCTCGTCGACTATGCCGGTGGCGAGCCCTATCTGGTTTCCGTAGGAGCTGTATCCCGCGGCAGCGGTAGTGACTATCTTCCTCTGCGGCAGTTTGCCGCGGACGGTCTCCTCGACGGGGGTCAGCGGATCTCCCGCGCCGGTCAGGCGCATCGCCGCGTAAACGTAGCTTCTCCCCGACAAGGGATCGCGTATGGCGCCGCCTATGCACGTCGCGGCGCCGCCGAAAGGTTCTATTTCGGTGGGGTGGTTGTGAGTTTCGTTTTTGAACAGGAGAAGCCAGTCTTCCTCTTTTCCGTCCACCGTGACTTTTATCTTGACCGTGCAGGCGTTTATCTCCTCGGACACGTCGAGCTTGTCGAGCATGCCCTTGGATCTCAGGTATTTTACCGCTAGGGTCGCCGCGTCCATCAGGTTCATCGGGGACTTTCTCCCGAGCTCACGGCGCGTTTCGAGATACTTCTCGTACGCTTCGGCGACAGTCTTGTCTTCCGTTTTTACGGAGTCTATCGTCGTTAAAAATGTGGTGTGCCTGCAATGGTCTGACCAGTAGGTGTCGAGTATCCTGAGCTCCGTCATCGTGGGGTCGCGCCCCTCGCGGGCGAAGTGGTCGCGCGTGAATTTCAGGTCGTTCAAGTCCATCGCGAGCGAATACTCTTTCAGGACCCTTTCGAGCCCCTCGTCGTCCAGCGCGGTGAATCCGGAAAGCGTTTTGACCTTTTCGGGCGGCGCGTATTCCTCCGCGAGTGTCGGCGGTATCTCCAGGGACGCTATTCTACTCTCCACCGGGTTCACGACGTATTTTCTGACCGCCGCCTTTTCCTCCTCGGAGAGGCTTCCGTACAGCGCGTACACCTTTGCGGTGCGGATGACGGGACGGGGGCACAGCGCCACAAGCTCCGCGCACTCCGCCGCCGACGAGGCGCGCTGGTCGAACTGTCCCGGCAGATACTCCACCGCGAATATTTCGTCCGCTTCCGGGAGCGAGTCGTATACCTCGTCCACCTGCGGCTCCGAAAACACGGTGGGGATAAGTTTTCTGAACAGCTCCTCGTCCGCGTTCTCGACGTCGTAGCGGTTTATGAGCCTTAATTTTTTAAGCCCCGCTATCCCCAAAAACGATTTTAGTTCCCTCTCGAGAGCCTCCGCCTCGGAACCGAGTCCCTCTTTTTTTTCGACATAAACTCTGTATACCATATTCTCTCCGTCAACGCCCCGTCTTTTCGAGCGCGCGCCGCCCGATGTCCGTGCGCATGTATTTATCGGTGAACGTCACCTTCTCCGCTTCGCGGTACGCTTTCTCTACCGCTTCCCGTAAATTTTTGCCCAAAGCGGTCACCGCCATCACCCTGCCGCCCGAGGTCTTCAACACGCCGTCTTCCGCTTTCGCTCCCGCGTAGTAGATATATCCCTCGGCGCCGTTTTCCTTTATTTCGTATCCCGTATTGTATTTTTCGGGATACCCTTTCGAAGCAAGCACAACGGTGCAGGAGCACTCGTCCGAAAACGAGACCATGTCCGGGGTGAGGCGCTCTTCCTCGACCGCGAGCATTATTTCCATCAGGTCGGATTTAACTAGCGGCAGTACCGCCTGCGTTTCGGGATCGCCGAAACGCGAGTTGTATTCGATGACTTTGACGCCGTCCGCGGTCACCATCAGCCCGAAATACAGGCAGCCCTTGAACTTCCTTCCTTCCGCCGCCATCGCCTTTAGCGTGGGGCGGAAGATCTTCTCCTCCGCTTCGCGGGCGATTTCGGGGGTGTAATACGGATTGGGGCAAACGGCGCCCATGCCGCCGGTGTTCAGACCTTTGTCGCCGTCCAAGGCGCGTTTGTGGTCCATGCTCGACACCATCGGCACGACGGTCTTTCCGTCGGTGAACGCCAAAACGGAGACCTCGGGCCCCGTCAGGTATTCCTCGACGACCACCTTTTTTCCGGACTCGCCGAACTTGCCGCCGAGCATCTCCGCGACCGCCGCCTTCGCCTCGGCGCGGGTCGGGGCGATGATGACGCCTTTCCCGAGCGCCAGCCCGTCCGCCTTCACGACGACGGGCTCCGACATTTCGTCGATGTACTTCGCTGCCTCCTCCGCGTCGGTGAACACCGCGTATTTTGCGGTGGGGATACCGTATTTTTTCATGAGGTCCTTTGCGAAGGCTTTGCTGCTTTCTATCTCCGCCGCCCGCTTTTCGGGTCCGAAGCACTTTATGCCCTCGGCGTGGAGCATATCCACGAGCCCCGCCGCGAGCGGATCGTCGGGAGCGACGACGACGAAGTCTATCTTTTCGCGGACGGCGAAATCGCGTATCGCTTCCAAGTCCATTGCGCGTATCGGGACAAGGCGCGCCAAGTCCGCCATGCCGCCGTTACCGGGAACGGCGTATAACTTGCTTACCAAAGGGCTCTCGCTCAATTTACGGACGATGGCGTGCTCTCTGCCGCCGCCGCCCACAACGGCTACTTTCATATCTTCTCCTTAATGATGGAACAGCCTGACCCCGGTAAAGCACATCGCTATGCCGAGTTTGTCCGCCGTTTCTATGACGATGTCGTCCCTGACGGAGCCGCCGGGCTCCGCTATGTAGCTGACCCCCGATCTCGCGGCGCGTTCGACGTTGTCGCCGAACGGGAAGAAGGCGTCGGAGCCGAGGCTGACGCCTTTTACGCGGGAAAGGTATTCCTTTTTCTCCTCGGCGGTAAAGGGTTCGGGGCGCGTTTTGAAGTACTTCTGCCACTCCCCTTCCGCCAATACCTCGTCCGCGTCGGCGGAAAGGTATAGGTCTATTATGTTGTTTTTCTCGGGGCGTCCCACACTGTCGTTAAATTCGAGTCCGAGTACCTTATCTGTCTGTCTCAGGTGCCACAAGTCCGCTTTTTCGGCGGCGAGACGGGTGCAGTGTATACGGCTCTGCTGTCCCGCGCCCACGCCTATCGCCTGCCCGTCCTCGGCAAAACAGACCGAATTGGACTGCGTGTATTTCAGCGTGATGAGCGATACGATAAGGTCGAGTTTCGCGTTGTCGGGGATGTCCTTTTTAGTGACGACGTTTTTCAGCATCTCCGCGTTTATCTTGACGTCGTTTCTGCCCTGCTCGAACGTCACGCCGAACACCTGCTTTCTTTCCGTGGGCGCGGGGACGTAGTCGGGGTCAATTTTCACGATGTTGTAGTTTCCGTTACGCTTCCCGCGAAGTATCTCCAGCGCCTTCGGGGAATACGCGGGCGCGATTATGCCGTCGGACACCTCGCGCTTTATTATCTTCGCGGTGGTCTCGTCCACCTCGTCGGAGAGGGCTATCCAGTCGCCGAAGGAGCTCATCCTGTCGGTGCCGCGCGCCCTGGCGTAGGCGGACGCCTGGGGGGAGTCGTCAAGTCCCTCGATGTCGTCTACGAACGCCGCCTTTTTCAGGCGCTCGGGAAGCGCCCTGCCGACCGCCGCCGAGGTGGGACTGACGTGTTTGAAGCTGGTCGCGGAGACCATCCCCGTCGCTTCCTTCAGCTCCTTTACCAGCTGCCACGAATTGAACGCGTCCAGAAAGTTGATGTACCCGGGGCGCCCGGAAAGAATCTCTATCGGAAGCTCTCCGCCGTCCGCCATGTATATCCCGGCGGGTTTTTGATTGGGGTTACAGCCGTATTTCAACTCGAACTCTTTCATATCTCCTCACTTTATGTATTTATTGATAAGTTTGGTTTCCTCTTCCACGCCGCATACGAAGCCGGTGTAAAGGGATATTTTGTTTTCCGCGTCGAGGTTTTCCCATATGTCCTCGGTGAACGCCTCGAGATCGTCGGGTATTATTATATCCTCCGGTTCGCCGCTAAACGTCGGCAGCGGATCGCCGTCCCCGGCATAGGTGTGTATGAAACGCCCCTTGCCCGGTACGGGCTCGTAGTCGAAGGTGTAGCGCGCCGCGGCGTCCGAATCGGGGTCTATGCATTTTAATATGCTCATCGAATATGTGCCGTCGCCGTTTATGACGGCGCTTATGCGCGGCGTGAAATTGGGCGCGTCGGGCTCGAACGTGCGCGTTTTGAGGGAATCGGCAAAGGATATCCCCTTTTCGAATCCCTCGTATATCGTGTCCGTCTGGTCGCCGTTGGTGACGATGAGTTTATCCGAAAAACGCCTGACGGGCGAATATATGATGAGCGACGGATCCTTTACCTTCGTTTCGTCGAAAGGGTAGATCGTGATGCCGTCCGCGCTTTTCACGAAAACGCGGTTTCTGGAGTTAACGCTCCTGCCCATTATGAAATAGGCAAACGCCGTCTTGCCGGACGGGGTAGTTCCCACGGCAATGCCCCTGCCGGGATAGGCGTTTGACGCCAATATCTCGCCGATGTACTTCATATTCGTTCTCCTTTTTTTATTTTTCGCCGTATTCGTTCAGCATCTTCGCCGCGACCGCCTCGACCGCAAGGGGGTATATCACCCATTCCGCTTCGCGCATAACGCGCTTTTGGAGCGTTTCGGGGGTGTCGCCGTCCTCTATATAAACCGCGCGCTGCATTATTATCCTGCCGCCGTCGGGAACTTCGTTCACGAAATGCACGGTGGCGCCCGTCACTTTTACGCCGTAATCGAGCGCCGCGCGGTGTACCCTGAGCCCGTAATAGCCCTCTCCGCAAAAGGATGGGATGAGAGACGGGTGTATGTTCAGTATCCTGTCCGCATAGCGCGCGGTGAACGCGGGGGAGAGTATTCGCATGAATCCCGCAAGCACTATCATCTCGATGTTCCTTTCCTGCAAAGCGCGTATAAGGCGCTCTTCGAATGCCTCGCGCCCCAGGTCCGTAAACGGTATATACAATGCCTCGACGCCCGCCTCGCGAGCGCGTTCCAAAGCGTACGCGCCCGCGCGGTCGGATATCACGACTGCGACCTCGGCGGAAGGCGTTTCTCCGCGCGCCCCCGCGTCGAGTATCGCCTGTAGATTTGTGCCGCCGCCCGAAACGAGCGCGGCGACTTTTATTTTCCTCACGCGAATATAACGCCGTCGGCGCCCTCCGTTATCTCACCGAGAACAAAGGGCTTTTCGCCCTCGGCGGTAAGCGTCGCGAGAGCGCGTTCCGCGTCCTTGTCCTCGACCACCGCGATCATGCCGACACCCATGTTGAAGGTGTTGAACATATCCCTTTCGGGCACTCCGCCCGCGGAGCGGATAAGCTCGAATATCGGGGGTACGGAAAGGGAATTTTTGTCTATTTTCGCGCATAGCCCCTTGGGGATACTGCGCGGTATGTTTTCGTAGAATCCGCCGCCCGTAATATGCGAAACGCCCTTTACGGTAACCGTTTCGAACAGTTTGAGCATCGGTTTTACATATATTCTGGTGGGGGTGAGGAGCGTTTCGCCTATCGACGCGCCGCCTAATGCCTCCAGCGGGCGCATAAGGGAATCGACGTCGGGTTTGAAAATTTTCCTGACCAGCGAGAAGCCGTTGGAGTGCACTCCCGAGGAGGGAAGCGCTATTATGACGTCCCCCGGTTTCATGCGGGAGCTGTCGAGTATCTTCGACTTATCGACGACGCCCGTAGCGTATCCCGCTATGTCGTATTCGTTCTCGGGGTAAAAGCCGGGCATCTCCGCGGTCTCGCCGCCGACGAGCGCCGCGCCCGCCATGACGCAGCCGTCCGCGACGCCTTTTACTATCTCGGCTATCTTCTCGGGCACGAGCTTTCCGCAGGCGATATAATCGAGGAAGATCAGCGGCTTCGCGCCGCAGCAGATTATGTCGTTTACGCACATCGCCACGCAGTCTATGCCGACGGTGTCGTGCTTGTCCATGACGAACGCGTATTTCAGTTTCGTACCCACTCCGTCCGTACCGGAGACGAGAACGGGACGGGTGATACCGTTTAGATCGAGTTCGAACAGTCCCCCGAATCCGCCGACGTCGGAGCACACTCCCGCGGTCGCGGTGCGTTTGACGTGCTCTTTCATCAGATCGACGGCGCGGTATCCCGCCGTGATGTCTACTCCTGCCTGTTTGTAGCTTTCGCTGTAGGACTTGTCCATACTATTCTCCTTTTTCGGATATTTTCCGTTCGAATCTTCCCTTTGTCCTCTCCGTGGGGATGGCGGTGGGGTACTCGCGGCTGAAACAACCCGTGCAATATCCCGTCGTCACTCCGCCGTCGGGGAGTTTCACGGCGCTTGCGATACTCAAAAACCCGAGGGAATCGACGCCTATCATCGCGGCTATCTCCTCGGTGGTGTGGTTGTTGGCGATGAGGCAGGAGGGGTCGTCTATGTCGGTGCCGTAGTAGCACGCGCCCACGAATTTAGGGGCGGTCACGCGCATATGCACCTCGGCGGCGCCCGCGTCGCGCAGCAGTTTTACTATCCTCGCCGACGTCGTGCCGCGCACGATGGAATCGTCAATAAGGACTATCCTCTTTCCTTTCACGGTGATGGGGATCGCGTTCAGTTTCATTCTGACCGCCCTTTCCCTTAGCTTCTGGTCGGGCGCGATGAACGTCCTGCCGACGTATTTGTTTTTGATGAGCCCTACTCCGTACGGTATCCCCGAACGCGCGGCGTAGCCCAAAGCGCCGTCTATCCCCGAATCGGGAACGCCGATGACGACGTCCGCCTCGACGGGGTGTTCGTCCGCAAGGAACGCGCCCGCCCTAAGCCTCGCTTCGTGCACCGAACAGCCGTCCAGCACCGAATCGGGGCGCGCGAAATAGATGTATTCGAAAATGCACATCGCCCGCGGCGCTTTTCCGACATGGTCGCGCATGCTTTTTACGCCGGAGGCGGTGAAAACGACGACCTCGCCGGGCTCGAGATCCCTTATAAACTTCGCGCCGACCGCGTCCAGCGCGCAAGACTCGGAAGCGACGACGTAGTCGCCCTCATCGGTCACTCCGTACGCTATGGGTCTGAAACCGTTCGGGTCGCGCACCGCTATCATCTTGGAGGGAGACATGATGACCAGCGAATACGCTCCGCGTATCTTGTCCATCGCCCTGACGACGGCGGATTCTATGCTCGGTGCGGTCAGTCTTTCCTTCGTTATGATATAGGATATGACCTCGGTGTCGGACGTCGAATGGAATATGGAGCCGTTCAATTCGAGTTCGCGCCTGAGCTCGGAGGAGTTGGTGAGGTTACCGTTGTGGCAAAGCGCCATCGAGCCCTTTATATGCCTGACGACGATGGGCTGCACGTTCATGCGGTCGTTGGAACCGGACGTCGAATATCTGACGTGGCCAATGGCGATGTTGCCCGCGCCGAGCTTTTCGAGCGCTTCCGACGAAAACACTTCGCTCACGAGCCCCAGGTCCTTTCTGTAGGTGAAAACTCCGTCGTCGTTGACGACTATGCCGGCGCCTTCCTGACCGCGGTGCTGCAGCGCGTGCAGTCCGAAATAGACGCTTCCGGCAAGATCCTTTCTGCTTTTGGAAAAAATGCCGAAAACGCCGCATTCCTCATGAAGTTTGCCCATATTATTCACCGAGCACCCTCTTCATCATCTCGTCGTACGCCTCTTCGACGCCGCCTAGGTCGCGGCGGAAGCGGTCCTTGTCGAGTTTTTCGTGGGTGGTCTTGTCCCAGAACCTGCAGGTGTCGGGGGAGATCTCGTCCGCCAAAACTATCTCGCCGTCCGCACTCTTGCCGAACTCGAGTTTGAAATCGACGAGGTCGATGTTGACTCCCGCGAAAAAGTCCTTCAGATAATCGTTCACTCTGAACGCCATGGAGGATATCGTATCCAGCTCCTCCTTCGTCGCAAAGCCGCAGGCGAGTATCTGCAGATCGTTTATCATCGGGTCGCCGAGTGCGTCGTCTTTGAGGCAATATTCGAGAGTGGCGCATTTCAAGGGAGTCCCCTCTTTTACGCCGAACCTTTTCGAGAACGAGCCCGCCGCGATGTTGCGGATTATCACCTCGAGGGGCACTATCTTCACCTTTTTGACGAGGGTGTCCCTGTCGGAAAGCTCTTCGACGAAATGGGTGGGAACGCCCGCCTCGGCGGACAGCTTCTTCATCAGATAATTGGTCATTTTGTTGTTGACGACGCCCTTTCCGACTATCGTGCCGTGCTTTAGTCCGTTGAACGCGGTAGCGTCGTCCTTGTAGGACACGATGCACAGATCGGGGGATTCGGTCGCGTAAACTTTTTTGGCTTTACCTTCGTACAGTTGTTCTTTTTTGTCCATATCGACACCTCTTAAATTCGTATATTTGATTTTATTGGTATTTTTTTGATATTTCCGCGTCTTTAACGAGTATCCTGCGGGTGTTTTCGCGGCGCGCTTCGTCGAGTTTTTCCTTTAGCTCCTCGTCCGTTACCGCAAGTATCTGCACCGCCAGAAGCGCCGCGTTCTCCGCGCCGTCTATCGCCACCGTCGCGACGGGCATTCCCGAGGGCATCTGCACCGTCGATAAAAGCGCGTCCAGCCCGTCCAGAGTCGAGCTTTTAACGGGTATCCCGATGACGGGAAGTGTAGTTCTAGCGGCTATGGCACCCGCCAGATGCGCCGCCTTTCCCGCCGCCGCTATCACGGCGCCGAAACCCCTGTCGCGCGCCGAGGCGGCAAACTCCGCCGCCTCCGTCGGGGTGCGGTGCGCCGAGAGCACCCTGACCTCGACGGGAACGCCGTATTTTTTCAGCGTGTTTATCGCTTTTTCCACTACCGGAAGGTCGGAATCGGAACCCATTATGACAGCAACTTTTTTCATATTTCTCTCCTTTTTGCGAATTCCCGATAAAAAATCAGACGGCAGTCTGTTCGCGGGGAACATGACTGCCGTCGCAGACGTCATTTGAGCATATAGAATATCCTGAAATACTCCTGCCTCATGTATATATTTTCACACATCCGCCCCGGTAAAGTCAATCAAAATCGCCCTATTGTCGGCGCGATACATAATTTATTTCGCGCGCGTGTCGCGCGCGAGGGACGGAAGGCGGTTCAACCGAGCGCGCTTTTTACGAACTCGCGGAAGAGCGGATGGGCGCGGTTGGGGCGGCTTTTGAGCTCCGGGTGGAACTGTACGCCGACGAAAAACTTCAGCGACGGTATCTCCACCGCTTCCACCAGCCTGTCGTCGGGCGAGGTGCCCGCTATCAGCATTCCCTTAGCCTCCATCGCGGCGCGGTAGGCGTTGTTGAATTCGTAGCGGTGGCGGTGCCTCTCCGATATGGACGTCACGCCGTAGAACGAAGCCATCGCGCTCTCCGGTTTCAGCTTGCACGGATAGGCGCCGAGGCGCATCGTGCCGCCCTTCGGCAGGTTTCCCTTCTGGTCGGGCATAAGGTCTATCACCTTGTCGGGCGAGGTGGGATCGAATTCGGCGGAGTTGGCTTTTTTGAGCCCCAGCTCATCCCTTGCGAACTCTATGACCGCCGTCTGCATACCGAGGCATATCCCGAGGTACGGCACGTTGTGCTTTCTGGCGTAGCGGCTAGCGGCAATCTTTCCCTCTATTCCCCTGTCGCCGAATCCGCCGGGCACTAAAATACCGCTTGAGCCCGCCAAAAGTTTCGGCGCCGTCCTGTCGGTGACGTCCTCCGCCTCCACCCAGCGAATGTTGACTTTGCAGCCGTTTGCGAATCCGCCGTGGTGCAGCGCTTCCGCTATCGACATATACGCGTCGCGCATTTTGACGTACTTGCCGACTACCGCTATCTCCGTTTCCCTCTCGGCGCTCTTTATTCGGAAACACATATCCGCCCATTCGCTTAAGTCGGGTTTCGGGGTCCATAAACCGAGCTCACGGCATACCACCGAGGACATATTCATCTTTTCGAACATCAGCGGCGCTTCGTAGATATTGTCTACCGTCAGGCTTTCGAT
Source organism: uncultured Clostridia bacterium (assembly GCA_944331875.1). Classification (GTDB taxonomy): domain Bacteria; phylum Bacillota; class Clostridia; order Christensenellales; family DTU072; genus Stercoripulliclostridium_A. The sequence goes on along the minus strand of CALVJA010000009.1, from coordinate 27,827 downwards.
GACGCAGTCGGGCTTGACGTCGCAGAAAAGCGTGAGCTTCTGCCTGGCGCCCTCGTCGAGCGGCATATCGCAGCGCGTGACGATGATGTCGGGGGATATGCCCATGCTCCTTAGTTCCTTGACGGAGTGCTGGGTGGGCTTGGTCTTCTGCTCTCCGGAGCTCGCGATATACGGCACCAGCGTGACGTGGATGAACAGGCAGTTGCTCCTTCCCTGTTCGCGGCTGACCTGGCGTATCGCCTCGATGAACGGCTGCGATTCGATGTCGCCTATCGTGCCGCCTATTTCGGTCATGACGACGTCGGCGTCCGATTTTTGTCCGACGGCGTAGATAAACTCCTTTATCTCCCCGGTGATGTGGGGTATCGTCTGCACGGTCTGCCCCAGGTATTTACCTTCGCGTTCCTTGTTCAACACGTTCCAGAACACCTTTCCCGTGGTCAGGTTGGAGTACTTGTTCAAATCCTCGTCGATGAACCTTTCGTAGTGCCCGAGGTCGAGGTCGGTCTCCGCGCCGTCCTCGGTGACGTAAACTTCGCCGTGCTGATACGGGCTCATCGTGCCCGGGTCGATGTTTATATAGGGATCGAGTTTCTGCGCCGCTATCTTAAGCCCTCGCGATTTCAAAAGTCTTCCCAGCGACGCCATGACGATGCCCTTGCCGAGCCCCGATACGACGCCTCCCGTTACGAAAATGTACTTGATGATCTTTGACATGACCTTCTCCTTTGTTTATGTTCAGTTTTGATATGTTCTGAGTATCCTTGCCGCGATCTCCGCCTTCGTCATGCGCCTGTTCATAGCCTCGCGTTCGATGAACTTGTGCGCCTCGTCTTCGGACATATTCAGCTGCGACATCAAAAGCCCTTTCGCGCGGCTCAACGCGCGCATTTCCTTCAGTTTGGAATCGAGTTTTTCCTTTTCGCGCCTGAAACGCCCCGCGCCCGCCGCCGCAGACTGCAGTACGGAGCTCAAAACTTCCTGTTTCAGCGGAGTTTCGAGTACGAAAACGCCCTTTTCGCGGAGAGCGCGTTTGACTTTCGGTTCGACCGTATCCGCGGGCGCAAGCAAAATGACCGCGGAAAGCGTGGTGTCCGCGGCGTAGCCGGCAAGCTCGGCGGCGGAACCGCCCCTGACGGGCGACAATATTATAATGGAATCGAAATCTTTTTCGGATATGAGGTGCGCCGCTTCCGTCGCCGTTTCCGAGGGGGTCACCGACATGCCCGCTTCCCGAATCAAAGCGGTCAGCGCTTCGGTTTCCCTTCCGGCGACTGCCAATGCCCGCATACACCCTCGCAATAAACAAAAATATGTTTGACACTATATACCGAAACGTCCCGCGATGTCAACGTAAACGGAAAAATTTCCGTTCGGAGAAATTTTCCGTTTTTCCGCGCGGTAAAATCGGAAAGCGCTTGACTTTATATATAAATTACTATAAACTAAGTGTTGTTCTCCCCCTCGGAACGGATCGCCGTTTTATGCGGGAAAATCACTAAAAAATACTCGAGCGGGGTGCCGGCGTTTGCTTGCATCCCCTTATTTTTCGGGAGGAACGGATGAAAAAGAGCGCATTCGGTCAAATGGTCTTCAACGACTCGGTCATGGCGGAAAAACTTCCGCCCGAAACGTATGAGGAGTACCGCCAATGCATAGAGCGGGACATACCGCTTTCGCCGGAGGCGGCGGACGTCGTCGCGAACGCGATGAAGGACTGGGCAATGGAACGCGGAGCCACCCATTTTACGCACTGGTTCCAGCCCATGACGGGCATGACCGCCGAAAAGCACGAGGGCTTCCTCGCGCCTGCCGCGGGCGGCGGCGTTATTGCGGAGTTTTCCGGCAAAGAGCTCATAAAGGGCGAACCCGACGCGTCGAGTTTTCCGTCGGGAGGGCTGCGCGCCACGTTCGAAGCGCGAGGATACACCAACTGGGACCCCAGCTCCTATGCGTTCATAAAGGACGGCGTATTGTGCATACCCACGGCGTTTTGTTCGTATACGGGGGAAGCGCTCGACAAAAAAACGCCGCTTTTGAGGTCTATGGAGGCAATAAACAACGAGGCGAAACGCCTTCTGAAGGCGCTCGGCGAAAACGTCGGGAAAGTATACACGACCGTCGGCGCGGAGCAGGAATATTTCCTGATAACGAAAGAGGATTTCGACAAGCGCAAGGATCTGAGGTTTACGGGGCGCACTCTGTTCGGCGCCCGCCCGCCCAAGGGGCAGGACCTGGAGGACCACTATTTCGGAGCCGTCAAACCGAAAGTGTCGGAATACATGCGCGACCTGGACGAGGAACTTTGGCGGCTCGGCGTGCCCGCAAAGACCCGTCACAACGAAACGGCGCCCTCGCAGCACGAATCGGCGCCCGTATACGAGACGGCGAACATCGCCGCGGACCACAACCAGCTGACGATGGAGACGATGAAAAAAGTCGCCGCGCGCCACGGTATGGTGTGTCTTTTACACGAAAAGCCTTTCGCGGGCGTTTCCGGCTCGGGTAAGCACAACAACTGGTCGCTCGAGACCGATACCGGGATAAATCTGTTGTCCCCGGGACCCAATCCGTACACGAACACGCGATTTTTGCTGTTTTTGTGCGCGGTGATAAAGGGCGTGGACGAATACGGCGACCTGATGCGCATAAGCGTCGCGAGCGCGGGAAACGACCACCGTCTCGGCGGACACGAGGCGCCCCCCGCGATAGTCTCGCTGTTTTTGGGGGAGGATCTGTGGGAAATGCTCAAATGCATCGCCGAAAACCGTCCCTATACGCGTACCGGCGGCGCAAGCGTCGAAACGAGGGTGCATATACTCCCCCGCTTCGAAAAGGACTCCGCCGACCGCAACCGCACCTCGCCTTTCGCGTTTACCGGGAACAAGTTCGAATTCCGTATGCCCGGCGCGTCGATGTCGGTATCCGATCCCACAATGGTCCTGAACACGATAGTGGCGGACGCCATCCAAAGCTTTTCCGAAGAGATCGAGGGGACCCGGGACATATCCGCCGCCGTCAAAAAGATAATAACCGACACCGTCCGCGATCACGGCAAAGTGGTGTTCAACGGCAACAACTACTCCGAGGAGTGGCTCTCGGAAGCGGAAAAGCGCGGATTCAAAAACTACAAAAACACCGCCGAAGCGCTCGAACACCTCACCGACGACAAAAACATCGGGCTTTTCGTGCGCCACGGCGTTTTCTCCGCCGTAGAGCTTTACTCCAGGCGCGAGATATATCTGGAAAACTATTGTAAGACGGTGTCCATCGAGGCGCTGACGATGCTGGACATGGCGCGGCAGGAGATACTCCCCGCTGTCGCAAAATATATGGGCGCCTTAGCGGACGCCGACGGCAAAGTGAGCGCCGCCGGAGTTACTTCGCCGCTCAAGAAAGACATCGAACGGCTGGCGGCGCTGTACGCCGAGGGCACGGAGCGCGTGTCGAGGCTCGAGGAGCGCCTGTTCGACGCGCACGCAAGAGGCAACGGTCAGGCGGCGGCGGAACTGTATGCCGGGGAAGTAGTCGGCGCGATGCGGGACCTGAGGCTCGTCGCGGACGAGGCGGAACTGTTGGTCGCTTCGGAATACTGGCCCTTCCCCGCCTACGACAAGATATTGTTCGACATAAACTAAGCCCGGGAGACGTATATGAAACGCGCATTGAAGATAACCGCAATAGTGCTCCTTTCCGTCGTCGCGGCGATTATCCTCGCCGCCGTCGCATACGTCATATACGTCGCGGCGGAGTACGACAGGATCGAGGACAATTTAGCCCTCGATATCGACGGCACCGCCTCTTTGGATCAGGCGGAGACCGACAGCGTTTACAGGATAGTCACATATAACATCGGCTTCGGCGCGTACACGACGGACTTTTCCTTTTTCATGGATTCGGGAGTGATGTCCGACGGCACCGCCGTCAGCGGCGAACACGGCAAGGCTATCGACAAAGAGCGCGTTTTGTATGCCGTAAACGGCGCTTCCGGGGTGCTGAAGTCGCAAAACGCGGATTTTATATTTGTTCAGGAAGTCGATACGGACGGCGACAGAAGCTATAACACAAACGAATACGACATGCTGACCACGGCGCTGGGCGAGGGATACCAAAGGAATTTTGCGGTCAATTTCCATTCCGCCTTTTTGATGTATCCGTTAAACGATTTCCACGGCAAAAACACCGCCGGGATCGCGACATATTCGCGTTACGCGATGACGGAAGCTGTGCGCAGAAGCTATCCCGTGGACGACGGGTTCGCGAAGTTTTTCGATCTCGACCGCTGCTTTGCGGTGAGCCGCGTAAGCGTTTCCGACGGCAAAGAGCTGGTGCTTATAAACTCGCATATGTCGGCATACGACGAGGGCGGGCTGATACGCGGAGCGCAGCTCGAGATGCTGAACGAATTCATCGCCGCGGAATACGCGAAGGGTAATTACGTCGTCGTAGGCGGCGATTTCAACCACGAGCTTGCGGACAGCCTGGGCACTTTCCCATCCGAGCAGCAGACCCCCGATTGGGCTTATCCGCTGACCGACGATATGCTGGCGGACGGTTTCCGGATAGCCGCGACCGCCGTGGGCACGGGTACCTGCCGCTCCGCGGAGATACCGTACGAAGAGGGAGTCAACTACCTGACCGTGCTGGACGGGTTCATCGTAAGCGACAACGTCGAGATAGTTTCCGTCGAAAACATCGACACCGGATTCGAGTATTCCGACCACAACCCCGTCGCCATGGAATTCAGACTGATACCCTGACGGATATCATTCCCCGTTTGACATCGATTTGAACACGGGCTGTCTGAGCGCGCCGCTTTCCGTTTTGTGCATGAATCTGACGGTCCCGCTCAATCCTTGTTTCAGCCACACCGCGTCGGGATAGCGTTTGACGGACGGAGCGGGCGCCTGCCCGTACCGCTTCAGATGTTTTTTTACGGCTTCCCTGTCCGACGCGCCCACGCCCAGATACACTTTTCCCTGCGGCGTCGCGGCGCCGTCCGAAAACGTTCCGTATATCAGATCTTTTACTTCTCCCGAGGGATCTTCGACGAATCCGACTATATCGAGATCCTCTTCCTGCATCGCCTTTATCTTTATCCAATCGCGGGAACGCCGTCCCGGGCGGTATACGGATCCCAGCCGCTTTGCGACTATGCCCTCCAGACCCTCTTTTTTCACGAGTTCGAACAGCCTGACGCCGCTTTCCCGCACATGACCGACGACGGACAGCCCCGCCGTTTCCCTGACGCAGGCGTGCAGCAGTTCTTTTCTCCTCTCTATCGCGAGCCCTGTAAGATCTTCTCCGTCCAGATACAATATATCGTAAGCCGCGAATTCCACTGGAGAGCGCGCCGCGGCAATTTCCGTTTTCAACGCGTTCGTCATGGCGCTTCGTTTGCGCAGCGCGAAAAAATCGGGTTTTCCTCCCTTCATCGCCACCAGCTCGCCGTCAAGTACGACGCGCGCTCCGACGGCGCTTTTGACCTTATCCAGCTCCGGATATCTCTTCGTCACGTCCTGAAGCCTTTTGTTCGTGACGGCGACCGAGTCCGGGGAAAGATACATTATCGCTCTGATACCGTCAAGCTTCAGTTCGAATATAAAGTTCGCGTCGTCGAAGGGAAGCTTCGTTTCCGTTAGGAGCATAGGGCTCACGTTACGCGCGCTGAACATGTCCATTGCCTGAACCTTTCCTTTTTGCCGCCGTCTTGTTTGTCGCCGCGGCGGTTTTTCCGTTCGAGAATTTTTCGAGACTGAGCTTCAGCGCCTTCATAAGATCCGCGACCGTGCCTTCCGACCCCTTTTCGCGGACGATCTCTTTGCCCTCTATTTTCCTTTCTATCGCGTTTTTAAGCTTCGTATAATATTCGTTCGAATAATTTTCGGGGCGGTATTCCCCCGTCATCTCGGATATGACGCGCCCCGCGAGATCGAGCTCCTTTTCCGACGGCTTAGGGAGCGTGGCGGGTTTTTCCACTTTTACTTCATCCCGAAAAAACAACGTGTTCGCTATCAGCGCCCCGTCTACCGCTCTCAGATATACGAGCGTTTCTTTCGTCCCCATCACCGCCCTGCCGACTGCGGCCTTTTTTTCGGCTTCCAGCGCCGAAGCGAAAAGCGAAAACGCCTTTTCACCGCCCGCGGGCAGCGCGTAATAAGCCTTGTCGAAATACACGGGGTCGACCTCGCCTTCGGATACGAACAGCTCTATCGTTATGTTCTTGTCGCGCGCGGATTTTATCTTTTCGAAATCGTCGTCGTCGAACAAAACGTATTTACCGTCTTCGTATTCATAGCCTTTTACGATGTCTTCCGCCTTGACCTCGTCGCCCGCGGACGAGATCTTTTTGTATTTTATCCTGGACATAGACTGCCTGTCGATCAGGTTGAAGCCTATCTCGCTCCTTTTCGCCGCGGTATATAATACGACGGGAAAGTACACCATTCCGAACTGTATACCGCCCTTAAAAGAATACGCCATACGATAAGTATGGCGTATCGGAAACGAATTAAACGGAGCCGGCGCGAACCGGAATACAGCGCTTATTTCCTGCGCGAGATCGCCTTTTTCGCCGCCAGTGCGACGTCCTCGGCGTTCAGGCGGTAGACGTTTCTGAGGTACGGCACCTTTCCGACCTCGCCGAAACGCTCCTTTACCCCCACGCGCTCCATGGGCACGGGACAGTTTTCGACGACGACTTCGGCAAGGGCGGACCCCAGCGCGCCGTTCACGTTATGGTTTTCGGCGCTCACCGCGGCGCCCGTTTTCCTGATGGACGCCGTTATCGTTTTGCTGTCGATGGGTTTTACGACGGGGCAGGCGATGACCTCGGCTTCTATGCCTTCGGCATGAAGCATATCGGCGGCTTCGAGGCTTGTCGCGACCATGAGGCCAGTCGCGACAATGGTGACGTCGCCGCCCTCGCGCAGCACGTCCGCCCTCATCGGGTCGAACTCGTAGTCCGCGCCGTGGACGACGGGCGGATTTTTCCTGTGCATCCTGATATATGCGGGGTGGGGATACGCAAGTATCTTCGGGAGCGCCGAAGCGAATTCCACCGCGTCCGTCGGCTCGTAGATAAGGATATCGGGTATCGCGCGGTATATCGCCACGTCCTCGAAGGGCATATGCGTTCCGCCGTTCAGCTCCGCCGCAATGCCGGGATCGGTGCCCACTATTTTGACGTTCTGCTTTGCATAGCATATCGATATCATCGCCTGGTCGGCTATGCGCCTCGACGCAAACGGCGCGAAAGAGGTGATAAACGGTTTGAATCCGTAGCTACTAAGCCCCGCGGCGATACCCGCCATATTGGCTTCGGCTATACCCACGTTCAGCGCCCTGTCCGGAAACTCCTTCTCGAGCGCCAAAGTGCCCGCGCATTTGGCAAGATCGGCGTCGATTACGACGACCGTGGGATCTGCGGTCATCGCCTTCCTAAGAAAATCGATGAACACGTCGCGCATCAGAGTCTTTTCGTTGATCTCCATATTATTGCCCTCCGTTTATCTCTTCGAGCGCCGCGTCGCGCTGTTCGCCGGAAATGCTCATCGAGTGGCTGCCCACTTTCGCCGCCTCCACGAACGACACGCCTTTCCCCTTTACGGTATTCAGAATTATCATTTTCGGTTTCCCTTTTACGGCTTTCGCCTCGGTGACGGCTTTGTCTATCGCGGCGACGTCGTTACCGGGAATGTCCCATACTTCGAAGTTGAACGCGCGCCACTTGTCCCCAAGAGGCTCCAGATCGCATATGTCCGCGGTCGTCCCGTCCAGCTGCATTTTGTTGTAGTCGGTGAACGCGATAAGGTTATCCACGCCGTGGCTTCCCGCATACATCGCCGCTTCCCATATCTGCCCTTCCTGGCTTTCGCCGTCGCCGATGATGCAGTATATCGTCGCGCCGTCGCCCTTTAATTTGCTGCCGACAGCGGCTCCGAGAGCGCAGGAAAAGCCCTGTCCCAGCGAGCCCGCGGTCATATCCACGCCCGGGGTCTTGTTCATGTCGCAGTGGCTGGGGAGCGACGTGCCGCCTTGGTTTAATGTAAGCAGCATCTCTTTCGGGAAAAAGCCCGCCTCCGCAAGCGCCGAATACAGCGCGGGGCCCGCATGGCCTTTGCTTAAAATCAGCCGGTCTCTCCCTTCTTTTTTGGGTTCGGCGGGGTCGTAACGCATATGCTTGCCGTACAATACCGCCAGAACGTCGGCTATCGACAGACAACCGCCGATGTGCCCCGAGCCCACCGACGCTATGCTCGTTACGATGTCGGCGCGTATCCTTTGCGCCAGCGATCCGAGTTCGGAAACGCTTTTGATATCCATAAGCGGAACCTCCTTTTGTTTATGTATTGCGGGGGCGCCCGTCCGGGCGCGCCGTCAACGCGCCGAAGTCGAGCCGAAACCGCCGTTCCTTTTCGCGGTCGCGGAGTCGTCCTCGGTAATGCCGAACGGAAGGAATATCCCCTGCGCGAACGCTTCCCCCGCGGCTATCTCGAGCCGGCGGGAACCGCCGTTGAACAGTTTGATGTGGATATGTCCCTCGTTGTCCGAGTAGTAATAATCGGAGTCGATGACCCCGACGGTATTGTTTAGCATGAGTCTAAACTTGAAGCCGAGACCGCTCCTCGGGTACAACGTCAGCACCCAGCCGGGCTCGATGTACGCGCGGATACCGGTAGGTATCTTTATCTCCTCTCCCGGCTCCGCTTGGAATGCGAACGGAGCGTAAAAATCGTACCCCGCGGATCCCGAAGTCGCTCTTTCGGGAAGCCGTATCGCGCTATATGCGCTCTCTGCAATCTCCGCGGGAACGCGGGAGGAAAACTCTGCGGCGGAGACTTTTTCGAACCTTCCCACGCGTTTCACAGCGACTCCTCCAGAAGTTTTATCGAAAAGTCCGTGCGTCTCAGCGTTTCTTCTTTGCCGAGTATATCTGCCATTTCCGCCGCCCCGCCCGGGGTCACCGCGGCGCCCGTCACCGCGAGGCGCACGCTCCACTGGACGAGTCCTTTTTTGATACCCGCGTTTTCCGCCGCACGCGCGAACGCTTCGTTTATGCTCTCCGGCTCGAACTTTTCGACGCGCTCCATTTCCGCCCGAGCCGCTTTGAGCGCGGTGAGCGCCGCGGCGGGATCGGCTTTCAGCTTTTTGTGGCGGTACATTTCGACGTCGTACGCGCCGAAATTTTCTATGAACTCCACCTTTTCGGGTATTTCCGAGAAGATGTCTATACGGGACTTAAGCAGCGCGTCCCACTTTTTATAATCGTATTTGCCGGCGATAACGCTTTTGTCGTACCACTTCGCGCTGTACTCGGAAAATTTTTCGGGGTCCATTTCGTGGACGTAGAGCCCGTTCAACCACTTCATCTTCGGCTCGTCGAAGATACTCCCCGATTTCGATATCCCGTCCACGGAGAAACGCTCGATAAGTTCCGACATGCTCATCTTCTCGGCGTCGTCCTTGGGGCTCCAGCCCAGGAGCGCGATATAGTTGACTATCGCCTCCGGAAGGTAGCCTTTCGCGATAAAGTCCTCGAAGTTCGCGTCGCCGTAGCGTTTGGAAAGTTTGTGCGTGGCGTCCTTCATGATGGGCGGCAGATGTATGTACTTCGGCGGAGTCCAGCCGAACGCCGCATATATAAGGTTGTATTTCGGCGTGGAGGAAAGGTACTCCGAGCCCCTCGTGACGTGCGTGATACCCATCAGATGATCGTCGATGACGTTGGCGAAATTGTACGTCGGCATCCCGTCCGATTTTATGAGGATGTTGTCCTCGAGGTCCGCTGAGTCCACCGAGATGGTGCCGTAGACCATATCCTCGTATTCCGTCATGCCCGAAGTCGGGATGTTTTGACGTATCACGTGCGGCTCTCCCGCCTTGAGCCTTCTTTCCACTTCCTCTTTCGGAAGGGAAAGACAATGTTTGTCGTATTTGTGATTGCCGTTTTCGTCGGTCAGGCTCTCAATGCGCGCCTTGTCGCAGAAACAATAATACGCGCCGCCCAGTTCTACGAGTTTTTCGGCGTACTCTAGGTAAATGCTCTTCCTTTCGCTCTGGATATACGGGCCATGCTCCCCGCCGATGCCGGGGCCTTCGTCCGGCGTGATGCCGGAGGCTTTCAACGTGCGGTAGATAAGCTCCACCGCGCCCTCGACATAGCGTTTTTCGTCGGTGTCCTCTATGCGTAGAATGAATTCGCCGCCCGCGTGGCGCGCGAACAGAAAAGAATACAGCGCTGTGCGCAAATTCCCGATGTGCATGAACCCCGTTGGCGACGGGGCGAATCTCGTTCTTACTTTCATATCCCTTTCTAAACCGCTTTACAGCGCCTTCAGCTTCTCGATGAGCTCGTATATCCTCTCGAGGTCGTCGCGGGAGAAGTAATCTATATATATCCTTCCCTTCGATTCGTTTCCGACGAGTTTCACCTTTGTGGAGAATACCCTCTTCATGTCGTCCACGAACGCGCGCATCTCGCCGGAAAGTTTTTCGCGCTCCGCCGGAGTCATCTTTCTGGGCGCCTTGTCGGGGTTCAGATAATATTTGACCTTCTGCTCCAGCTCCCTGACGCTCATCTCGCCGTCCGCGGCGCGGTACGCGAAATCTATCTGCGTTTCGACGTCCTTTACGGGAACGAGCGCCCTCGCGTGACCTGCGGACAGCCTGTTCTGCCTGACGAGATTTTTGACTTCGTCGTTAAGGGACAAAAGCCTCAAAATATTCGTCACCGAAGTCCTCGCCTTGCCGATACGCGCCGCAAGTTTTTCCTGCGTGTAACCGTTCATGCGCATCAGCTCCTCGATGGCTTCCGCCTCCTCGATGGCGTTCAGGTCCTCGCGCTGCAGGTTCTCGATAAGACTTATCTCGCGCAAAAGCGAATCGTCTATCTGCTTGACCATCGCGGGAAGCGCGCTCATCCCTATCGCCTTTGCGGCGCGGTAACGCCTTTCGCCCGCCACTATGATGTAGCCGTCCCCGCGTTTTGCGAGGATCAGCGGCTGCAGCACGCCGTGCACTTTGATGGATTCCTCGAGCTCTTTCTGCGCATCCTCGTTGAAATATTTACGCGGCTGGTCGGGGTTCGGAGATATCTTGTCGATATCTATGCGGTATACCATCTCGCCGTCCGCGATCTCCGCCGGAACTAGCTGAATGCGCTCGTCCTCGATGTTCGCCAGAAGTTCGCTGAGTCCTTTGCCTATTCTTCTTGCCATGGTTTACTCCTTTCCTTGTAGGTAGATGACAGGTGTTTTCTTTTGTGGTGTACGGCTTTCGCCGGTTTGTTCATTTTATTATCTTCGGGTATCTTCTGGGATACTTCGCGTCCGTTTCCCGAAGCTTTTTGTATATCGCGAGCGTCCTTTCGGGGTCACGGCTCGTTACGATGAGCCCCGCGCGCTCCGCGCCCGTCTCCCGCGCCCTTATATCCCCCGCCTCAAGCTCCTCGGCGTTAAGCCGCGCCTTGTACGCTATCAGCCTGCCGCCCGTTTTCAGAAGTGGTACTCCGAGCTCCGCGATGACCTTCAGCTCCGCCACCGCCCTGGAGACTGCCGCGTCGAATGTCGCGCGCGCGGCGCCCCTGCCGTACGTCTCCGCCCTGGCGCACACTATCTCGGCGCCCAGCCCGAGCCCGGACACGAGCTCCCGCAAAAACGCGCATTTTTTCGCCGACGATTCCAGCAAAACGAGTTCTATGTCCCGCCTGAGTATCTTTATCGGCACTCCCGGAAACCCCGCGCCCGTACCTATATCGATAAGCCGCGCGCCCTCGGGAACGTACCGGGCGCCCGCCAGCGAATCGACGAAATGCTTGGAAATTATCTCGTCCTCGTCGGTTATCGCCGTCAGATTGACGCGCTCGTTGTATTTTACGAGAAGCTCGAGGTACTCCGCGAATTTCAGAGAGGCTTCCTCCCCGATTTCGTATCCCGAAGCGCCTATAGCCGCGCCGATCTTTTCCGATAAGGGCATTCCGTTCCCTCCGTCCGTATCTCCGATTACGAATATTATACCATGCCGTTTCGATTAAGGCAATACCGAAAGATATCCTTCTTCCTCTTTTTTCATTGTTTTGCGCGGGCGTCGCTTTTTTTACGCGGTTGCGTCTTGCATTTTCCCGCGCGTTTTGTTATATTATCAATATAATAAACGCAAAACGTCGGAGTAAGAGGTGAACATATGGCGAGAAAACAGGTTTTCGACAAACTTATCACGGAGTTCGGCAAAAACGTCGATACGAGCTGTCCGCTGCCGGAGTACCCCCGGCCGCAGATGGTGCGCGACAGCTTCCTGAACCTTAACGGCGAATGGGACTACGCGATCTCGCCCATGCGCCTGGACCATCCCGCTTATAAGGACAAAATATTGGTGCCGTTTTCGCCGGAATCCGTCCTGAGCGGCGTCGAGCACGTGCTTAAGCCCGACGAGTTTTTGTATTACCGCAGATATTTTACCCTCCCCGAAGGCTTCGACCGCGGAAGGGTGTTGCTGAATTTCGGCGCCGTGGATTACGAAGCGACGGTATATGTCAACGACAAACAGGTCGCCTTCCACCGCGGCGGATACTATCCTTTCTCCGCCGACGTCACCGACGCGCTGACGGCGGGCGAAAACAAGCTGGTCGTCAAAGTCTCCGACCCCACCGACACGCGCCCCGGCTCGCGCGGCAAGCAAAAGCTGAAGCGCGGCGGCATATTCTATACGCCGCAGTCGGGCATATGGCAGACGGTGTGGCTGGAATCGGTGCCCGACGTGTACGTCACGGCGATGTACCTGACCCCGGATATCGATACCGATTCGCTGGAGGTTCGCGTCAGGACAAACGAAAAATACACCTCGGGCCGCGTCGCGGCGCTGGACGGCGGCAAAGAGATCGCTTCCGCCGAACTCGTAAACGGGCGGGCGGTATTGAAACTCGAAGACTACGAGCTGTGGTCTCCGGAGAACCCGCGCCTTTACGATCTCAAGATAATCGTGGACGACGACGTGATAGCGTCCTATTTCGGCATGAGAAAATTCTCCGTCGGAAAGGACTCCGCGGGCGTGCCGAGGCTCATGCTCAACAACAAGCCCTACTTCCACAACGGGCTTCTGGACCAGGGATACTGGTCGGACGGGCTTTACACTCCGCCCACCGACGAAGCGATGATATTCGACATCGTCAAAATGAAAGAGCTCGGCTTCAACATGCTCAGAAAACACATAAAGCTGGAACCCATGCGCTGGTATTATCACTGCGACAGGCTGGGGATGCTGGTGTGGCAGGACATGGTCAACGGCGGTATGGGCGCGAACACTCCGCTGAACGCGATACGCGGCTTTTTCAGGATACCGCCCGACGATTCCAAATACAAGCTGTTCGGCCGCGAGGACGCCGAAGGCAGAAAAGAATATTATACGGATACCGAAAGAACTATATTGGGACTCTATAACTGCGTTTCAATAGCAGTGTGGGTGCCGTTCAACGAATCTTGGGGACAGTTCGACGCGCTGAAAGTGACCGACTTCGTACGAGCACTGGATTCCACGCGTCCCATCGACCACGCCTCGGGTTGGCACGATCAGGGCGGCGGCGATTTTTGTTCGCTGCACATCTACTTCAAGCCCGTATCCATCCCCAAGCCCGACAAGCACGGGCGCGTCGTGGTGCTGTCCGAATTCGGCGGGTATTCCGTGGGCATAGAGGGGCACGTTTTCAACAAAACGAAATCGTTCGGATACAGAAAATATTCCGACGTCGCCGCATTCGACAATGCCTACCATCGCCTGTTCGAGCATCAGATCCTGCCGCTCATCCCGGAAGGGCTGTCCGCTACGGTATACACGCAGCTCAGCGACGTCGAGGACGAAATAAACGGATTGTATACATACGACAGAAAAGTATTGAAACTCGATCCCGAGCGTCTGAAAGCGCTGAATGCAAAAATTAAATTATAAAAGCTCTCGATTCGAATTACCCGCGCCTAAAAAGCGCGGGCTTTTTTCAGCTGTTTAATTTCCCCAAATAGTACAGCACGTAAAGCACGAATATCACGGGCGCGAGTAACCAGATCATAACACACTCCTCGGCGAAAAGCTTTGTCCGCCCTCTTCGAGAAGGTTATAACATCAGATATATCTATATTCAATCGATTCCGGAGAAAAACACGCGTGCGGAGCCGAGATGTCCGCATATATGGACATCTCGCAGACGTATACGGCGCGGTACAGCGCTCAAATGTCGCGGTCTACCAATTCGTCAAGCGTTATGCCGAAGTAATCGGCAAGTTTTATGCACTCCTCGATATTCGGTACATGCCTACCCAGCTCCCACCTGGATATGTTCTGCTGAGAGATACCGGTATCTTTCGCAAGCTCCTGTTGACTGACCCCCCTTGATAGGCGCAGCGACTTCAGATTTTCAGCCAGCCCGTTCTTGTAGGTCATATTTTATATTTACCCGAAATAGTGAAGAAATATTGACGATACACGATTTCGTGTGTTAAAATTCTGTGTAATTTATCTTAAAGTTTTATAAATCGTACCTGCTTGCGACAGCTTTCAGCCCTCGGGCTGAAAATATCACTTTGACCCGCAGGGTCTAAATCTCACGCACGGAACGTGCATATCACTTTTAGCCGATAGGCTAAAAATATCACTTATACACTAGAGTTATATTTTGCTTCGCAAAGTGATATTTGACTTCGTCAAGTGATATTCTGCTTCGCAGAGTGATATTTCTTCCTTCGGAAGAAGTTAAGGTAACTTTCAGCCCCTCGGGCTGAAAATATAACTTTGACCTTCAGGTCAAAATCTCACGCACGGAACGTGCATATCACTTTGACCCGTAGGGTCAAAATCTCACTTAAACACTCAAGTTATATTTTGCTTCGCAAAGTGATATTCTGCTTCGCAGAGTGATATTTGACTTCGTCAAGTGATATTTCTCCCGTCGGGAGAAGTTGAGGTAACTTTCAGCCCCTCGGGGCTGAAAATATAACTTTGCCCCACCGGGGCAAAATCTCACGCACGGAACGTGCATATCACTTTGACCCGCAGGGTCAAAATATCACTTAAACATTAGAGTTATATTTTGCTTCGCAAAGTGATATTCTGCTTCGCAGAGTTATATTTGCCTTCGTCAAGTGATATTTCTTCCTTCGGAAGAAGTTAAGGTGACTTTCAGCCGCGAGGGGCTGAAAGTCACCTCTGGATCTACTTCGCGGCGAACGCGGTTTTGAGGAAGTTTTCTATTTTATCGAACGGTATCTTCGTCGTGTCGTCGTAGAGATCGATATGGATGGCTCCGGGCACGGAGTATATCTCCTTCGGTTCGCTCGCTTCGCGGTAAGCATATTCGGAAAACCACTTGGAATGCGCTTCCTCCCCTATCAGGAACAAAACGGGGCGCGGCGATATCTCGTCTATGTGCTGAAGGAGCGGATAGTTCATGAACGCCATCGACGACGTCGTCGTGAAATTGCCTCTTGCATTGGGGTGGTGTCCGCGCTTCGTGGCATAGAACGTAAACCATTCTCTGTTCACGCCCTCTATTTCGGCGGGGACTTCGTCCAAAGGCTCCTCGGGGAAAGTCGGCAGGTATTCCGGTCTTCCCGAATCCGCGTCCTCCCAACGTTTTGCGGCAAGCGCTTCGAGCGCCGCTTTGCGCTCGTCCCGGGTCATGGAGTCCTCCCAGCCTTTTGCCTGCACGCGCGAAATGTCGTACATGTTCGCGGTGACGACCGCTTTTATGCGCAGATCGCATTGCGCCGCCGAGAGGGCGAATCCGCCGCTGCCGCATATGCCTATAACGGCTGTTTTTTCACGGTCTATGAATGCGCGGGTGCCCAGAAAATCGACTCCGGCGGAAAAATCTTCCGTAAATATCTCGGGCGACGAAACGTGCCTGGGTTCTCCCGCGCTCTCGCCGTTGAACGAGGGGTCGAACGTGAGCGCGACGAAACCGCGCTTTGCCAGTTCTCCCGCATATACGCACGGTCCCTGCTCTTTTACGCCGCCGTACGGCGCGCCGATGACAACGGCGGGAAGTTTTTCGCCCTCTTTTATCGATTTCGGCGTGTAAAGATCGCCCGCCAGCGCGATGCCGAAGCGGTTGAAATAACGAACGTGTGTCCTCAGGACTCCATCGGGAAGTTTTGCAATGTAACCGGACATATCTGCCTCCTTTATAAATGTTTTATTATTTTTGCGGGAACGCCGCCGACAACGGCGTTCGCCGGGACGTCTTTTACCACGACCGCACCCGCGGCGACAACGGCGTTGTCGCCTATCGTCACGCCCTGCAATACGGTCGCGTGCGAGCCTATCCAGACGTTTTTGCCGACGCGTATGGCGCCCGCCGTCATGCTGCGGCGCTTCGCGGGGTCGAGATCGTGGTTTAACGTCGCGAATACGACCTGATGCCCGATGAGCGTTCCGTCGCCGATGTATATCCCCGCCTGGTCCTGAAAACAACAGCCCGAATTTATGAATACGCCTTTGCCGATATGCAGATTTTTGCCGCAATCGGTATATATAGGCGGGAATAGCGCGAAATTCGAGTCTGTCTCGCGCCCCGTCAGCTCGCTCATCAGCGCGCGCAGCTCGTCTTGGGTGCGGTATCCGTTGTTGATCTTGTCGATCACGCGGCGCGCTTCGTCGCTCATCGCGTGCATCTTAAGATGCGCCTCGGAACCAGCTTCGATGTACTTTTCTCTTTCCGTATACTCGAAATATTCCTTCGTCGTCATCTTTTGAGCTCCTTTTCCACGGAATAGATCAAATAATCGAGGTTTCTTAGCTCGCGCCTTTTTTCGTGCAGCGAATCAAGGAGCCTCTTGCGAAACGATTCCAGCACCGAAAGCGCTTCGCGCCGCCTGCCGGCGTCGTACAGTTCGATAAAACGCGCCGTTTCACTCTCGGGGCAACCCGCGTCCCTCAGATTTTGCATGACTTGTTCCTTCCGTTCCATATCTCACCTTTCGTTCAAATTATACGGTGGAGCGAAAACCATGTCAAATACATATATAGAATGGCTTTTCATAGCTCGGCGGAATATACGCGCCATAGTTGACGGCTATCGCCGAAAATGCTATATTATATAAAAATATAGTTGACGGAGATACGAATGGATATACGCACTCTCAGATATTTCCTTGCCGTAGCCGAGGAAAGAAACATCACCCGCGCCGCGGAATACCTGTGCATAGCCCAGCCCAGCCTTTCCAAGCAGATGCAAAACCTCGAGGACGAGATAGGCTCGAAGCTGTTCGAGCGCGGAAGCCGCACGATAACGCTGACGGAAACGGGTATGATCCTGAAAAAACGCGCCGAGGAGATATTGGATCTCGTCGAAAAAACGGAAACGGAGCTTTCCTCTCCGGGCGGCGCCGCCGGCGAGGTCAGAATAGGCGGCGGCGAATCTTACGCCGTGTGCACGGTGGCGCATGCGGCGCGAAAAACGCAGGAAGAATTCCCCGAGGTTACGTTCGAATTTTTTTCGGGCGACGCGGACACGGTCATGGAAAAGCTGGAGGCGGGACTCATCGATTTCGGCATCTTCGTGGACCTGAAAGATCTGGGGAAATACAACTCGATGCGCCTGCCGCACTCCGACACATGGGGCGCGCTGGTCAGAAAAGACTCACCTCTCGCCGAAAAAGAGAGCGTTTCCGCGGAAGACCTGAAAAACATACCGCTTTTGCTGTCGCGCCAGGCAAAACGCCGCGATTCCGAACTATACAAGTGGTTCGGCGGCAATTTGGAAAAGTTTAACGTCCGCGCCCGTTACAACCTTATATACAACGCCACACTGATGGTCAAAGAAGGTATGGGTGTTGCACTGACGCTGGATAAGCTGGTCAACACCACGGGCGACAGCGATCTCGTGTTCATCCCCTTGAAACCCAAACTCGAAACGCACCTGGACATCGTTTGGAAAAAGTATTCGATACTGTCCAAAGCCTCCGAAGCGTTCCTAAAAAATCTGGAGTATGTTATTGGTGGCGGCTCGGCGGCGCCGTCGGAAGCTTTTGGCACGAGGCGCTTATAAGGTTTCATTGAAGTAAAGCGGTCATCGCAACACAAAACTATATAATAAACATCAAATCGCGCTTGCGCCTCGATCTTACGCTTCCCGGCGCCTTTTTCGCCGAAAGAAATTCTTTTATTGCTTTATTGAATTTCTTTCGGCGAGGCACCGCGCAAGCGCGGTGTAATTAAGCGGTATGATTTTATTTTGCCCGTTAGGAAGCACGGTGTCGGTGAGGCTAAAATTTTGCTGTGATACAGTGATGGATCTTAGGCGGTGCCGCTAATACCCGGAGGGTCTTGCGGCGCCGTCGGAAGCTTTTGGCTTGTGGCACTTAAATGTTTTTAGCGAAGTATTGACTTACAACGCGACACTCCACTAATAAATAAACATAAAGTCGAGGGTGTGCCCCAATCTTACGCTTCCCGGCGCCTTTTTCGCCGAAAGAAATTCCTTTGTTGCTTAGTTGAATTTCTTTCGGCGAATCACCGCGCGAGCGCGGTGTATTTAAGCGGTTTAATTTTATTCAGCCCATTAGGAAGTATAGTGTCGGTGAAGAAAAAATTTTGGTGTTCTGTGGTAGGAGATTTTTCGCTAATGCGAAGAAAACTTCCGACGTTAATACCCGGAGGGTCTTAGCTAGGAAGTTTTCAAAGCAGTAGCGGAAAAGATACGCCGCAGGACATCAAAATTTTTGATGAGCCGACACAAAAACATCAAATCGCGCTTGCGCCTCGATCTTACGCTTCCCGGCGCCTTTTTCGCCGAAAGAAATTCCTTTATTGCTTTGTTGAATTTCTTTCGGCGAGGCACCGCGCAAGCGCGGTGTAATTAAGCGGTATGAACTTTTGATTTAAGGCAGTATAGAGATTTAACACAAACGCACTGCTTCAATGAAAAGCAAAGAACGACCAAAGCTGTTTGCTTATACTAGTGTTTTCCCCTAAAGGCGAATACAGTCCACTATGTATTTTATCGCCATGTTGAGCGTGTATAGCGCCGATTTGCAGACTATTTTTTGTTGTATCGCACGAAACGCGGGCGGCGCTATAGCGGGACTATGCGCCATCCGCGCCCTAATAAAATATAAGCATATTAGGAAGTCAATACCGATGAGAACAAGTCGAATATGCTTCGGGAGCAATGATTTTCATTGCTCCCGAAGTGCCCTGGAGTTTTGAGGCGGCAGATAAGTTCAAAGGCAAGCGATGTCCCCGACGCTCGTACCCGCAGTGGTACGTGCTAGTGGGTCAGCGCGCAGAATTTGGGCGTATCTCATCCTCAAAACCATATGAGCACTTGTTTGAAGAGGTATAAAAGTGCGATATAGCGGAAAAGAGGCGCAAAGCGGTGGTATTGATTGATTGCCGACTAATTTAATCCATGTGAAAAAAGTTTATAAGCGCGGATACACTATTGCATATTTTTTGCATATAGGTATATTGACCGCTTGTATCATTTCATTTCGGCAATCAATCAAAAACTTTAGAGACTTGTTTTAGAAGCTTGCGTATTTCAAGATGCTGCGGGCATATCCTCTCGCAGGCGCCGCAGCCTATGCAGTCCCCCGCTTTTCCGCCGGAGATCGTATGTAAATTATAATAATAATTCGAGTTCCAATCATGGAACGCCGTTTTTGCGTTCATGCAGGCGAACAGGTCTGGTATGGATATCTTCTTCGGGCAATGCGCCGTGCAATAGCGACATGCGGTGCATGGTATCGTATGAAGTCCCTTGATGATCTCCTTCGCTTTTTCGACGACTTCGCGCTCCTTTTCGTCAAGCGCCCGGAAATCGCGCATATACGAGATATTGTCAAGCATCATTGCCATATCGCTCATTCCGCTCAAAACCATCTCGACGCCTTCGAACCCTGCGGCAAAACGTATAGCGTAACTGGCGGGCGACGCGTCCCCCGCGGCGGCAAAGAGTTTCGCCGCTTCCTCGGGGACCTTGGCAAGGCTGCCGCCTTTGACCGGCTCCATGACGATGACGGGCTTGGAATGCTTCCTGCATACTTCATAACACTTGCCGCTCTCGACCGCCAGATCGTCGAAATCGATGTAATTGAATTGGATCTGAACGACCTCTATCTCCGGGTGTTCCGTCAATATTCTGTCCAGCACGTCCGCTTTGTCATGAAACGATATCCCTATATGCTTTACTTTCCCCTCGCGTTTGAACCGCGCCGCCCATTCGTAGGCGTGCGTCTCAGTGTACTTTTCGTAAATGGATTTGTCTTGGGCGTGCATCAGATAAAAATCGAAGTAGTCCACCCCGCAGTCCCTGAGCTGCGCTTCGAAAAGCGCGGGTATGTCCGATTCTTTTTTGAAACATTGCGTGGAAAGCTTGTCGGTCAATACGAACTTGTCGCGCGGATAGCGCGAGGTAAGCGCCTTTTTGAGCGCGCCTTCGCTTTTGCCGTCCATATACCCTTTGGCTGTGTCGAAATAATTGAACCCCGCCTCTATGAAAGCGTCTGTCATTTTACTGAAAGTTTCGATGTCTATTCTGCCGCGTTTCATCGGCAGGCGCATACAACCGAACCCGAAATTTTTCTTTATTTCCGGAAACTTATTCATTCTTTATCTCCCGACCCGCGCCGCAGCGCATTATTAAGGATTTCTAATTAAATTATACCAATGCTGTCAAGTGCCGCAAATTTTTTGTGTCGGCTCAGCGTAAATTTTAACGCTTTGCGGCGTATCTTTTCCGCTACTGCTTTGAAGACTTCCTAGTTAAGACCCTACGGGTATTAACGTCGGAAGTTTTCTGCGCATTAACGAAAAATCTCCTGCTGCAAAACGCTAAAATTTCCGCTTCACCGCCACTATACTTCCTAACATGCGAAATAAATTCATACCGTATCAATACACCGCGCTCGCGCGGTGACTCGCCGAAAGAAATTCAGCCAAGCATCAAAGGAATTTCTTTCGGCGAAAAAGGCGCCGGGAAGCGTAAGATTGGGGCACATCGTCGATTTAATGTAAATTTTATTAGTGGAGTGTCGCGTTATTAGTCAATTCTTCGCTAAAAACATTTAAGTGCCACAAGCCAAAAGCTTCCGACGGCGCCGCGGCAAGGACAGCGCGTATAGCATACGCGCCGACGCTGCCCCCGTTTGGTCTCCAAAGCGGGGGTCGTAGATTTCATACATAGCCACAAAAACTATCTTGCTGATATTAGTGTTTTCCCTTAAATAAGTGTTTAGTTCACTGTGTATCTTGTCGCCAAGAAGAGCGTGTTTAGCGCCGCTTTGCAGACTATTTTTTGTTGTATCGCACGAAACGCGGGCGGCGCTATAGCGGGACTATGCGCCGTTCGCGCCCCGTTTGCCCACCTCGCGCACCTCGAATTTATAAAGATCCCTGACGGGTTCTACAAGCCCCTCGAAGCCGATATCCTTCGGCAGACCGCCGACGTTATGATGTGATTTGACGAGTTTGTTTTTGCCGTCCGTCCCCGATTCGATTATATCGGGCAATATCGTCCCCTGCGCCAGGAACTCCACCTTCCCGAGCTTTTTCGCCTCCTCTTCGAACACGCGTACAAACTCTTCGCCGATGATCTTCCTCTTCCTTTCAGGGTCGGAAACGCCTTTTAATTTGTCGAGGAATCTGTCCGCAGCGTCCACCGCCACGAGGTTCATGCCGAATTGGTCGCGGAACACGCGCTGTACCTGTTCGAATTCGCCTTTCCTCAACAGTCCGTGATCGACGAAAACGCATATCAGGTTAGCGCCGATCGCTTTATGTATGAGCGCCGCGCATACCGATGAATCTACGCCTCCGGACAATCCCAGAAGCACTTTTTTGCCGCCCACCTGAGCGCGGATCGCGGCCACCTGCTTGTCGATGAAATTTTTTTCCATATGTCCTCCGTACCGGGGCTTTTGCCCCGTCAATCTTATCATATCATATTTTGTGTCGGTTCAGCAAAAATTTTAACACAATGCGGCGCGTCTTTTCCGCCGCGGCTTTTTGTGTCGGTTCAGCGAAAATTTTACTATGCTACGGCGCGTCTCACGAATACATACATTGAAAGGCGGTTTGCTAAGACCCTCCGGGTATTAGCGGCACCGCCTTTCTTCGTCTGTATCCGAGATCCATCACCGTATCACTGCAAAATTTTAGCTTCACCGACACTAAACTTCCTTACAATCTTTTTAGAAAACTTCGTTAAGCAGTCCCGTGTCGGCGAAGCGGAAATTTTAGCACTTTGCGGCAGTGAATTTTTTGTCCGAGCGAAGAAAACCCCCGCCGCTAATACTCTTGCGGTCTTAGCAAGCGGGGTTTTCAAAGCTCGGGCGGAAAAGGCGCGCCGCAAAGCGTTAAAATTTCCGCTGAGCCGACACAAAAAAAATAAATTTCTTATCGAAAACTATTTACAAACGCGTGCATACTCAATATAATATAGCCACTTAATATATGGGCCCGAAAAGGGCAAGGAGATAACAATGCCGAAATTCAAAAAATGTCCCAGATGCGAATTGAACTACATTCCGGTGGACAAAGAATATTGCCCCATCTGCGAAAAGGAGATGAAGGGTATCGTGGAAGACGTCGTACAGGAAGACGACGAAGACATGGAAGAAGGGCTTTGCCCCAGATGCCACACCAATTACGTTGCCGACGGTGAAAAGTACTGCGAGCAGTGCCTGAGGGAGATGCAATCAAAAGACGACGTGTTCGTCGGCGATTTCGGGGAAGAAGAACCCGAGGACGACGATATCGACGACGAAGCGTTGGATGACGAAGACCTTCTGGACGACGAAGATCTGGAAAGCCTGGGACAGCTTGCCGAGGAAGAGGAAGAATGGGCGGAATCCGAAGATGAGGAGGACGACCCGGATTATATCGAAGAAGACGATTTCGAATACCTCGACGACGACCTTGACGACGAGGACGACGAAGACGAAGAAGACAACGAGGACGACGAAGATTATTGATCCCCCCTACCGCTTCCAAAAACAAAAGACCCGTTTTTCGGGTCTTTTTTCTTTTGTTCGGGAGCCTGAAGCATATGGTTGATGCAGAATTGAAAAGCTCCGAGCGGAGCTGAACACTCTGCTTCGCTTCCTCTTCTTTATATGGGTTCTTCCGGGCAAGACTATCGCCAATATCTACTTTTTCCATGAGAGGGGTGTTCGGCGGCGATCGGGGATGAATTTTCGAGGCGATTTGCGCAAAACGGCGATTGAAGTGTATAGCATACTCGATTGAGACGTTTTGCGAAAAGCGGACGAAAAGGCGCCCCGAGCGTCGTCATATTGCTTGCCCGTCCGGTCAAATATCCTTATGAAAAAAGCTCCGAACGGAGCATAAAAACACTACTTCGCCTCAACCTTTTTATAAGGATTCTTTCGGGCAAGCAATATGATGATCGGTATGGCGGCAACCACCATTAAAAGAGACCAAAACTGCGACGGACTAAGTCCCGGCACGAACGAACCCCTCTCGTCGCCGCGGAAGAACTCGATGACGAAGCGGAATATGCCGTACAATATCATGTATATCGGGAGATTATACGGATGCCTTTTTTTGAGGTATATGATCAACAGAACAACAAACGCGATAAACAGGAATATCGCCTCGATGAGGTTTGTGGGAATTACTTTTTCCGCCATATGCTCGCCTGTCGCGGGGTCTATGAAGCTGACTCCTATCCAGGAATCGGTGGGACGTCCGTAGCAGCAGCCCGCCATGAAGCAGCCCACCCTGCCTATCGAGTGACCGAGAAGTATCCCCAGCGGTACGCTGGAAACGACATCCGTTAATTTACCTTTGAATTTTTTGCGGAACGCGAATACGAGTATCAGAAATACCGCCGCCCCGCCTATGAGTCCGCCCTGGAACGTGAGCCCCGTGTAGCGGAACCCCGAGCTCGGGTCGGAGATATAATCGTACAGGGACTGGAACAAAGCGGCGAACCCGAAACCCGCCGCGACGGACACAACGCCGACGACGCTTATGAAGTTGACGTACGCGGGATCGACTTTGTCGCGTCGCGCCAAAAGCCAAAATACGATAAAGCACGCCAGCACGCCGACGCCTACCAATATTCCGTATAAAGTTATTACTCCGCCTATGACATAAGGATACATATCGGTTCTATTCTACTACGCGGCGCGCGTTTTGTAAAGAGCGCGATGCAAAGCGAAAAATCGCTCCCCCGAGGGGAGCGACGGTTCCGTTTCTAGCCGATGAGCCTGACCGGTAGGACGAGATAAAGGTATTTATCGCCCTCCGTCGGCAATATCACCGCGGGCGCGTTGGATGTGGAGAGGTTTATTTTGATGAAATCCTCCTTTATCCTTGAAAACGCGTCGAAGAGATATCGGGTGTTGAACGCTATTTCGATGTCCTTTCCGCTAAGGTCGCAGGGAACGGATTCGTGTATTTTGCCGAGCTCCGACGACGAGTCGACGGCGATAGTACCGGACGAGATCGAAAGTTTGACGTAGTTTTTCTTGTTCCTCGCGACGAGCGTGGCGCGGTCGAGTCCCATCTCGAGCGCGTTTTTGTTGACGCTTACGGAGCTTGAGACCGCTTCCGGGATTATTTTCTTGTATTGGATGAATTCGCCCTCCAGAACGCGCGTGGTGATCTTCGTGCTGCCGAGGTCGAACAGAACGTGCGTTTTTTCCGCCTGCACGGTTACGTTGCCGCCCTCTTCGCCGATGACCTTGACGATCTCCTGCAGGTTCTTCGCGGGGATGACGACGGCAAAATCGCCTTTCTGTCCGAAAACATGGCAGCGCGTAACGCCCAAGCGGTATCCGTCCAGCGCCGCCGCAACGAGCATATCGTCCTCGACCTCGAGCTTGCAGCCGCGAAGTATCGGGCGCGAATCGTCCTGCGCCGCGCAGAAAATGACGCCTTCTATCGTCTCTTTCAGATCCTTGTCTTTGGCGACGAACGCGTTCTCGCCGGAGATCTCCTTCGGTTCGGGATAGGTGTCGTCGTCCATGCACTGGAATTCCGACGTATTCATGCCGTAACTTACCGACAGCGTCGAGGTGTACTTCTCGATATCGACCTCTTCGTCGGCGACCTTGCGCATGAATTCGGCGAAGATGCGCCCGGTGACCACGGTCTCGCCCTCGAGCTTGACGCTCGCTTTTATGCGCGTCTCGATATACAGTTCGAGATCGGTCGCTGCCAGCGTGACTTCGTCGCCCTCGGCGCGTATTTTGATACCCTCCAGGATCGGAATGTTGGCTTTGTTGGAAATGGCCTTACCTACCGTATTCAGCGCGTCCGAAAGTTCCTTCGTGTTGCAAACAAATTTCATGTCATCGCTCCTAAACCGAATGTATAAGTGTATATATAGTTTAATATTTTACGCGCGCTTTGTCAATCGATATTTCCCCGAAGAGTCCGAAACGCATGTAGGTTTACAATACATATATGACACAGTGGAGAAGAAGGAGACAGAAGGAAAACGCGAGGAAAACAAAGGCTGAAGGCAAACAGAAACCTCCCCCTAGGGGGAGGCGCGGGGTTAAAAAGGGTAGTGAGTTTTGCTCATTTATTGTATATTAATGAAGACTACAACAAGCAATTAAGGAGATACATGAACGAGACAACAACTTCCCGATGCGACCCCTGGGCTGGAAGTCCCCCAATGAGTTCCTCTCTTCTTTTTTCTCCAATGTGTAACAAATGTTTGACAAACATACAGCATATTTTCATCGATCCGATGACACCGTAGCGCCTATGTAGCCGGTACTGTCGAACACATATTGCTTTCGTCCTCGTTCCGCAATTTGACAATGCACAAAAAAGAACCCCGCGTCTGCGGGGTTCGGTTTTTTGCCGATTGCGGCACTCACAGTATAAGGGCGAATTGCAGGAAGTATGTGGTGTTCACTTCGCCGATTTTCACCGTGGTGTTTATCTCGTGTCCGACGTATTCGCCGCCGCGGAACACGAGGTAAACTTCGGAGGTCACCTTTTCGGTTGTCACGCCGTCGCCGCCGTTGTCGCCCTCGATTTTGACGAAGGTATACCCGTCGATGTGGGTGGAGTAGGCGTAGGTGATGTTCTCGCCCTGCACGGCTTCCCTGCAATCGACTGTTGCGATACGGAAGAAGTAGTCGTCGTAATTGGTGATTTTTTCAACGCTGACGGAGCCGTTGTTTGGGTAAATTGTGCTGTCTACCTTGCTTCCCGTCGTGACATCCGCCGTGCCGCGGTAATACTGCGGCGCGGCTTTGTTCGCTATGTCCGCAAGGGCGAAAGACATCGAGTATGTGCCGAAGTTGTCGGGGCTGGTGTGAGAGTTGGTGACCGTGCCGATATATTGCGCGAGACTCTCGCCGTCGCGGAACGCGGTGAAGTAGACCGCCGCATTGTAGTCGCGGCAATCGGTCTCCATTTTGCCTGCGCCATCAACGCCGAGCCAATCATTCATAAGCTGCATGACTTCGGCGTCGTCGGCCGTCGGGTTCTCCGGGTCGAAAGCGGTGTAAGCGTTCGCCACTTTGATTCCGGGGAAGAAAGTGGTGTAGGCGTTGATTTTGCAGGTGTATTCGACGGGCGTCACGGAGCCGCCCTCCCACGTGTATTCGTCGGCGGGGACGAGCGTGACCGTGATCGTGCCGTACCCCACGCTTGTGTCGACAAACCCCTCGAGTTCGTCCGCTTCCAAGAGATAATAAGCCGTATTTCCCGTGCCGACGGTGGGATACCTGTACTTTCCGTCTAACGCGGGCTCGATTGCGCCGTCCGTGAAGCCAGTGAAATCTATACAGCGGTTCTGACCGTCAAGGGTGACGAAGTCCACGCCGTCGGTGCCCGTCACACTGTCGCGCAGGTGCACGGAGGGAACGGAAACGGCCTGTTTCTCTTTGATTTCAAATCTGAAGACCGAGTCTTCCGTTGTGCCGTCGTACCAGGTGAAATTGGTCTTGTCCTTGAGCGAAAGGGTTACAGCGTATTCGGCAGGATTGATGAAAGCCCAGTTCAGACAGTATTTGTATGTTCCGTCGTCCAGCAAGGTGCCTATCAATCCAGTCACCTTGTTGGTGGTGGAACTCCCGTCGGAGTTGAGACGCTTAACGGTAATTCCAATTGTATTCTTGTCCCATTCTCCGAAAATGCGCACATTATATCCGCCGTCGTCGTTGACTACGGCATACGGGAGCGCGTTGTCGGGATAAGGGCCGGAACCCTCGTTTGCGCTGTGGGCATTGTCGGAGTCGATGCTGAGTTGAGGTTGCATCACCGCTCCCTTGTTGACGGTGAGAGTGACGGGGATACTGCCGTCTTCCACGGTGTAGCGGGCTTCGCACAGGGGATCGAGTTGATAGCGTGCGGGGAATTTCGTGCCGTTGTAGTCGGAGTCGATAAACACGGAGGAATTCTCCCAGACATATTCGCCGAGAATCTCGGCGCCCGTCCTGTCCTTGAGTCCCGTTGCGATAGAGGAGTCCTTGACGGTGATGTTTATGTTGCCGAGGTTGATTCCGCCCTGTATGCCGCTGTGGTAGTTGAAAACCGCCTGAAGGTTGGAGGAGACGGCGCTGTCGTAATGCAGCACGGCTTTCTTGACGGTGAAAGCGTTTTTGGGTGTGACGGCAGTGTAGGAGACAGTGAAGTTGTTGTCCTGCGGAATTTCTGCGTAGGCATAATATTCGCCGACGGCAATGGTGCAGGGTACCTCTCCCATATTGTACATAGGCGTAAGGTGCAGCCAGTATTCGGCTTTCTGTTCGTCGGTGAGAGCATCGAACGCCGCCTTGTCGACGCAGTAAAACAGGGGCTCGTCGCCGTCCGTCGCGGAATAACCTCCGACGGTCGGGGTGGGGTTG
>CALVJA010000008.1 GCA_944331875.1 uncultured Clostridia bacterium | reverse complement strand
CATCGAAGGCAGAATTTCCTATGCTCGTCACACCGTCCGGGATAGTGACGGACACGAGGCTGCTGCAACCCGAGAAGACAGAACTTTCTATGCTAGTCACACCGTCCGGGATAGTGACGGACACGAGGCTGCTGCAACCCGAGAAGGCAGAACTTCCTATGCTCGTCACGCTGTCGGGGATAGTGATAGACTCGAGGCTGATGCAATCCCGGAAGGCATAATTTCCTATGCGCGTCACACCGTCCGGGATAGTGACGGACTCGAGGCTGCTGCAACCATCGAAGACCCAACTTCCTATGCTCGTCACGCTGTCGGGGATAGTGATAGAGGTAAGGCTGCTGCAACCATCGAAGGCAACATCTCCTATGCTCGTCACGCTGTCCGGGATAGCGATAGATGTGAGGCTGCTGCAACCCGAGAAGGCAGCACTTGATATGCTCGTCACACTGTCCGGGATAGTGATAGATGTGAGACTGCTGCAACCATTGAAGACCAAACCTCCTATGCTCGTCACGCTGTCCGGGATAGTGACGGACCCGAGGCTGCTGCAACCCGAGAAGGCAGAATTTCCTATGCTCGTCACACCATAGGGGATCGTGATCGAGATAATATACATATTACCTCTGAATGCATTGTCCGCTATCGCGGTGATGCCGTCGGGGAGCGTCGGCTCGGTTTGTGTGCCCGAATATCCGTGCAATACGCAGTCCGAGACCGCAAATCCGTTTTCGTCATAGATGTCACCGACAGCGTCGGGCGCCGTATATACTTTTGCGGCATAATATGCGACATATCCGTTACCGTCGCTGCCCTTTGAAATGTCCATGCCCGAATAATTGTACACTTCCCTTAGGTTACGGCAGTGGTAAAACGCATAATCCCCGATCGAACGCAGTCCCGCCGGAAGCGTGACGGATACGATATCGAGGTTACCGTAAAATGTGTACCTACCTATTCCCGTCACGTTTTCGGGGATGACGACCGCGGTTGTTGCGCCCGTATATGCCAACAAAATGACGTCCGCGCCGTCATTATACAGGATATACCCGTCGTCGTCGGTGATCTCGGAGTTTTCGTCCAATACAACTTCCGCATGATATGCTACATATCCGTTGCCGCTGCTGCCCGCGGTGATCTCAAGCTCCGAGAAATTATATACTACGGTAAGGCTGCTGCAACCTGAGAAGGCATCACCTCCTATGCTCGTCACACCGTCGGGGATAGTGACGGATGTTCCGCTCCAGCCGCTGAATTGATCGCCGCCTATCTCCGTGACCGTATCCGGTATGACTATCTCGGTCACAAGTTCGCCGCCGATATACAGGTCATGCGCATATTGAAGAGGATTTGAATTATAACCAAACGTTATCCCGCACCATCCCGCTATGTCTCCGGTATAGTAGACCGCCGTGAGGCTGCTGCAACCCGAGAAGGCTTCATTTCCTATGCTAGTCACACCGTCCGGGATAGTGACGGACCCGAGGCTGCTGCAACCCGAGAAGGCAGAACTTCCTATGCGCGTCACACCGTCCGGGATAGTGACGGACCCGAGGCTGCTGCAACCATAGAAGGTCAAAATTCCTATGCTCGTCACGCTGTCCGGGATAGTGACGGACGTAAGACTGCTGCAACCCGAGAAGGCATAATCTCCTATGCTCGTCACACCGTCCGGGATAGTGACGGACGTAAGGCTGATGCAATCATCGAAGGCAGAATTTTCTATGCTCGTCACGCTGTCCGGGATAGTGACGGACACGAGGCTGCTGCAACCCGAGAAGGCATAATCTCCTATGCTCGTCACACCGTCCGGGATAGCGATAGAGGTAAGGCTGCTGCAGTTTTCGAAGGCTCGATCTTCTATGCGCGTCACACCGTCCGGGATAGTGACGGACACGAGGCTACTGCAACCCGAGAAGGCATTAAATCCTATGCGCGTCACACCGTCCGGGATAGTGACGGACCCGAGGCTGCTGCAACCATTGAAGGCAGAATGTCCTATGCTCGTCACACCGTCCGGGATAGTGACGGACGTTCCGCTCCAGCCTTGGAATTGATAATAGCCTATCTCCGTGACCGTATCCGGTATGACTATCTCGGTCACAAGTTCGCCGCCGATATACAGGTCATGCGCATATCGAAGAGGATTGGAATAATCATTATCATCAAACGTTATCCCGCACCAGTCCGCTATGTCTCCGGTATAGTAGACAGACTCGAGGCTGCTGCAACCCGAGAAGGCATATTCTCCTATGCTCGTCAAGCCGTCCGGGATAGTGATAGTAGTGAGGCTGCTGCAACCATAGAAGGCACGATCTCCTATGCTCGTCACGCCGTCCGGGATAGTGACAGACGTAAGGCTGCTGCAACCATAGAAGGCATAATCTCCTATGCTCGTCAAGCCGTCCGGGATAGTGACGGACGTAATATCGGCGCAGCCGTAAAAGGCGTAGTCCCCTATACCGGTGACGGGGAGGTCGCGATATACGGAGGGAATGATTATATCGCCCGTGGCGGTGCCGACGTCGGAAACGATGTAGTAACTGCCGTTTGAGCTCAAACCGAACTCCAGGTCCTCCGAAAAGTATTCCTCTCCGCAATGGATACACGCGCCGTTTTCGAATTCGTGTTCGGTCATCGGAGTGTAGTTATCGCGGTACGAATCGCCGCAATTACCGCAAGTATGCCGGGTATACCCCTCCGCCGTGCAGGTGGGGGCTACTACCTCCGCGGTATAGTCATGGCCCGTCGCGGGTATTTTAAGTTCGGATGCCGGGAGCGTATTCTCCGCAGCGGCGGAATCGAAGTAAAGTTCGCAACGCGTGCAATACCAATACGCGACGTTACCATCCTCCGTGCAGGTCGCGGCTTTGTACTTCGTCGCGGTCAGCGAATGTCCCAAGGGGGCGGTCTGAGAGTCGGTATAGGAATCCCCGCAGCGGGAGCAGGTATATACGGTATATCCCGCCTCCGTGCAAGTGGGCTTTGTCTCGCCGGATACATACTCGTGCCCGAGCGGAGAAAGGACTATAGCCGTTTCCTCGATGATCACCGTACATGTGGCGTCCGCAAAATACAGATCGCAATCCGCGCAATACCAGTACTCTATATGCCCCTCCCCGGTACAGGTGGGTTCCAGCCTTTCGTAGTGCACAAACGGATGCGTGGTCCAGCGCGCGTACAGCGTAAGATCCGCCGACACGGTATTGTTGTTCAGCCACTGCCCGTCGTTTATCGTGGTGCCCGTATACCAGCCGCAGAACTGGAAGCCGGTACGCACGGGTATGGGCAATACCTCGATGGGGTTATACGCGTTCATCACCGCGGAATATATATCGTCCTCCTCCGACACGAGCTCCAGATAGTCGTACCCATCGATAATGCCGCCGTTCGTTACGAAAGTTACCGTAACGGGGATCTCGGAGGGGGCGTTGGTCACCGTAAACGTCGCGGTGTCTCCATTTGTAAAATATATAGTATAGGTATCCACCAAGCCTTCGGTGGAAGTCTTTTCTATCCTGTCTATTCCGTTTCCGGTTTCACCCGCCGCACCGTCCGCTCCGGGTGCGCCCGCCTCGCCGACCAGCGACGTCAGCCACTCTTCGACGCTTCCCTCGAAGCCGTTTTCTACGGCAAGTTCATACGCCGACTTCCCGTCCGAGCCCGCTTCTCCCGCGGCTCCCTCGGGTCCGACGAGCGACGTAAGCCATTCGTCCAGCGTCCCGGTATATCCGCGCTCCACGGCTAGATCGTACGCCGATTTCCCGTGGGCGCCGGGCGTTCCGTCCGCGCCGGGCTCGCCGGGCGCGCCCGCTTCGCCGACCAGCGACGCCAGCCATTCCGTCAATGTGCCCTCGTAGCCGTTTTCAACCGCGAGGTCGTATGCAGATTTCCCGTTAGCGACTGTATATTCCGTCGTAGTGCCGTCCGTAAAATATATCGTATATGTATCTATGTATCCTTCCGATGAGGTCTTCTCTATCCTCTCGATGCCGTTGCCGTCCTCGCCCGCAAGCGATTCCAGCCATTCGCGAATGGTTCCCGTGAACCCGAGGTCGCACGCTATGTCGAACGCCGAGTCGCCTATCAACGAATCCAGCCACTCCGAAAGGGAGCCGCCGTAGCCCATCTCGCATACGAGGTCGTATGCCGATTTACCGTCGTCGCCCCTATCGCCCCTAAGCGACTCCAGCCAGTCCGTTTCTGAGCCCTCGTAGCCGTGCCGCCTCGCAAGTCCGTATGCGGAATCGCCTTTGAACGCTTCGATGAGCTCCTCGAGCGTTCCCTCATATCCCGCTTCGGCGGCATACGCGTATACCGCTTCGAAATCGACGTCCACCGCGTTTTTCAGATACGTCCCTATTATCTCGTTATCCTTCTTGAGCGTAAGCACTCCGTTTTCGTAAACGCCGGTATATACCATGCCTTCGCCCGTATACAACGCGCACTCGCCGCCCGAGGTAGTGCCGTCCTCTAAAAACATCGTGGCGGTGAAATCGTAGCTGCCTTTTTCACCGAGCGAATTGTACCACTCGCCGTTCGATTTGAACTCCCACCATGAGGCATACGGCTCCGCGTCCTCGGGGTAATACGAACCCGCCATACTGCCCGGATCCGCGGGAGTACACGCGACAACGGCGCCCACCAATACGGCAAGGCACACAACGACCATTAAAAAGAGCGAAAATTTCCTTTTCATACTCTCCTCCGAAAGGATATTAAATTTGTATGTTGAGGGGTGATAAAGGGAAGTTTGCCGAAACGGCGCACCCCACAAGATCCCCCCTTGTCACCGTTAGCAACTCCCGCAAGCCGGGGTAAATTCATGTATTTATATTGCGGTCGGAAAAGCAGCCCTCCTCTCCGGCCATGTCGGTCAGCGATTTTCATCGAGCATGGTATTCGATGAAAATCTACATCTGTTTATATTATATTGAGTAAGTTTTGAGTTGTCAATCGAATACCATACTCGATGAAAAATTTATAGCATAACGAGCCGCGAAATTGTGGCTTTTTTAAATGCATTTTTGCGGGAAATAGGATGTTTTTTATTAATTTTTCGCCTTGTTGGCAAATAATTTTTTATATGTGCCGATAAGGATGGGGATAAAGACGATCAGGGCGGCGTATTCCGCGGCGGCGAGGGATATCCATACGGCGGTGAGGGTGTAATATTTGTTCATTAGATACGCCATCGGTAGCCCTAGCGCCGCGCCTCGCAGGACGTTCAACGCCATCGCTTTCGCGCCGTGCCCGGTGGAGGTGAATACCGCCGCGAACACCAGAGAAAACGAGGCGGGGATAAAGGACGCCGAGAGTATCCTGAACGCGATGACGCCCTCTTCTGCGTCCGCGTCGGAAATATCGAAAAGCTTCAATATTTCGGCGGGGAAGATCTGAGCCGCAAGGAACACCGTAAGGGTTATGGCAAACGCCGCGAAAAGAGTGCATTTGAAGGTTTTGTCGAAGCGCGCTTTGTCGCCCGCGCCGTATGCCGAGCCCATGACGGGCATCGAGCCCTGGTTTAAGCCGAACGACGGCATATACGCAAGCGATTGCACCTTGTAATACGCGCCGTACAACGTCACCCCTAAGCCGCCCGCCAAGATCGCGTTCATCGCGGTCAGGAACATGGAACTTATCCCGTTTTGGATGACGGACGGGATACCGACGCGGAAAATATCTTTGAACTCCTCTTTTTTGGGGCGGAATCCGCGCTTTATAAACGGGTCTATCGGCGCTTTTTTGACGGCAATGAGTGCGCCGGCGAGCGTTACCGCCTGACCCGTGACGTTCGCTATCGCGAGCCCCGTCATCGACATGGGCGGGATGCCGAGTTTTCCTTTGACCAATATAAGATCCAAAATTATCGTCACCGCGCCGCCGAAAATGGCGGCGAGCATCGGCAAAAAAGTGGAGCCCACCGATATCGACAGCCTGTTATATAGCGTATGGAACACCGTAAGCGTTATGCATGCCGATACTATCGTAAGATAAATGCGCGCCTCGTCCGCCTCCCGCGCCGTAAGCGAAAAAGCTTTCACGAACGATCCGTTCAGCCCTATCCCCGCCACCGTCAATACAACGCTTAATACGATCGCCGCAAGCGTTGCCGAACGCGCCACGCCGTCCGCGCCGGAGCCGCTCCCGAGCCTCCTTGCCGCCGCGGAGCCCGCGCCTATCGAAAGTCCTATCGCAAACGCCGTCATCAGCGCTTCGAGCGGATACGCGACCGCGAGCGCTTTGAAGGCGCCGTCCCCCGACACGAAAGCGCCGCCGACAAGAGAAGTCACCGCCTGCGCCGCCATTGCGACGGTCGCGGGAAGCGACATCGTAAATAACAATTTTCCCACCGGAGTCACGGCGAGCTTATTGCGGGAAGACGAGGTTTTGTTCACCCCGTTATTATCTGAATTTTCTGAAATTTATTTCGCCGGGCGCGGCGTTTGCGATGCGCCCCGCGATCTCGGGACAGGCGGAAACTAAGCCCGCGAGCGCCGAAAAATCGCCCACTTTCCCCGGGATATGCGCGTCGGTATTCGCGATGAGCCCGACATCGGTCGCCAATATGCCGTCAAGCGCCCGAGTCATTATCTTGATATGCTTCATGTTTATCTCTAGATATGTACCGTAGTCTGCGGCGCACTTCGCGACTTCCCTTACGTCCGTTATCACCATATCGTTTATGTGCGCGAGTATCGCTACGGGAAAGCGGCGGATCATCTCGCAAAACGCGCGCGTATTGCGAGCGACGACGTCGCGGGACGGTTTTATCACCGCCGAAAAATATGCGGGAAGATATAATTTCCGAAAATCTTTCCCGGACACGGGTCGCGCGAAACGGTGGAAGCCCGCAAGCACATAATCGAACCCGGCATAGTCGTCGGAGCGCATATCTATGTCGCCGTCAAGGCTTATGATATCCGCCTCTATAGCGTGGTACACCTTTAGATCGGGGTACTTTTCCCTCTCGACATCGAGTATCTCGCGCTGCTTATCCGCCTTTTCGCGGGTCAGCGAAAAACGCGCGGGGTTGTTGAAGCCGTGGTCGGATATCGCCACCGCGTCGAGCCCCCTTTCGCGCGCCGCGGCGAGGTTTTCTTCGATACTGCCGTGCCCGTCCGAAAAATATGTGTGCGTATGATAATCGCCGTATATCTTCATGGGATAATTATATCAAATATATCCCGATATGTAAACGCTCGTCTCGGTTGAGTTTTTAGATTAATAGTGTTAGAATATTCGATAATAAACACATAGGAGAAAACAATGGAACATTTCCTTCAGACCGTTGTCGAATTTTTTACGAATGCGGGCGCAAAAATTCTTTTGGGCATACTCATCATCATCGTCGGGCTCATCGCCGTCAAGTTGATAAAGGTCGTTCTGAAAAGGATCTTCATGCGCGCCAAACGCGACGAGGCCGTGGCGCACTTTTTGATATCGCTCATCGATATCGTGCTGAAAATAGCCATTCTGATCAGCGCGCTCGCAACGATGGGGATAAATACCGCCTCCCTTATCACGGTGCTCGGTACCTGCGGCGTGGCGGTGGGACTGGCGCTGAAAGATTCCCTCTCCAATTTCGCAGCCGGAGTCATCATCATATTCAATAAACCCTTCAAAAAGGGCGATTATATCGAAACTCCCGACGTTGAAGGCAGCGTGGACTCGATAAACATTTTCAACACCACTTTGATAACATCGGACAACAAGGAAGTCGTCATACCGAACGGCGACCTCGCGTCGGAACACATAATAAACTACACCACGCTCGGCGAAAGGCGCATGGACATCGAAGTCGCTATAGCGCTGAACGCCGATTTCAGGGCGGCGCAGGCGGCGATGCTGTCGGTCGCCGCGGCGCACGGGAAGATAATCGAGCGCGAAGCGCCCATATGCCGCATCGCCAGGCAGACGGAAAACGCCCTGATAATGCTTTTGAGGGTGTGGGTCAAAACGGACGATTACTCGGAAGTGCAGTTCGACCTGAACGAAGCGATAAAAGAGGCTTTGGACTCGGCGTCCGTTCCCTACCCTGCGGGGAAACTCGTCCTGGAAGACGCGCGCAAGGCATAAATCAACTACGTCTTTACGGAATGAAAAAGGCGCCGCATCTGCAGCGCCTTTCCTTATACGGAATTGGTTGTGACCGATTGGATTATTTCTTGAAGTAACGGTTGTACAGGCCCTGGAACGCTTTGCCGTGACGAGCCTCGTCGCGCGCCATCTCGTGGACGGTGTCGTGGATAGCGTCAAGGTTCGCCGCCTTCGCGCGCTTCGCGAGATCCGTTTTTCCTGCGGTCGCGCCGTTTTCTGCCTCTATGCGCATCTCGAGGTTCTTTTTGGTGGAATCGGAGATGACTTCGCCGAGAAGCTCCGCGAATTTGGAAGCGTGCTCCGCCTCTTCCCAAGCCGCCTTCTCATAGTAAAGACCTACTTCGGGATAACCCTCGCGGTGCGCCACTCTCGCCATAGCAAGATACATGCCTACTTCGGTGCATTCGCCTTCGAAGTTCATTCTGAGGTCCTTGATGATGTCCTCGGAAACGCCACTCGCGACTCCTACAACGTGCTCGGCTGCCCAGCTCATCTCGCCTTCCTGCTTGATAAACTTCTCCGCGGGCGCTTTGCAAACGGGGCACTGAGCGGGAGCTGCGTCTCCCTCGTAAACATAACCGCATACACTGCATACGAATTTTGCCATTTTTGTTTCTCCTTTTGATGTATTATTGTTTACCGCCTCGGCGGTGATTTTTTCGAATACTTCCGCGCCGTGTTTGCATATCGGGCAAACGTAACCGGGCTCGGGTTTCCCTTCGCGGACATAGCCGCATATCGCGCATACATACTGCTCGGACGCCGTGGTCGCCGCGGGCTTCGGCTTGATGTTTTTGTGGTAGTACGCGTAGCTTACCGGCTCCGAGTCATACGCCTCGCCCCCGGTCACTCGGCACAAAAACTGTATATGCGTTCCGAAATCGTACGATTCCGCGACTTCGATGTTCAGGTACCCTGCCGTGTGGTTTTTGAGTACCAAACAGCCGTTTTCCGTCCGTACCGTTTCCACGCCCGCGAACTTATCCGCATCGCGCCCGGAGCGCATTCCGAAGCCGCGGAATGTCTCGAACGGCGTTTCGACGGACAATATCGTCACTGCGGCGACCCCGGTCTTTTCCAGCATCGCGGTAGTCAGATTCGCCTTGTTCAGCGTGACCGACACGGTCTCGGGATCCGAGGTCTGCTGCATACATGTATTCATTATACAGCCGTTGTCGCGCCCGTTGTGGTTTACGGAGACAAGATATAGTCCGTAAGTCAGTTTCGTCAAGACGTTCATGCTTCCTCCCTCGCCGCGCAGTCGGCGCACACTCCGCCGAACAATATGTCCGTACTCTCCAGCTTTCCGCTAAATCCGTTCGCGGGCACTGCGGCGCCGCACTCCGTTTCGATATCTGTCACCCTGCCGCATACCCTGCAACGGAAATGCGCGTGTGTGTGCAAAGTTTTGTCGTAGCGATTGCTGTCGTCGGAGATGCGTATCTCGCGTATCCTTCCCGCCTCGGCGAGCTGCTTCAGGTTCCTGTACACCGTGCCCATGCTGATCCTTGGCATCATACGGCGCGCACGCTCGTATACCACGTCGGCGCTGGGATGATCCGACGAGTTCATGACGATGTCATATACGAGTTCCCTTTGAAGCGTGTTGCGCATGTTTCTCCTTTCGCTATCAGTAACTATTACTATTAAATCATCCTTTCCTATTTTTGTCAAACGATTTTTCCGAATTTATAAAAGTTTTTTCTTATGCGCCTCATTGAAAATCTATGCGGGAAAATACGCAGCTAAAGGTCATTTCTTACAGATCGAATTGCGGGTAAAACGGCATATAGTGGGCTGTATCGCTGATTGCCTGTTTACTCGTCACTTGTCCGTTTACCACTTCGAATTCGTCCAGCGAATACAGATTGACGAATTTTCCGTTCCGTTTTACGGCGGGAAAATATCCCGATATATCGTCGTCATAACGGTCGTAATCTATCATATACATTTTTTCATCCGTTACCCCGCGCACCGTAAACGGGCTGCGCACATACACGATATTATTTCCGAAGTCATCAGTTTCGAATACGACATCTCCGTATTTATTAAAGTGACACGACGACCACACGTCCGCCCCCCTGGATGGAAATGTATACATACCTCCGCGCACGGAAAACGAAGGAATGATGCCGCCTACGTTTACGAGTAAATATGTATAGCCGTACGGCTCGAACTCGACAAGCACATGGGAGAGCTTGTCGTTCCAATCATACATAGGATACAGCTTAAATCCCGTTGCTTTTATACTGCTTTGAAAATTTTCATCGACTCCCGCTACGACCTCGTCCTCGTCCCAATGGAAATTCAATCTTGCGTCTCCGTCTATGTACCGATCCTGTACCCTCTTCGCTATACGCTCCAGATGTTTTTCTTCCGAATATATGTCCGGACTTACTTCGGCAAGGAGCAATATGCCGAGCACCGATATCAAAAGCACCAATATCAGCAATACCACAGCGCATCCTTTCAAAAGTTTTCTCAACACATACATAATATGCCTCCCCGTCCGAACCGATCATACTTCCGTTTTGCTACCGCTTTCGGTGCGCTAATATACCCTTGCAAGACTATTATATTGCACACTAACTGTTTTGGCAATACCGAATTGCAAAAAAAATTAAACCGTTCGTTGCAATTGATATTAAATCAAATTAATATTGTTTCTGATGGGCGATTCGCTCCGCTCTAATTGGTCAAAATTGTTGATTGCCGAAAATGATTTCTCCGTGCTATAATGATTTATAGGAACGACAATGAAAAAAGTATTTTATATTTTAACGATCATGGCTTTATCCGTTTTGTGCGTTGCGGCGGTGACGGCATGCACGGATCCCGAAGCGCTGCCGGCGGCGATATATATCGATATCGATTCGTTTGACGAGGCGGGATTTATAGCGGAAATGGCGCGGGAAAAGGACATCCTCCTTGCCGAGAACGGTGAGAGCGAATATTCCATAAACATCGCAAAGTATGGATCGGAAATCGCGGCGGACGTCGAATTTTTGCGCGATACCCTGCGAGAGATAACCGCTGCAGAGGCTGCTTTCGAGATAGTTTCCGAGACGGAAAGCGGCAAAAAATACATTCATATCGGCACCGGCGGCACGGAAGGTGTGGAAAACGACGGCTACAGACTCTCTTTCGACGCCGACGGCAGCATATATATCGACGCGCTGAATGCGGACGGGCTCGCAAACGGAATATATTGCTTTTTGGAAGACAAACTCGGCTGCATGTTCGTCAGGCACGATTTCAGTTACATTCCTTCGCTTCCCGTGGTATACCTGGACGCAACCGCCGTTACGGACAACCCCGATTTTCAATGGCGGCGCATTTATCAATACGAGGTAACGCACAATTCGGATTGGGCGAAACGCCTGAAAAGCAACGGAACGGGCGAGATCGTCGAAGTCGGGGACGGCACCAATTCCGGAAACCGCTATTGGGGAACCTGGTGCCACAGCGTATATACCTATGTCGATCCCGATATATATTTCGAGTCGCACCCCGAATATTTCGCGCTTATCGACGGAGAGCGCAGATACGAGTACGAAGGCACCCCTACGGCGCTGTGTCTTACTAATCCCGAAATATATCCTATTATAGAAAACAGAATGCGCGAGCTCATGGCGGAACACCCCGAGGCGCTGTACTGGGATATAAGTATCAACGACTCCTATTATGTCTGCGAGTGCGCCTCGTGCACGGCGTCGTACGAAAAATATTCCTCGCATATGGGCGCGATGCTGAACATCGTGAACAGGCTCGCCGCCGCTTTCCCGGATAAATACATCAGTACGCTCGCGTATTTTTACAACAACATCGTCCCCGTCGGTATAGAGTGCGCCGACAACGTGAATATCGTTATCGCGCCGATAGGCACTTCGCAGCTGTATCCCGCCGCAACGGGACTGAACGCCGCCTCTGCCGAATGCAAACGCATGGTTGAGGAATGGAGCTCCGTCGCGAAAAACATCATTATATGGGACTATGTGATAAATTTCGATCACCTGCTGCTGCCCTATCCCAATTATTCCGTACAAAAGACGAATCTTGAGTTTTATAAAGAAAATAACGTTTTCGGAGTCTTTCATCAAGGCAGCCGCGAACACACCAACGAGCAATCGGATATCAGAAGCTATATACTTTCCAAACAGCTTTGGGACATCGACGCGGATATAGAAAAACTGCTCGCGAAATACATAGCGGTCACCTACGGCGAAGCCGCAGGACACGTAGCGGAATATCTGAATATAATGCACGAGTCGGTGACCCGCGCAAACGATCTGGATCTGTACGATCAGCCCGCATGGCATTACTTCGATTATTTGTCTCCGTCGAATCTCGCGCGCTATGACAAACTCACCGAATCGGCTATAGAAGCGGTTGCGGCGGATCCCCAAAGAACGGATTTTATAAAGGAACTGCGCCTGAACGTTCTGTATGCGAGAATGACTCAAGGGGGCTTTAATATCCGTGACAAGGCGGAGGCTTTCGAGGAATTTATCCCTCTCGTCAAAGAACTTGGCGTTGAACGCCCGTACGAGATCGCCCCGCCGTATATGGACGAATTCATAAACGAAACATATCCCGAGTACCTTTCGCTCCAAAAGCTTTGGGTATCGCTCATCACCATCGGCGCGGTCATACTTCCCTTCGGCATAGTCGCCGGTATCCTGGCGATAAAGAAGTTTTGCGGCGGCTTAAGCCGCCGCGCGAGTGCGGTGTAAAAGACATTTACCCATATTTCTCTCCCCTTTTTCGCGAAAAAATATCGGCATACATCGTATGCCGATATTTTTTCACGAAAAATCACCCGAAACTCTACGGCTGTAGATATGATATAGGATTTTGTGATTTTTCTTTAGAGCTATGAACAGCAGTTCGCCGGTACTAGTGTTTTCCCTTACACAGGTGTTTGGTTCAATGTGTATCTTATCGCCACGATGAGCGCGTATAGCGCCGATTTGCCGCAGCCATGTACAGCAGTCCGCTTTTACTAGTGTTTTCCCTTACATAGGTGTTTGGCACCGATTTGCCGTGTATTTCGAGGCTATTTTGCGGGAAACGGCGAGGGAAGTGTATACCATACTCGACCGAGCCGCTCCTGTTTGGTCTCCAAACAGGGGTCGCAGATTTCACACAAAAGAGCCCGAAAGACACGGTAAAGCGGTGGTATATATATTGATTTCTTTGCCGAA
Source organism: uncultured Clostridia bacterium (assembly GCA_944331875.1). GTDB lineage: Bacteria > Bacillota > Clostridia > Christensenellales > DTU072 > Stercoripulliclostridium_A. The sequence goes on along the minus strand of CALVJA010000008.1, from coordinate 67,651 downwards.
TCAGATCCCACCTTGTGAAAAAAGGCACATTCGGACGAATGCACCCTTTTTCCTTACTTTGCTTATAAGTTCCTTTCAAACTCTTGATTTACATCTTTTTCGGCAAAGAAATCAATATATATCAATATCAAGGATGTTGGCTTCATATTCCGTGGCTGCGGCTTCCGCATTCATGGCGCGCCTTAATTTCAACTCGCGTTCCACCTCGAGTTTCTGTTTTTCGGAATATTTCATCATCAATATCGGTATCAGGTAGAACACGGAACCCAATGCCGGAGTCAATATGAACAGCGGCCATGCAAGCGTGTAAAACAGGTCGTCCTGCGGAAGATCCTGATCGTAGCGCGTAGCGTCGAAGTTCATGATGTGCAGCGAAAGCGCCGTGGTGAACGTACTTATCGCCGTGCCTATTTTTGCGACAAGGTTCTGGAGCGCAAACACGCTGCCTTCGTTTCTGTGTCCCGTTTTCCATTCCATATAGTCGACGCTGTCGCCCCAAATGGTGGTGGTGGCGATACCGTTTAAGTTGTTCGGTATGCCCGCCAGCGCCATCAGTACTATGACTATCAGAATGCGCCAGCCCTCGTAACCGATGAAAAACGATATCACGCGCATGATGATATTCATCGAGGTCCCGAGTATCAATACGCGCTTCATTCCCCCTACTTTTCTGGCAAACCACGCGGCGACGAACATCATCAGCGATCCCGGAAGTCCCACCAGAATCCCGTAAACGAATTTGACGGTCATTCCCTCTATCTGCAACCCGAAAAGGTTGACGGAGACCATGTACTTGAAAAAGTACACGTCCTGCAGCGAAAGAGTGCAATTACTTAAAATGCTTGCGATGACGAGCGTCATCGCGATCTTGTTTTGGAATATAAGTTTTATCGAGTCTATGAGGCTCCCCTCGGGCGTGAATACGGGCGCGCGCTCTTTTGTTTTCGCGGTAAACATCGAAAGCGCCATGCCGCCAAGTCCGAAGACGATACCAACCGTGGTGAATATCGCAAGTTCCGGTATCCCGAAGCGGGGAAGATAATCTATCATGAGCGGTATGAGCCCGGGAAGCCAGCCGCCCACCATAGCGCCGATGCGCCCGAACTGCGCGGCACGCGCGCGCTCCGACGAATGCGTAGATATCATCGCAGTCATGCCCCACATCGAAAGATCCTGGAAAGAATACAAAAAGTCCCACAGAAAATAGACGATCGTTATGTAAACGCCGGTCCAAGATTCAGGCATCCCCCAATCGACGAACATCAGCGCCGTCAACAATCCTACCGGGATCGCTGTGATCCTGAGGAACGGGCGCAGTTTCTCGCCGTTTTTGAAAACGTGTCTGTCTGCGATGGTGCCGACAAGCGGGTCGTTGAACGCGTCCCATATGCGCATGACGCTCAACACCGTACCTATGAAAAGTTCGTCAATGAAAATTACGTCGGTACAAAAATACAGAAACCAGCTGGAGACTATGTTGTACGCCATATTCTGCCCGGCGACCCCTATGGCATAGTCGACAAGCTCCTTGTTCTGGACCTCCCTGTCGCTTTTGAACGCAAAAAACTCATTTAACTTACGCTTTATGAAACCCACGTGCGCTTCCTCCGAAAGATAAAAATATTTTATCATATGTAAACCGCGCTTTCAATACCGAATTTTAACGTTTCGCCGCCGCGGCGAGCCCGCATGCAAAAATGCGTTATACGGTATTTTTTTACGGATTTTACCTTGTCAAAAACCGATTTTGATAGTATAATATTTTATCCTAACAAATATAAACGAACGGAAGGTACGGAATGGGCGCTTACGCCATTGTTATTTTCGTAATGGTAATGATATATACTCTGTACATGGGGTTCAACGATGGTTCTACAGCCATCGCCACTACCATTGTGTCCAGAGCCATGCCCATGAAAAGCGCCATCGTCATCGCCGCTCTCACCAAATTTTTGGTGCCGATACTGAGCTTCCTCATCGCGGCGGAGGCTTTGAGCGTGGCGGCGAACATCAATACGTCGCTCGTTGCGGCGGAGGCGTTCGGGGGGCTCAGCGACCGCCAGGCTTTCGCCTATATTTTCTCGGCGATGTTCGGATCGATGCTCTGGGGGCTCATCGCATTCGTTCTGAAAATACCGAACACCATTTCCCATACATTGCTCGGCGGCCTTATCGGAGCGGCGATGACGGCGTTCGGCGCGGATTCCGTGTTGTGGACGGATTACGTCCTGTTGAACGTCGTGGCGATGGTGCTGCTCGCGCCGATCATAGGTTTCATTCTGGGTTACATATTGATGCGCCTTATCAAGAAAATCGCCATACACGCCACGAAATCGGTTTCGAAAGTACTGGTCGTTTTGCAAAGGCTGAACCTTATCGTTCTGTCCGGAGCGTTCGCGTCGAACAACTCCCAAAAGGCGTTGGGCGTTGTGCTTCTTTTGGGCACGCTTGGGCTCGCGAACTACTCGACCGACAATATGCCTGTATGGATAGTGATAGCCATTGCCGCAGCGATGACCGTGGGTATGCTTTTCGGCGGGCTCAGGGTCATCAACACCGTGGGCAGAAAGATCTACAAGGTGGGACCTATCCACTCGGTCGTCGCGCAGCTCACCACCTCTGCGGTGAGTCTGGTGGGCACCGGGCTCGGGATATCGCTCGGTATGGGGCAGGTGATGACCGCTTCCGTCATGGGCGTCGGAGCCGCGGAAAGGATGCGCGCGGTCAACTGGGCGACTTCGGGAAAGATAATATTAGGCTGGTGTATGACCCTGCCGATATCCGGCGGGTGCAGCGCGTTGATGTATATTATAGTAAAAGCTATAATGGGAATCTGAAAAGGAGGTTTTAGCTACCGTTATGCAATTTTTCAGAAAAAAGAAAAAAGAAGACAACTTTTTCGATCTGCTCACAAAGCAGGCGGAAATGCTTGCCAAAGGCACGCACCTTCTGCACGAATACTGTCTAACTCACGACGAGCGCGTCGCGGACACCGTGATAAAAACGGAGGACGAGGGCGATATGGTCAGGCGCGTTTTGGTGGACGAGATAAACAAGTCGTTCATAACCCCTTTCGACAGGGAGGATCTGTTCAAGCTTTCCTCGAAACTGGACGAGATCCTAGATTACGCCAAAACATCCGTAGACGAGATCCGCCTGTTCAAAGTCATTCCGGACACGGAGATGACCGATATCACCGCGGCGCTTGCGGAAATGGCGGACCATATCATACTCGCGGTATCCAATATGGAGCACCACGAGGCAATAGCTTCCGACGAGGCGATATACGTAAAAGCCATGGAAAACAAGGTGGGCGATCTGACGGTGAAGGCGCTGACGAAACTTTTCGACGAGGCGGATTTCAGGACGATATTCAAATATCGCGAAATATACAGACACCTGAATCAGACGGCGGATATCGCGGACGAGGCGATGGACTGCCTGTTGAAGATACTGGTCAAAATGTCGTAACATGGCGTACAATTTTTTCGCATATCTTAGCAGAATGAAGTACATCGAGCGCTGGTCGCTGATGCACTCCACCGTCAAAGAAAACGTAATGTCTCATTCCGCCGAGGTCGCGTTGATAGCGCATGCGCTGGCGGCGATAAACAACGTCGTATACGGCGGGAAAGCAGATCCCGACAAATGCGCGGCGCTCGCGGTTTTCCACGAAGCCGCCGAGGTCATAACCGGAGACCTTCCCACCCCTATCAAATACTATAACGAGGACATCCGCTCCGCATACAAGAGTATAGAGGGGATGGCGGAAGAACAGCTTCTCGAGATGCTCCCCGATGATCTTTCCGCGGTCTACGCGCCGTATATCAAGCCCGACGCCGCCGACATAAACGCGCGGCTCACGAAGGCCGCCGACAAACTTGCGGCATATATAAAATGCGTTGAGGAACTGAAGTTCGGCAACAAAGAGTTCCTGAAAGCGAAAAAGGCGACCGAAAAAGCCATCCACGCCATGCGGATACCCGAAGCGGAATACTTTTTCGAGAATTTCATAAAAGGCTACGAACTGACGCTGGACGAACTGGACTGAATATGACAAAAAGGAAAAAAATCGTTATTTCCGTTATTGCCGTCGCCGCAGTTATTGCAGTCACCGGCGTAGTTTTGCTGGGCATATATTTCGGCACCCGTCGAGACGCCCTCGAACTTACCGGGCTCCCCTCCGTCACGCCGGGAGAAGAATATTTCACCGTCGTGGATAAAACGGATACGTACCTCGGTCACCCCGATCTGGTCATGACCGGGGATGGAGTACTGATAGCGGCATACCCGCTCGGGCACGGCAAGGGCGAGATAGCCCTACGCGCGTCCACGGACGGCGGCAGGACCTGGAGCGAAAGACGAACGGGTCTTCCCGCGTCGTTTGCAGACTCGCAGGAGACCCCTACCCTGTACCGTCTGGACTTTAAGGACGGCAGCGAAAAAATACTTCTCGTTTCGGGCTGCCCGTCGTGGGGCGATGACGACGAATATTTCGCGAACGGATTCAACTTTTCGCTTTCTTCCGACGGCGGCAATACCTTTACGGAATTTCAAAACGAATACGGCGCCGAGTGGGCTAAGAGTATGCCCGCGGAAGGGAGCGCGCTGTATGACGGGTACGCCGAGGACGAGCTTCCGAACTTTGATGAGGACGGAAACGTTCTCCCTTATGACGTCATCGTCGCGATGAGCTCGCTGACCAGGCTGAAAGACTCGAACGGGGAATATATCGACGCATGGGCGGGCACATTCCACGACTACGATTTTTATAATTACGTTTCCGTCCTCACCTTCGATACGGACGGCGCGCCCAACTGGTCCGGACCTAGACGATTTTTGTCAGACTACCGCGAAACGGAAAGCGCCCTGAATATCTGCGAAATAGAGATATTCCGCACTTCGGATGACCATCTGGTGCTTTTCGGGCGCACAAACTCCAGGACCGCGAACTCCGTCATTTCCGTTTCATCGGACGAGGGAAAGACGTGGAGCGCCCCGAAAGAGCTTCCGTACTCACTCACCGGCGACAGGCACAAAGCGGAGTTCGATCCCATGTCGGGAAAGCTCTTCGTTTCGTTCAGGCTGTATCTTCCCGTCAAGCCGAACGCTCTGAGCGCTCAAAAATGCGCGGGCGGCTATTGGGTCGCATGGGTGGGCGAGCCCGAAACTTTGGTCGAATACGCGCTTGACCCCGCTGCCGACAAATCCTCGCCCGTCGGCGATAAGATGATCGTGCTCGGCAAAACAAACGACGGGCTGTCGGACTGCGGATATTCCGGCGTCGTCGTAAATAACGGCGAGATCATAGCGGTGTCTTACGGCAAGTTCTCCGAGGACGCGAAGTATCCGTATATACTCGCGGCGATCATTCCGTCATCGCTGCTCGCATAGCGACGACGGGAAATTTCCCTTTTTCCGCACAAAAAACGGCGTAAGGGTGTACGCCGTTTTTTCGTATCCGTATCCGCTTCGCGCTTCAGTCCAGCCTTATCTCCTCCAGCTGTTTCGGCGGCACCTCTTCGCGGGAGCTTTCGACGGTCTTTTTGACAGTCTGCGCCGCGCGTGCTACCGGGATATTGGTACCCGCTCCCGCAACGCAACCTCCCGGGCATGCCATACCCTCTATCAGGCATCCGTTTTTCTGCCCCGCCTTTGCCAACAAGAGCATCTTGCGACAGCTTTCCAGCCCCTCGGCGTGCTCTATGCAAAGTTTAGTATCGGGATAGTATGCCTTGATGCACTTTTCTATGGCGCCCGCGACGCCGCCCGCCACCGCATAGCCGCGGCCCGCGCCCGTAGCGTCGTTGAAATCCTCCGCGGGCTCCACCTTCGCGGGGTCTATGCCGCGCGCTTCGAACACGGCGGAGAGTTCCTCGAACGTCAGCACGAAATCGACGTCGGACCTTACCGTGCGGCGGGAGGCTTCCAGTTTTTTCGCCGCACACGGCCCGATGAATACCACGCGGCTCGACGGATGTTTTTGTTTTATCGTCCTCGCGGTCGCAACCATCGGGGTCAGAGTGTTGGAAAGTTTGTCGGCGGTCTCGGGGAAATAATGCTTTATCAGCATCGCCCATGACGGACAGCAGGATGTGAACATATAGGGCTGCTTGCCTGCAGCCACTTCCTCTGCGTAGTGGTGCGCTTCCTGCGCCGCGCCCATGTCCGCGCCCAGTGCCACTTCGTATACCTCTTCGAATCCGAGCTCTATGAGCGCCGCCTTCAGCTTCGCCGGGGTGACGTCGGCGCCGAACTGCCCCACATATGCCGGGGCGAGCTCGCAAATTATGCTGTCGCCGCGGCGCAGCGCGCGTATCAGCTGGAAAAGCTGAGATTTATCGGCTATCGCGCCGAACGGACAGTTGACCATGCACATTCCGCACGAAACGCAGCGATCCGCCAATATCCGCGCCCTTCCCAACTCGTCGGAGCCGATCGCTTTTACTCCGCATGCTTCCGCGCACGGACGAGTAAGATGCGCTATCGCGTCGTACGGACAGACGCTTTTGCATTTGCCGCACTTTATGCATCTGTTCTCGTCGATGACCGCCCTGCCGGTAGCGACGCTGATGCACTGCTTCGGGCACACGGCGGTACACGGGTGCGCCACGCAGGCGCGGCAGTTATCCGTCACCTTATATCTGTTCTCGGCGCAGGCTGCGCATGCGGAAGGTATGACCTGCATCAGCGGCGGTTCGTAGTACTTATCGGCGATATCGCTTGCGCGCATGCCGCTTGTGAGGTGCACGGGCGCGTCCTCGGGCCTTAACGAAAGTCCCATCGCGAGGCGCACGCGCTCGGAGCATATCGCGCGTTCGCGCCAAATGCTTTCGCGGTACTTCGGTCTGTCGCCGGGCGTTATTTTGTACGGTATCGATTCGACCGCGTCTTTCAGATCCTCGGCGTCGGTTTCGAACGCCATTCGCGCGATCTCGACGAATACCTGTCTTCTAAGCTCCTTCAGCGGAGTCAATAATCCTCTTTCCATACTTCTATGTCAAATGCGCCCTCTTTCGGGGATCCCCAAAAGCGCGCAGGCGTTTTTGAAAAATATCTTGTCCAGATCTCCCTCCGATATTCCCCATGATCTCAGATTTTTTATCTCCTTTCCCGCGTCCGACCACGGCGAATCGGTCGCAAACAATATCCTGTCCGCGCCGTGCCCTTTCAGAATATTCAAAAAGCGCTCCCTGCCGTAGCACTCCGTCCCCATAGACGTGTCAAGGTAAATGTCTTCGCCGACGAGCTCTTCTTCCACTTCTACCCACTGCTGCTGACCGCCGAGGTGCGCCGCTATTATCGTGCCGCCCCGCATGGCGCGGAGCACGCGCTTGAATTTTTTCGGGTCAGATTTGAAAGGTTCGCTGCCTATAGGGTCGTATCCCGCGTGGAAAAGTATCATGAGCCCCTCGGAAAGCGCATACTCGTACAGCGGAAACATCTTTTCGTCGTCGAGAACGAAATTCTGATACTCGGGGTGCAGCTTTATGCCTTTGTACCCCATCTTTGCGGCGCGGCGGACGTTTTCCCGCCAATCCTCCGCGTTCGGGAAAAGCCCCGCAAACGGCACCACCCTGTCGGAGCGGATACTCTCGCCCCATTCCAGGTTTTTAACGCTGTGACCGGGTTTAGTCGCCACGGGCATTACGACGGAGACGTCGATACCGAACCCGTCCATCGCAGAAATAAGCCCCTCGTATGTGAAATCGTGCACGGGAAAATACTCGCCGTGCGCATTTTTTTTGAGCTGTTCCATCGCCCTTTGGGCAAGCGAATCGGGAAAAATATGCGTGTGGAAATCTACTATCATATAATACCTCGCGCACATTATAATACTTTCCGCGCCGCGAACGCAACGGTTCGCGTCTAACTTTTCAGAAGTCTTTCGAGCGCCCTGTTCCCCGGCAAAAACCTGTCCAGAAACGCGTGGAAAGCGGCGCCGTGATCGGGATACCTCAGGTGCGCGAGCTCATGAAGCACCAGGTAGTCTATGCATTCCTCGCGCTTTTCAATAAGCCTGAGGCTCACGCGCATCTCGCGCGTTTTCAAAAACATTTTTCCCCAATACGATTTAACTTCCGTTACTTTGACGCGCGCGGGGCGCTCTATGCCCGTCAGACGCGTCCACTTATCGATATACTTTTCGACAAGGCGTTCGAGCTCCCGCGTTAAAAACTCTTTTATGTACCGCTCTTCGTCGAAAGCCTCCGACGGTAAAAATAACTTTACCTCGCGCTCCCCGAAAACTATGTCGAGGCGGCTCGCGCCGAAAACGCGCGCGACGCAACAGACTTTCCCCAAAAACTTCAATTTGTCCTTATCCCGACTATCGGCTCGGAGCGCTTCTTCGCGTTCGCTTCGCACCATAAAATTTTTTACTTTTTCCGAGTTAAGGAACTCATATATCGCTTTTCGGGATACATATTTCCCGTGTGTCAAAATATATTTCCCATTCCTGGACCTGAGCGCGATCTTCGCGGATTTCATATCGGGGCGGCCGGGTCTTAGTTCCACCTCGCGCCCGAAAACAAATACCGTTTCCTTCGTCACCCGAGATCCCTCGCAAGGTATTTATCGAGGTCCACCGTATGATCGCCCCTGACCTCGACTCCTTCCGCTTCCAGCAGTTTTTTCTGCACGTCCTCACCGCCGAACGCGAACGCGGGAGCCGTTCTGCCGAAACGATTGACCACTCTGTGACAGGGTATCACCCCGGGAGCGGGATTGGAATGCAGCGCGTATCCCACCGCGCGGGAGGCGCGCGGCGAACCGAGCACCGCGGCTATCTGACCGTAGGTCGCCACTTTCCCCATGGGTATCCTTTTGACTACTTCATACACTTTGTCGTAAAAACTCATATCGTATCCTTTTCGTACACGTCCACCCTGAACTCCGTTTGAGTCGCGAGCTCGTCCTTCGGATACAGCGCCATGAGCCTTGCGGGCGCGGTCTTGACGGAGTACGGGGTCATCTCGACAAGATCTTTTATTCCCTCTCCGCGCGCTGTGTATACGTCGCGCGCGTACATGGTATTGCGCTTTTTGAATCCCTCCGGTACGCTTTCGTCCTCGACGTTCGTGCGGACGACGTCGTACAACGCCTTTTTGAGTCCGAGAAGATGGTTCGCGGCGGGAGTTACTTTGATAAACAGCCCCCCTTTTTTCAAAACGCGCCTTATCTCCGCGGGGAATACCGACGTGAATACGGCGGTGACCGCAGACAGGGTGGAATCGGCGACCGGTAAACGCGCGCTGTTCGCCACCGCGTAAGCTACCCCGGGATATCTCGCCGCAGCATGGGCTATAGCGTGTTTTGCGAGATCCGTTGCAATTACATCCGCCGCCGGAAAAAGTTCCTTCAATTTCCCCGCAAACGACCCGTCGCCGGTGCCGACGTCGAGAATGACGTCGCCGCTTTCGAAATCGAAATTTTCGCCGATCAGCGCATACAAAGAGCGGTAATAGCCGGCAGCCATCACTCTTTCACGCGCGCGTATGAGCTCTTTCCCGTCGCCGGACAGGCGCCTCGCGCCGCCCGTCACGAGATTGACATAGCCTTTTGCGGATATATCGAATAAATGTCCGCTTTTGCAAACGAGGGAGTTCCCGTTTTTCTCCAACGCGCCGCCGCATACCGGGCAGATGAATTTATTCAGGGGCGGCACCGTCACGCCTCCGTCCTGCCCGCCGCCACGAAGTTCAGAAATTCTATCTTCGCTTTTACGCTCATCGTGCCGTCCTCGTTTTCCGTAAGGGTGCCGATGATATAGGGCTGACCGCCCTCTCCCGCAAGGCCCGTATATACCGCAGTGTAAGTTTCACCCGTGACGGAGCTTGTCAATTCCTCGATATAGTACGTCCCCTCGTAGCGGATACCTATATCGTTCGGCAGCGAAAAACTTGCGGGGAGCCGTCCCGTCGTTTCGAGCGACTCTATAAGCGCCGCGATACCGGGGTGTTCGGGGTCTATACCGATGAGCCCGAGCCCCAGCGTTCCGTCCAGCATATCCAATATCCCCATCGGGTCTTTCAGATCGAAACCGGGGAAGAGCTCCGAAGCGTAGGGATCCGCTATCATGCTTTGTATATCGATGTCTTCGAGCCCAAGCCCGCCGCCGGCAAGCGCAAGATTCGCGGCAGTAGCCGCCCATTCGGCAATATACGCTTCCAAAACGATCCTCCCGTCCGCATACAAAGTGATGTGGCTTTTTTCCGCGTCCAAAAACGTCATAAGCGGAATGTCCCATACGGCGCACTCGTCCGTGACGGCAAAGCGCGTATCCTCGTCCAAATGCCTGTCGCGCGGATCGGGTTCGTTGTGTCTCAGGTAATCGGCTTGCAGACCGTCGGTCAGATCGAAATACGTTTCAGTGACTTCCTCTATCGTATCGGAATTTTTGATAGCGTTTTTGATCTCGTACGCCTTGCCCGTTGCGGAGTAAAGCCTGTCCGTTTCCTCCGCGCGCAGTTTTTTATAATTTTTGAAAGCCTTGTTCGCGTTCGAGAGCCCCAGCTCCTCCAATTTCCTTTGGATGACCCCCGCTATCACCGCGTGTCCCTCATTCGACGGGTGTACGCCGTCGTTGTAGAACAGATCGGCGTTTCTGTCGCGGTCGACTTTATAGATATCGTTGAACGCCTCGGCGACGTCCGTTATGTGATAAGCTCCCGGGTTTTCCTCAAGGTAATCGTAAACTATTCCGTTAAGCTCCAGCAAAAGGCTGTCCGTCAATGCGCGCATGTCGTCGTCGCTCATGCCCATGACTTCCCTTAGGTACTCTATCGCTCCGTCGGAAAGTATGCTGCTCCCGATATACATCGGGTTGTATACCGTGCTCATCAGGATGACCGCTTCCGGGTTCACCGAACGGATGTACTCTATGATATCCGCGAAGTTTTCCCGCGCGATGTCCAGTAGCTCGTCCAGCCTTCCCCTCTCCCCCGCGGCGTAATCGATCACGAGCCCGCTGAGGTTATTCTGTAAAAGGTCGTTTCCGAGTATAGATATATGGATGATGTCCGATGTGCGCAAAACGGTATCGTTCATCTCGGCGCCCTCGTCGGGCCGCTGTATGAATTCCAGCATGTTAGCGGTCTTATGCCCCGACACGGCACGGTTATAATATGTGAATCCGTTCGTCCTGCCCACTATGGCATAGTAGCAATTGGTTTCTCTCTCGTTTATCGGCGACGCGCCCAAAACGCCCTCCGCTATCGAGTCGCCCCAAAAGCTTATGATCGTTTCCTCGCTGTTGTCCGCCAGTCCCTCGCCGTAGACGATCCCTCCGCCTATCACGGCGACGGACAGCACCAAAATCAATAACGCTGCGATAACTCTGAAACGCATATACCCCTCCCGACAAACGTCTATATTCAAGTTTATTCTATCACGCGCGCGAGGCAAAATCAATATTTATTTTCGTCCGCGTTTTCCTTCTGTCTCCTTCCTCTCCACTGTGTCATAAATGTATTGTAAACCTACATGTCGGCTTACGCATACATTATTTACACGGTATTGATTTAATTGAGATGAAATGATAAAATAATAATACAGAGCGCATTGTGCGGAAAACAGAGGTGGGTCATGAAAAAAATCGGAAAAATCTTTTTGTATATAATTCTGACTGCAATATTCGCGGCGTATCTCGTCGCGTGCGCTCCCACGCATGTGCCGACAGAACAAAACGGCAAGGTGCTTCTCACTTCCGACGCGGTTTCTCTGCATTACGTCAGTCCAGTTTATACCGGCTCGCCGATAGAGCTGGGAAGCGAAGCCATTGATATTCGTCTGAACGGCAGAGCGCAGGAGCTCAGCGGCTTCGACATAGAATATTCAGACAACGTAAACGCCGGCACTGCGTATATCGTAATAACGGCAAAAGAAAGCAATGCGAGTTTGTACGGCAGCGTCAGGATTCCTTTCACGATACTTCCCGCCACTGCGGACGTATACGTCGCCCAAGACGCCGCGACATTCCTTGCGGACGACAATTACTCCACCGTTACGCTTAACGGTGTGATGTCCATCGGCCAAGAGATCGCGCTTAACGTCCCGGAAGGAAAAATCTTGAATATAGGCATAGGCTCGGCGATAGACTTCAAAGGAACTTTGGATATTAACGGCAAACTGCAGTTGCTCTCGGGAGCAACTCTCGTCAATTCCGGCTCTATAACCAACAACGGAGAAATTAATATATCGGGCAATGCGGAATTCTACACCTCTTCTCCTGCCACAGGTACGGGAACTTTTTCCAACAGAGGCACGCTGTACTGCAACGATGCGCAACACGGTTATCCCGGCAACGTGGTGATCAGGGTTCCTCTCTCGGATGCGACCGTAGAATTGCAGAACGAACGCATTGAGTATCAAAAGGGCGTCACCGGTTATACTCCCGGCAAAGTAACTATCAGACGTCCCGACGGGTACACTCGTGACGTCAACGACTTTTCGCCCATCTTTTCGTCCAATGACTCTATCGGCATCGCCTACCTCACTTTGACTGCGGCTCCGGGCGACGCAAACTTTTACGGCAGCATTTCCGTCCCTTACGAAATAGTGCCCGGCAAGGCAACGGTTCAAGACCTTGAAGCTCTGCGCGCCGCTCTTGGCGATCCGGATTACGCAGAGATATATATTGATGGCAATATATCCGTTCCCGAAGGTGAAACTTTGACAATTCCCGAGGGATACGCTTTGACGTTATACAGCGGATCTCTGCGCTCTCAGGGCTCAGTTATCGTAAATGGCACCGTATCGTCGTCATCGGCAAAACTCGTAGCGAACGACATTGAAATAAACGGTAGTATGTTCGTAGACGGAGCGCTTGTTGTCGAAGGACAGTTTGTAAATAACGGTTTTGTGAAGTTTACGAACAATTCCGGTCTTTCCCCCGGTATTTCCGTGTCTTCGCTTGTGAATAACGGGACTATAATCAACACGGGCAACGTATATTACAAATCGGAGACACCGTTCGTCGCCGGTGAGTTTGACAACGTAAACGGCAACGTTTACAGCTATTGCCAAATTGACGGATTGCTCAATGTGACCGTAAAATATGACGTTGCGGACGAAGAAGTTTTTTTCCTCGCAAACGATACGGCATACTACAACGCCACCGAACAAAAACCCGGGCTGCGTTTTGCACACGGCTTGTTGTCTATGAGTTATTGTTATGTGTATTATTACCGTGACGGAAAGACGACTACAGATTTTACTCAGCCGGGCGTTATCGAGGTGCGCCTTTCAGTACGTTCAGACACTCCCAACGCATACCGCGGCAGCGCAAGCCGTTATTACACCATCAACAGAGGAACGACGACGGTATCTAACTACTCCTCTCTTTCGAGAGCACTGAAAGACGTAAATTATGAAAAAGTGCAGCTCGATACAAATTACAACGATTCCACAACGTCTGTTAAAATGATTACCGTACGCGAAAACGTCACGCTGGATACCGGCGGTGCTTACGCTACGTTCTTGTCCGTGAATAATTACGGCACGATCGTTAACGGTGCGTCTGCCATGCAGGAAGATTTGCCTTCAGACGGCGACAACTGCCTTATCTGCAGTGAATTCGACAACTACGGAACTTTCGTAAACAACGGGATTTTCGCGACGAGTTCTTCGGAGAATTCCTATTTCGTTTCGCACAACGGCGCAACTTTCGAGAATAACGGATACGCCTATCTTAACGCACGCGACGACGCGACTTCAGTCGAAGGTGACGGTTTCGTATCGTTACGACGCTATCTGACCGAATTTGACTTTACTCCCGAATATACTCAGACCTATTACGACGCTTCGGCAAAAACACCTGTCGTGAACGTCAGCGAAAAGTCCGACGGCTCCGAAGTCCCAACCGACCGTCTGTATTTCGATTATCGTTCCAACGTAAATGCCGGCACGGCGAGAATACTCGTTGCGGTGCAGGATCCAGGGGTTTTCGCTCCTTATTCCGGCATAGTCGAGATCACTTTCGAAATACTGCGCAGCTCCGTTCAGGTCACCTCTGCCCAAGCACTTCTGTCTGCCGCCGCTGACGGCAATTATTGTCTTATTGAACTTGAAAGCAACGTCTATCTCGGCGACGCGTCGCTGACTTTGCAACCTGACGTCATACTGGACTGCTCCTCGTACGAGCTTACGTTGTCTGACGGCAATTACCCCGTAGTTCCTGACAATTCTTCGATAAAAGCCGTTGTGTCGGATATCGGATTGTTTAAATCTTATATTAAGTTCGCAACAGACATTTCTCTTGTCTCGAATATCGGAGACAATTCCGAAACCTTAATCTTCGACTCATCAGAAAACAAGGTTAATCTTGTCGTCGACCTCAACGGATTTGACCTTAAAGCAGCCGTCCAATTATCTCCCGGCAAGAACTCTTTCGATCTCAAAATCACGGATACCTCCTCCGAACGGACGGGTACCGTAAGCGGAATAGTGACAAACGGCGAACGTAGCGGTTATGCCGTCACAACGTCGGGACACGGTGATTATTCCGTAAAGGTCGTGCTTGAAAATATTACCGTCTATGGTTTGAAGCCCGTGAGCGGCAGCGGTAAAAAATGCGAACTGACAGCCACCGACTGTACTTTCTACGCAGGAGGCGGAGCATATGCGATTTATATGCACGACAGCGCGAATATAGGTCTTTCCGCCGTGTTTAACAACTGCAACGTTACCGCCGAACAAGCCGTCTATATGTCCGGATGGGAAACAAAAATAGAATTCAACGGTTGTAATATAACCGCAACGGGACGATACTCAGCACCGTCTGCCTATTACTCTCCCGGCACCGGATTTGCCGTGGCGGTTTATTTCCTGCGTCCGACTCAGCCGATATTCAACAACTGCACGATAGTTTCGCAGAACGGTTACGCGTTAGTACAGACTCAGCAGCCCAATTCCGCAAGCTCGTATCCGCCACAGACCTTCTGCATACACGTCAACGGCGGCACTTCAAGCGGCGAAGTCGGGCAGTATTATGTTTTTACCGATACGGCGATTAGCTCTCAGTAATGGCAAACAATTAAATTTCAGGTCTTGTGTTATACTAATTATAATGAGTTGCGCTCCTTTAGGTTTCCACAATTAATATACAATAAATGAGCAAAACTCACTACCCTTTTTAACCCCGCGCCTCCCCCTAGGGGGAGGTTTCTGTTTGCCTTCAGCCTTTGTCTTCCTCGCGTTTTCCTTCTGCCTCCTTCTTCATCACTGTGTCATATAGTATTGTAAACCTACATATTTTCGTCCGCGTTTTCACCGCTTTGCCCTGCATAATTGACTATATTCCGAAAAAACGCTATAATCTCGGTATGGCATACACGGTCACATTGAAGCGCGGCGAAGAGCGCCGCATACTGCGCGGGCATTCTTGGGTCTACGCGAACGAGGCGGAGAAAATAACCGGCGAAGGCACGAACGGCTCCCTTGCCGACGTCGTAACGCACGACGGAAGATTCGTCGGAAGAGGATACATAAACCATCTCTCCAAGATACTCGTTCGTATATTTATTCGGGATAAAGACGTTTGGGATACCGAAGAGCTGTTTATGGAACGCCTTACTCGCGCAAACGCATTTAGGCGCGATATGGGGTTCGACAACTCGTACCGCGTATGTTTTTCCGATTCCGATTTTTTGCCGTCGCTCGTTGTCGACAAATACGGCGACGTTTTGTCGGTGGAGATATTGTCGCTCGGCTTCCGCCTAAAGCGCGACGTGATAGTAAATTGCCTGAAAAAGATATTCTCCCCCGCGGCGATATACGAAAGGAGTGATTCGCCCGTTCTGAAAAAGGAAGGTATCCCGCCCTTCACCGGGCTAATTTACGGCGAGATGCCCGAAAAAGTGGTGATAGAGGAAAACGGCTTGAAAATAGCCGTCGATATCCCGGGCGGACAGAAAACGGGATATTACCTCGATCAAAAATTCAACCGCTATGCCATTCGCCGCCATGCCGCGGGCAAACGCGTTTTGGACTGCTTTTCCAACACGGGCGGCTTTTCGTTGAACGCCGCTACGGTCGCCGACAAGGTAAAAGCGGTGGACATCTCCGGGCACGCCTTGGCGACGCTTAGGGAAAACGCCGCGCTGAACGGCTTGAACAACATCTCGACCGTCGAAGCTGACGTGTTCGAGTATTTGAGGGAAGCGAAAAAGCGCGGCGAAAAATACGACATGATAATACTCGATCCCCCCGCCTTTTGCAAAAGCGCCGCCGAAGTCCCGGGAGCGGTGCGCGGCTACCGCGACATCAACGCGGCGGCTTTGAAACTTCTGAGCCCGGGCGGCACTCTGGTCACCGCGTCATGCTCGCACTACATGACCCCGGTGCTGTTCGAAAAAACGCTCGGAGAAGCGGCAAACGGAGCCGGCGTAGACTTAAAGATCGTCGAAAAGCGCATGCAATCCCCCGACCACCCCGCCCTCGTCGGCTTCCCGGAAACGGAGTACCTAAAATTTTACATTTGTAAAATTTAGCGAAATAATTCCGCCTTATGTGTCGGCTCATCAAAAATTTTGACACAATGCGGCGCGTCTTTTCCGCCGCGGGTTTGGAAAACGTCTAGTTAAGACCCTACGGGTATTAACGTCGCCGTTTTCCTTCCCCGCAACAAAAAATCCACTGCCGCCTTATGCCAAAATTTTTTCTTCACCGACACTATACTTCCTAATGAGCTAAATAAAATCATACCGCTCAATTACACCGCGCTCGCGCGGTGACTCGCCGAAAGAAATTCGACCAAGTAACCAAGGAATTTCTTTCGGCGAAACAGGCGCCGGGAAGCGTAAGATTGGGGCACATCGGCGATTTTATGGTAATTTATCAGTGTTGTGTCGACTTATTAGTAAATACTTCGTTGAAACTATTTGAGTGCCACAAGCCAAAAGCTTCCGACGGCGCCGTCGTGGCGGTGAAAGTCGATTTTCGGCTCCGTAGGGCAGTGGAATTTTCGTTACGTCTAAGAAGACCCCCGCAGCTAATACTCTTGCGGTCTTAGCAAGCGGGGTTTTCGACGACGTAGCGGAAAGGACGCGCCCTACGGAGCCGAAAATCGGCTTGAGCCGCCACAAAAATTTACGGATGTATATAATGTGTTTTATCGGTAACGGTAAGGCTTCCGAATCGGATCGCGCGCTCGGGGCATGATTGTATGCAGCGGTAGCAATCCTCGCATTTTCCTTTGAAAACTATTTTGCCGTCGCGGACTTCGATATTGTCCACCGGGCAGCCTTCGACGCATTTTAGGCACATCACGCACTTCTCGTCGACGGATTTTTCGGATATCCTGCCAACGACTTTGCGGAAGAAAAACCACATTGCCTTCGTTTGAAATGGGAAGGGCTTTTTGGGCGCGAAGCGCACGATCTTTTTTGAGTCGAGCTCTGCCGCGACCTCGTTTACCCTGGCGGATTCGGTGTCCAAAAGCTGCGAGGTCTCGGCTGCGGAAGTGGGAAACAATATGCAGGAATCAGGCATTTTGAGGCATGTCCCGTAATCAAGGTCGATCCCTTTTTCTTTCATAAGATAGGATATGCTGTTCAACGAATGCCCGGCATTCCCGCCCGCAGTCGCTACCGCGAAAACGTACTCCGCGTCTATACGAACGGCGCGTATTTTTTCTATCAACCCTTTCGGGACGTCGCCGCAATACACGGGAAAAACAAACCCTACTCTTTCATCCGCGGCAACGGATATTTCCTCGGTCCAGTCCGCTATCCGTTCACCCTCTTTCAACAGCCCGCGGGCAACCGACTCGGAATTACCCGTACCCGAAAAATAAATTATCATTTTGACCTCCGACAAGCCGCATAATATCGACCGTAAGAAAATTATATATCGATCCGCGCAAAATGTAAATATCTGCGGCTGTAATCATGGTAATGGCTTTTGTCTTTTCACATGTCTTCCCTTAAAGGATAATACAGTTCACTGTGTATTTTGTCGCCATGAACAGCAGTCCGCTTTTATTAGTGTTTTCTTTGAATGGAGTATTTGGTTCACTGTGTATCTTGTCGCCATGTTGAGCGTACTTAGCACCGATTTGCAGACTATTTTTTGTCGTATCGCACGAAACGCGGGCGGCGCTATAGCGGGACTATGCGCCGTCCGCGCCCCAATTAAATAAAAGCATATTAGGAAGTCAATACCGATGAGAACAAGTCGAATATGTATTTTGTCGCCATGAACAGCAGACCGCTTTTATCAGTGTTTTCCCTTAAAGGAGAATACAGTTCACTGTGTATTTTGGACCGATGAGAACAAGTCTAATATGTATTTTGGCGCCATGAACAGCAGTCCGCCTGTATAAGTGTTTTCTCTTACACAGGTGTTTGGCACCGATTTGCCGTAGATTTCGGAGCTATTTTGCGGGAAACGGCGAGAGAAGTGTATAGCATACTCGACCGAGCCGCCCCTGTTTGGTCTCCAAACAGGGGTCGGAGATTTCACGCAAAAGAGCCCGAAAGATGCGGTAAAGCGGTGGAGGAATTGATTCCTTTGCCGAATCAGGTCTCACCTTATGAAAAAAAGTTCATTCAAACGAATGAACCCTTTTTCATTACTTTGCTTATTAGTTCCTTTCAAACTCTTAATTTACATCTTTTTCGGCAAAGAAATCAATTCCTCCGCAATACGAACGGCACAGGCTTGTCCTTCGGGGGAAAGGGGCAGGAAAGGCTTTCTGCACCCGCCCATGGGAATGCCCATCTCGGTAAGTATCGCCTTTTCCATGGCGAATACGCCGTACGGCAGCATTGCCTCGATTATGCGGTTGACTTTGGTCTGCGCTTCCATCGCCTTTTTGAGGTCGCCCTCTTTGAACGCGCGGTAGACGGCGAGGATCTCATCCTGCATGAAGTTATATGTGCTTCCTATACCGCCGTCGGCGCCCATGGAGAGCCCGCCTATCAGCATTTCGTCGAATCCGTTGAAGACGGTAAGCGGACGTTTCAAGTGTTTGAAGCGTTCCAGCTCGAACAGGTTGACGGACGTATGTTTGACGCCCATGAGGCGCGGGTCGTCTATCATCTCGGACACGAGCGAAAGCATACCGTCGAATCCGCCCGAAGCGGGGAAGTTATAGATAAGCATCGGAAGCGACGTGGCGTTCATGATGTCGGTATAATAGCCGCGGATAGCCTCGCCCGAAAACGAGTAATAATACGGCGCGACGGCGCTGACGGCGTCGTAGCCGAGGTCGGCGGCTTTTTTCGCCATTCTGACGGCGGAATCGGTGGAAGAAGATCCGACGTGCGCTATGAGCGTGACTTTGCCGCCCGCGATACGCGCGACGTATTCCAAAAGGGATATCCTTTCCTCCTCCGACATAAGCATCGCTTCGCCGCTGGAGCCCGCGACATACATGCCGGTCAGTCCCTTTTCGATGTTCCTTTCCGCCAACATACCGGTGGCTTCGTAGTTGATGTTCCCGTCCTTGTCGAATGCGGTCAGAAGCGCCGCATACATTCCGGAAAAGTCTTTCATATTTTTATCTCCTTTAGGTGAGTGATATTACCGCTTGTTCGGTCTCCGTTATCATCGCTTTTTGCGTGGTGTAGATACGCCCGCCGCGAAGATAATCCCTTTGGTCGGCGTCGCGGTAGGATATGTGTTCGTTATAAACCTCTATACCCGTTACCTTGCCGTCCCGTATCGTGAAATCGACGCGCTCGATGACCACCTTGTCGATGCCCGCGCCCGCCGTCCAGTTATAGTCCTCCGCGCCCTCGTCTTTGACGACAGTGCCGTCCGCCGAAACCCACGAACCGTCCGCGTTCATTTCGGCGTTAGTGCCGTCTAAAAGCAATATCGATTCGATATTTACCCTGATGATGCGCTTCCCGGGGCGTATGACGCCTTGATATGTTATATTCAATTCCGCGGATCCGGCATCCAGGACTCTGTTGTAGAGATACCTTAAATAGCCGATATCGGAATAGTCTTCAGTCACCGGCTCCCCTAGCTCCTCGCCCATGGAGTTTCTTTCGGCAGGGCGCGTCACCGTCGCCGTGCCCGAGTATTCGCCGCCCGTACAATTTATATTATAGTTATAAACGGTCGCGAGCCACTCCGTGGAATCCTCGTCGTCCCAATTGGTCCTGGCGGCGCCGAGCGCTCTGTTCTCCTCGGGGTCGTCCGAGTACAGATACAGGCTTCGGTCCGTGGAATATGCCTCTTCGTGGTATTTTTGATATTGCTTTCCCGGGTACAGCTCCAATACCGAATGCGTGAAGGAAAACGCGGCGGAATATCCCGCCGACTCTGCGGCGGATATCGCCTCCGAAAGTACACCGGTGACTTCGTCGTCGGCGATATTGCAGGACATCAGGATCGCTGTCAATATGACGAGTATGACTACAAGAGCGGTCGCTTTAAGCTTTTTCATCGCTTTCACCTCCCGCCACCGTCATGACGTCCGCTTGGGGCTCGTCCGACCATATATCCCCCGCGTCTACGCCAACCGCCTCGAGGTCTGCGGCGGCTTCTTCGCCGAGCACCCTTTCCGCGGCGGCGGCCTCCGCTTCCTCTCTGAGTCTTTGCTCCTCGTGCCGCTCCGCGAGTTCCGCCTGGATGGTATGCAGCCTTTCCCCTGTCAGATTATAGAACAGCATCGGCACGATACTGACAAGATTCAGTACGGCGGGTATTATCGTGTAGATAGCGAAAAGTCCGCCCTTTGTGTACTCGGACTGCACCGGCTCGTGCCCGTCCACGAATCCGAGCGGTTGGCTGAACAGGAAGTATCCCAAAAGGAATGTCAGGAAATAGTCCTTCAGGCCGCTTGAAACCTTGCTTCTCAAACCCATAAGGGAGAAAGTGATCCCCTCCTGGCGCTGACCCGTCTTGTGTTCCCAATAGTCTATCGTATCCGCCGCCATGAGGTGCGGAACGACGTTCAGAACGCCTACGGGGAGCATCGTGAAAAACATCAATATCGCTATGACGTACCACGGCACGGTCATGCCGACGAAATACACTATCGCGAGGCATACCGAATGCCATATCGTCGCGATGATGAACAGCTGTTTCGCGTTGAAATGTCGTTTTAATTTGGGCGCGAACAGCATCCCTATCATCGAGGCGATCGCCCCGGGAAGCGCGAACGCTATCTGGAGCGAACCGTTTCCGTATATATAACAGACGACGTACATGATCGCCGCCGACACGAGATTGCGGAAAAATGTCAGAAGATTTGCCGAGATCAGCGCCAAAAACGGTTTGTTTTTGAACAGATATTTGAAGCCTTCGGACCACTTGGGTATCTCGTTCGTAGGCTCTATCCTTTCCCTTAAAACGAGCGCGCTTATCACCATGAATATCGGGGCGATAACGCCTATGATGACGGCAGTGCCGGTATAGGTTGCTTCGTAGTTGTCGTTGGTGACGATGAGCCCGAGAGATATCAGTACCAGCGCGGACTGTTCGCCTATCGAACCCAATATCCTGCTGATGGATATTATTTTCGTTCTCTCGTCGATGTTCGGCGAAACGACGGCGGGAAGCCCCTGAAGCGGCACTTCGACGGCGGTGCCTATCGTCGAGAACAATATATACGATATGTACATGAACGCTATCTTGCCGCCCTCGGACATACCCCTGAAGTTAATGAACATTATTATCGTACATATCGCGTAAGGCACGCTCGCAAACAACAGATACGGGCGCATTTTGCCCATTTTCGTCCGCGTTTTATCGACTATGACCCCCATTATCGGATCGTTTACGCCGTCCCATATCTTTGCGATAAGGAACATCGTTCCGACGGCGGTCAGATTTATATTCATTATGGATGTGTAGAAAAACAGAAGGTATCCCTGAGCAAGCCCCGTTATCGCGCTGCACGCAAAAGTCGTCAGCGAGAACCATATATAATCCTTTTTCCCCAGGTATTTCCTGTCCAGAAGATTATCGAGCGCGGTCGTCTTGTCCGCGCTTACGGCAGCTGTACTCATAGGCGCTCCCTCGATTATGTACAAGATATTAAATATATTAAAACTTTAACGCCCGAAAGTCAAGCGCGACGCCGAATTTTCGTCCCGGGCGCTCCCTAAAGTCGATGTCTCGGAATGCGCCTTGTCGGAGAGATACCGTCGGCGACGAAATGACAGCGAATTCGCGATAAAAAATGTTGACATTTCACCTTGAAATATGATAGATTGATTGGAGCGAGGTGTAGCGCAGTTTGGTAGCGCGCTTGGTTCGGGACCAAGAGGCCATGGGTTCAAATCCCGTCACCTCGACCAAAAATCGACAAGCTTTCCCAAAGGCTTGTCGATTTTACTTTTTCACTCTTCACTCCCCCCTTACTTCTTCACTCTTCACTATTCCCTCTTCACTAATAATTCTCCTGTTATATTTTGATCGGTTCGGGCGATAATCGGGGTATCAAATATCGGAGGCGAATATGGATCCATTGACTGTAAAAACGAGACCCGTCAAAGACTATTTCATGAACTGGGACGAGCTGGCGTCCCGGCCCTACGACAAAAAACGCGTCGATCCCTACACCAAAGTGCGAATGATATTGATGAACGGCACGGAATTCGAATCGACATGGTTTTTGCACCAATTTGCAAGGCATACCGACAATATGGAATTGAAGCGGATGCTGGCGATAGTGCGTTCGCAGGAGCAGCAGCAGCAAAAGCGCATTTCGTCGCTGAAGCCTTTGGACGAAAACATTCTGGAGACTACTATTTCCTACGAACAGCTCGCTATCGACCTCACCGCGATACTTGCCCGCAGGGAAACGGACGAGAACAACATAAAAGCGTTGAACTTCGCGCTTTTGGAAGATTTCGACCACCTATACAGGTTCGCTAATCTCCTAAAAACCGATTACGATATCGACGCGGATATGCTTGTCGGCAGGTTCACCGAAATAACGCCTGCGCGTCCCACCATAGCCGAACACCGCTTTGCCGCGGACAACGTGAAGCCCGCGATGAATATGCGCTCCGCATCGCCGTTTTCGACTCTCGTCGGCGCCATAATCACCGCCGCGGAACAGCAGACGATGAACTACTATATGAACGTCGGCGCGTTTTATCCGAACGAACACGGCAGACGCCTGTATGCTGAAATAGCGATGGTCGAAGAGGAACACGTCACGCAATACGAAAGTTTGCAGGACCCGACCCCGACGTGGCTCGAAAGCTGGGTACTGCACGAATACGCCGAAGCGTACCTGTATTATTCGGTGTCCCGCGACGAACCCGATCCGTATATCCGTAAAATATACGAGGAGCACTTCGAAATGGAGGCAGCGCATCTGAAAGTGGCGTGCGATTGCATGATGAAGTACGAAAATAAAGCGCCCGAAGCGGTATTGAAAGAGCGCGATTTTCCGGAACTATTGAAGTTCGGCTCAAACAAAGATTTCATCCGCGACGTGCTGGAAAGGACCGTCGAGCTCACCGCAGAACAGGACGGGTATGTAGACGTCAAACATCTGGACGAAAAATCGGACTTTTATAAATATCAAGCCGTCGTCAACCTGAAACCCGATATGGTCGCGTCGCATAACGTCATAAACCGCACCATAGAAAAATTCGGCTCCGATTACAGATACGAGGATTCGCCTAATCCGGTCAAAGCTCTCCGACCCAGGTCTAAAGACAACACCTCTTTGGGGAGGGTAAATTGATTTCTTTGCCGAGAAGATGTAAATAATTGCTTTGAAAGGAACTAATAAGCCGAGTAATGAAAAAGGGTGCATTCGTTCGAATGTGCCTTTTTTCATAAGGTGAGACCTGATTCGGCAAAGGAATCAATTTACCCCACCGCTTTGCGCCTCTTTTCCGCCGTATCGCACGAAATTACTTAAAGCCTTTAATATCACCCCGTTTTGGAGCCCAAAACGGGGCGCGGACGGCGCATAGTCCCGCTATAGCGCCGCCCGCGTTTCGTGCGATACAACGCAAAATAGTCTGCAAATCGGTGCCAAACACTCCTTTAAGGAAAAACACTAATAAAAGCGAACCGCTTTTCATGGCTATGACAATCTGCCGCCGAACACCTCATTCTAAGAAAACACTAATATAAGTAAACTGCTGTTCATGTCTAAAGTAAATCGGCGCTAAACACCTATGTAGGGGAACACGCTAATAAAAGCGGACTGCTGTTCATGGCTAAAGCAACGCGATGTCAAACATCTTAAAATCTAAAGCCTATACCACGTCTTTAACCGTAGATTTTCGGGGGATTTTTCGCAAACACAAAGGCGGCATACGATGTATGTCGCCTTTGTGTTTGCGGAAAAGGACCGAAAAGATACGGGAATCAAATTTCATAGTCAGTATATTGCTTTTCAATCTAATGACCGCAACAAAATTCGAAACTTTTTGCTTGAACGGGGGAGTGTATATCTTTTGCTTGTGCGAGGATATAAAAGTGTGGCTCGAATTTTATTTCACAAATCGACACTTCGAAAAGATGATATTCATTAAAAAAATCATAGTGTCGATTTATTTCACAACGCGCCCGTTACGGCTTGTTTTTGTACCATCCGGGCGCGTTATTTCACAATTCCGCTTGCGGAATTATTTCACTTATTTTGTAGCGCCTTCGCCGCCACAAAATAATATCTCCAGGCGAATATCAGAGGAACTATCGCGAATACGGATATAATCGCGCCGACAAGGAAGATATTCTCGTTGGGGATATATTCCATTCCCGCTTCGCCCTGTATCTGCAGACCGCTGGAGCGTATCACGGGAGTCGCGATCAGGGATCCGATGACCATCGGGATCAGAACGAAAAACAATATGCGCACGCCTTCGAACTGTCCTTTACTGTCGGCGGGATACAAAGCTTTCGCCCATACGGTCGTAGTCTGAAGTATCACGACATAGCCCGTGCCTACCAAAAATACTCCGACGATAAGCGGAATGTTTTTTGCGGCGAACGCAGTCGACGGATCGACCGTATCTGGAGAAACCATGAAGTATATCCACAAAAGCCCCGCTATCGCCACTATTATCGCCGCCAGGCATACGACCGGCGTTTTTTTGCGGTTGATGAGGATAACGGCGGGGATCACCATGAGCATCGCCAGGATCAAACCTACTCCCTGGATGAGTCCCATATCGCTCTCGTTGAATCCGAGATAGTGCAGCATATAATTTCCCATATGCGCAAAGTAGACGTTGAAACCGATGAAAAACACCGCCACGCACACATTGACCGTGATGAGCTCTTTTTGACTGAAGAATTTTTTGAAATTGAAAACGCTGGCGAACTGCCGCCAGAATCCCCCCTCTATGTTGGGGCTCAAAGACGGGTCGTCGCGCATCGTAAGGAGCGCTACGATACCCACGACTATTATAAGTCCGCCCATGATGAGGAACAGGCGCATATAATTTTCCTCGGTGCCGATTATCGCGCCGCCTAGAAGCGTTCCGACTATCGTGCCGATGACCGGCTGGGTGGCAAGCGCCGCGCCTATTTGACCGCGGTTGCCTTCGCGCATCATATCGTTCGTCCACGCGTTGAATCCGGCGTCGTTGCCCATAGAGCCGAAAAAGCTCATGACCGCGTCCGCTATGACCACGCTCACCGCCGCCACCATAAGGTGTTCCTTCGGTATGAACTCAGTCAAACCGAACGCTATGGTACAGACGCCCCACATTATGTATCCCCACGCAATGAAAGGTTTTCTGGTCCCCTTTCTGTCCGCCATGGTCCCGAAAAAGAAAGTCGCAAACGTCGTGGCGACGGCGCTCACCGCGACCATCCATGAAATTATCGCAGGATCACGTGCGATCTTTGCGTAAATAAATGTGTTGAACCATTGATTTTCGATGTTCCAGCAAAGCTGTCCCGCAACTCCGAGACCCCATATGAGTATCCATGTTTTCAAACCTATACCGTTTTTCCTGTCGGAAGCAGCCATACTACGTCCTCCCGTATACGAATTCGGATCCCCTGTTTTTATGATAAAACCGAACTTATCCGATGTCAATACCCTAAAATCGCCCGATCCGTTTCCTTTTTGAGGAACGACGCGCCTCTTTTCGATAAAAATATTGACAATTTCAATTGTAAAGGATATATTATATAGGTACTTTAGGAGAAAGACATGACCAGATTCATCGCACATCGGGGACTGAGTTCCGTTTACTATCAAAACAGCGAAAAAGCTTTCCGCGCCGCCGCCGAGTCGCCCTTTTTCTACGGGATCGAAACCGACGTATGGTTCACAAAGGACAGTAAATGGGTGTGCTGCCACGACAACAACCCTTTCGTCGATAAGTCGGTCTCTATATCCGAGATAACGTATGAAGAAGCGCTCAAGATGCCGATGAATCCCAATAAATTGGGTTCGGTGAAGATCGAGGGCGAGAGCTATATATGCTCGATGGAAAAATATCTGGAGATCTGCAAAGCGGGCGGCAAGGTACCCGTTATCGAACTAAAATGCAAACCGGGCAAGGAAAAACTCAGAGAACTTCTCTCGATAGTCGACGGCATCGTAGGGATCGACAACGCGATCTTCATCAGTTTCCATTTTGTCAATCTGGCGAGGCTTAGGGCAATGAACGAGGGACCTGACCTGAGGATAAGAACGCAGGTGCTCGGAAAATATCCGACGTCCGGCAGAGCGTATCTGAAAAAAGGTTACGACGTCGATTTGATGTTCACCTATTGCACCGGCGCGCTCATCAGACGGGCGCACAAACTCGGACACGAAGTCAATCTGTGGACGATAAACAGACTCGGCGTCGCCAGATATTTCGTTCGTTTGGGGGTCGACTACATCACCACGAATTTCGACTTCGGAGGCAGGATCTGAAAACTTTCGAAAACTTCGTCGAATCGTTTGACATCGTTTCGGCAATCTATTATAATACGCCCATAAGCAAAGGCGCTCGGGGTCGTTGACCTCAGGCGCCTTTTTTATACAAATCAACAAGGAGAACAGAAAATGAACGTTTCGGAGATTTTTGGGTCAATGGCATTCAATGACGTGGTCATGCGTGAACGGCTTCCGAAAACCACGTATCGGCAGCTCAAAAGAGCGATAAGCGAAAACCAGCCCCTTCCCATCGAGGTCGCTAACGTCGTAGCGAACGCGATGAAAGACTGGGCGATAGAAAAGGGCGCGACGCACTTTACGCATTGGTTCCAGCCCATGACCGGGATCACGGCGGAAAAGCACGATTCGTTTATATCCCCTACTCCCGAAGGCGGCGTGATAATGGAATTTTCCGGCAAGGAACTGATAAAGGGCGAACCGGACGCTTCCAGTTTCCCCTCCGGCGGACTGCGCTCCACATTCGAAGCGCGCGGATACACCAGCTGGGATCCCACCTCTTATGCGTTTATCAAGGACGGTACGCTGTGCATCCCCACCGCGTTCTGCTCCTATACGGGCGAAGCGCTGGACAAAAAAACGCCCCTCTTGCGTTCGATGAGCGCGATAAACTCGCAGGCTAAACGTATATTGAAGCTTTTCGGCGCCTCAGACGACATCGAGGTCACCACTACCGTGGGCCCCGAGCAGGAATATTTCCTTATCGACAAGGAAGACTACGACAAGAGAAAAGACCTGATCTTCACGGGCCGCACCCTTTTCGGAGCGAAACCCCCGAAAGGTCAGGAGCTCGAGGACCATTACTTCGGCACGATAAAGCCGAGAGTCGTCGCTTACATGAAAGAGCTGGACGAAGAGCTTTGGAAACTGGGGATCCTCGCAAAGACCAAACACAACGAGGTTGCGCCCGCTCAGCATGAGCTCGCCCCTATCTATACCACAACAAATATCGCCACCGACCACAACCAGCTGACGATGGAAGTCATGAAAAAAGTTGCGAAAAAACACGGGCTGGTGTGCCTGCTGCACGAAAAACCGTTTGCCGGCATCAACGGTTCCGGCAAACACAACAACTGGTCGATATCCGCTTCGGACGGCGTGAACCTTTTGAATCCCGGAAAATCCCCCGAGGACAACGCGCAGTTTTTGCTGTTCCTGGCGGCTATCATAAAGGGCGTGGACGAATATCAGGATCTGCTGCGCATATCTGTCGCAAGCCCCGGCAACGACCACAGGCTCGGCGCCAACGAAGCGCCCCCCGCTATAGTTTCGATCTTCCTCGGAGACGAATTGACCGAGATACTCGACTCAGTCGAAAAAGGGTACAAGATAGATAAGCGCAAACGCTCCATCATGCGTATCGGCGTCGACTTCATGCCTCCGTTCGCAAAGGACAACACCGACCGTAACCGCACGTCGCCTTTCGCGTTCACCGGCAACAAGTTCGAGTTCAGAATGCTCGGTTCCGCATTCTCTATAGCGGCAACCAATACCATACTCAATACGATCTTCGCCGAAGAGCTTAGCCGGTTCGCCGACGAACTCGAAAACGCCATGGATTTCAACGCTACCTTGAGCGAGATAATCAAACGCACCATCAGGGAACACAAGCGTATAATCTTTAACGGAAACGGATACGACGAAGCGTGGGTCAAAGAAGCGGAAAAGAGAGGTTTATTGAATCTCAAATCCACTGCCGACGCGCTGCCGCACATCCTGGACGAGAAAAACGTCAGGTTGTTCGAAAAATTCAACGTGTACTCCGCAGGCGAGATAAAGTCGCGCTACGAGATATTGATCGAGAACTACTCCAAGGTCATCAATATCGAGGCGAATACGATGCTCAATATGGCAAAGAAGGAGATCTTCCCTGCCGTCAGCGCATATACCAAGGAACTCATGGACGCGGCGACTGCCAAGAAAGCGCTGAAGATCGCCAATGCACCCGAGGAAAAACTCGCGGCGCTCCTCTCCGAAAAAGCGGAAAATATATACGAAGCGACAAAGGCTCTCGAGGAAGTCACCGAAAAAGCGCACTCGGTCGCGGACGAACAAAAACGCGCAGAGTACTACCACGAAGTCGTCATCCCCGCTATGGAAGCGCTGAGAACGGTCGCGGACGAGGCGGAAACTATGACTGCGGAGAAGTACTGGCCATTCCCCACCTACTCCAAAATCCTGTTCTCTGTTTGATTGCCGCCTAATAATTAAAATTACGGCTGCAATACGTCTTTCAGACAATGTAAATATGAAGAAGGTTCGATTCCTATCGAGCCTTTTTTCATATGGATAAATATAATGGCGGCGATCAAACAGCACCGCTTTACCGCGTCTTTCGGGCTCTTTTTTCCGAAATCTTTGACCCCCGCTTTGGAGACCAAACGGGGGCAGCGTCGGCGCGTATGGTATACGCGCTGTCCTTGTTTCGAAAAAAATAGCTCCGAAATCCACGGCAAATCGGCGCCAAGTATGCTGTTCGTGGCGCCAAAATACACAGTGAACCGAACACTCCTTTAGTACAAAACACTTGTATAGGCGGACTGCTGTCGATGATTAAAGCAAAAATCAGAAAAGCCTATACCACGGTCACAACCGTAGATTTTCGGGTGATTTTGCGTGAACACAAAGGCGGCATACGTCGTATGCCGCCTTTGTGTTTGCGGAAAAGGACCGAAAAGATACGGGTATTAAAGAGTATAGTCTATATACCAGAATGCCACCGCGCGAGCGCGGTGGCAGATTGTCTTAGCCATGAACAGCAATTTGCCCGTATTAGTGTTTTTCATGAAAGGAGAATACAGCCCACTATGTATTTTGTCGCCACGTTGAGCGTGTATAACAACGATTTACTTCAGTCATGAACAGCAGTTTGCCGGTACTAGTGTTTTCCATTAAAGAAGAATAAAGTCCACTGTGTATTTTGTCGCATTGAAGAACGTGTTTAGTTCAATGTGTATTTTGTCGCATTGAGTAGCATACTTGGCGCCGATTTGCCGTGGATTTCGGAGCTATTTTGCGCGAAACGGCGAGGGAAGTGTATAGCATACTCGACCGAGCCGCCCCTGTTTGGTCTCCAAACAGGGGGCGTAGATTTCACGCAAAAGAGCCCGAAAGATGCGGTAAAGCGGTGGAGGAATTGATTCCTTTGCCGAATCTATCTTTATCCTTATGAAAAAAGCACATTCGGACGAATGCACTTTTTCTCATCACTTGGCTTATTAGTTCCTTTCAAACTTCTAATTTACATCTTTTCGGCAAAGAAATCATTTCGTATAATCGGGTTTGGGGTTAAGCTTTATCCGCATTACGAGATCGCCCTCGTCGTCCGTGTCGAAGCGCATGGAGGGCGCGATCGTTATCTTCGGCTGCGGGATCATTATCGGCATGGTTATCGCCGCCGTTTGCGAAAGCTTGAAATGCTGACCGCCGTATTCGATGACCTGTCCGTCGAGCTCGTTGTGTTTCGGAGTCAAATACTTTTTCATCTTTCCACCTCCTGATACGTATATGATACCATATTCCCCGCGCGGTTGCAATACGGGCAGAACATTATTTTATACTTTTTTGTAGGTATATAACGCCACATGCGGCGCGCCCCGCCTCTTCAGATATTTCCTGAAAAGCCTGACGGGATTCAGGTATCTCCTTTTCAAATGATCCTCGGAGGATATCAATGTGATCCTGTCCGCGCCGAGCCCGAGCGCTATCGGGACGGAAAACCTAGCGTTCTCTGCGGTCGTAAGCGATCTGTCCTCCGATATGAGTTTATCCTCGGGTATCGCGCCGTGCAGCGCTTTACGCATCGCTTCCGCTTCGGTAATGCCGGCTTTGGGGTTCGCTAGTCCGCCGCTAAGTATCACAAAATCGGGTTTTTCCGCATTGTAATATTCTATCGCAAGCGCGAGCCGCTCCGCCGTTTTCGCCGATATTTCGCCGCCGGAGAGCATTCTGTTTCCCAATACGACCGCAACGTTCATTTCAATTTGAAAACGTTTAATCCCGTGTCTGGGTCGTATACGCGTCCTACTTCGGTATCCGGAAAAACTTTGACGAATATCTCCGCGGTCGCGGAAACGTACGCTTCGTTCAGGTGCCCGGCATACGCCCGATTGCCGTCGCCCAATACGATATGCGCGTGGATATATTCGCCGCCGTCCGCCGCGACGGAGATGTTGCCGCTTAGCGCCGCTATCTCCATTTCGCCGGAAAGCCGGGAGGAAACGTAGCGTTTCTCTCCCACCTTATATACGCCTATCACCGCGTTATCGGCGGCGCCTATCCCGGCGAACGCAGCAGCGCGTATCTTTTCCGCGCGTTGCAAAGACTTGAGCGAGTCTATGATTTCCTCGCCCTTTATCAGTCTTAAAATTATGGTGTCGCCCGTTTTTATATATTCCATGTCAAGAGACGGGGCGCCGCAGCGCCCCGTAGTAACGCTAGTTATGCTATCCGCACAATTTCGCTGCCGACGACCGCCAGCGCTACGCCGGAGTCGGAGTCGGACGCGCGGACGCTCACCGTACCGGAAATGCTCGATCTGACGGCATTCCCGTCCGCAGAATAGATATTCGATGTCGCATATTCCGCGGCGCTGTTGGTGACGATATAGAACCCGCAGCCGATATAATTCATATTGACCGCGGCGGTATCGTCGCCTATTTTGACGGGAGCAGCACCCACAGCGCCCGAATAATATGCGCCGTCTTCGTTGTTGTAATAGAACACCTTGCCGCCGTCAGTGATATAACTTACGGAGTAGATATTCGCGTCGTACCTGCCCGCCTCGGAAACGTTGCCGTCGGAGAAAGAGTATATAACGCCGCGCTCATCGTCCATGTAACCGCCGAAGAAACTTCCCTCAACGAACGGAGTAGCGGTTTTTCCGTTAGCGCTCATGAAATAGGTATCTCCGCTTCGAGTGAAGACGATATATCCGTCGGATACCGCCATGTGGTAAGCGTAGTTTTCGATAACGTCGTCAAGCTCTACCTTTACTTTAAGGTTGTCGTTCACGGAATACAGCGAGGCGACCGCGGCGAGCGTTTTCTTGGAAAATTCGCTCGCGTACATTATATCGGTCACCGACTCGTCGTACGCGCCCTCTCCCTCGTGAGACGCTGCCGAAATGGAATTTATCATATACTTAAACGACTTTTTCTCGCTCCATTTATCCTTCTCGACGTTATAAATGAATGTGCGCAGTTCGACTTTGGAACCTTGATAAAGGAAATCGTAACGCGTCGCGTCGAAGGGGCGGTAATCCAGATACTGTACGACGATCTTGTCTCCGCTCAGATAATGCACGTTTGTCGCTTCGGTGGAGGCGTTGGCATGACTTGCGGCGTTTATCGTTCTGATGAACGAACCGCCCGCAGACATTATCTTTACATAGTTGCCGTTTTTGGCATAGTAGTAGTTGTCGCTTTTGTAATCGCTCTCAAGGACCGCCGCGTCGAAATCGTATCCCATGGCAAACTTCGCTTCCAGCACTCCGTCATCGTCGAACAGATAAGCCGTTCCGTTCATCGTAAAATAAGACGGGTCTGTCCCCGCGACGTTCGGTAGATTCTCCGAATTCGTCACTATCGCGGTGCCCGCGGCGTCGTAAACGGAGTAAATCGAACGAGTCTCTCCGTCAACGGTCTCCGTTCTCGTCACCGCTGTTATACCGTTTATCGACGATTGCGACAAATTCGCGGTGAACGGAATTATCTCGGTATTCGTAACGAAGTTGTAGAGCGCGTAAGTATTGTTTCCCGCCGCGTCCGTTTTTGTGATCCACGCGAGCTCCGTGCCGCTTATCCCGGTGACGTTAATGACTCCTCCCGCGTCCGCGGTGTATACGGTGGATGCGGTAGTTGCGACGTTTGCGCTCTCCGCCTCTCCCGCGAACAACTTGTCCGGGCGCGAAGCGCAGCCCGTGACCGCCAGCGCCGCGACGACAAGCACCGCTGCCGCCGCAACGATAAGCAATACGCTTTTTTTGGTTTTCATGACAAATCTCTCCTTTACGTTTATTTTTTCGCGTTCTCAAGTTCCCTCAAAGTGACTATACCCTCCGTGAGCATCCTGAGAACGTGGAAAGGCCCTTTGTACGTGTGCCCTTTGCACGGCGGACGAGTCGGGCGCCCGTCGCGCCTTAAATATCCGTACCATTCGCCGTATTTGAAGTCGGAAAATTTCGTAAACGCATAATCCGTCACACGCTCGAACCAGTCGAAATAGCGGATATTATCGGTATGTTTATAGAGTCTGAGCGAAGCTATCACCGCCTCGTTGTGCGGCCACCACAGTTTCATGTCGTGCTCGTACGCTTCCACGGGTTTGCCCTCCAGATCCTTAAAATACAATATGCCGCCGTAGTCGTCGTCCCAGCCGAAGTCGATCGCGGTATTGAATATCTTCTCGGCAAACGCGAAAAGCTCGTCGTTTCCCTCTCGCTTCGCTTCGTCGATCAAAAACCAGCTGAGCTCTATGGAATGCCCCGGGTTTATGACGCGCGCGGAAGCGGCTTCGCCGTAATATTCGCCGTTCAGCCCCACCGATTCCAGCATGAACGAGGTGTCGCGGTAGCGGAACGAATATATATCCTTTACCAGACTTTCCGAAGCCGCGGCGTATTTAGCGGTCTGTTTCGGGTCGGCGCTCATCATCACCGCGTTGACGTTCAAAAGTATCATCGGCAGCGAAAGAGCCTTCGTGTCCCTGGTGCCCGGCACGAACTTCGGAGTTATCTTGTACGGGTCAGTCGAGGGATCGCGGTACATTTCCATGACGAAACCGTAGTACTTCCTCGCCGCGGTAAGATACTTTTTATCCCCCGTCGCCTTATAATATTCGGCGCATGCTATGATATAGAAGCACTCCGAGAACATATAGCGGCGTTTCCTGAGCGGTCTTCCGTCCCTCGTGACCTGGAAAAACATTCTGCCGTCCGAATCTATGCAGTGTTCCGTCGCAAAATCAATGGCGCTTTTCGCCATAGGGAGCCAATCGCCGCCGTCGCGTTCGGGAAAAGCGTTATGGAGCCTCGAAAACATATATCCGCAGCGACCCTGCATCCAAACGCTTTTATCGGTGGAATATACGTTCCCTTCGCGGTCCAGACAGCTTATCAGCCCGCCGTACTCGTCGTCCCTGCCGTATTTAAGCCAAAACGGCACACACGATTCGAAAAGTTCCCTCTCAAACAAATCTATATATTCGGAAATCCGCATACGATAAACCTCCGCAGTGTTATCTTTTCCATATTATACCATATCGCGCGAGAATAAAGCAATATGCAATCATGCGCTAATATGGAGGATTTTGTTTTTCATGTCAGCGTATTTTGTGTTATCATATGCGCAGCGGAGAGAAAAATACAAGGAGACGGTATGAAGATAGCGCTTATCACGACAGGCGGAACTATAGGCTCCGCGGTGACCGACGGAGTGACGAACGTGTCGGAGGCGGCGGACATCGAACTAAAAAAAGCCTTGCTTTCGGCAACCGAAGGAAGGGACGACATCGTTATACGCCCCGCTGCCGATATCCTCAGCGAAAACATGACCCCGGATGTCTTTCGGCGCATCGCGGGAGCGATACGTACGGCGCTAAACGAGAAAAAATACGAAGGCATCATCGTCACGCATGGCACCGACACGCTTACGTTTTCCGCAAACGCGCTCGCATTGATGTTTTCGGATACCCCTATACCGATAGTGCTTCTCTCGGCGAACGCGCCGCTCGCGTCCGGCGGCAACGGCAGGGAAAATCTTGCCGCCGCCCTTACTCTGATACGCGAAGGACTGTGCGGGGTATTCGTCGTATATGCAAACGAAAAGGATTCCGTTTCTGTTCATTTGGGAGCCCGATTAGTGGAATCCGATGAGATGACCGGATATGTCAGAAGTATCGGGAACGTGGCGTTCGGCTCTATTTCAGAGGGGCGTTTCGTCTATAATGACGCCCCGACAAATCCCTTTCCGCTCTTTCTGAAAAGCCCGGGGCGCGCCTCGGGATTTACGGATATATCCACGGACATAGTTACCATCCATTCGCGCTCGATGCTGGACTTCGACATGTATCTTTCCCCTTCCGAACCGCCGCGCGCCTGCGTCGTGAAAACATATCATTCGGGGACCGTTCCGGGCGCCGCGGGAAAGTACGGGATAGGATCTTTTATAGAACGCGCGGAGATGGCGGGCGCAAAGGTCGTTTTAGCGCCGGTAAACTCCTCCCTCGCCCCTTACGCGAGCAGTATACGCGCATATAGAAAGGCGCTTGTCGCGCGCGATATTTCTTTCGGAACGGCTGTTGCGAAGGTGATGCTCGCGCTGGGTTCGGGCATGGATGTAGGCGAAGTTTTGGAACGTGAATACGCATTCGAACGCTTCGGGACGCGCTGAAATTTTTCGGAAATCGCGGAAAAACCCTTGACAACGATTTTTCGGCTGTGCTAGTATCGAAATACAATCGTAAACCGTTGAAGCAGAGTAGTAACTTGCCGACAGGGACATGGAGAGATCTCCGGGTTGGTGCGACGGAGTGTCACGAGCAAGCGAATGGACTGCGGAGGGTCCGGGCAAACGCCGTTTTAGGTCAGTAGTTCGGAACGGGAACTCCCGTAACAGAGTCAGGATATGCTGGTATCCGAGAACGAAGGTTCGGTCCGAAGCCGAACGAAGTTGGGTGGCAACACGGTGAAAATCGTCCCGACGCTTATATCGAGCGCCGGGATTTTTTATACGATAACGATCCGAATATCGGAGCGGAAATAAATAAACAAGGAGGTAACAACCATGAAGCAACCGATTCCCTACAAGATCTATCTGTCAGAAGACGAGATGCCACGCAAATGGTATAACCTGCGCGCCGATATGAAGGAAAAGCACCCCCCTATGCTAAATCCCGGCACGCTCAAACCCGTGACCAAGGAGGAGCTCGAGCATGTGTTCTGCTCCGCCGTGGTGGAACAGGAGTTGAACGATACCTCGAGATTCATCGACATTCCCGAGGAGATAGTGTCCTTCTACAAAATGTACCGTCCCTCCCCCGTCGTCAGGGCGTACTGCCTGGAAAAGGCGCTCGGCACTCCCGCGGAGATTTACTATAAATTCGAAGGCAACAACACCTCGGGCTCGCATAAATTGAATTCCGCCGCGGCGCAGGCATATTACGCGAAAAAAGAGGGACTAACCGCGTTGACCACCGAAACGGGAGCGGGTCAATGGGGCACGGCGCTGGCGATGGCGTGCGCGTTCTACGGACTAGATCTGACGGTGTTCATGGTCAAAGTCTCCGCCGAACAGAAGCCCTTCCGCCGCGAAGTAATGCGCACATACGGCGCCAAAGTAATTCCGTCCCCCTCGGACACCACCGAAGCGGGCAGAAAGATATTGAAAGAGCACCCCGGTACCGGCGGATCGCTGGGCTGCGCCATTTCCGAAGCGGTCGAGGTCGCCGTAAACACTCCGAACTGCCGTTACGGTCTGGGTTCCGTGTTGGACCACGTCGTACTGCATCAGTCCGTCATCGGTCTGGAGACAAAGACGGCGCTCGATAAATACGGCGTAAAACCCGATATTATCATAGGCTGCGCGGGCGGCGGCTCCAATCTCGGAGGACTCATCGCGCCGTTCATGGGCGAAAAGCTGCGCGGCGAGGCCGATTACCGCATAATCGCCGTAGAACCCGCTTCCTGCCCCTCCCTTACCCGCGGAAAGTATATGTACGACTTCGGCGACACGGGACACATCACGCCGCTGATGAAAATGTACACGCTGGGCTCCGAATTCATGCCCTCCCCCAACCACGCCGGCGGACTGCGCTACCACGGCATGAGCGCGATACTCTCTAAACTCTATCACGACAAGTATATGGAAGCGGTCAGCGTAGAGCAGACGGCGGTGTTCGAAGCGGCGGAGCGCTTCGCAAGGACCGAAGGCATACTCCCCGCGCCCGAATCCTCACACGCCATCCGCACAGCCATCGACGAAGCGCTGAAGTGCAAGGAAACGGGAGAGAAGAAAGTCATACTCTTCGGCTTGACGGGTACGGGATATTTCGACCTTACGGCGTACAAAAAATACAACGACGGCGAGATGACCGATTCCGTTCCTACCGACGAAGACATCGCCAACAGTCTTGCCGCCCTACCGAATTGATTTCTTTGCCGAAAAGATGTAAATTAGTTGCTTTGAAAGGAACTTATAAGCAAAGTGATGAAAAATGGTGCATTCGACCGAATGTGCCTTTTTTCATAAGGTGAGACCTGATTCGGCAAAGAAATCAATATCCACCGCTTTGCGCCTCTTTTCCGCCGTATCGCACGAAATTACTTAAAGCCTTTAATATCACCCCGTTTTGGAGACCAAAAGCGGGGCGCGGACGGCGCATAGTCCCGCTATAGCGCCGCCCGCGTTTCGTGCGATACAACAAAAAATAGTCTGCAAATCGGTGCCAAGTATGCTACTCAATGCGACAAAATACACAGTGTACTGTATACTCCTTTCATGGAAAACACTAATACGGGCGAAAATGAAAACAAACTTTGAACTGCCCAAGCCATGTAATCGGAGGGGGTTACGTTGACACTTCACCCCCGGCGAATGAGTGCTACGCTAACGCTCCGCGCGCCTCCCCCGTTGAAATGGCTTGGGAATATGCTGTTAAAGGAATAATATATTTTGTGCATTACGGGAAAGGGAAAAACTATACTCATAAATCAAAATTATCCACATATTTCCCGGTTGGACACTAAAAGGACTTTCGATTTAAGGCAACAACAAAAGAAAACACAAAAGCGCTACTACCTTATAAAGCAAAGAACGACCAAGTCCCTATACTCTCATATGGGGCGGGTGGGCGGGACTTCAATCTAAAGACCGATTTACAATCGCCACAAACAGCAGTTTATCTGTAAAAGTGTTTTCCGTGAAAGGAGAATACAGCCCACTGTGTATTTTGGCGCCACGAACAGCATACTTGGCGGCAGATTGCCGTAGATTTGCGAGCTATTTTTCGCAAAACGGAAGGGAAGTGTATAGCATACTCGACCGATCCGCCCCAATATAAAAGCATATTAGGAAGTCAATACCGATGAGAACAAGTCGAATATGCTTCGGGAGCAGTGACTCTCACTGCTCCCGAAGTGCGTAGCAGTTTTGAGGCGGCAGATACGTTCAAAGGCAAGCGGTGCCCCCGACGCTCGTACCCGCAGTGGTACGTGCTAGTGGGTCAGCGCGTAGTATTTGGGCGTATCTGCCCCTCAAAACCATATGAGCACTTGTTTGAAGAGGTATAAAAAGCCCGAAAGATGCGGTAAAGCGGTGGAGGAATTGATTCCTTTGCCGAATCAGGTCCCACCTTATGAAAAAAAGCGCATTCGGTCGAATGCACCATTTTTCATCACTTTGCTTATTAGTTCCTTTCAAACTCTTAACTTACATCTTTTTCGGCAAAGAAATCAATTCCTCAAAGCGTCGATGGGGCTGAGTTTGGAGGCTTTGCGTGCGGGTAAGATGCCGAAAATAAGCCCTACCGCCGCCGAGAAGCCTACCGCCAGCAGCACGGTGGTGGCTTGGAAGGAGAACTCGTAACCTATGAGCAGCGCCGCTAGGTACGCTATCGTTATCCCGAGAGCAACTCCCAACACACCGCCCAAAAGGCTTATGAAGATCGCTTCTACGATAAATTGGAACATGATGACGGACGGTTTTGCGCCGAGCGCTTTTCTGAGTCCGATCTCCGCCGTTCGTTCCGAGACCGACACGAGCATCATGTTCATGATGCCTATACCGCCTACCAGGAGCGATATTGCGGCGATACCGGCAAGCATCCCCATTATAAGATCGGTTATCGTCACCACTATATCCATGACTTCCTGTTGGTTGGACACGCTGTAGCCGCGCGTCGAACCGACTATATCCGCGCACAGATCGTTCATCTGCGACACGGCTATGCTTATCGAGTCGGCACTTGATACGACGACGTCGAAAGTCCTGACGAGTCCCATCTGCAGCTCGCGCATCGCGACGGTATACGGCACCAATACGGAATAGTTTCCGGTAGTTTCCAGACCCACGAGCCTGTTCAATATCCCGACGATGGTAAAATCCATGCTCTGGATCTTTATCGTTTCGCCGATGGGGTCGTAGTTGCCGTACAGATTTTTCCACACTTCATATCCGAGAACGCACACATGCGAACCGTTGTCCACGTCGTAATCGTAGATCTCGCGTCCCGCCATGAGCATTTCGGATGCCGAAAGATCGAAATAGTAATTATCGATACCTATGACTCGCGTTGCGGAATTATAAACTCTGTCGTAAAGCGAATGCGTTTCGTCCGGGATCAATGTGAGCGTTTTGTTGGCGCTCAACGACGGGGAAACTCCCTCGACGTTGTCGAGCTCTTCGAAACGCGACATATCCTCCTCGGTAAACCCGGGGATGACGCGGGTGTCGGTCAAAGACACGGTGACGCGGTTGCCGCCGAGTCCCGATAGCTGCTGGATGACGGAGCTGGTCACGCCCTGCCCTATCGTTATCAGCGCTATGATGCTTGCGATACCTATGATTATCCCCAGCGTAGTCAGGAAGGTACGCATTTTGTTCATGCCGAGGTTTTTGAAGCTCATTACGACAATGTCTTTAAGCATTCCCTTGTCTCCTCAGCTTGCGCGTACGTATGGTGGATTTATCTTCCCATTTTATGCCGTCCTCGTCGTATATGGCGTTGTATTCCTCGGCGGAATAAAGCCTGCCGTCCAGGATATGTACGATCCTTTGCGCGCGGCGCGCTATCTTCGGGTCGTGCGTTATCATGATTATGGTCTTTCCCTCGCGGTTCAGCTGCTCGAAAAGATCCATTATCTGTGCCCCCGTTTTCTGATCCAGCGCGCCCGTGGGTTCGTCCGCAAGTATGATAGCGGGATCGGTGACCATGGCGCGCGCTATCGCGACGCGCTGCTGCTGTCCGCCGGAAAGCTGCTTGGGTTTGTTCATGACCTTGTCACCGAGCCCGACTTTGTTCAAAAGCACCATCGCGCGTGCTTTGCGCTCGCGTGCGGGGACCTTGGCGTAGATAAGCGGCAACACTACGTTGTCCAACGCTGTCATACGCGGAAGAAGCTGGAATTGCTGAAACACGAAACCTATGTCGCTGTTACGCACCTTTGCCAGCTGTCTGTCGCGCATGGAGCCTATGTCCCTGCCGTTCAGAACGTAGCTTCCGGACGTCGCCGTGTCGAGGCATCCTATAATATTCATGAGCGTGGACTTTCCGGAGCCGCTGGGCCCGAGTATCGAAACGAACTCCTTTTGTCTGACCTCGAAGTTTACGTCGAACAGCACCTGCAAATAGTTGTCGCCCATAGGATATGATTTGTTGATGGCCCTCATCGAGAGCAATACCTTGTTTGCCATTATTATCCCAATATGCTGCTCAAAAGACTGTCGTTTGCCCGGTATATTATCCTGTCGCCCTCGTTCAGTTCGTATCCCTCCTGCGCTTCCACCGCCGCTTCGGTGCCGGTTGAGAGCAGTATGCGCACGTAAACGCGCCTTTCCCTGGAGCCGTCGCGGACTATGACGTAGGGGCGGTTCTCGCCGTCGTAGAAGACGCATTGCGTTGATACTATCAGACTGTCGTATACGACTTCCTGCGGCACTCTGACGGCTACGGAATAGCCCGAGAGCACTTCTTCGCGGCTCAGGATATCGTAAATATCCACGCCAAGCCCGCCCACTGTCTCCGCGCTGAGAGCGGGATCGTAATAGCCGTAATCCAGATATACCATCTCCGCGGCGTCGGGATTTGCGGCAAGATACGCGCGCCCGATATCGGACTCGGCGTTCTCCTGAACGGTCAGGTCCAGTACCGTCGCCGCGCCGAACACTATTTTGGCGCGGACGGAATAATATGACACTCCCGAAGAGTACGAACCGTTCAGGATCTCCAGTATCTCGGCGATGACTCTTCTGCCGCCCAGCGCGTTTATCGAAACGGCGGCATATACGCCCTGCTTGACGCCCGTTTCCTCCTCTGCCGCCTGCGCTTCGCGCAGCATAAGGTCTATCGAGGCAACGTCGTATTCCGTCACGGTGAAGGAAGTGTACAGCTGCGTCACCGACACCGTGAACACGTTCGTATCCAAACCGACATACTGTCCCGCATACAGATTAAAATTGTATACCGCATACTCTATGTCGCCCGTTTCCTCGGGAGAGGCGGTGGCTTCGATAAGAGCTTTCGGATATGCCGACGTTATCTCCGTTTCGGTTTCGCCGCGGATCAGGTACTGCCTGAAATCGTCGGGAAGAGCTCCGTCGTATCCGCCCGTAGTTAGTATTATATTCAATATGAAATCGGTGAGCGTGGTGTCGGAAGGCAGCGCGTCGTTCGCTATCGCCTCCCGGTATATCGCCTCGTAGTCCGCCCTGAGCGCGTCGTAATCGAGGTATATCGGTACGACTTTGAACAAAGTCAGTATCTCGTCGGAGGAGGTGTGCATCGTAGTGCGCCTGTAGGCAAGCTCCCCGTTGACTTCGACGACCTCATAGTAGAGAGGGACGTCGTTTACCGCGGCGTTCACGAAGTAATCCGTCCAGCTGAAATTATCGGCGTATCCCTCCAATGCGTCGGCGTCGGTGATGTCGTTGAGGGCTGCATAAAAAGGTATGTCCTCGGTAACTCCGGTCTCGATGACCGTACCGGACGAGGAAATACTGCTGGAAAGCGAGCCGCGCGCTACGGACTCTTCCGCCGTGGGAACTTCGTTGTCCCTGAGGACCAATACCACCGTCGTAACAACTATCGCCGCCACGACCAAAATAGCCGCGATCAGAATGATTATGCGTTTTTTCGTCCAGAATTTAGCCGCTGCCATATGCCACCCGAAATTAAAAATTACTTAAATTATATCATCCGAACGCGCCCGTTCGACATTTATCGCGCATTATTTATTAGTAAATTTTTTCGTACCGCGGACAAGCCGTTATTTCTCGGTCTTCTGCAAAAAAATATCGTTAACTATCGAGTAGCCCGTCAGATGCCCCTCTTTTATGAGCGTGGCGAGCTCGCGCACGAATTCGGGCCTTTTCTTTTTGCCCGTTTTTTTCATCAGTTCCTCTATGTAAACTTTCTCTTCGCCCGCTATCGCCTTCAGCACTTTTTCGGATAAGAAGATGTGCCTGACCATCGCCAGCGCCGCGAGCGCCCCGAGCGCCGCTATTATGATCCCCACATATCTGTAAGCCACGACCAAGGCACCCAAAACGGCGCCTAAGGCACACAAAACCGTCATTACCGCAGCAACGACTATCTCCTTCGTATAATTTTTCTTTTCGAAGTTCGCGGCGACAGTGACGGTATTTCCGTCGGAAACTCCTGCCGCGGGCGGCGAAGCGGGCTCGACTGGCGACACGGTGTTTTCCGTCGCGGGAGCGTCCGCGTCAGACGCGTCGGGCGCAGCCTGCCCGGAAGACTTGACCTCCGCGTCGTCCTCGGGCAGTGCCTCTATCTCATATCTGCTCTTTTCTTCCATTGTGCCTCTCCTTTATTTTTGCCGCGTATTCCTCCAGATATTTTTTGATGATATCCATAGCCTTGTCGTATTCCTCCTGATTTTTCGCAAGGAACGGATCGGGTATCGGGGAATATTTACCCTCTGCGGCTTCGGAAAGCGTTTTGAACTTCGCTCTTTCCGCTTTAGGCAAAAGAAATTTATGCCAGCGCGTCATACCGATTATCTCGTCCGCCTCGGCGAATACCGCTTTTGCTTTAAGCCTGTGTTTCGGTACGAACGCGTCCAGCTCCTCCGCGGAAAATCCCTCTTTCATGAGCGAAGCGCGCGCGAGTTTATGAAGTTTTTCGGAAAAGTTCAGTACCGCCGCGGAGTCCACTCGTTC
Source organism: uncultured Clostridia bacterium (assembly GCA_944331875.1). Taxonomy (GTDB): domain Bacteria; phylum Bacillota; class Clostridia; order Christensenellales; family DTU072; genus Stercoripulliclostridium_A. Next base: position 24,931 of record CALVJA010000008.1, on the reverse strand, counting down.
CACCGCCTCTTTCAAAGCGGGATCGTTTTCCGCCATTTTTCTGAAAACGAATTCGCAGTACGGACTGCGGCATACGTTCGAAGAACACACAAACAATATTTTCATATCTGCTCCTTATTTATGTATGTTTTCATATAGTTTTATATCTCCCGCCGCGTCCCCCATCACGGCTATTATTCCGTTATATTCGCCCGTCGAGTAAAGAGCGGAGCGCGAAGTAAGCACTAAACGCATTTTCACGGAAAAATTCACCCATTCCGGACGGTTGGTGAACACGGCGATATCCGGTTTGACCGAGGAGAGCAAGGCGTTCGAAGTAGACCATCCGTAGCCGTGATGCCCGACCTTTATCAGGTCCACCTTTCCGACCGCGCGGCCTATATCCTTCTCGACGCCGCCGTTTTTGTTGACGTCGCCCATCAACAATGCCCTGATCGGACCTTTTTCCACCAGTACCGCCAAAGAGTTGTCGTTCTCGCCCACTCTTTCGCCCTCTTCGGCTTCCTCCGTGTTGTAAAGGGTCAGAGTAAGATCGCCGAGCTCAAGCGTTACTCCGTCGAGGTCCTGTATGACGGGTACTCCGCGCTCCCGGGCGGCGGAGAGCATCTGTTCGTATACTTGTTTGTTATCCCACTCCTCCACCTCGTTCATCGATATCCTGTCCTCGTAATAACGCTTCAGATAGGCTTCCTTTACAGTGATATCGGGATCCGAGATAAGCGTATCGAAACCGCCGAGATGATCCGAATGCGCGTGCGTGCCGATAACGAATTCGAGTGTGACGCGTCCGTTTTCGTCGCCCGCGACGCTTTTCAAGTAATCTATCACTTTCGTTTCGTATCCTTCCATTTCCAACGAATTGAATCCGCGGGGATTATCGGAATCCTCTGCGCAGTCGACTAGGGCGAACAATCCGTTGCTTTCGATGAGTATCGCGTCCGAAGAACCGGTATTCAGAAAATGGATCATATCGTCCGAGCCGGGCTGAAGTTCCCCGGCGGGGACCGGGGCGTGTTTTTCGCGCGCTGAGTTATAGATGATGCCGTACGCCGCGAAAAAGGCGCATACGGCGAGCGCCGCTAAGGCAAGCAGTACAACTATAATAATGATCGCTTTTTTCTTTGCCGGTCTCATTTTTGTCTACTGTTATGTTTTTTTAGGGCATGCACTTTGTAAGATGTTCCCGGTACGCCATGACGGCGGAGTGCGGTTTAATGAGTTTCACCTTGCCGCCGGCTGTGGCGAGCCAGCCGAAAAAGGTGGGGCTCAGCTGCACCTTGACTTTTATCCTGACGTTGTCGGAGGCGAGTTTCAGCATATTCAGCTCGAAACCGAATTTATCCACGATGACGTTTATATAGCTTTCGTCGCATTCCAGAACGACGTCCTCGCTCGGTCCGCCGTACATCGAAAACACTTGTTTTCGGTATTCGCCGATGTCTATGCCGCCCGCGGGCGTTTCCGCGTCTTCGTCCGTCGCCGCGACTCTGTCCATCCTGTCCACGCGGTACGCAGTAATCCCGGGGTGCTCCGATACCGCCAGAAGATAATAGTTGTCGTCTTCGAACAAAAGCGCAACCGGCGTCACCGTATACGAGCGCATGTTACGCCTGTACATGCGTTTCCCCTCGAAATCGTGATCGAAATATAAAAACGAGCACTTTTTCCCCGCCGATATGCATTCGTCGAGCGTATCCACGTTATAAAAAATGTTTTCGTTCCTGAGTTTCACGACGTCGAATTTTAGGTGCTCCGCGCCGAGAGTTTCCGCGCCGGTGACCCCCGCAAGTTCGCGGAGCTTGTCTTTCAGGACCTTCGTCTTTTTCTCGGTGACGAAACGCGCCGCCTCCACCGCGTCGGTGAGTATCCTGAGCTCGGCGGTGTCGAAAGTGCGGTCTACCACATAGTAATAATTCGCCCTGCCGCGCTCCGAGAGCACTTCGTAACCGTACGCATTCAATAACTTTATATCCTCGTACAGCGTCTTGCGCTCGGCGGATATGCCGCGCTCCGAAAGTTTTTCGATTATCTCATTGGTGGACAGCGGTCTGTGCTCGTCCGATTCCTTCAAGAGAATATCGTACACTACTTTCGGTCTTATTTTCCTTTGATGATCGCCTCTTTTCATATTCTTCTTCCTTATGTCCTGTCTTTCAGATACTTGAGAGCCTCGACATAGCCGTCGAACCCCTTTCCCGCAATAGTCTTTTCGGCATACAGCGATATATAACTGAAACGCCTGAATTCCTCGCGCGAATATATATCGGTTATGTGTACCTCGACGGCGGGGATACCTACGGCCTTCAGCGCGTCCAGAATGACGACGCTGGTATGCGTGTATCCGCCCGCGTTTATCACTATCCCGTCGAAGATACCGTACGCTTTTTGAATGTAACCCACGATCTCTCCCTCGGAATTGGACTGCACCACGCTGACGTCGAGCCCCATCTTTTCGGCTGACTCGTTTATGAGACGCACCAACGAGGCGTAGTCTCCTCGACCGTAAAGCTCGGGTTCCCTGATACCCAGCATATTCAGATTCGCGCCGTTGACGACCAATATCTTTTTCATATGAACAGCTCCTTCAGCTCCGATACGGGAATTTTTACGCTTTCGACCTTACCTATCGCCCTGACGATGACCGCGTTGACGCTCGAGCCCTCCGCTTTTTTGTCGTTTGCCGCAGCCGCCGCAAGCTCCTCGGGGGAATAGTCGAACCGCGTCGGAAGTCCCAAGCGCCGGGTCAGGCGCTCTATCCTCTCCGCGTCCGCGGCGCCGAGCCCGTACTTTGCATGCGACGCGCGAAGCATAGTGTTCACCCCCGCCGCGACCTGAACGCCGTGCGGGAAGGTGTAGCCGGACAGCTTCTCCGCCGCGTGCGCCGGCGTGTGCCCGAGGTTTAATATCCTTCTCGGTCCCGCTTCCTTTTCATCGGCCTCCACTATCCCGCGCTTTATGTCTACTGAAAGCGCTATTATCCGCGCCGCGTGCCGGGAAAATCCGTCCTCCAGAAGCTCGAGTATCTCGCCGCCCGCGATGACCGCGTATTTCAATATCTCGCCAAGCCCGTTTTTTATTTCCGCTTCGGGCAAAGTTTCAAGGCATTTAGTATCTGCAACTACAGAAACAGGCTGCCAAAACGCACCCGCAAGGTTTTTCCCCGCTTTTAAGTCTATCGCCGTTTTGCCGCCGACGGAGGAATCGGTCATGCTTAAAAGCGTGGTGGGGATCTGCATATATTTTATGCCCCTGAGGTATGTCGCCGCAGCGAATCCCGCGATATCTCCTACGACGCCGCCGCCGAGTGCCGCGACGGCATCGCTCCTGTCGAGCCGCGATGAAGCCAAAAACTCCAGTATATCCAAAAAGTTTGCTCCGCACTTAGACGCTTCGCCGTGTTTCAGGATATAAGTATATGTATCGAAACCCGCCAAGCGGAAAGAGTTTTCGACCTTGTCCAGATATATCGGCGCCACGTTATCGTCCGTAACGACGGCGACGCGCCTTCCGGGCGACTGCTTTTTCAAAACGGCGCCCACGCTTAACAGGCACCCCTCGTCTATCAACACGTCGTATTTTCCGGACGGCGCGTTCACGGTGATCGATGTCATTTTGCCTCCGTATATATTTCCTTATTTTAATTATCCACAAATCGGTATAAATGTCAATCGTATGCCGCATTCGGGCTGAAAGTCGGGCGGCTCGGATATTTTATCCCGCGTCGTTTTAGCGGCATGCCGAAAGGATATCCCCGCAGAAATGTAATAAAATTGTAATGGTTTTTTCATACGGCGGAAAGGATAGGCGTTTATCATGTAAACATAAAGATCCGCATCCGGCGGTTTCGGGAGGCAGAAATGGCAAAAATAGCGTTGACGGGCGCCTCGGGCGCAATGGGCGAAAGAACTTTATACGAATTGATGAACTCGCCGAAGGAGCATACCGTAAGGATACTCGTCCTTCCCGAGGATAAGAGTTTTGCGAACAAGGCGAAACGCCGCTACGGCAAAAGACTGGAAGTCGTCGTTGGCGACCTCATGAATTACGAAGACTGCTTTGAGCTAGTGAACGGCACGGATTACGTGTTGCACGTCGGCGCATTGATACCGCCGGGCTCCGACCACGACGCGGAAAGGACGAGACGGGTAAATTACGGCGGTACCGTAAATATGGCGCGCGCGGCGATGGAGTCCGAAAACGAACCCAAATTCGTGTATATATCCACGGTCGCCGTTTACGGAAACAGAAATTACATCCATCCCTGGGGAAGGGTCGGGGATCCCCTTCTTCCCAGCGCGTTCGACGTGTACGCCGCCTCAAAGGTGAGAGCGGAAAGGCATATCCTCGAGTGCGGGCTCAAAAAATGGGCTGTGCTGAGGCAGACCGCGATGCTCCACAAAAAGATGCTCATGAACAACATAAAAGACGGTCTGATGTTCCATACGTCCTGGAACGCGCCGCTGGAGTGGGCGACAAGCGACGATTCGGGATTTTTGATGAAACAGATAGTCGATTTCGACATCGACAAAAAAGCGGACGATTTTTGGTACAAAGTATACAATATCGGCGGAGGAAAAGAGTGCCGCAGGACGGGTTACGACACCTTCGACGGCGGATTCAAGCTCATCGGCGGTTCCGCGGAATCGTTTTTCAAACCGGTGTGGAACATCCCCAGGAACTTCCACGGTCTGTGGTTTTATGACTCCGACATCCTCGAAGAGAAGTTTGCGTTCCGCCGCCGGACCGTGGACGATTATTGGAAAATGATCGGGAAAATGCACCCCGAATATGCGGCTGCGAAACTGCTCCCCGCCGAACTCATCAAGAAAATAGTCATCGAAAGGCTTCTTTCGGACGAAAACGCGCCTATGCGCTGGGTAAAAGACAAGGAACGCGCCAGGATCGCCGCGATGTTCGGTTCCACCGACAACATAGACCTCTGCCCCGTGGAATGGAAGGATTATCCCCTGCTGTGCAAAGGGCAAATCGTGGACGGGTCCGTCGATTACGATCTGATACGCGACGAAAAGTACGCGAAGGAAAACGGGTATCTATTGTCCCACGGCTACGACGAATCGAAACCGGACTCCGAGCTGGATATAGAGGATATGCGTAAAGCCGCCGAATTCCGCGGCGGGAAGTGCGTCTCCGAAACGATGACGAAGGGCGACCTGTACACCCCTATCACATGGGAATGCCACGACGGGCATCGCTTCGACGCTTCGCCCTATACGGTATTGAAAGCGGGTCACTGGTGCCCCGAGTGCTGTATGCCGGAACCGTGGCAGTTCGACATCACTGCCAAGTACATACCCTTTTTCGCTCAGGTATGGTACGACACGCACGCTAAGGGCGAAAACGCGATATACTTCTACGAAAACGGCAAGCCCGAGGGCTTCAGGCTGAAGGAGGGTCAACTGTGCAGAATATGATCATCTATTATTTCTCCGCCACGGGGAACACATTAAAACTCGCAAAGCTGTACAAACAAGCCATGGAGGCGGAGGGCGCGACAGTCACTCTGTCCGAAATAACGCCTAATTCGGTATCTGAAAATACAAAATTCGACAAAATAGGAATCGCCTATCCCGTGCACGGGTTCAGGACGCCAGAGATAGTCACGGACTTTGCGAAGCGCCTTCCCGAAGGCGGGAACACTCCCGTATTCACGATAAAGACGTCTGGAGAACCGCTGAGATTAAACGACGGCTCGTATGCGGAGCTGAAAAAGATCCTTTCAAAGCGCGGCTACGATCTGTTTGCCGAATACCACTATGTGATGCCCTACAACATGGTCTTCCGCCACACGGACGGCATGGCGGCAAGGATGTTCAACACCGCGAAAGCGCGCGTTCCCGCGCACGCGAAGGCGGTGCTCGAGGGGCGCGGGAACCTGGTAAAGATCCCCCTTTCCGCAAGGATCATGTCCGGGATATGCCTTATAGAGCGCCCCGGGATGAGACTCAACGGCATGCTCTACCGCGTATCGAAGAAAAAATGCGTCGAGTGCATGGCTTGCGTCAATAATTGTCCCGTCGGGAACATCCGTTTCGAAAACGGCAAATTCAGATTCGGATCGGGTTGTATCGGCTGCGCGCGCTGCGCGTTCAACTGCCCGACGAACGCGATAACGACGGGACTTCTAAACTGCATAAAGGTGAACGGAAGATACAATTTCAAAGCGGAAGAAGATACCCGCATCCCCCGCTATTGCCGAAGATCATACGAAAAGTATTTTCTTAAAGACAAATACGAAAGCGGAAGTTTACCCGGCGACGTTGACTGACATGAAATTTGTGATATAATATCGTAAACGGAGGATGACCCATGCAAAGGAAAGTATTGATAGCGGAGGACAACACCGAGCTCAACGATATGCTCAGGAATTACCTGATAAAGGCGGGGCATGCCGTATACCAGGCTTTCGACGGAGAGCAGGCGGTGGATATGGCGTTGAAGCTGAAGCCCGACATCATGATACTGGATATAATGATGCCGAAGCGCGACGGTTACGACGTATGCCGCACAGTCAGAAAATCGCTGAATATCCCTATCATCGTCGCAAGCGCGAAGGAGACGGAAGAGGACAAGATAGCTTTGTTCGAACTGGGCGCCGACGATTACATCACCAAACCTTTCTCTTTCAAGGAGGCGGTCACGCGCGTCAACGCACAGCTGAGGCGTTACTACGAGTTCAACAAACGCGAGAAGACCGAGGAAAGACGCATGGGCGAACTGGTAGTATATCCGGAGCGTTTCGAGGCGCGCGTGATGGGCGAAGCGCTGAAGCTGAGCGCAAAGGAATTCAAGATGCTCGACGTCCTGACCGAAAACGCCGACAGGATATTCTCCAAATCCCAGCTTATCGACCGCGTATGGGGCACCGACGAGTACATAGACGAAAACACCGTCGCAGTGACCGTCGCTAGGCTCAGGGAAAAACTTTCCGAAAAAGGCGTGAGCAACATCCAGACCGTCTGGGGACTGGGGTACAAATGGCAAAGCTAGCGGCGGCGCCGAAGGATTAATAGAAATCGATGCGGCGGCGTTTCGCGGACCCCTCGCGGGACCGCAAGGCGGCGCCGCTTTTTTTCGGGAGAGGAGCATGGCAAAAGTAGACACAGTCATTCGGATAAGGCGGCTTGCCCGGGCGATACGAAGGCTTAACGATTCGGAGCTTTCCGAACGGATCGCGCCGCGCGACGCAGGCATGTACCGCGCCGTTTATTCGGAGCTCGAGGAGCTCAGGCTGAACCTTTTGGAAAAAGAAACTCTCATCGCTTCGTCCGACGAACGCACGCAGCAGATGATAGCCTCCGTCACGCACGATCTTAAAACGTATATCGCGCTGATATCGGGATATGCCGAATGCATGCAGGACGAGATAGACGACAGGGATTACCCTGCTTTGATACGCTCGAAATGCGACGAGATGAACGGCATCGTTTTGAAGATAATTTCGGACGCGCACGAGTCCGCGGACACACTTAAAACGCGGCTTCAGCTGGTGAATCTCAGGGAATGGCTGCCGACGGTATTGTCGTATGCCACTGCGCCTATAAGCGATAAAGGGATCTCTATATCGATAGGACGGATACCCAATGTTCGTATTGCCGTATCGCCGTCCGATTTCGAGTCGGTCATTAGAAACGTGATGAGCAACGCCGCCAAATACACTCCCGAAGGCGGCAGGGTGCGCATAAGATTCTATACTTCCACACAGCGCGTGTATATATCGGTGCGCGACTCCGGTCCGGGAGTTTCCGAAGAGGACGAAGAGCATATTTTCGAAAGGTACTTTACCGGCGACAAGGCGCGCCGCCAAGGCGGCGGCACCGGCGTGGGGCTTGCCAACGCCAAGGAGATCATGACCAAACTCGGCGGCGGGATCTTTTACCGCAGACACCGCTCCCCCGGGGCGGATTTCGTTTTTTATCTTCCCAAATACAGCAAATTGAAGGATATCCTGACTCCTGCCGAATACAAACTCGCGGAATGCGTACTGTTTCTGGTGGGGTTCCCGTTCGTTGTTGTGTTCGCGTTCTTTTATATGTTCTATCTGGCGGCTATAGTGGCGCGCAACAACCGCGTTCTGGCGCGCGCAAAGCGCAAGAAAAACCGAGAAGCGCTCAGAAAACGCAAGGAAATCAACAAGAAAAACAAAAAAAGCGCAAAGCGTAAAAACAAGACCGTGTCGGAAAAATAAATTTATACGCACGGATACGATAATTATGTTAAAATATATATAGTCTGCCGCGCCGGTCGGGGCGCGGGGCATCGGAGGCGGAATGAAAAAATTTTTCGGATCTGTTTTAGGCGCGGTCAAAAGCTTTTTCACCCATTGGTCGACGCCCGCCGAAGGCAACTACGTCCCCAGCAAGGAGATCGTGGCGTATTCCGTAGGCGGCATGGGCGTTCAGTTCATAGCGACGATATCTTCGCTCGTCACGATGAACGCCGGATGCATACTTCTCGGCTCCATCTACAGCATCAGACCGACGTCGCTGGCGATAATAGCGACGGTAGGTTCGCTGTCGCTGCTGCTGACTCAGCCGCTGAAAGCCTATCTTATCGACCATACTCCCGGAGAAAAAGGAAAAGCGCGGCCGTGGCTATTATGGCTCAGTATCCCCTCCGCGGTGCTGCTGTCGGCTCTGGCGTATCTGGACCCGGGCTGGGACGAGACCACGCTGACCGCGGTAGTCGGCGTATTGTACGTCATAATGAATTTCGTTTACCAATTCTATTTCGGGCAGTACACGATGCTCGCCTATCTGATAAGTCCGAATTCGGAGGAAAGGACGAAGATAATAACGATATCATCCCTGGTATATTCGTTCGCTCCCACGATAACGGGCGCTATTTTCCCGCTCATCGCGACGGCGTTCCCGAATCAACAGCTCGACCAGGATTTTTACCGGCTCATCTTCCCCCTGTTCTCGGGGCTCGGGGTGCTGATAACGCTTTTATGTTACTTCGGCACCAAAGAAAGGATAATCATCCCGAAGGAGTATAAAGCCGAAGTAAAATTTCTGGACGGCATGAAAAAGATCGTCCGCAACAAATACCTGTGGATCATCAACATCGCCACATGGTTCCAGTTCGCGCGCGCCGGAATGACCGGCGTCGTTACTTGGATCTACATATACATGCTGCAGAACGCCGGCATACAGTCGATACTTTCACTTGTAATGGGCACAGCCTCCGGCATAGGCATGTTCGCGGCACCGTTTCTCGTCAAGCTCATCGGGAAGCGCAACACCGCGATCGCGTCGAACCTGCTGGTCACCCTGTCGGCGATTTTTTTGATCATCTTCCCCGGAAACATCGTGCTTTTGTTTATCGTGATATACTTAAACCTTTTCGGCATAGCGGTGCAGATTATAACGCAGCCCGCCATGAATGCGGACGCATTGGATTACCAGCAATGGAAAACGGGCGACCGCTACGAGGGGATATCGGGAAATCTGGGGATGATAGGTCAGGCGATAGCGATCGGCACCAACTTCGTCATTCCCGTCGTGCAGGAGCTGTTCGGCGTGGTTGACGACTATGACGTTTTATACGATCCGCTGATAAGGGATCCCATGTTCCGCGCTTTGGCTATCGTAGCAGCGGTCGGCGGATTCATGGTGGCGCTGCCGTACTTTTTCTGGGACCTAAGCGAAAAGCGGCACCGCGAGATAATCGCGGAGCTCACGCTCCGCGCCGAAAAGCAGAACGTGCTGGACGGATATGCCGACGCGTCGGTATTGTCTACGGGCGAGCTGACCGCCGAAGTAATAGAAGAGCAGCACAGGCTGCAACGCGAAATGTCGGACGCGGCGGCGTCCGACGGGGAGGACGAAAATGCGTAAAGCGATGAAAACGTTATTCGTTGCGGCGGTGCTTGTCGCATTGACCGCAGTGCTCGCGGCATGCAACGCTACGGGCGGTAAAGCGGAATATTATGCGGATTACTCCGCCGCTATAGCTGCGGGGCTCGATACCGAAAACTTCTATATAAAATATTCGGAAGCGTCCGCTCCCGACGTAACGTATAAATTGAACTATTACGTCGAGGACGGTCTGATACGCGCGCAATACGACCGCGAAACGCGCGGGACGGTCTCGACCGCGCACGAATACATATATTTCGGGCACGCCCTGCCTGCGGGGATAAAGGAGTCCGAGGCAGCCGACGCCGATCGCGTTCTGAAGATATTCAGATACGACCTACCCGCCGAGGACGCGTCCGTCAACGACTTTTTCGAAACGGAGGAGATATCCGGGCTGCTGCCGGAAAAGTTTTTATCGGGGCTGGATCTTGCCGAAGAAAACATTGTCGAGATACCCGGCGTTCCCTTTGCCTCCGTCCGCGGCGAGGTCACGACGTTTTCGTTCGCCGTCAGCAACGCCTCGGGCGCATACTCGGAGTATACGGGAGAGGACAATTATCTTATCGTCAGGAGCATTCAGGGCAGGGTAAATAAAATAACCGACTCGCGCGGTACGTTTACGATATACTTCGATTACGCGGGTCCGAATATCTCGATGCCCGCGTTCTGAGCGACGTATCAGACGGCGGCGGAGTGCGCAGCCGTTTTTTTGCGGCGCCTGCGCCTTCTTTTCGATATCTTTATCGTGCCGGAGGCTTCGCCGGAAATGACCGGATAGTCCGCCGACGACAGGCGTTCTTCGTCGATACCCAGCCTTTTCATGAATTCGCCGAGCGTGACGGTCTCAACGTCCTTTCCCGCCTCCGCCGCACGGCGTATATACGGATAGCGCGTGCAGCGCTTGTCCGAACCCACAACGTATACGTTAGCCGCGGAGCCCATTCTGACGTACGTTCCGCCGCGTTTCACGACTTCGCCCGCTATCAAAGCCGCCTGTTTATAGTTGTTGAATTCGTAGTGGGAATCCAGCGTCACACGCTTCCCTTTCATGTTCTGCTCCAGACTTTCGTCGGGCTTCAGGCTCCTCAGATACCGCCAGAATTCCCTTAGATTTGTTTCGTTCATCTTTTCGGAGCGCCTGGAACCGTTCAAACGCCTCAAAAGTTTCCTCGCTTCCTTTTCGTAATAGATACATCTGCCGTCCGGAGTCACTTCGCCCTTGCAGCGCGGCGTTCGCTCGATAAGCTCTTCTATACTTATCCCAAGCTTTTCCGTAAGCGCCTTCGCGACCAGCATCGACGCCAGCGCGTCGTCGTCGCTGCGGTGCAGTACCATGGACGACATATCCACGCCAAGCTCTTCCGCTATAGTGTTCAGAGCCACCTGGTTGGTCTTTCCGTATATCTCGCCGTACATCTCCTGCACGTCGTAGAACTTATACGATATAATATCGAGGGAGTATCTTTTGCACGCTTTCGCTAAAAACATCGCGTCGTTGTTGTGCGAAAATCCTATCACCTCCGTGTCCGGGTCGGTGATGAGCGCCTTTATCCTTTCATAGTGCCGCGGAAACTTCGGACTGCTCTTAAAGACCTGTTTGGGATACCCCAGCTCTATTCCGGGATCCTTTTCGCGGTTTTTTCCCCACGCGCCCGTATGGAATATCGCCTCGGGATTCATCAGGATATCCTCTTTTTCCATGACATTCAAGTTCCTGTCCGTCAGCACATATCCGAAACTGCACATATGAAAGCCGTCGCTGCACTCTATATCGAAAAATAAATATTTCACCGCTCCTACTCCGCTACATACCGCCGTCGGCGGTCTTCGTCACCTCTACCCATCCCTCGGACGAGGACAGCGTATACAATTCCTCCGGACTTAGTTTCACGCCGCTTCTCGCGTTCCCCGCCGCCGGATACACGGTATCGAAGCGCTTCAGGGACACGTCAGTATACACCTTCACTCCCTCGTTCAACGCAAACGGACACACGCCGCCCACGGCATATCCCGTCCGCGACAAAGTTTCCTCGGGCGAAAGCATCTTCGCTTTCATGCCGAACGTCGATTTGAATTTCGAGTTGTCGATTTTCGAGTCGCCCGCCGCGACTATCACTATCGTTTCGCCGCCCGCGTCGAACGCCAGGCTTTTCGCTATCCGCGCGCGCGTCGTGCCGAGCGCCGACGCCGCCGCCTCGACCGTGGGAGTCGGCGTCTCGGGTTCGATCACCCTGTCTAAGAAGCCTTTCGATACAAGATACTCTTTAACGCGTTCTATAGACATTTCACCCGAAAAACGCGCCGTATATAGCCTTCAGCGCTCTGTCGTAGTCGTCGTCCTCGACGCCTATGATGATATTCAATTCGGAACTGCCCTGGTCTATCATCCTGACATTTACGCCCGCGGCGTAAAGCGCGTTGAATATCTTCGCCGCCGTACCCTTCGTATTCGCCATGCCGTGTCCCACAACGGCGATAAGCGCCATGCTCGCGGTCATTTCGATATGGTCGGGGTCGACCATGAGCCTTATATCGTCCAGGAGCTTCTCTGCGGGCACCCCTTTCGTTTTCAGATCCGATATCACCACGCTCATCGTGTCGATGCCCGTCGGGACGTGCTCCACGTTCAGACCGTAACGCTCGATAACGCTCAGGACCTTTCTGCAGAAGCCTACCTCCGAATTCATCATCGCCTTTTTGATGGTGATGTTGACGTTGCCTTTTCTGCCTGCTATCCCGGTCACAAGCGGGCGCTCGTAACCGGATACGTCTTTCAGGATGAGCGTGCCATTTTTCTCGGGCGCGAACGTATTTCTGATATTGATGGGGATGCCGTCTGTCTGCACGGGGAACACCGAATCGGGATGCAAAACGCTCGCCCCCATGTACGAAAGCTCCCTCAGCTCCTCGTAGCTCAACACTTCTATGAGTTTCGGATCGGAGACTATCCTCGGGTCGGTCACCATGAAACCGTCCACGTCCGTCCAGTTTTCGTATATCTCGGCGCCCACGCCGCGCGCGATGATCGCTCCCGTAAAATCGGAGCCGCCGCGTGTAAATGTCTTTATCGTCCTGTCGGGCATCCTGCCGTAAAAGCCGGGGATGACCACGCCCGAGGCGCAATGCGAGCAGCGCTTGCGCACGAGGTCGTCGGTAAGGTGTGCGTCGAAGGAGCCATCGGCGCGGAATTTGATGATCTCCGCCGCGTCGATGAACTCGAGGCCCAACGCTTTAGCGGTCAATATGCCGCTTAGGTATTCGCCGCGGCTTGCCGCGTAATCCGACGTCGTGCTCGCGGCGATGCCCGATGCTATCTCGTCGAACTCCCTTTTCCAATCGTGCTCGACGCCGAGCTCCTCCGAAAGAGACTCGAAGCGCTGTCTTATCTCGGCAAGCGTTTCGGCGCAGCTGCCTCTCTCCTTTTGCTCCGCGTATGCCGCGTACAACAGATCCGTGACCTTCGTATCCCCAGAAAAGCGTTTTCCGGGAGCCGAAACTATTATGTATTTGCGCTCGGGATCAGAGCCTACGATGTTTTTGACATTGGTTACCGACCTGGCGGTCGCCATGGAAGTGCCGCCGAATTTACAAACTTTCATATCTCTCCTTTATTTGATCTTCCTGCATTCCAGGTAATATCTTTTTTGTTCCGCCTCTCCTATCGAAAACGCTTTTTTGGGAAGATTTCCGACGTTCACGACATATCCGAACAGCTCCGCCCGGTCGAACGCGGGCATGACTATGCCCATGCCGCACGAAGATCTTACGCATTCGTCGAGGTGTATCTCGTCGTGAACGTAATCTATCTCGGCGCCCGTTTCGCGTATGTAGTCCTCGACAAGGCGCTGTATCTCCGTTATCGCCTTTGCGGCGGAATCGGGGCAGGGTATGTATTCTTCTCCGTCCGCGTATACTATCTTCAGCCTGCCGCCGCCGTACAGGGATGCTTTGAGCCTTGCGATAAACTCGTCGTCGCGGCGCACGAAGTAGCGGTGTATCGGCTTTAAGTCCATACCGCCGCCGTACAGGTTGACGACTTCGACCAGCATGTACCGCGCCTTCGAAGTCTTTTGCTCCTCGGGCGTAAGAGAGGCTTTTATTTTTTCCCAGCAGACTTTCGCCGTCGCTATGGAGTGGTTCCCGTCGCCCACCGCAAACATTATCCCCGCGTCCGAGGAATATTTTTTAAGCTGCGTATCGCTCAACAAAAGCGCGTCGAACAGTGAAAGTATGCCTTCCTCTTTTTCCGCGGGAACGGCATAGCCTTTTATGTTGCCGCCGCCCATATTCAACTCGAAATCGTACAGTTTTTCGAAGGACTTACGCTCCTCGTAAAGCGGCTCGATGATCTTTTTGTCGGCGTCGTCTATAAGGACGATCGCGTGCGGACTTTCGACGGGAGCGTCGGTGCGGATAGATATCCTGACCGGGAGCCGCTCCAAAAGAGTGTCCTCCGTCGCGCGCACCGGGACTCTCACTCTGTTCCAGTCGTATGCCTCGAGATCTATCGCTATCATCAGTCCGACGCGTTTTTCGGCGCCGCACTCCCTTTCCACCAGGATAAAGCCGCGCCTTTCCTCGAACACGCCGCCCTCGAGGTATGCGTTCATATTTTCCAGCACCTTTTTTATCTCTCCGGACACATCGCGGTTCAGATATATCTCGGGACAGGTCATCTTCAGTGTCGAGGGGCTGTCCCCTACCAGGGCGGTGAGCGTCTCCCAATACTTCGGCGAGGATGTGAACTGGTCGCACGCTATCGTCGCCCATTTCGTCATATCTATGCCCTTTGCGGGCAGCAGTATCTCGGGTACTTTTACGATGTCGGTCATGGCTAGATCATTCTGGATTTGGTCTGCGGCGCGATCTTGAGCGTTTCATGCAGAATGTCGCGCAGTCTGTCCGGTGTGACGAAACGCCTCAGCTCCCCGTGTTTCGCCACGGAGATGACGCCCGTTTCTTCGCTGACAATGATGGTCAGCATATCGCTTTCTTCGGTTATCCCTATGCCGGCGCGGTGGCGCGTGCCGAGGTTTTTCGCCACGGTCTGCGACTGCGAAAGGGGCAGAAAACATCCCGCCGCCAGCACTTTGTTCCCTTTTATTATCGCGGCGCCGTCATGGAAGGGTGCGCGCGTGTTGAATATCGCCTCGAGCAGCGACGCGGAGACCAGCGCCTCCAGCTCCACGCCCGTGTCGAGTATGTGCTGCGCCACGACGGTGGGAGCGATGACTATCAATGCGCCCGTTCTCGATTTCGACATCGTCTGGCAAGCGCGCGTTATCTCCTCGACCGATTTTCTGAGTTCCTCGTCGCTGAGGTCCCCGGGGTCGGGCGCCGTCTTTTCGTGGGAGCGCGTCAGATTGAAGAATACGACTTTCAGATCGGACTGATACACCACCGCCAGCGCCGCTACCATGAACCATATCAGCACCGTAACCAATGCGCGCGCTATCGGCACGGAAACGCCGAAGTATTCGTCCAGCAGTATCAGCGCGACATACGCCACGAACACCGTGGCATAGATGAGCATCAGCTTGACGCTTTTGCGCTTGAAAAAAAACACGAACATCGCCGCCAGCACCGCGGCGATGGTCAGTATATCGATAATGTAGGTTGCCGTACCTATGACGGATAGCATGTCGGTATCCCCCTTTTACAGTCCGTAACCGCGGAATATTTCGTCGTCGGAGCGTCCGCCGGGTCCCGGTCTCGGCGGGGGCTGCGGAGTGAAATTACGTCTGTTGTCGTCCTGCTCCTTCTTCAGGCGTCTGTATGCGGTAAAATAAAGTATCAATGCGGCGGCTCCCACAAGTCCCGTCAACACGCCGGACGACACCTTGGCGGAAACGGCGTACATCGCGCCGTCTATCATGACGAACATGAAGTCCAATACCGAAACGATACCCATGTACACGAACCAGATGATATACAGGCGCGAATACACGTTGAATACGAAATTATCGTTGACGCATTTTTCCTTTATGCCGAAATAGCAGAACGTGAACAGCGTCGTTATGAGGATGAAATCGAGCCACGAATAGGCGTATTCGTACGCCGCGGGCGCATAGACCGCCGTCAGCGAATACAGCCCGACGATGAGTTTGTATACCGCATAGGTGAAACGCACCGCGTTGTAGTAGTACTGCCTGTTCCTCACCGGCGCGGGGCCGCGCAGCACGCCGGTCAGCACGATATAGGCTATAAGTTCCACGATCCCCCATGTTATCAGCGACGAAAGAAGCGCGACGACATACTTGTATCCGTCGGGGAGGTTGGAAAGCATGTTCTCGACGTTGAATCCCGCATTGACGTACTCAGCTATCATCGATTCCCATATGACGTCGAATCGGAGCATGAACGGGATATTGGCGACGATAGCCGCCGCTATCACGGCGACCGCGCCCGTCCATGAGGGCAGTTTCGCAATTTTGTCGTAGATTCTAGTTAACATCGTTACCTCGCTATATTGCTCGCTATATTGTAAGTATACCGGCAAACGCCGTTCCGAATGCGGTCTCGTCCGAGCACACTCCCGTCCTGTAGTCCGCTTCCGCTTTTACCAAAAGGTCGAGTATCGCCTTCAGATTCGCTTTCGTATACTTTTTCGCCGTCCTGCGGTTTATCGTAACGGCTATCTCCTTGACCCCCATCTTCTCGGCGAGCTCCGCGTCCGTCAGCGGCGACAACGCCGCATGAAGAAGCCGCCTGTATTGGTTTATCAACAGCCAGAACAGCTGCGTGTATTCGACGCCGTTCGATAAAAACCTGTCCTTCAGCCGCTCCGCGCGCGGTTTATCCTTGTCCGCCAGAGCGTTGGAAAGCTCGTATATCGCGTGCTCCATATTGTCGCCGACGAGCGCCTCTACGTCCGAAACGGTTATCTCCGCTCCGTCGGCATAGTCGCGAAGCTTATGCGCTTCGTTTACGATGTCCATAGCGCGCCCGTCGGTAAATTGTATCAGAAGATTGACGGCGCGGAATTCGATCCCGGACGGCTTCGCTTCCTTTTTCGCGAGCGCCGACAATACGTCGGGCGCGGGCTTCGAGCAGTTCACCGCAACGAATTTTTTCTTTACCGAAGCGGGTATGTTCCCCTCGCACACCAGTATCATGACGTCTTCGCCCGCGTTCGTTATGCGCTCCCAGCGCGCGGCGTCGGCTTTGGAAACGGGATCCTCTTTCGCGTCCTTTTTCGCTCTTCCGCGTTTTTTCGGCTGAGTACCGGGCATAGCGCTTCCCGCTATGACCACGACGGGAACGCCGGGTATCGGCGAATACGCCCCCGCCGCTTCCTCCAGCGTCTCCGCGGTCCAATTGGACGGGAGAAGTTTCAGATTGAAATCGCGCCACTCCCGAGGCACCGCTTCCCGAAAGGCGCGCACGGTTTTTTCGCGCCAGTACAAATCGTCGCCGTCCAGATAACAGAACGCGCGTTCCGCCCCCGGGACGAAGTCCGAAGCATGTATCGCCTGAGGTCCGCCGCTATTACGCACCATAGCCGTATTATACACTACGACGCCCTTTTTTACAACTGTTTAACGATAAAAGAGTATAGCGCTATGCTATACGAACAGTAAAACGACGAAAACCGCCGTGGTAAACGCGAGCACTCCGTATCTTAACCGTTTATCCGCCAGATTTATACCCGAAGCGAATATCCAGCCGAATGCCCACAGCGCGGCGCCGATAAAAGGCATTTCCATGCTCGCCGTGGCTCCCGGAAGAGCGGCTATCGCCTCCGAAAACAGAATAAATCCGTCTGTCAGGTACCCCAGCGGCATCAAAAGGTAACCCATAAAAGGTATGAACAGCGATAGGAACGCTATCGGAACGGCAAGCGAATAGATAACGGAAACATACGGCACGGCGATGAGATTTGCGGGCAGAAAATATATCGCAAACGTGCCGAATACAGAAACTACCAGTCCGAGTAGCACGATATTCGCGGCGACCGATACGGATACCGCCGACGACAACGCGCGTGATATCTTTCCGCCGCCGAGCGCTCTTTTTATCGGAGCGGCAAACAGCACTATACCCAGCATCGCCGCAAAACTCATCTGAAAACCGAGCTCGAAAAGCTCCCACGGGCACACCGCCAGGATGATTATCGCGGACAGCGACAGCGCGTTCAGCGCGTCGAAACGTCTCCCCGACGACTGCGCCCACAAAAACACGAGCGCGGTTATCCCCGCGCGCAGCACTCCCGCCGGAAAACCCGTCATCGCTCCGTATAACGGAAGCACGACCGCGAGGACTTTGAGCGCCTTTTTCGGCGGTCTTCCGATCAAGCGCAGCAGCGCATATATCATCGAGCACAAAAATCCGACGTGGAGACCCGATACCGACAAGATATGCTGCAGCCCCGCCGTGCGGATAGCCTCGGTGGTATCGCGGTCAATGCCGCTCGTGTCGCCGACAATGAGCCCTTTCAGTACACCGCCCGCCTGTTCGCCGGCGAACTCGTTCAGCACTTCCTCGAGGCGCTTATCGAGCCTTTCGAAAACGGTGAGTTTGCCGCTGCCGTCAACGGTGACCTCTTCGCATTCCGCTTCGTATCGGATATTGTTTTTGAAATATACGGAGTCGTACGAATCGAAAATATTCGGATCGTAAACGGATACGTCCGCCGCGAAACTGACGACGTCGCCAGTCTTAAGCTCCGATTCCGTCGTGAGATACATATTCGCCCCTGCTTCTTCGCCGTCGATGAAAACGTCTTTCAGCGTATATTTCGAGGAACCGTACTGTCCCTCAGCCATTACCTGTCCCGTGACGAACGCGAAGCCGCCCGTACCCGTAACCAAGGCCGCGGCGAGATACACGGATATAGCCGTGATACCCGCAAACAGCGCGGTGAATATGACGCGGAATACGCGCGCTTTCCTGATAAAAGCGATGACTGCGGCGACTCCCGACAAGGCGGCTAAAACTACAGTCGCCCACAATATATGACTTAGAACGGCGCCGAGCACGATACCTGCCGCGAGCGCCAGCGCGGCTAATACGACGGGACGGTAATTAAACATTTCTCTTTTGATCTTTCCGTCCGTCATCTCTCCTCCGTATATCGATCTCGGTCTCCCACTATCGGCGTTTTAAGGACCTATAGTCGGTCAATTCCCCTTTTGCACTTCGAACGCACCGACGGCGAGCGCGGCGGCGAGCGCTTTTTCATCCGATATCTTTTCATCGAAAATAAGCGCCGCTCCGGCGTCCTCGGGCTGATGAAAATCGCTTCCCGCGATCCCCGCGAGCGAATGCGTTTTCGCACGGAGCCGGGCTAAGACGTTCTTGTTGGAATGCCGTCCGTTATTGTTGAATATCTCCAGTCCGTCCAGATATTTTACGGGTATCCTTTTGCTCCTTTCGCGGTAAGGGTGCGCCTGTATCACCAGCCAGCCCCTATCCTGAGCAAGCTTTTTCAACTCGTCGTAACCGTATTCGTACAGCGTAGCGCCGCACTCGGAAAACTCCTCGGCGGTCATGCCGTATATCAAAAGCTCCGCCGAGCGCAGCGAGCCCGGTTTATAGTAATCGCCGCCGAGGGCGAGTTCCATGCCGAAAAACACCCTGAGTTTTCCATTCGCCGCCTTCCGCATTTTCTCGTAGCCCTCGATATATTTTCGGACCGATATCCCGGGGTCGTCCGAGAGGTATTTTCGGGCGATATATTCGTTCCAATGGTTCGTGACCGTCACCGCGTCGTAGCCGAGAGAGGAATAAATGGATACTATGTCCTCGTGACCCACTTTGGCGCAGCGGCTGTTGCCGAGGGTATGCAGATGCATCTCGACTTTGAACGTCATACGACAAGTCCCCTTATGTCCGCGGCGGTCAGCGCGATATAGTCGGCGCCCGCCGTCCTCAGTTCCGCAGCACCCCCGAAGCCGTATCCGACGCCTAGAGTCTTAACGCCTGCAGCAATGCCGCCCTCTATGTCGAAAACGCGGTCGCCTATCATCAATACGCTGTCGTCCGCGGAAATGTCAATGCGCTCCAGCGCCCGCAATATCATCTCCTTTTTCTCCGCCTTTATCTCCTCCGGCGCGCCGCCCGAAACGGTCTCGAAATATTTCATGAGATCGAAATGCTCTAATACCTCTTTCGCGGTGCTTTCGGGTTTCACCGTGGCCACGCCGAGAGGAACGCCGGAGTCGCGAAGCGCCGCCAAAAGCTTAGGTATCCCCTCGTAGACCTCGGCGTCGTATTTGCCGCCGCGCTCGTTGTAATCATGTCTGTAGAGCCTCAAGCCCTCGGCAGCCGTATCGTCGTCCAGTCCCATATAGGTCTTGAACGACCATATCAGCGGCGGACCCAAAAATTTATCGAGCACCGCGGGGTCGTAGCCCGTGACTCCCAGTTTATCCAGAGCGTAACGCAGCGACCTCTTTATCCCCGGCGCGGAATTCGTCAAAGTGCCGTCCAGGTCGAAAAGCATCGCTCTAAAATCCTTTTTCGGTTTCAGCAGCACGCTTTTCAGCGGCGTATAAATCCTCTTCGAATCGGTAAATTCCGATTTGAACAATGTCACGGCAGTGGCGTGAAGCGTTTCGGACGCGGTAAACCCCTTTTTCAGCCGCCCCTTTCTCGTCACCGTCACATGGGGAACAAAATCGGCGGAGCTTAGACCCGTGAACGCGTCCGTTAACCTCTTCAGCGCAAGCGTTTCGCCGCTATCCGACAACAAAAAAGCCTCGGCGGAACCGAACGATACGCTTTTCCCGAGCTTTACGTCGAACGCGTCCGCGGATATCGCGCCCATGGCGCGGATAAGGTCATCGGCACTCTCGCGCTCCCCCAAAAACGCCAAAGTGGCGTGCAGGTTTTCCGCGGGCACGACGCGTTCCGCGCCCGCGTCGCGGGCGGCACGAAGTATTTTTTCGCGGGATATGCGGTCGAATTCCAATGCGATAAACAGTCTCACGCGCATATTTTACCATATATTACCTATTATTGCAAAGGCGGATCGCCACGAAATTTCCGCCCCCAAAAATTTTTTTTATTTTTTTGCGAAAACTATTGACAAACAAATACGAAGGGGATATTATATTAGCAGACAAAGGTTGAGAGTGCTAACAAAGCAATACGGTGGCTGCCAACAGTCCGGACTTGAAAGTGCTAAAGCCTTTGAATAAAATAAAAGGAGATATAAATATGAAAAACCTGAGTTTAAGAAATAACCGCAGCAATTACCTGTCCGACTTTTTCTCGGATCCTTTCGACGCTTTCTTCCGTCCCATGTTCAGGGATAACTCCGGATATTCGATGAAGACCGATATCGCCGAGACCGACAAGGATTACACGCTTGAAATAGATCTTCCCGGATACTCCAAGGACGACATAAAGCTTGATTTCGAGAACGGATATCTGACCGTCAGCGCGTCGCAGAGCGCAAAAGACGAGGATAAGAAGAACTATATACGCCGTGAAAGAAGCGTATCGGCTTCCAGGTCCTACTATATCGGCGACGTCGACGAAAACAGCATCAAAGCGAAATTCGATTCCGGCGTATTGAGCGTTACCATCCCGAAGCAGGAAGAGGAAAAACCCGCGAAGAAGAATATCACGATCGAGTAGGTTTTTTGAGAGCGGCGCAAGCCGCTCTCAAAAAAGTGAAATAATTTTGCTCCGCAAAATTGTGAAATAATACGACCCTACGGGGTCGTATTGTGAAATAAATAGAAACTTTGCGGGCAAAGTTTCTATTTATGAAATAAAATTCGAACCACACTACTATATCCTCGCTCAAGCCAAAATATATACGCTCCCCCCGTTCAAGCAAAAAGTTTCGAATTTTGTTGTGGTCGTTAGATTTATAATTTAAGATCGGAGCGTAGCGACCCTCAACAAAATCCTTTGAAAACTTCCTAGTTAAGACCCTCCGGGTATTAACGTCGGAAGTTTTTTTGCGCATTAACGAAAAATCTCCTACCACAGAACACCAAAATTTTTTCTTCCCCGACACTTTACTTTCTAATAATCTTTTACTGTAGCGCATGATAAGCGGTCCCGTGGCGGTGAAAGTCGATTTTCGGCTCAATAGGGCAGTGGATTTTTCGTTACGTCTAAGAAAACCCCCGCCGCTAATACTCTTGCGGTCTTAGCAAGCGGGGTTTTCGACGACGTAGCGGAAAGGACGCGCCCTATTGAGTCGAAAATCGGCTTGAGCCGACACAGGAAGATATAAATTCGTTTACGCGAATCATATACTCGTCGCCGCCTTTGAACTCAGCCATTGCGTGGGCGGCGCCTTTGACTACATACAGTTCCTTGTCCGCGGTGCAGGCGTCGTAGCAGCGGTAGACCATTTCGGTGGGAACGAATATGTCCTCGTCGCCGTGGATGAACAGAATGGGCACTTTGGAGTGTCTCACCGCGTCGACGGAGTTTATCTCGTCCATGCCGTATTTGGCGAAGCGTTTCATGAAAAAGTCAACGCCTTTCAACAATAGTTTAGGCACGAAACCTACGGCGCGTTTGCATTGGAACTCGAATTCCTCTTTGACCGAGGTGTAACCGCAGTCCTCTATTATACCTTTGACGTTTTCGGGAAGCGCGAGGCATGAGCATTGCATGGCGGTAGCGCCGCCCATCGACACGCCGGATATGATGATTTTTCCGTCGGGGACGAGCTTGTTGACGGCTTCCAGCCAACACAATACGTCGTGGCGATCGAGGACGCCGAAGCCTATGTATTTGCCGTCGCTTCCGCCGTGATGGCGGTGGTTGACGAGCAATATGTTGTAACCGTTCCTGAGGTATTCGAGCCCGCGCGAGCCGAATTCGCCGTAACCCGAGGAGTTATACCCGTGCAGACACACTATCGTTATATCCGACTTTTCGGGCGAGGGATAGAAAACTCCCCTTAGCGTTAGCCCGTCCCTTGTGGTCACGCACACTTCCTCAGCAGGGAACTTTTTCAAAACGATGACGTCTTCCCGGGTCTTTTTGACGAATGCGGGAAAATCTTCGCCCATCAATGCGTTCGGCTTGTTTATGTCGAATACGGGCGGTTTGACGACGAGAAGATAAAACGCTATGTACGCCGCCAAAATATACAGCAACACAAGCGCCGCCAAAGCCCCAAAAACTCCCCCTATTATCCCCGGAACGGAAACCGCGAACATCATGTCTATGTCCTCCGCAACGTAATATATCTATTACGATATCATTATAAAATGCGAAAAATAAACGGTCAAGGGAAAATTTTCAAAACCGCCGTAAACTTCTTGCAAATCCTCGTCAAATATGCTAGAATTTAATACGCTCGACGCCGAAGTGGTGGAATGGCAGACGCGGCGGACTCAAAATCCGCTGAGGGATGACCTCGTGCGGGTTCAAGTCCCGCCTTCGGCACCAACGCAAGAAAGAGGAGACCGATTGCGGTCTCCTCTTTCTTGCGTTGGTGCCGAAGGCGAGACCGTGCACCCTGTCAAATGCGGGACCCCGCTCCCGCATTTGACAGGGTGCACAAGTTTGCCGTAAGGCAAACCTGGCGAAACTCCTTGAAGCCCTATCGAGGGATACAGCCAATGGAACTTTTTGTCCATACGTCGCCGTCTCCCCGAAGTTTCGCGGTCCCGCCTGAGGCGCCGAAGGCGGACAGTGCACAAGTTTGCTTTAAGGCAAACCCGTTATCAGTAATTTCCTTGCCCTAAAATAGAATATACATGATTTTTAGCGAACCTAAAAACATATAATGAAGAATAATTCTATACGCTTAATAGACTTTTCCCATAAGGTTTGAGAAAGGTCCGGGCAAGGAAATAACCATCAAACTCGCTTGCTATCGTGAGGTGGACAGATTCATCGATAGCTTGCGCAATCGCTCCGACAGACGCGGCGCAATCGAATACATAGATTTTACGGATTACAAGGCTCTGCCCATGATTCCGTGAATTGCTTTGAGCAAGAACAGACCGATTACAGCAAATATGATGAACTCGTAAGTGCATTGCAGTTATCTGCGCTGGAAATTGCCATACTGAACTGCTATATGAACGGCATGAAACAAGCCGAAGTCTGCGCCGAACTCGGTATCGGCAGAGGAACTATAAATCACCGCAAGGCAAGCATCCGTCAGAGATACTTTAATCTCTACGGCGCGTTTTAATATGGCATACACCTTCATGCAAACGCAAAAGCCGTAGTCGGACGATTACGGCTTTTGCTTGGCAAATTTATTTCAATAGTTTTTATTATATCCATGTTTTTCCGACTGCAAAATCTTTTTCCAAAACACTTCCCTGGAACGTATATAATCATCGTCGATTTTTGCATTATAGTTTTCAATGATGGAATATTGGAAATTCTGTCTTATGTAGTCCAATCCTTTGCTGTCGGCAATTTTTTTCAACTCAATATTGCCGCCGTGTCCGTTACTTACATAGCTTTCCCATCTGGAAAGCAACATTTTACTGTCGGCCGTTGCCGAGCCAACATAAAGACGTCCATTTGATTTATCGGTGATGAGATAAACCGCTTTCTGATGTTCCAAAGCATTGATCCAGTCAGCGGGGCGCCGTCTGACAATTCCCTCTAATTCCTTAAAAGATAAACAAACCTGATCATACCCTGGGAAGTGAGAGCCATTATAAAGATCCGGTAGAATTTCTTTTATGGTAATATCTTTTAATCGGCTGCGCAATTTGAACACATAGCGGCTGTAGGTCTGCTTTTTCTTGTAACAGACAATCAATCTGCCAAAAAAAGGGCGATATTTTTCAAGGATCTCATAGCTCGCTCTTTGTCCGAACGGGACATCCAAAATCTTTGCCGCAGATACAAACAGCCACTCGTCTCCACCTTTCTTGACAAAGCTAAACACAAGATCGTTCGGATAAAAATTGCGTTGTTTTGTTCCGTACCAGCCCCAATAGGAGCATTCCGTTTGTCCCTCAATGCGATTTTGCAGATCTGTAGCGAGCCATCGGTCGAGAAACCATTCTCCGCCGCGCCCCGCAGTAACATTGAGCTCAATGCGGCTGCTGTTCAGTTCGTCGTCCTTCAACTGCAAAATATCATCCAATTTGATATCCATATTGATG
>CALVJA010000007.1 GCA_944331875.1 uncultured Clostridia bacterium | reverse complement strand
CGCGTTGTAAGCCAATACCTCGCTGAACTCATTTAAGTGCCACAAGCCAAAAGCTTCCGACGGCGCCGCAAGACCCTACGGGTATTAACGTCGCCGTTTTCCTTCCCCGCGACAAAAAATCCACTGCCGCCTTATGCCAAAATTTTTTCTTCACCGACACGGGACTTCCTAATATACTATTCCCGAATTAAATCACCCGAAAATCTACGGCTGTAGACGTGGTATCGGTTTTTATGTTTTTTACTTCTTTGGTTCAATATGTATTTAATCGCCATGAACAGCATACTTGGCGCCGATTTGCAGACTATTTTGTGTCGTATCGCACGAAACGCGAGCGGCGCTATAGCGGGCTATGCGCCGTTTGCGCCCCGTTTTGGTCTCCAAAACGGGGTGATATTAAAGGCTTTATGTAATTTCGTGCGATACGGCGGAACAATATAACATTTTATAAGTGTTTTCCATGAAAGAGGAATACAGCCCACTGTGTATTTTATCGCCAAGTGGAACGTGTATAGCGCCGATTTGCCGTGGATTTCGGAGCTATTTTTTTCGAAACAAGGACAGCGCGTATAGCATACGCGCCGACGCTGCCCCCGTTTGGTCTCCAAAGCGGGGGTCGCAGATTTCGCAAAAAAGAGCCTGAAAGGCGCGGCAAAGCGGTGGAGAGGAAATAATTATGATTTATTTGCCGAATATAGTCTCACCATATGAAAAAAAGCGCATTCGGTCGAATGCACCCTTTTTCATTACTTTGCTTATAAGCTCCTTTCAAAGCACTTCATTTACATCTTTTCGGCAAAGAAATCATATTATTTCCTCTGTTTATTTCGGTGGACGTATACCAGTGCAAAAGCCGCTATAATAGCCGCGGCGCCGATGCTTATGATAATCGCCGCAACGCGCTGATTTCTGGAAAGCGATGCGGTGGTATTATCCTTCAGGATATACATTTCCTTGCCGCGCCCCACTATACGGTAATATGTATCGGAGCCGCACTCCGCCACTTCTATTGCGGTCCCGTCGCTTAAAAGCTCCACGGTTTCGGAGTCCGGGGAAGGGAGCGCTTTTATCTCGACGTTCCTGCCCACCGCGTCGGCAAGCACCTTAACGGATCTGACCTCGAGCTTATCGATCTCGAGCCCGCCGATATCCTCAGCGGCTGCCGTATACGGGGCGGCGCAAAATATCGATACAGCCGCAAACGACAAAATAACGATAAAAGCCGCCGCGGCAAAAATTTTCACGCGCTTCAGTTGATCCATCTGACGTTATCCGGCTCCGATATATGGAGTTCTCCCCATTTGCCCGCCTTTTTCACGCGACATTCGCCGTTCGCGACCGCGGTGCCCGCGTCGTATTGGAAGGGGACAACGGTATTCCCCTCCTTATCGATATACCCGCACACGCCGCCCTTGAACACGCAGGCGTAACCCTCGGAAAATGAAGCGGCGCATTCGTATTGCAGAGGGATAACGACGTCACCGTCGCGGTCGATAAACCCGAAGGCGTCCTCTTTTTCGACGCAGCACAATTCGTCCTTGAACATGAATACGTCGTCGTATTCGGGCTTTATGATCTCTTTTCCGTCGCGCGTCGCAAATCCCCACTTGTTGTTTTTGTTGATCTTTATATATTTATCGACGGGATGTTCCGTCCTGGGGCGCCTAGGGCGGCGCGCTTCGCGTTCCTCTTTCGTCCTCTTCTCGCTGATACCGTCGGGATTCCATATCGCAGGGTTCTTTTTCGCCTTTGACGCTCTGGAGTCTACGCGCTCGCGGCGATCCCTGTTATCGCGGTGATTGTCACGATTGTCACGGCGTTCGCGGTTTTCGCGGTTTTCACGATTGTCGCGGTTGTCGCGGTTATCGCGATTGTCGCGGTTGTCGCGGTTATCGCGATTGTCGCGGTTATCGCGATTGTCGCGGCGGTCGCGGTTGTCGCGGCGGTCGCGGTTGTCACGTCCCCTTTCCGCGCCCGCGTCGTGCGCGATCTCAGCCGTATCGCGCTCCGCAGGGGGCTTAAGTCTTAAACGCCTGTTGTTCAGCGCGCTTTTCAGTTCGCCCAGATTTTTTCTGTCGAACGAATAGATCCGGTAAAAATCGCGCTCTTCTCTCCTGACGACGTCCATTACCGTGGTTATCCCGGCGCCTGTGAGTTTCGCAGCCACCTCTTCGCCGAGCTTAAGGTACTCTATCCCCAGCGCGAGTATCGCCGCGTCGTAGGGCGGCACATACGACATATCGGGCGAAAAGCGTTTTTTATGATTGAATTTGTTACGTTTGTTGTTCGCCATATTCTCCTTCGCGCGCCGAAGGTTTCGGTGCGCCGCAGGGGGGCGCCGGACGGCGCTCCCCCTGCATTAAATCAATAATTGTTCCTCTTTACATAAGAGGTATGAAGTATTTTATGCGCTTTGTGGCCGTTCGGCTCGCCGAGGTAGGTCGCATAAAGCTCCTTGATAGCGGGGTTGTCGTGGGACTTTCTGTACTTCATGCCCTTGTCCGCGTCGTAGATGGATTTCGCGCGGATGGCGCGCACGTCGTAATTGTTCCTGACATAGCCCGTCTTTATCGGCTGTCCGCCGCCGTTCACGCAGCCGCCGGGGCAGCTCATGATCTCGATGAACTGATAATCGGCTTCGCCGCTTCTGACTTTATCCATCAGCACCTTCGCGTTCGCAAGTCCGCTCGCCACCGCGACTTTGACGGTCTTACCGGCGATCTCCACGGTAGCCTCTTTGATCCCCTCGGTGCCTCTGACGGCGGTATAGTCGATCTTTTTGAGATCCTTCTTTTCCAATATATCGGCAACGGTCCTGAGAGCCGCTTCCATAACGCCGCCCGTCGCTCCGAATATGAGTCCGGCACCCGTGGAAATGCCTAAAGGCGCGTCGAACTCGCCGTCCTCGAGCTCATCAAAGATTATACCTTCGAGCTTTATCATCTTGGCAAGTTCCCTGGTGGTTATCGCGTAGTCGATATCGGGAACGCCCGCCGCCGATTGATCGGCTCTGCCCTTCTCGAATTTTTTGGCGGTGCAGGGCATTACGGAAACTACGACGAGGTCCTTGGGGTCGACGCCGAGCTTTTCGGCATAATAAGTCTTGCAGACAGCGCCGAACATCTGCTGCGGCGATTTGCATGTGGAAAGGTTTCCGATGAGATCGGGATAATTGTGTTCCACATATTTTATCCATGCCGGAGAGCAGGACGTCATCATCGGAAGTTTGCCGCCGTTTGTCAGACGGTTTATGAATTCCGCGCCCTCTTCCATTATCGTAAGGTCGGCGGCAAAGTCAACGTCGAACACATCGTCGAACCCGAGTTTTCTGAGCGCGCTGACCATCTTGCCCTCTACGTTTGTGCCGATGGGATAGCCGAACTCCTCGCCGAGCCCTACTCTGACAGACGGCGCCGTGCCGACGATGACGCGCTTTTCGGGGTCGCGGATAGCGTCCATGACGTCGTCTATCTCCTCGCGCTCCGTTAGCGCTCCCACCGGGCAGGCGGCGATGCACTGACCGCATCCCACGCAGGGCACGTCGCTCAGATCTTTTTCGAACGCACAGCCGATATGGGTATCGAAACCGCGCGCATTGGGACCTATAACGGCTATTCCCTGATAATTTTTACATGCCGCCACGCATCTGCGGCAGAGCACGCATTTTTCGTTGTCGCGCACGATATACGGGGTCGAAGTATCCAAAGGATATGAATTCGTGGAGCCCTCGTATTTTTTGGCGTCGCATCTCAATTCCTCGGACAGCGTCTGCAGCTCGCAGTTTCCGTTCCTGACGCAGGAAAGGCATTCCTTTTTGTGATCGGACAGAATGAGCTCGACGGTGGTCTTTCTGGAATCGAGCACCCTCTTGGAATTGGTGACGACCTCCATCCCTTCCGCTACGGGATACACGCAGGAGGCGACCAGGCTCCTCGCGCCCTTTACCTCCACCACGCACACGCGGCAGGCGCCTATGGCGTTGATGTCCCTCAGGTAACACAGGGTGGGTATCTTTATCCCCGCTTTTTTCGCGGCGTCCAGCACGGTGGTACCCTCGGGGACGGAAACCGCCTGTCCGTTTATTTTCAGATTTATCATTTTTACGTCTTGCATGATCGTTCTCCTACTTCCTTATTATGGCGCCGAATTTGCATTTCTCCATACATACGCCGCACTTGATGCACTTCGACTTGTCGATGACGTGCTTTTCCTTGACTTTTCCCGTGATCGCGCCGACGGGGCAGTTTCTGGCGCACAGCGTGCAGCCTTTGCACTGGTCGGTGATCTCGTAGGACAACAGCGCTTTGCACACGCCCGCCGGGCAGCGCTTATCCACGATATGCGCGATATATTCGTCGCGGAAATATCTCAAGGTGCTCAATACGGGGTTGGGAGCCGTCTGCCCGAGGCCGCACAAAGCGTTGTCCTTTATGTAGTAGCACAGCTTCTCCATCTCCTCCAGGTCCTCCATGGTACCGTTTCCCGAAGTTATCTTGTTCAGATATTCCAGAAGCCTCGTCGTACCTATACGGCAGGGAGTGCATTTTCCGCAGCTTTCGTCCTTGGTGAATTCCAGGAAGAACTTGGCAATATCCACCATGCAGTTGTCCTCGTCCATGACGATGAGTCCGCCCGAGCCCATGATGGAACCTATCGCCGCAAGGTTTTCGTAATCTATCGGCACGTCGATAAGCTCCGCGGGGATGCATCCGCCGCTGGGACCGCCGGTCTGCGCAGCCTTGAATTTTTTTCCGTTAGGTATGCCGCCGCCGATGTCCTCGATGACGGTACGCAGCGTTGTGCCCATCGGTATCTCGACAAGTCCGGTGTTGACTATCTTGCCGCCGAGTGCGAACACCTTGGTGCCCTTCGATTTTTCGGAACCCATCGAAGCGAACCAGTCGGCGCCTTTCAATATGATCTGCGCCACGTTCGCGTACGTTTCGACGTTGTTCAATATAGTGGGCTTGCCGAACAGGCCCTTGTTCGCGGGGAAGGGAGGACGGGGACGCGGCTCGCCGCGCTTGCCTTCTATGGAAGTCATCAGCGCCGTTTCCTCGCCGCACACGAACGCGCCTGAACCGAGCCTTACCTCGAGGTCGAAGTCGAAGCCGGAATCCAGGATGTTTTTACCCAGGAGCCCGTATTCCTTCGCCTGATCGATGGCTATGCGGATGCGCTGCACCGCTATCGGGTATTCCGCGCGGATATATATGTAGCCCTGGCAGGAACCTATGGCGTAAGCCGCTATCGTCATCGCCTCGATGACGGAGTGCGGATCGCCCTCCAATATGCTCCTGTCCATGAACGCGCCGGGGTCGCCCTCGTCCGCGTTGCAGCATACGTATTTTATGCCCGTTTCGTCGGGGACGGCGTTGCGGCAGAACTGCCATTTCAGCCCCGTCGGGAAGCCGGCGCCGCCCCTGCCGCGGAGCCCCGAGGCTTTTATGACGTCGATGACTTCCTGCGGCTGCATTTCGGTCAGCACCTTTATGAGCGCCTGGTAGCCGTCGTAGGCGATGTATTCGTCGATGTTTTCGGGGTTGATGACGCCGCAGTTACGCAGCGCGACGCGCGTCTGCTTTTTATAGAAATTTGTTTCCGAAAGCGCTTTGGTGATCTCCTCGGTCTTGTGATCCCTGTACAAAAGGCGCCTGACAAGTCTTCCCTTTATCAGGTGTTCGGAGATAAGTTCCGGAACGTCCTCGGGAGTGACGTTGCTGTAGAACGAGCCCTCGGGGTATATGATAACGACGGGTCCTACGGCGCACAGCCCGAAACAGCCCGTCTTTACGAGCATAACGTCGCCGGAAAGGTTGTTTTCGGCAAGCTGCTTTTGGAATGCGTCGTAGATCTCGCCGGAGTGGTTGGAGTGGCAGCCCGTGCCGCCGCAGACAAGTACGGTACTTCTGAACATATCTCCCTCCTTATTGCTCGCCGATAAGGTAATCGCTTACCACCTGACCGCCGACAATGTGACGCGTGAATATCTCTTTCGCCTTATCGGGGTCCACTTTGACGTAAGTCACCTTCTCCTCGCCGGGTACGAACACTTCGACGATGGGCTCCAGCTTGCACATCCCCAGGCAGCCCGTGCGGGTGACCTTTACGTTGTGCATCCCCTTCGCCGCGACCAGGTCGACGAACTCGTTGAACACGGGCCTCGCGCCCGCGGCAATACCGCAGGTGGCCATGCCGACGACTATCCGCGTCTCGAGTTCGGCGTCGGAATTGTCGCGGTTCACGATCCGGGCCTGCATTTTGTCCCTGATCGCCTTGATGTCGGCTATTGATTTCATAAAACTATACCTCCGTTGATACTTTCGATATTTTCTTTGAGTAGTTCCCTCAAAAAGGATATTATCTCGGGCGAATCTATGGGAATGCCCTTTAGTTCCTCTTTTATCTCGCGCGTGTCGAATGTGAACGATCTTCCGTTTACCGTGTATACCCACACGAAATCGATGTCGGGATTCAATAGAGTCACCGCCGTTTCGGCTATGTCCCCCAGAGGCGCGCGGTCTATCGAATCTGTTTTGAAACGCGCCGTGACGCGCGTTCCGCGTCCGAGTTCCGATTCGATCTCGAAACTTCCGCCCGTCACCTCGGCTGCCTCTTTGAAAAGGGGTATGCCCATTCCGACTTTACGCGTTTTTCTGGTGGTCGTGAACGGGTCGGTGACTTTGGAAAGGAATTCCTTGCTCATCCCGGTGCCGTTGTCGTCGATGACTATCTCGAGCGTGTCGCCCGCCACGGTTATCGTTATGCCGATAAGGGTCGAGCGCGCCTTGACCGAGTTTTCGGCTATATCCAGGATGTTCAATGCAAGTTCCCGCATCAATCACATGTATTCGCGCAATATGCCGTCCAGCTGATCGGTCGTCAGCTTGCCGTAGACGTTTGAATTTATCGTCATTACGGGTGCCAGTCCGCAGCAGCCTATGCAGCGCGTTTCTATAAGACTGAATCTGCCGTCCTCGGTGCATTCGCCGGAGTCGACGCCGAGTTTGGTCTTCAGCGCGTTGATGATGTCGCCCGCGCCCTTGACGTAGCACGCGGTCCCGAGACACACCGCCACCTGGTAAGCGCCGCGCGGCTGAAGCGTGAACTGCGCATAGAAAGTGGCGACGCCGAAGACCTCTTCGAGCGATACGTTCAGTTTCTCCGCTATACGCTTCTGGACCTCTATGGGCAGATAGCCGTAGATCTCCTGCGCCTGCTGCAGAGCAGGCATCAGACCCCCGGGAACGTCCTTGAGCTCCTCGAGCTTTGCGTCGAGAGCCTTGGCCTGCTCCGGAGTTTCGGCAAAGGGTAATTTGGTCAGCTTGATTTTTGCCATTGATTCCTCCAAATAATTTGTCGTATCGGTCACGCGCATACGCGCGCTGAATAATTATAACATACGCACTAATAAAAAGAAAAGCATATTACTATTTTTTTTATGTGTCGGCTCAAGCCGATTTTCGACTCCGTAGGGCGCGTCCTTTCCGCTACGTCGTCGAAAACCCCGCTTGCTAAGACCGCAAGAGTATTAGCTGCGGGGGTTTTCTTAGACGTAACGAAAAATCCACTGCCCTACGGAGCCGAAAATCGACTTTCACCGCCACTACGGCACCGTTGGAAGCTTTTGGCTTGTGGCACTTAAATGAGTTCAGCGAGGTATTGGCTTACAACGCGACACTCCACTGATAAATAAACATAAAGTCGATGGTGTGCCCCAATCTTACGCTTCCCGGCGCCTTTTTCGCCGAAAGAAATTCCTTTAATGCTTTGTTGAATTTCTTTCGGCGAGCCACCGCGCGAGCGCGGTGGAATTATACGGTTTGATTTTATTTAGCTCATTAGGAAGTATAGTGTCGGTGAAGAAAAAATTTTGGCATAAGGCGGCAGTGGATTTTTTGTTGCGGGGAAGGAAAACGGCGACGTTAATACCCGGAGGGTCTTAACTAGACGTTTTCCGAAGCCGCGGCGGAAAAGTCGCGCTGCGTTGTGTCAAAATTTTTGATGAGCCGACACAAAGCCGCTGCGGAGCATTCTTCGAGCTCTATAAAACATCGGCGTTTGCCGATGTCTTCCAAAGTGTGCGCGTCGGAGGAGCGCAAAACGTGTTTTCCCGGAAATCCCGCCTCGTCCCCCTGCTCCGCAAGCTCCACCGCGGTATACTCGTCGGGCACGGCGCCGAGCACCGCGACCATCCCGAAAGCGAGCCTGTCGACATGCGCGGGCACCGCCACGCCGCCGAAACGGAGCGCCGCTTTTCTGACGTCCACCTCGCTTATATCCGCCGCGGTCAATAGAAGCCTTTCCTCTTTTCCGATTATCTCGTCGTCGGAATTTACGATGAGCTGTTCGCCGAATACGTCGGGACGATTGGATATCGGTGCAAATGGTATCTCCGCTAAAAAAGCCTCCAGGCTGTCCGCGTCGGGGAAATAACACAAAACGTGGATGTCTTCGTTGGTCTGAAGCTCGACTGCGGGCACGACGGTCACCGAGAGCGCCTCGCCCACTTCCATCGCCGCTCTGACGTTACTCGCCGAGTTGTGGTCGGAGACCGCGATGATCTCCAGCCCCATCGCCGCGGCGTACGCCACTATGTTGACGGGAGTCATGTCGTTGTCGGCGCACGGCGACAGCGCGCTGTGGATGTGCAGATCGTACAGATACTTCATCCGTTTACAGCCTTGACCGCCTCGTATACCGCCAGATCCGTAACTACCATGTTGAGTCCCTTTTCTTTTGCTCGGGCGGCAAGGTGTTCGTCGGGTTCTATGCCTTCGCACAATACCGTAAGCGATATGTCCGCAAGCGTCTGGACCGCCGCCACGTTTTGATTGTTCATCACCGTGAACCATACCGAATCGGCGGGCGCTTTGGATATGACGTTGCTCAGAAAATCGCCGCAATATCCTCCCGTAACGTCGCGTTCGGGTTCCTCTAAATGTACTATTCGGGCGCCTAAAGCGTCTATTATATGTTGTATGGTCATATCCTCACCGCCTCGAACACATATCGAGCGTGGTCTCGCCTCTTGCCACGTCCTCGGCAAACGCTCTGCAGCTCGGGGCGCCGCAGCCGCCGCAGTCCAGATGCGGAAGCGTTTTGTATATCGCTTCGATCCTCTGCATTTTCTCGATGGCGACGCTGAGATCGGAATCGAGCCTGTAAACGTCCTGCGCCTCGGGGGTCACTTCCCAGTGATAGAAAGATCTGTCCTTTTTCTCGTCGGTAAGTTTGTTTGCGACGGGCGGAAGTTTGTCGCGGAGCGCGCGTATCCTGACCCTTGCGACAAAGGGGTTTTCGACGTTCAATACGCCGCCCACGCACCCGGACGGGCAGGCGCCGAGCTCGACGAAATCGATATAATTCAGCGTTCCGTCCTCCATCGCTTTCAGCACGTTGTTGATGTTTTCCATGCCGTCCGCGGCAAGGTATCTGTTTTGATATATACCCAGCGACTCGCCGCCGGAGGCAGCCCATCTGACTCCGAGTATGCCGGTCTTCGAAAGCTTTTTAAGGGGTTTATCCTTCAGCTGCGACATGACGGGGAGCAGTTTGAAATAGAGTTCCCCTATCGACAAAACGCCGTCCGCGGCGGGTTTGTCGAGTCCCATACCCGTTTTGAGCGCGTACACTTTCGCGGGGCACGGAGATATGAAAAACACGCCTATGTCCTCGGGGGGCACGCCCTCGCTTTCGGCTTTTTCGCGGGCAAGCCGGAGCGCCACGTCCGCGGGCGACACCAGGTCTATCACGTGCGATAAAAGGCTGTGATAGCGCATCATGATAAGCTCCAACACGGCGGGGCACGCCGAGGAGATTATGGGCTTTTTCAGTTTCCCGTCGCGCATCAGGTTCCTGGTTTCCTCGCTGATGAGCTCCGCGCCGCGCGCCACTTCGAACACGTCGTCGAAGCCGAGCTCCAAAAGCGCATTGAGCACCAGATCGACGTCGTCGAGATTGTTGAACTGTCCGAACAGCGACGGCGCGGGCACGGCTATGCGGTATTTGTACTTATAAATGCTCTCCAACGGGTCGTATGCGGGAAGCTTCGCCTGGTGCGGGCACATTCTGACGCATTCGCCGCAGCCGATACATCTGTCGTAATAAACTTTCGCTTTACCGTTTCTGACGCGGATCGCCTCCGTCGGGCAGCGTTTCATGCACGCTATACAGCCCTTGCACTTGTCGCGGTCGAGAGTAACGGTATGCAGACTTTTATCCATGTCCTCTCCTCGAAAACGGTCAGGCGGCGAAATTCACCGTCATCGTGACCGTGGTCCCTTTGCCGACGGTGGACTGAATATCCATACTGTCGGTGTATTTTTTCATGTTGGGCAGCCCCATCCCGGCGCCGAATCCGAGATCGCGTATCGCGTCGGGAGCCGTGGAGTAGCCGTCGCGCATAGCAAGCTCTATATCGGGTATCCCCGGGCCGTGATCGGCTAAAACGATGACTATCTTGTCGGGATAAATATCGACCGCGGCTTTGCCGCCGCCGGCGTGGATGACCATGTTTATCTCGCCCTCGTACATCGCTATCGCCACTTTGCGCACGAACTGCGCGTCGACTCCCAGCATCTTCAGCGTCTTTTTGACTTCGTCGGAGGCGCTTCCCGCGGAAACGAAATTGTTTCCCGCCACGTCGAATTCCAGATGCAGCGCCGTCATACCGTTATCTCGCCGGGCTGCAGCCCCTTCGCGTACAAAGTGCCGCACGCCGAATACATGCGGTGACCGCTGGAAATAAGGGCTATCCCTTTTTCGCGCGCGATGGCTATCATGTCGTCGGTGGGGCGTTTGCCGCGCACCAGGGCGATACACTTGATATCCATCATATCCGCCGTGCGTATGACCTGCGGATTGCACAGCCCCGATATCAGAAGCGCCTGGTCCTTTACGAATGCAAGAACGTCGCTCATCATATCGGAAGCGCATGCGGAATGCAGATCCACGTCCATCATATCCTCGCCGCAGTAGACTTTGGCGTCAAGCAGTTCAACTATCTCTTTTATCTTCATATGCTCTCCCGTCGGTAAAACTTTTTAGTCGGGGTATACTCTGCCCAAAGTGCGTTTGTGCTCCGCGCGCTTCGAGGCGGTCTCTATCTTTTCGCGCGCCGTCTCCGTTGCGGAACCGTTCAGAATATATTCGTCGATCTCGTCGTATGTAATACCCATTTCGCCCTCGTCGGTCTGTCCCTCGAAAAGCGCCGCCGACGGCGGTTCCTTTATGATCTCCTCGGGGCATTCGGCGAATGTCAGAAGTTTGTATATCTCACTCACCGTCAGGTCTCCTATCGGGTTGAAATCGTACGCGCCGTCACCCCATTTGGTGAAATAACCCATCAGCGCTTCGCTCCTGTTGCCTGTGCCGCATACGAGATAATTTTTGCGCTGGGCGTAATTGTACAGAGTTATCATCCTGAGCCGCGGATTCATGTTCGCGTACGCCATCGGGTTTTGGTTCTCATCCAGCCCCTCGACCTGCTCTCTGAACGCTTTTTTCACGGGCGTAAGGTCGACTTCGAGCGTTTTGACGTCGAATTTTTCCGCGAGAAGCAGCGCGTTCGCCTTGTCCTTCGAGTAGTTCCTGGAGGATTCGCACGGCATTATTATCCCCGTCACCGAGGGCGTCGCCATACGGCAGATTATCGCGGCGAGAGCGGAGTCCTTGCCGCCGGAAAGTCCCAGCACGACGCCGTCCGCGCCTGCTTCGGCGAGGATATCCTTCACCCATTCCGCCCTAGACAGAAGTTCTTTTTCGAAATCCATAAGCATATCGGCGCTTCGGCGCCCCTCCATGTATAAATTAAAAATAATTATAACATATCATCGCGCCGTATACAAGTACCGCGCGCGCAATTTACCTTAGGAACAAAAACAATACTCCCTACGATCTGTTCGCTTTGTTCAGATCCCAATCTATCGGTGCGATGCCTTGGGAAAACAATATCGCGTTGGTCTTCGAAAAATGGCGGCAGCCGAAAAAGCCGTTCGACGCCGAAAGCGGCGAGGGATGAGCGGCCTCTAGGATGCGGTGGCGGGGAGAGGTGATAAGCGCCTTTTTCGCCCTCGCGGGCGCGCCCCAAAGTAAAAACACGACGGGTGCCCCTCGCTCGTTCAGCTTCCCGATGATGTTGTCCGTCAGGCGTTCCCAGCCCTTTCCTTTGTGTGAAAAGGGCTCGTTCTTCCTGACGGTAAGGATAGTGTTCAACAACAGAACGCCCTCGTCCGCCCAAGGCTTCAGGTACCCGCTGTCGGATATAGGGATACCCAGGTCCGCGTTAAGCTCCTTGAAAATGTTTTTGAGCGACGGCGGTATCCTGACTCCCGGCTTCACGGAAAAACACATGCCGTGCGCTTCGCCGGGGTTATGGTACGGGTCCTGCCCGAGTATCACCGCCTTGACGGACGAAAAGGGAGTCGCCTTCAGCGCGTTGAAGATGTCGTGCATATCGGGATAGACGGTGTAGCGGGCATATTCCTCCTTCAGAAACTCCCTGAGCTCCGAATACCATTCGCTCGAAAATGAATCTTTCAGGATCTCGTCCCAGTCGTTGCCGATATGTACCATACATAGATTTTACAACGCGCGCGTATCTAATGTCAAATCAAGTGAGCTGTTCTCCGTTGAAAGTCCCCGTCCCGGTAGATCCGCAGGGACCGCCGCAGCACAGCACTATCAACAAAAGCGCAAGGC
This sequence comes from uncultured Clostridia bacterium, assembly GCA_944331875.1. Taxonomy (GTDB): domain Bacteria; phylum Bacillota; class Clostridia; order Christensenellales; family DTU072; genus Stercoripulliclostridium_A. Next base: position 70,609 of record CALVJA010000007.1, on the reverse strand, counting down.
ACTGGTTGTTTCCGCACAGACTCGTGTCGCCGCATCCGCAGCACAGCACTATTAATAAAAGCGCAAGGGCATTGTTGTTCTGTAGCATATCCACCTCCGACGAAATCAGTCGTCTTTCTACAATATGCCCGAGAATATTTCTTCGTTACGACTTTATCATTCGTTCGGAGGTAGATATGCCCGAGATCATTGCAAGCGATTCGACGTGCGAGCTTATCAGAACATATGTGCCGTCCAATCAGGACATTTCGGATATGTGCGCGTTTTTTTCGATATTTTGCGACGTGACGAGAGTAAAAATGCTGTCGGCGCTGTCGATAGACGAGCTGTGCGTCAGCGATCTGAGCGCTCTGTTGCACCTGAACCAGACCACCGTATCGCACCAGCTGAAACTTTTGAGGGACTCGGGACTCGTCGCGACGAGGCGCGAGGGAAAAATCATTTTTTACAGGATCGCGTCGGAACACGTCGAAAAGGTGATGAACGCGGGAACGACGTATCTACTCGAGGTACTGCCGCCGGAAAGGATGAAAGCCTGAGGCGGTTTTATTTTTTCGTTATCTTTTCCACTATCGGGACGGCGTAGCGGTATCCCCACAGCAAAAGCGCGTCGTACACCAAAAACGCCGCCGTGAATATCAGATTAAGCACAAAATACATTAGCCCCGCCGGCTCTATCGAAATGTTCAGCGCGTCGAAATTGACGACGAATATATCGGTCAGATAATACACCACGAAAAACACGAAACAGGAATAAACGATTTTTACGGGATACGTCACAAACCATTTTATTTTGGGCTCCCTGTTGTGCATCCACACCGTGAGTATCGTATAAAAACCGCCTATCAGCACGAAAGACAGCACGTGTATATTTGCAAAAATGCCGCCGAGTGCGGAAACGGCGACATATGCGAGTATTGCCTCGCGGTAATATTTCCGGGTGAGCGGCAGCATTATCCCGCATGCGGCGACGATATTCAGGCTGAGCGAGATATTGCTCAGATAAAACGACAATATCACGGCGCCCAAAGATATCGCGGCTCCGATACCCGCAAGCGCCAGCCGCGCCGCGGTAAATCGCTCCCGTTTCATACTAGCAGCAGCTTATCAGATCCCCGCCCATACACTCGCAGCAGCAGTCCGCGCAGATAAGGCTCGAACAGCAGTCGCAGGGCGTTATGCCCCTGCCGCCGCGGTTGTAATCGTCGTCGCGGTACGAACGCGAACCGTCGTCGCGGTAGTTATAGACGTTGCTCCTTTCGTACCCGTCCCCTGCGTCGCCGCGGGCGGCGTCCGCGCTTCTCACTACATGCATTTTTCCCTCCATCTGGCTAAGAGCCGAGGTGTATTTGGCGTTTCCCGGCTCCATCTCGACCGCAAGGCGCAGGTGTTCCAGCGCGTCGGTCCTGCGGCGCTTCGCGTAATATACGATGGATTCCAGAAAATGCCATTCGGCGGTTTTTTCGGTGACCTCGTCCAATACTCGCTGCGCGTCGTCATAGCGGCGCGATTTAATGAGGTCGTCCGCCTCTTTCAATTTGTCCTCGACGGTCGTGACATAGTATCTGGAGCGCAGTATCTCGTCGGCGGAGCGGTACGCTTCCTCGATCTCGTCGAGTTTTTCGCACGCCTCCGTGCCGACGTCGCCGGGCTCGAAGCGCTTGTCCTCCCACTTCGCTCGGGCAGCTTTGTACGCCTCGTACAACTCGTTTTGGGTAACCGTTTCGCTGACTCCGAGGGTCACAAAAGGGTCTTTCTGCATTTTTTACCTCCGTTTTGGAGCACTTCTTCGGTGCGCTGCCTGAGTCCTAAATATATTACGTTCGACAGCGGACCTTCGCTATACAATATTTTCATTCTGTCGTACGCCGAGCGTATCTCGGAAATGTATCCGTAGAGTTTCTCCCTTACTTCGGCGTTCAGTTTCACGGGATCCGCCCCCGCATACGGGGAGAGGTTAAAGGGGTTGAACGCGCCCTCTTTTTTGTCCTTCGCCATATCGTCGTAGGCGTCTATGATATAGAGCCATCTGCCGAGTGCCATGCAAAGTACGTTAAGATCCTCGTCGAAGTTATCGGTCGCGGCGCGCCCGACGGCTGTCATGATATCGCCGGAGATCTCCGCAAGCGCGTCTATATCGGCGCTCCCCGCGTCCTCGAGACGCGCCTGCCGCTCGAAACAATCCGCCAAAGCCGCGTCGAGCTCTGGGTATTTTTTCGCCGCTTTCCTGTACGCGCCCTTCAGCACTCCGCCCGCGGCGGCGTATTTTATGCCGCCCTTGTCGCGCCGGTCGTCGTATATCTTATAGTACCCTAAAATAGTGTTGATGTCAACAACTCTTTCCTGCACCCTGTCGTTCACGATGACCGGAAAGCGAGGACCTATGGGGTGGATTATGCAGCGCTCTTCCCTGAACGCGGGCTCCGCGTTCTCGTAGTTATGCGCCAGCATGCTCAAAAAAGCGATATCGTAATTTACCCCCAGCCGCATCAGCTGGTTGAAATACTTTTTCGATATCGTCTTGCACAAGCCGCAGTAGTACGCTTTGTACGTGGCGAAGTCCTTTATGAGGATATTGGGCTTGTCGACCCTGATGTATCCGAACATTACTTAAGCTCCACCAGCCCCACTTTGCGTTTGACTTTCGAAAGCGTTTTGCGCGCAATGCGCCCGGCGCGCTCGGCGCCGTCTCTCGCGATATCCATTAGGTACGCTTTGTCCGCCATAAGGCGCGTATATTCTTCGCGTATGGGTCTCAGGCGTTCGATGACAGCTTCGGCGACGGCGTTTTTGAATACGGCATAGCCCTTGTCACGATAATTTTTCTCTATTTCCTCTATCGTCATACCGCCCGTTTCCGACATTATCGTCATCAGATTGGATATGCCGGGTTTGTTCTCGGGGTCGTATCTTACCGAGTTTTCGGAATCGGTGACGGCGCGGCGGAATTTGCCCGCTATCGAGTTTTCGTCCTCGATAACGGATACGGCGCCGTTCGGATCGGGGTCGGATTTGGACATCTTCGCCGAGGGATCCTGCAGACTGAATATGCGCGCGCCCTGTTTTCCTATATACGCCTCCGGTACGGTGAACGTCGGAGAATACAGGTTATTGAAGCGTATGGCAATGTCCCTCGTTATCTCCAGGTGCTGTTTCTGGTCTGCGCCCACCGGCACCAAAGCCGCCTGGTACAACAGTATATCCGCCGCCATCAGCACGGGATAATCCAGAAGCCCCATATTCAGGTTGTCGGTATGCTTCGCCGCCTTGTCCTTGAACTGGGTCATGCGCTGCATCTCGCCGATATATGTGAAGCAGTTCAGTATCCAGCTGAGCTCCGCGTGTTCGTGAACGTGGGACTGGAAATACAATATGTTTTTTCGGGGATCGAGCCCGGAGGCAAGGTATTGCGCGAAAAACGACAGCGCCCTCGCGCGGTACTCCGCGGGCACCTGCCTGACCGTCAGCGCGTGAAGGTCGGCGATGCCGTATATGCAGTCGTACTCGTCCTGGAGCTTCAGCCAATTCGTTATAGCGCCTATGTAATTGCCTATCGTGATTATTCCGGTAGGCTGTATTCCGCTGTAAACTACGGGTTTATTCATCTTTTGCCCTCAAAATATCGAATATCGTTTGCTCCATGTCCTCTTTTTCTATGACGAGGGTATGGACAGGCGTTTCGTTTTCGAGCCCCGCTATCTCCTCGGGGACGCGTACGCCGGTGAAGTTATGCAGCCTCTTTATCGCGCGGAAGGGATCGGGTTCGTTGACTCCCGTCAGCGATTTCAGGACGTCGTGCGCGAATTTGTACGGCGACGCGGTGGAGGCGATGACCGTCTTCGTCGGGTCGCCCGTTTCCGTCAGGTAATCGTAATACGCGCTGACAGCGACCGCGGTGTGCGGATCCAGAAGGTAATCGTGCGTTTCGAAGAAGTTGTCTATCGCGGACGCGGTGTCCTCCTCGGTAGCGCAGTAGCCCTGGAATTCGGGGAATTTCTCCTCGAGTACCTCGAGATCGACCGTATACATCCCGAAACGCGAAAGCTCGTCCATTATCTTTCGGACGAAACCGGGGTCTCTTCCGCCCATTTCGAACAGAAGGCGTTCGAGATTGGAGCTTACCAGTATATCCATCGACGGCGACATCGTCTTGTGGAAGGGTCGGTTGACGTCGTACTTCCCCGTCGTGAAAAAGTCGGTGAGCACGTTGTTGACGTTGCTGGCGACTATGAGTTTCCCGATGGGTATACCCATTTTGCGCGCATAATACGCCGCGAGGACGTTGCCGAAATTTCCCGTGGGCACGGCGAAATTCACCTCGTCGCCCATGTCTATCTCCTCCGCGCCGACAAGGTCCAGGTACGCCGAAACGTAATACACGATCTGCGGCATCAGCCGCCCCCAGTTTATCGAGTTCGCGCTGGAGAGCGCGTAGCCCATTTCCTGAAGTTTACGTTTGCATTCGGGGTCGGTGAATATGCGCTTCACCGCCGTCTGCGCGTCGTCGAAGTTACCTTTTATGCCCACGACGTGCGTGTTGGAGCCCTTGGTCGTCTGCATCTGCAGTTTTTGAAGGTCGCTGACGCCGTCGGAGGGATAAAAAACGATGATCTCCGTTCCCTCTACGTCCTTGAAGCCCTCGAGAGCCGCCTTTCCCGTGTCGCCCGACGTGGCAACGAGTATAAGCGTTTTTTCGCCGCCCGCGTACTTTTTGCGCGCCGAGGTCATCAGATACGGCAGTATCGTCAGCGCCACGTCCTTGAACGCAAGCGTTGGACCATGGAAAAGCTCCATTATGAACGTTTCGCCGTCGATGTCCGTTACGGGCGCGGGCTCGCCGTTTTCGAAGCGCGCGTACGCCTTGTCGGCGTACTCCTTGAGCTCCGCCTCGGTATAATCGTCCAAAAACTCTTTCATTATGCACGCGGCGCGCTCGGGATAATCCATCCAGAGCATGTTCTCGAGGTCTTCGCGCTTCAAACGCGGAAAAGACGACGGCACATACAGGCCGCCGTCCGGGGCTATCCCTTTCAATATGGCAACGCCCCCGTACACGGGGGGGGCGCCGCGCGTTCCGATAAATTCCATACTACTCCTTTTCGGCGTCGGCCAATTCGCGTATGAAATCGGGAAGCTCGTCGTAGTCGGCGGATACCGTCAGTACGAACGTCGCCTCGGTCTTGTGCGAAATGGCTTTCAGCCTCTCGTAAAAGCCGCCCATCTCAGAGATGGGTTTTCCTATCATCCTCGCCGCGCCGTCTATGAAAAACAGGCGTATGTCGTAGTTGGCCTCCAGCATCCCCTGGATGAAGCCTATCAGTCCGTCCTCGGAATTGATCCTGCACTCTTTGGTGTTGGTGAAACGGATCTGGTATTTTATCTCGCGTATGTAGCGGGACGTGTCGGTTATGAACACTATGTCGCCGAGTTCCTTCGCTATCGAGGAGTTCGCGGCGTCTATGATACGTTTGGTCTTTCCGGTACCTTTGGAACCGTATATGATCTTGATCATTAAAATCCTCTCGTCGGTTTTTTTGGGACGTTAAACTTCCCTATATACATTGTATCATTTTTCCCGCATTTTTCAAGAGGGAATTTATCAATGTCCGGTTTTCGCGGCGGCAAATTCGGCGTAGCGCTCCGGGTAGCCCTCGCGTATGATGGATTCGAGTTCGATGTCGCTCATGACCGTCGTCCTTCCACGCGCGTACTCGGCGTCCGTTTTTTCCTTTACATACGCCACCAACGGGTCGCGCTTGTCGATCTTTCGATCGTTTTCGAGCCTGAAATACGCGTTTATCCAAAACGCTATGCCCGCCTGTCCGGAGTGGGAATCGATAGCCACCATCGGCGGGCGGTTCAATATCTTTTCGGTATCGAAGATGTTGTATATCTCCTGATCCTTCATCATCCCGTCCGCGTGTATGCCCGCGCGCGTCAGATTGAAATTTTTGCCGACGAACGGCGTTCTCGGAGGGATATCCCAACCCATCTTCTTTTCGAAGTATTCCGCGATCTCCGTGATGACCTCGAGATCCATACCTCCCGTATCTCCGCGCAGCGAACAGTACTCCACCGCCATCGCCTCCAGCGGGCAGTTGCCGGTGCGCTCGCCTATACCCAAAAGGGTGCAGTTGACGGCGCTCGCGCCGTACAGCCACGCCGTGGCGGCGTTGGTGACCACCTTGTAAAAATCGTTGTGCCCGTGCCATTCCAGAAGCTGAGACGGTATCTCCGCGTAGTGCTTCAGCCCGTATATTATGCCCTGCACGCTCCTCGGAAGCGCGGCGCCGGGGTATGTCACGCCGTATCCCATCGTGTCGCAGCAGCGGATCTTTATCGGGATGCCGCTTTCGTCCATCAGTTCCTTCAATTTGGAGGCGAACGGTACGACGAAACCGTAATAATCGGCGCGCGTTATGTCCTCGAAGTGGCAGCGCGGTCTGACGCCTATATCGAGCGCCTTTTTGACTATCCCGAGATATTTGTCCATCGCCTGGGCGCGGGTAAGGTTCATTTTCTTGAATATATGATAATCGGAACAACTGACGAGTATTCCCGTTTCCTTCAGTCCCATTTCCTTTACGAGTCTGAAGTCCGATTCCGTGGCGCGTATCCAGCTGGTCACCTCGGGGAACTCGAGCCCGAGATCCATCACCTTTCTGACAGCCTCTTTGTCGGTGTCGGAATATATGAAAAACTCGCTTTGGCGGATGAGTCCGTTTTTACCGCCCAGTTTGTTCATCAGTTTGTACAGATCCACTATCTCGCCCACGGTAAAGGGGCGGGAGCCCTGCTGACCGTCGCGGAAAGTGGTGTCCGTTATCCAGAACTCCTCCGCCGCGCGCATCGGGACGTGCATGAAGTTGAACAGCGTTTTCGGTATCGATTCGTAATCGAACATCTCCCTGAACAGATGCGGTTCCTTGACGTCCTGCAGTTCGTGCGTGAAGTTGTGCGTTTCCAACAGATTTACGGAATCGTTGTAAAATATTTTGTCTTTCATATACTCTCCGAGCGGCTTAAAGCCGCAATTACCGTTTATTTACCCTCGATGTCGCCGAGTTTTAAGTTCCTGTCGTACAGCTGCAGCGCCTCTATCATCTGGAACATGTCCCCGTCCATGAACTCGTTCAGATTGTAAAGCGTAAGCCCTATCCTGTGGTCGGTGACCCTGCCTTGGGGGAAATTGTATGTGCGTATCCGTTCGCTCCTGTCGCCGGTGCCGACCTGCGTTTTTCTGTTCGCGGCGTATTCCTTGTCCTTTTGTGTGCGGAAATGGTCGTAAAGCCTCGAATTCATGACTTTCCATGCCTTTTCGCGGTTTTTTATCTGGCTTCTTTCGTCCTGGCATTCCACGACTATTCCGGTGGGGATATGCGTTATCCTGACGGCGGATTCCGTCTTGTTGACGTGCTGGCCGCCTGCGCCCCCCGAACGGTAGGTGTCTATTTTGAAGTCCTTTTCGTTGAAATCGACGACGACTTCCTCCGCCTCCGGCAGTACTGCGACGGTACAGGTAGAAGTATGCACCCTGCCCTGCGACTCCGTCTCGGGGACGCGCTGCACTCGGTGCACGCCCGATTCGTACTTCATTTTCGAATACGCGCCCTTGCCGTTAAGCACGAAAACGGCTTCCTTTACGCCGCCGAGCTCGGTCTCGTTCAGGTTTATTTCCTCCACCTTCCACCGCATCCTTTCCGCAAAACGGTGGTACATACGCTTGAGATCCCCCGCGAACAGGCTCGCTTCCTCGCCGCCCGCGCCGCCGCGTATCTCGATGATGACGTTCTTGTCGTCCATCGGGTCGCGCGGTATCAGAAGTATTTTGAGCTCCTCGACGTACCCCGCGCTCTTTTTCTTGAGTTCCGCAAGCTCCGCTTCGGCGAGCTCCGCCATCTCTCCGCCGGCATTCGCCATCTCGCGGCACTCCTTGGCTTCCGCCTCCGCCTTCAGATACTCCGAATATTTTTCGGCGACTTCCTCGAGCGCCGCGCGCTCTTTTACGAGCGACTGCCACAGCTCGCGCTTAGCCACCGTTTCGGGGTCGGATATAAGCTCGGTGAGCTCGTTGAAACGCTTCAACATAGCGTCGAGTTTTTCAAACATCTACTTCTCCTCGGCCGCCGTGAACACGATGACCCTGTCCACCGGCGGTGCGTTGTAATCTTTTATCCTTTCGGCGGGCAGACCGAATATTTTCTCCGTCTCGTCCGCCTCGCCTATGCCGACTTCCAATATGAGCTTGCCGCTAGGCTCGATATAGTCCGTCCACTTTTCGGCTATTTTTCTGTAATAGTCCAACCCGTCCGCGCCGCCGTCGAGCGCCATATGCGGTTCGTAGTCCTTTACTTCGGACTGCAGCGACGGTATATCCGCGCTCTTTATATACGGCGGATTGGCGACGATGATATCGAAACGCCCGTCGATATCCGAAAACAAATCGCTTTTGACAAGCTCGACGTCCGCCTTAAGCGCTCTCATGTTTTCGTCGGCGAGCGACAGCGCTTCCTCGCTTACGTCCGAAGCCGTCACCTCCGCGCCGGTCTCCAGCTTTATGGTCGCCGCGACCGCGCCGGAGCCGGTGCAAAGTTCCAAAACTTTTACCGCTTTCCCCTCCGCAGCCATCGCGTCGACCGCTTTTATCGCGGTCTCGGCAAGTATTTCGGTATCCGCGCGCGGGATGAGCGCCCTTTTATCCGACTTGAAAGTCCTGCCGTAAAAATACGCTTCGCCGAGAACGTACTGGAGCGGCTTGCCGCCCGAGCGTTCGCGGGCAAGAGCCCTTGCCCTTTCCGCAGCGTCCTTCGGGATATACAGTATGTTTTTCAAAGCGCCCAACGTATCGGTGCCCGTCAGATACATCAGGATATACGACGCTTCCGTTTCCGCCTCGTCCCCTTTCAGAATGCCCTTAAGATCCTTTTCGAGAGCGGAGCGCTTTACATAAGTCACGAATTTTTTGGTGGGCGCCGAAGGATCCTCGGAAAGCTTTTTCGCCTCGTTGAACGCCGCTATCGCGACCTCGACCATGCTCTCATCGGGTTCCCGAGTTGTCAGCCTTTGGAGCGCCAGACCCGGTGCTTTGAGTACCCGAACAAGCGCGTTGTCGTATTTCGCCATTCCCTTCAGCACTTCGTACGAAAGCCCCGCGATCACGGGTATCAGCGCTATCCTGACCAGTACTTCCAGAATGGTCTGTTCGGGCTCCCAGCCGATAAGTGCGAAAAACACCGCGTTGAACAGTATCGACACTATCATCACGATGAATATGAAGTTCGTGCCGCAGCGATCGTGGAAGCGCGTGTGTTTCATCACGTTTGCGGGGATGAGCTCCTCGCCCGCTTCGAAACACGCTATCGTCTTGTGCTCCGCGCCGTGGTAGGAAAAAAGTCTTTTTATCTCCTTCATCCTGCCGACTATGGCGATATAGGATATGAAGATGACGATCTTGATGGCGCCTATCGTCAGATTTTCTATAAGGATCCTAAGGTAATCGTTCAGCGCGTCGAGGCTTATCAAAGTATACAGCCCCCTCGCGGCGTAGGTCGGGAGTATGACGAATATCGCGACCGCGAGAAGTATACCCAAAACCGCGCCCACGGCGGCGGCGAACTTGACGGGGTCTATCTTGAATTTTTCGCGCAGCTTTTTCTCGAAAGCGCTTTCCTCCGCCTCCGCGTCCTCGCCGTACACCTCACCCGAACGCATTATGATACGCGTGCCGTCGATAAGGCTCATCACAAAAGAATATACCCCGCGCAAGACGGGTATTTTCTTGATAACGGGCTGTTTTTTATCGAGTCTGCGGCTTTCCAGCTGTATGACGCCCGCGGGATCCCTCACCGCCACGGCCTCCGCCTTCGGCGAGCGCATCATCACGCCCTCCAGAACGGCTTGTCCGCCTATCTCGGAGCAGTTTTTGCGTGCCATAATTACCTCTTTGTAGCAAAATAGGTGCAGTCGCCTGCACCTATCCGTTCATTTCGGTTCGAATTTATTTCTTGCCGTAACGCTTATAGAACGAATCGACGCGGCCGCCCACATCGACTATCTTCTGCTTGCCGGTGTAAAAAGGATGGCACTGATTGCAGATATCGACTTTGAGCACATCGACGTTTTTCGTGGTGCCCGCTCTGAATTTCGCTCCGCAAGCGCAAACGACGTCTACAACTTTGTAATTCGGATGGATCTTTTCTTTCATATTTCTACCTCATATATTTTGACGATAATATTTAAGTGCTTAGCTATTATATATACTCGCGGGGCAAATGTCAATCGTTTTGGCATATTTTTTGTGTCGGCTCAAGCCGACACAAAAAATGTGAAATAATTCCGCGGGGCGGAATTGTGAAATAATGCGCCCTGTAGTAGGTAGCCAAGCCATAACGGGCGCATTGTGAAATAAATCGACACTATAATCTTCTTGATTTACATTGTCTTTTCGAAGTGTCGATTTGTGAAATAAAATCCGCTAAGTGTATTAGAGAATGCTCAATCAAATAATACATCTTATCCACTCAAGCGATCCCCCGCGGATTTTGTTCAGGGTCGCTCCGCTCCGATAAAAAAATTATTAAAAAGCTTTATATTTCCGTTCCCGTATCTTTTCTATCCTTTTCCTTTTTGTGTCGGCTCAGCGAAAATTTTAACGCTTTGCAGCGTATCTTTTCCGCTACTGCTTTGAAAACTTCCTAGATAAGACCCTCCGGGTATTAACGCAAGAAGTTTTCTTCGCATTAACGAAAAATCTCCAGCCGCAAAACGCTAAAATTTCCGCTTCACCGACACGGGACTTCCTAATATTCTTTTGTCGTATTAAATCACCCGAAAATCTAGGGCTGTAGGCGTAATATCGGCTTTTGTGATTTTTGCTTTAGAGCCATGAATAGCAATCCGCTTTTATTAGTGTTTCCTCTAAAGGATACTACAGTCAACTGTATATTTTGTCGCAATGAACAGCATACTCGGCACCGATTTGCCGCGAGTTTCGGAGCTATTTTTTTCGAAACAAGGACAGCGCGTATAGCATACGCGCCGACGCTGCCCCCGTTTGGTCTCCAAAACGGGGTGATATTAAAGGCTTTAAGTAATTTCGTGCGATACGGCGGAACATTACGGCATTATAAGCGTTTACACTTAAAGGAGAAGATAGTTCACTGTGTATTTTGTCGTCGTGTTGAACGTGTATAGTTCACTGTGTATTTTGTCGCAATGAACAGCATACTCTGCGCCGATTTGCAGACTATTTTGCGTTGTATCGCACGAAACGCGGGCGGCGCTATAGCGGGACTATGCGCCGTTCGCGCCCCGTTTTGGTCTCCAAAACGGGGTGATATTAAAGGCTTTAAGTAATTTCGTGCGATACGGCGGAAAAGAGGCGCAAAGCGGTGGAGGAATTGATTTCTTTGCCGAATCAGGTCCCACCTTGTGAAAAAAAGTTCATTCAAATGAATGAACCCTTTTTTCTTACTCTGCTTATAAGTTCCTTTCAAACCCTTACTTTACATCCCTTTCGGCAAAGAAATAAAAAAATGTGTATTTTGTCGCCATGAACAGCAGTTCACCCATACTAGTGTTTTCCCTTACACAGGTGTATAGCACCGATTTGCCGCGAGTTTCGGAGCTATTTTTTTCGAAACAAGGACAGCGCGTATACCATACGCGCCGACGCTGCCCCCGTTTGGTCTCCAAAGCGGGGGTCGAAGATTTCGAAAAAAAGAGCCCGAAAGACGCGGTAAAGCGGTGGGTTTGATTTCTTTGCAGAATCAGGTCCCACCTTATGAAAAAAGTTCATTCAAACGAATGAACCCTTTTTTTCTTACTCTGCTTATAAGTTCCTTTCAAACCCTTACTTTACATCCCTTTCGGCAAAGAAATCAAACCTTGATAGAAGGCATGACGTAGATCGTCGGGTCTGAACTGAGTTCCGCAAAAAGCTTTCCCGCGTCCTTCAGCGGCACGGTCTTATCGATAAACCCCTCGAAATTAAGCGTTTTCTGCGCCAAAAGGTTTATCGCCGCCACGAACTCGTCCCTTGCGGTGGTGACTCCCACGACGGTGAGGTTTTTCGCGGCTATCTCGGATATATCGCATTCCATCTTCGGCGCGAAGGACGTGTGCATCCCCGCTATCACCGACGTGCCGCCCTCGGCGGTTATGTTATAAAGATAGTTCGGGGAGACGTTCGGAAGCGTCTGTATGACGGTGTGATCCGCCATTCTGCCGCCCGTGATGCTCTTGACGCGCTGGATGACGTTTTCCTTGGATTCGTCTATCGTATAATAAACCCCGGCGTTCTCGGCGATCTTCAGATACCTCTGATCCGCCGTTATGAGGATCGGTATACCCTGATAATAGAGCGCGAGCTCCGCGGTGACGACCGATAGGAGCGACCCGCCTATGACCGCCACATACTCCCCTTTTTTGAGCCCCAGCGACTTTATCGTTTTGAGCGCTATCGCAACGGTATCGGCAAAAACCGCTTCCTCTTCTTTTACGTTCTCGGGAAAAGCGATGACGTTGTCGGGCGGCAGCGCTATAAAGTCGCGCAAAAATCCGTCCTTATCCACGCCGTAAAGCTCGGGCGGGGCGTAACCCGTTTCCTCGTCGCCGTCGATGTCTATGTAGGGGTTCAGCAATACTTTGCCGCCCAGCTTCAGACCGTATTCGTCCCTGTCCTCGGAAACGACCGCTGTCGCCATTCTGCACGGAACGACGGGGTAGTCGACGTCGGCTTTGCCGTCGAATATGGCTATATCCGTCAGCGTGGGGCAGATTAGGCTCAATTTGAGCTTCACATACTCCTCGGGCGGATTGTTTTCGCACTCGACTTCCTTGAAAGATCTGTCCCCTGTGGCTTTATACAGTTTCATTAAGCCCCTCCGGTCGGTATGTAAATATTATATCACCGCACCGCCGATTTTGCAACATCAACGCGCCGAACAATTGCAAATTAGTTTTCCGACATATCTCTCAGCCCGCCGCCGCGATGATCTCAAAACCTCTCATGCGGGAAGCGTTTTGCCCGAAAGCAGTTTTTTTTCCAACGCATGTCGGTCTGAAATACAACATTTATGAAAGCCCCCTCACAGCAGTTCCGCCGCTTTTTTGACGTCGCCGGCGCCCATCAATATTACAAGGTCACCCGGTCTTAAGTAGCTTTGCAGAGCGGACGTCAGCTCTAAAAGCTGCGAATAATAATAACATTCGCCGCCGAGCTTCGATATGTTTTCGAACAGCCCGAAAGCGGTCATGCCCCCCGATTCCCTGCGGGCGGCGTATTCCTTGAATATAAACACAGCGTCCGCGTCGCAGAAGGCATACGTGAACTCTTTCGCGAGCGCTTCCGTGCGGCTCAAGGTATGCGGCTGAAAAACTACGATTATCCGCGTGTGCTTCAATGTGAGCGCCGTCTTTATCGACGCGCGTATCTCCGTCGGGTGGTGCGCGTAATCGGCATATATATCGGCGCCCCCGAACATCTTCAGATATTCGAACCTTCCCTGAACGCCGATAAACTTTTTTAGCCCCGTACGGATATGTTCGTCCGATATCCCCGCTTCGCGCGCCGCCTGTGCCGCTCCGATGGCGTTATACACGTTGTGACGTCCGGGAACTTTCAGCTCGATATCCACATCGGGGCGCCCCGATTCGCGCATACGGAATCCGTAACAGCCGTTTTTCAGTATTCTCAAATCGACGCCTCTTAAATCGGCGGTATTCTCGACAGCATAAGTTTTCACCTTTTTATATGCCATTTCGCGCATACGATAAAACTCGGAATCCGCGTTTATAAGCGCGACTCCGCCCGGCTTTATGTTGGATGAAAAGGACTCGAACGCCTCGTACAATTCGCGTATATTGCGGTATGTATCCGGATGATCCGATTCGACGTTTGTGATGACGGCAATATCGGGCGCCAACGCAAGAAAGCTTCTTTTGTACTCGCACGCTTCCGTAATGAAATAACCGTCGCCGCGGTAGCTTAAATTGCCTGCGTCGAACGTATGCCCGCCTATGTGCGCAGTGTATAATTCTCCCGCTTCTCTGAAAACGGAGGACAGCATCGCCGTCACCGTGGTCTTCCCGTGCGTGCCGGCAACGGCAATGACCTTTTCGAACCCCGAGGCGGTTTCGCGCAGCATATAATCGCGGCGTATACGCGGCTTATTCCCCGCAACCGCCGCCCTGAGTTCGGGATCGTTTGCGGGTATCGCGCCCGTGAACACGACAAGATCGGCTTTCTCCACCGCCTCGGGATGCGATCCGAGATATACTTCGGCGCCCCACTCGTTCAGCTCCTCGAGCTCCGTCGAATATCTTATGTCGGAACCGGAAACGGAATGCCCTTTCAGGATCATCAGCTTGGCAAGCGCGGACATACTCACGCCGCCCATTCCGATAAAGTGGATCTTCGCTATAATTCCCCCCGAATAGTTTTATAATATGCCGCCCGCGGTCCAAAGGTGTAAAGTTTTTGCAAATCCAAACTCGGTATTGTCAAAATCCGGCGAACGATGTATAATAATGTCGACATTCAGGACGAGGGAGGATTTTATGCTCATTACCGAGGTAAGGATACGTTTGGTAAAAAAAGAGACCATGCAAAAACTTCGCGCTATCGCAAGCGTCATTTTCGACGGCTCGTTCGTCGTGCACGACATAAGACTTATGGAGGGCGACGGAGGTCTTTATATGATAATGCCGGGAAGAAGAACGCTTGAGGGCGGTTATCGCGACGTCGCGCATCCTATAAATTCGGATACCCGCACACAAATACAGTCCGCCATCCTATCCGAATATTATAAATTGATTGATTGCCGAAATGGATGAGGCAAACTATCAATTTATCTATATACAAAAAATATGTATTAATGTATCCGCACTTATAAACTTTTTTCACAAGGATTAAATTAGTCGGCAATCAATCAATACCACCGCTTTACCGCGTCTTTCGGGCTCTTTTTCCCGAAATCTTTGACCCCCGCTTTGGAGACCAAACGGGGGCAGCGTCGGCGCGTATGCTATACGCGCTGTCCTTGTTTCGCAAAAAATAGCCTCGAAATCCACGGCAAATCGGTGCCGAGTATGCTTATCACAACGGCAAGATACATCGTAGGCTGTATTCTCTTATAAGGGAAAACACTAGTACTGGCGTACTGCTGTTCATGGCTTGGTGCGAAATCTGTGAGCCCCCGTTTTGGAGACCAAAACGGGGCGCGGACGGCGCATAGCCCGCTATAGCGCCGCCCGTGTTTCGAACAAAATAGCCTAAAAATCTACGGCAATCTGCCGCCGAGTATGCTTATCACAGCGACAAAATACATAGTGGGCGACACACTCCATTCGGAGAAAACACTAGTAAAAGTATGCTGCTGTTCATGGCGATTGCAATGCGGTCTTTAGATTGATGTCCCACCCGCCCGCCCCATATGAAAGTATAGGGACATGGTCGTTCCTTGCTTTTCGTTGACGTAATATTTTTGTGTTTATTTTGTTGTTGCCTTAAATCGAAACTTTTTTCTAGTGTTTAGCGGGAAAGAATGTGGAAAACCCCGATTTCGCGCATAGCTTTTCCCTTTCCCGTAATGCACAAAGCATATTATTCCTTTAACAGCATATTCCCAAGCCATTTCAACGGGGGAGGCGTGCGAAGCGTTAGCGTAGCACTTTTTTGTGTCGGCTCATCAAAAATTTTGACACAATGCGGCGCGTCTTTTCCGCTGCGGCTTTGAAAAACGTCTAGTTAAGACTCTACGAGTATTAACGTCGCCGTTTTCCTTCGCCGCAACAAAAAATCCACTGCCGCCTCATGCCAAAATTTTTTCTTCACCGACACGGGACTTCCTTTTGGCGCCATGAGGAGCATACTTGTCGCCGTTTTACTTTACCCATGAACAGCAGTTCGCCTATACCAGTGTTTTCCCTTACATAGGTGTTTGGCACCGATTTGCAGACTATTTTTTGTCGTATCGCACGAAACGCGGGCGGCGCTATAGCGGAACTATGCGCCGTCCGCGCCCCGTTTTGGTCTCCAAAACGGGGTGATATTAAAGGCTTTAAGTAATTTCGTGCGATACGGCGGAAAAGAGGCGCAAAGCGGTGATGAATCGATTTCTTTGCCGAATATATATCCCACCTTATGAAAAAAAGCGCATTCGGTCGAATGCACCCTTTTTTCATTTACTAGTTTATTAGTTCCTTAAAAAACAATTTAGTTATCTTTTTTCGGCAAAGAAATCGATTCATAGTATAAATAGTCGACTTTCCCTATGGGGGTGTATTTCAGGGTATCCACTTGATATATCTCCCTCGGCACGGCATAGCGCATGATACGCGCGGAGACGGCGTTTTTTATATCGTTTTTCAATTTGCCGTCCAGTTCTCTCCCCCTTTCCGTTTCGACGTACAGCGCAACGTACGGTTTTCCGTTCCGATCTGTTTTTCTGGCTGCACAGGCTCCCGAAACTCCTTTTACGGTAGCCGCAACTGCCTCTATTTCGGACGGAAAGACATTTATTGCGGCGATCTTCAGGCTGCGTTTCAATCGCTCCGAAAAGTACAGATATCCGTCTGCGTCCACTCGCCCGATATCCCCGGTCCTGAGCCATGTTACCCCCTCGGGATCGGTATACATGACTTTGGCGGTGCCCTCCGGGTCGCCGAGGTAGCCGCTCATCAGCGAGACCGCGGAGACCTCTATCTCGCCCGTTTCGCCGGGTGGAAGCTCGGCTCCGTCCCGCGTTATTTTTATCCTGTTTCCGTTCAGGGGGACGCCCTCGGAGCCTTCCCTGGTCGCGCCGACGGGGTTGACGGTGACTACGGACGCCGTTTCGGTAAGACCGTAACCTTCGAGTATCTCCGCCGTGCCGCCCGCGGCTTTGATTTTCGAGTCGAAAGCGCATTTGACCTCGGTGCTCAGGATATCCCCTCCGCAGAACACGCGCATGATGTTTTTCAGAGCTTTTCCCGAGAATGCGCGCTCTTCGGCAAGTTTTTTGAACATACTCGGAACGCCCGCCATATGGGTCACGCGGTATTTTTTTATCATTCGCGCCGCCTCGCGCGGTTTGAACACGGGCTCCATGACGACTCGTATCCTGCACGCTATCGTATGAGCCGCGATCCCCAGACCGAAACCGTGGAAAACGGGAAGCATCATCAGCATAGCGCCGTCCTCGGGAATAGTGGAGGGATCGGGATGCACGCTTGTGACGACCGCCTCTTCGAGAGCGTTCAGCGCTTTTGCGGAGATCACCACCGTTTTCGGCTCGCCCGTGGTCCCGCCGGAATGTATATATGCCGCGGGCATATCGCCGGTGCCACGCTCCTTAACGGCGGGCGCGCAGCGCTCGATTTCCTCAAAATAATCGACGTTTTCCTTGATTTTCGTAAGTTTATATAGTAATTTAAGCTCTTTTCTGTAATACAACGGGCTGCATAATACCGTTTTGACGCCCAGGCGCGTCAATGTCGAGGCATGGCGACGCCACAATTTGTCGTACAAAAACAGGACCTTCGTTTCGGTAGCGGTCAATATCCGCTCCAAAGTCGCGGAGGGAAGTCTGGGATTTATAAGGTTCGCTACGCCGCCTACGGCGGAAGAAGAGTATATCGCGAACATCGCTTCGGGCATATTAGGGAGCATTATGCCGACGGAAGCGCCCTTAAAGCCGTTTTTTACAAGATATCCCGCCGTTTTCAGCACCGTCTCGGAAAACTCCGCCTGCGTAAATGAAGCGGAGTAATATTCGAGAATGATCTTTTTTCCGTCGCGCATCCAATCGCTCAGATATGCGAATATACCTTGATCGACGTTCATATTTTAATAATACAATTATTAACGCCGATTTGCAAGAGATACTCGGCTCAAAGAGGTGAAATATGCTGTTAAGCGACATTATCGGAAAAGAGATCGTATCGATCCCGGCGGCAAAAAGCCTGGGGCGCGTCACGGGCGTATATATCGCTCCGGGCGCATATGAAGCGGCGGGCATATGTTCGGACAAAGATATGCATATGCTCGGCATGTCCGCAATATATGCCTCAAAGGACATATTGACGACTGAACATATGTCTTTGGATTCCGCGGAGGGGATGCTGCCGATATGCATCGGCGCAAAAGTCTACGGCGCCGCAGGAAAATACTTGGGCGAAGTGACGGACGTGTATATAACGTCCAAACGCAGACTTATAAAGACCGATTCCGGAAATATATCCCTGTCACGAGTGGCGTCGGCAAGCGCGGAATACGTGATATTGTCCCCTTCCGTACGCAAAAAAACGGCTCTTTTACCTTCTCCCGCCGCGGAGACCGAGATCATTGAGCCCGCTAAGGAAAGCACCGCCTTGGACAACGATTACGGATTTTTGGTCGGCAAGCGCATCACGCGCGAAGTCAGCGACATAGGCAGGTCTTTCGTTCTGGTCGCAGGTACTATGATAACGGACAGGATCGTTAAAAACGCGCTGAAAGCGGGCAAGATCGCCGATCTGGTCGCAACGTCGGTCTGATACCGTATTCCGGATCCCGGGGCGGCGCCGACGGCGCCGCCCTTTTACGACCTGCATTTTTCTTTTCCCCCTTTTCATTAGGCACGGATCGGTGTATAATAACCTTATGGAAAAACAATTCGACGTAGTGATAATAGGCGCGGGTCCTGCGGGGCTGACGGCGGCGATATACGCCGCGCGCGCGGGTCTTTCCGCGGTTGTGGTCGCGGGCGCCGCTCCCGGCGGACAGGCGGCGGAAAGCCCGGAGATCGAGAACTATCCCGGCGCGGGAAAGACGGACGGGTACTCTCTCGCCGCGAAGATGCTTCGTGAGGCGGAAGACTTCGGCGCCCGGATAGTGTACGAGACCGCCATAAAAGCGGATCTAAGCGATAAACGGGTAACGACGGACTCGGGCGAGTACCGGGCGAAAAACATCATAATCGCTACCGGCGCCGGGCACAGACACCTCGGCGTTACGGGTGAGGAGGAATTCAGAGGAAAAGGCGTCAGCTACTGCGCCACATGCGACGGCGGCTTTTATAAAAATAAGGACGTGGCGGTTGTCGGAGGCGGAGATACGGCGCTGACGGAGGCATTGTACCTTAGCCGTATCGCGCGAACGGTAACGCTGATACACCGCCGCGACGAATACCGCGCCGCGCGCATATTGGCGGACAAGGTCGTATCCGTACCGAACATCGTCCGTATCACCGGCGTCGTAACCGAGATCGCGGGAAGCGACAGACTGGAACAGATCGAGGTAGCGCGGATACCGTCCGGGGTGGAACGCATAAACGCCGACGCACTTTTCGTAGCGGTGGGAGGAGTACCGAATACGGATCTTGTCAAAGGGCAGCTTTTACTCGACCCGAACGGTTACATCGTTACGAACGAATTCATGGAAACCTCCGCCCCCGGCGTATTCGCCGCGGGCGACGTCAGGAACACGCCGCTGAGGCAGATAGTCACCGCGTGCGCTGACGGCGCAGTTGCCGCCTCCCGCCTCGGCTCGTAGCCCGGATACAACTTTATTTTAACGGACCAAAATGACAAAACGGCGCTTCCAAACGGCGCCGTATTTTTCGGGATCGGGAAAAAAATCACGGAACGAATAAATCAAGTTCAAATATATTACCGCATATCGACGTGATTGTCAAACTTTTTTATAAAATCAATTCGGAGATCCGATAATTTATAAACGCGTTCGCAAGCACTCGGAGGCTTAGGCTAAATTCGGATACTTCTTTCGTTACCCGGACGCATTATGCCGCGAGCATTGAGCCGCATACCCTGAGCCGCCCCGCCAAACTCACGCTAAACGGCGCAGGGGTAGGCTCTTTTACGATATACGCCATATATGCTAAAGA
This sequence comes from uncultured Clostridia bacterium, assembly GCA_944331875.1. Taxonomy (GTDB): domain Bacteria; phylum Bacillota; class Clostridia; order Christensenellales; family DTU072; genus Stercoripulliclostridium_A. The sequence continues at coordinate 50,744 of CALVJA010000007.1, read as the reverse complement.
GGCCCGATAAAAAACATCGGACCTCTTTAGCTATGATAAGGGGGAAAATTATGAGCTTGTTTGTGAGTCTATTGTAGCACGGAAAGCGGATATTACAATAAACGCAAAAAGTTTGAGCTTCGAAAAATAAAAGTAAAACATTTTGGGGCTTTATGCGTAAAGATGGATAAAGATATGATTTTATGCGGATATTATTCATACATTATTACACACTAATGTGTATCGGAATCATCCGGAGCATCGAGGCGCGACGAACTGTGCGCGGTAATTCACCGGAGGATAAACAATTTTCGAAACGATTCGTATCGTTTCGTTCGCCGCGCGCCGGACGCGAAACTTACGGCTCAACACAAATCGACATTTATCGACGAAAAATTTTTCCTGACGCCGGAAAACGACGTTAAAAGGCTCTTTTTCGCCGAAAAATTGTTTTTCGTATTTCGTGAAGATATTGGTATTGTGCATAAATGCGGCGCTTATGTGTTCTGAAACGCAAATATTTTTCGTATTTTTTATTTATGACGGATCCCGTATTTTCCGCAAAGAAAAACGCGTCGCGCATGGCGGCGCTAGTTCTGATCATAATTGCCGCCGCATTGTTTACCCTATTACTGACATCATGCGACAAAAGGACCGATATGGATGATGCCGAAAGCGTTACGGCGTCTTACGATATGCACGTAGCGGTGGAGAAAGATCTAAGCCGTATCTATGTTACGGGCTCCGTATCCGTTACGAACGGAACGGATGCCGCGCTCGAGACGCTAGAGTTTTATATGTACGCCTTCGCCTACGAATCGGGAGCGGAGCCCGGCGCCTATTTCAAGAGCACCGAAAAAAAATGGGCGAAAGCGGAAGTCAATATCGGCGGAGCGTCCTCGGGCGGCATTCCCTTAGACGTCGAAAGGGACGGCGTAAGTCTTGTTATCACGCTTCCCGAACCTCTCGCTGCGGATTGCGCCGCTGAAATAAAGCTCGCATATACGATCCTAAATCCCGCTTCGGAACTGGGTTACGGCTTGAAAGACGGAGTTTTGAAACTTACCGATTTCCATCCGGTCTTGAAAAGCTATTCCGACGGTAACGCCACGGAGGAATTTTCTCGTATAGCCAGGGGCAGGAATCTAAGAGATCCGTCCGCATACAAAGTGACTTATTCTATACCTAATTCTGTATCTATAGCAACTAATTTAAGCATAAAATCGGACAAGGAACAAGACGGGACCCGCGTCGTGGAATGCTCGGGGGACGGTGTTAGAGAAGCCGCGGCGGTGATCTATTCCGACGGTCGCACGATACTGGGCGCCGGCTCGCAGCCGATCTACTCCGATTCCGAAACCGTTCTCGGGCATGCTGTTTCCGCTTTATCCGCATATTCCGCCGTAATGGGCGGCATACCGTTCGAAAGGCTTTCGGTGGTGAGCGCGCCGATATATTGCGACCAGATATCCGTTCAAGGGCTTGTAATGGTCGACTCCTCGCTCGGCGGCGACAACTTGAAAAAAGCGGTGCTGGAAGGAGTGGCAACGCAGTATTTCGGAGCCGCAACGGGCGCCGAGACTTCGGCGGACTTTTGGATAACGGACGGAAGCGCCTATTATCTTTCGGAGTATTTTTTCGCTGCGGCGGGGATGAACGACGAATACACGGCCGCATTGACCATGGACAAGGCGGGGTTTAATTCGTTTATAGAAGAGCAACTCGATCATTACCCCGGATACAACGCGACGCCGGCGAGACCGCTCGAAAAGATCGCCACCATAAACGAATATAATATGGTGAAAAAAGCGGGAACGGCGATAATGTACGACGCACTCCGTGCCGAATTCGGGGATAAAAAGATAAAAAAGGCGCTTCGAGCATTATACGAAGGCGGGCGCGGCGGACGTCTGGATACCGACGAGGCGGCAGGCATCCTTGCGGACGAGCTGGGTCGGGGTGCGGCGGATATGCTCTCCGCCATGCTGGGCGGCGGCATTTCCGACTTTTTATAACAGGAATAGAAACCGCGCGAAGGGGCAAACTACCTGTATCAAATCAGGAGGTTTTTTATATGACCAACAAAGTTTCAAACTGCTCTTCTCCCGACAAAAACGTTAAATCCGGCAACATGGAAAGCTCGAAAATGAAGGGCGGCATGCAGTCCGCAAAAGGACAGCAGTCCGCGGCGGAATCGTCGAACATGAAGGGCGCAGCCGCCAGAAACGCTTCGCAGGCGGAGTGCGGCAACATGAAAAACAGCGCGAACTCCTCCAAGGGCAGTCAGTCCGCAGCGGAGTCGTCGAACATGAAAGGCGCGGCTGCCAAAAGCTCCTCCCGGGCGGAGTGCGGCAACATGAAAAACAAATCGAACATGGAGTCTTCCGAGATGTCGAGAGCCGCCTCGGGCGCCGCGAACTCTTCGTCCAAAGCCTCTTACAAAGGCGTAAGCGGAGCGGAATCCGCAGAGGCTAAACGCTATAAGTGCTCCAATTGCGGCACGGTCGTAAGAAGCGCGAATCCCCCTTCGAAGTGTCCCAAGTGCGATTCAACCGAATTCGGGGAATAATGATCGATTGCCGAATGAAATAAGGCAAGCGGACAATTTCTCGCAAACCAAATTCAAAATCACATAGTCCGTTCTTTGAACGGGCTTTGTTTTTATACGGATACTTTGATCGTCGGCAATCGATCAATACCGACATCTTGCCGCATCTTTTTGACTCTTTTGCCCGAAAGTAAACCCTCTGTTTGGAGACCAAACAGAGGCACAAACGGCGCATAGTCCCGCTATAGTGCCGCCTGTGTTTCGAACAAAATAGCCTAAAAATCTACGACAATCTGCCGCCGAGTATGCTTTCCAATGCGATAAAATACACAGTGGGCTGTATTCTTTCCCACGGAAAACACTTATAAAATGCCGTATTGTTCCGCCGTATCGCACGAAATTACATAAAGCCTTTATTATCACCCCGTTTTGGAGACCAAAGCGGGGCGCGGACGGCGCATAGTCCCGCTATAGCGCCGCCCGCGTTTCGTGCGATACGACAAAAAATTGTCTGCAAATCGGTGCTAAACACGCTCAACATGGCGATAAGATACACAGTGAATTGATCGATTGCCGAATGAAATGAGGCAAGCGGTCAATTCCTCAAATTCCGATGTGGTTCGAATTTTATTTCACAAATTGAAACTTTGCCCGCAAAGTTTCAATTTATTTCACAATACGACCCCGCAGGGTCGTATTATTTCACAATTCCGCGATGCGGAATTATTTCACTTTTTTTGCAGCGCATTCGCCGCCACAAAAAAATACTAATAATTTATGGCGGTTTCGGGGGACAAGAGGAAGTCTTTTACGGAAAGCATCAGAATTCCGTTTTCATTATAGCCGCTCATGATCGGTTGATTTACGATAATAATTTTTCTGAAAGCGTCGTTTATTGACAACAGTGAGGCTTGCTCCTGCTTCATTTTTCCTTCGTCCGGGATGTTATATGTGGATTGGATATAATATCTTCTGTTACCGAGATTTACCACAAAATCCACTTCCAGGCTTTTTCTGAGTGTATGCCCGTTTTCTTTTGCAAAACTTTCCACTACGCCCACGTCAACCGAATATCCGCGCAAACGCAGCTCGTTATAGATCACGTTCTCCATTATGTGATTATATTCCTGCTGTCTGAATGACAGGCGGGCGTTTCTGAGTCCCATGTCGACAAAATAATATTTTGCCGGGGTATTGATATACATTTTGCCTTTGATATCGTAGCGGACTGCTTTTTCGATCAGAAAGGCGTCCTGTAAATAATCGATATAGGATGAGACCGTATTTGCCGATATCCCCGCTTTTTTCATGGTATTGAATGTGTTTGACAATTTCGACGGATTGGTAAGCGAACCGATGCATGAAGCCAACACATTTGTCAATTCCCCTATTTCCGTGTTGCCCCTAAGGTTGTTGCGGTTGATGATATCCGCTAAATAGGTGGTTTCGAATAAGTCCGTGAGATATTTCGCTTTATCCGCCGGGGTTTCCATTGTGAGACAAAGCGGCATACCGCCGTAATTACAATACATCAGCCATGCGCGGTCGAAGTCACCGCCGTATACAGAATAAAACTCCGAAAAATTGAGGGGGTATACGCGAATTTCATCTCCGCGCCCTCTGAATTCGGTTATTATATCGCTTGACAAAAACTTTGAATTGCTGCCCGTTATATAAATATCCGCATTGGGAATATGCATGAAGCCGTTGATAACGGACTCAAAATCCTCCGCAAGCTGTATTTCATCAAGGAGGATATAGTAATCCGCCTCATCGGTGATCCTGTCCTTTACAAATCGATACAAAGCGTCCGGGTCGCGTAGGCTTTTATTCCCGTAATCGTCTAAGGCAAGGAATATTATATGATCGTCCTGTACACCGCTTTGGAGCAAATGTTCGCGGAAAAGTTTGGATAACAAATATGATTTACCCGAGCGTCTTACTCCGGTAATGATCTTTACCATGCCGTTTTTTTTGTGGCGTATCAGTTTATTAAGATAATGATCCCTTTTTATTTCCATTTCAAACACCTCGATTTCCTATATATTATCAAAAAAGTGGGGCTAACGTCAATATCTCTATTGAGAATTTTTGTAGAATTCTACATTTTTTCTCAACAAGGACAGCTATCGGAAGAATTTTATTTCACAAATTGAAACTTTGCCCGCAAAGTTTCAATTTATTTCACAATACGACCCCGTAGGGTCGTATTATTTCACAATTCCGCCCCGCGGAATTATTTCACATTTTTTGCGGCGGCTTGAGCCTCCGCAAAAAATATTTACTATCTATTTACTCTACTCTATAATTATATTATTTTATTATAATATTGAAGCGAGATCGCGACGGCGGTCATCAATGTGCGGGCATATGCCCGGGGAGCGAAGGTATGAATAATGGGTTTTTGAAAACCGGCTTTGCCGGCGTTGCGGTATTACTTACAATTCTGGTTGTTTTCGCGGGGCTTTTTGCGGTCTTTACCCTATATGAACGCGAGATCGATTCCGCCTTGCAAAAATTCGAGTCCGCCGTTTTGAACAACGAAAACGCCGCCCCGAACGAGATCGTTGCGGAGGCGACAGATATATCTGCCAATTCTGTTTCTATTCCATTAACTCCATTGGGTAAGAATCCGTCCACATATTCGATACTCGATGGTTCGATTGCAGGGTTTGGCACATCTAATTTTTCTATATATATAACGGATCACGATAGTAACAACACTTCTGAATTCTTCTCAATGAGCGGCACATCTAGTTGGAAACTCGAGCGCGATGCATGGCATAATGGGACCGACTATGTTTCCGTCGCTTTAGATATTGACTTAGGGAGTTATGCCACAATTTTGTCAAACGCAGGAATTGCAAGTGTTACATTTAGTTGCAATTTCTCGAAGTCGTGCGATGAAGCTGCCATTAACATTGGTAATGCCAGTTCTACATCATCGTTAGGCAATAAAAGCTCTAATCTGCATTCTTTAGCGACAACTACTTCAAACTCATACTATCATATGTCTAATCCTACATCAACTGGCAATGGTAAGTCCACAACATTTACTCTGTCCGGTAGATATGTTAGAATTGTTTTTAGCGCAAAGAATCGTCAAAGACTTACTGGAAGCTTTGGAAATGCGCAAGTATCAAGTATGAGTCTCTCTATTTCCGTTTCGGATTCTACCGCGCCGACAATCGGAACAATAAATAACTCTAACGGACAAATAGCAGTAAGCGACTCAGGCACCGGCGTGTGGAAATGGCAACTGACAGGCACAAGCCTGAACGGAAACCTGCCTAGCGGAGAACAAGTCTTTGTATCCGGCTCGACAACTACCAGCACTTCGATCGACCTGGATACGTGCGCAAATAAGCCCGGATACGGTGTTTATACTCTGAAAGTATGGGACGGCAATGGGACAACTGCACAAAAATCTTTTACATATTACAATGCCACGCTGACATACACGATCTACACGTACGATGCGAACGGAATTTTAATGAACAACTCTTCCGGAGGCACGGCGGAAATAGAGAAGACGTCAGGGCTGACTCATAACGAAACCACTACAATAACTGCAACGGCAAAAACGGGATATTATTTTGCGGGGATCAGATACAAAACAGACGGTTCTTCCTACGGAAACGTAAGTGACGACGCCGCTATAAACTCGTCGAACACCGCGATCACCTATACCGTTCCTTTACAAAGAGGTACCAGCGGGACAAGTGCAGTGGCACAGAACATAGACGTATATTTTGTCGCTTTTTCGGTATCATTCAAGAACGGCGGCAACGATATTACATCTGTGCCGTACTCCGGGACGGTCTATTCGGCCTCTGCGACCGCTCCGGATTATTTCAGTGACGCGTCGCACAAACCATATATAACTTCTCCGGATCTCAGCACAATAACCTATAAGGGCGGTTCCAGAAAATATGCGGGCACATATACCGCCACGGCCACGGCAAAGTACGAAAGTTATACATTGGGAACATCGTCCGAGGCTAGTTTGACGATCACTCCGAAGACTGTGTATGTTGCTCCGGTTTTCAGCGAAATAGCCAGAGAATACAACGGAACAACAGCATTTACGATAACATCGTGGAATGTATATAATGATTCCGCCCGTGAAAATTTGCTCAGTAAGGTAAACGCCTTTAGTTCCGACCTCCTCGTTGTAAACTCAGCCAATAAAACATATAATACTACAAGCGCAATTGAAGGAACATATACATTCAGCGCAAACGGCGAAAATATTAATAAATACGAATTTTCCACGGTATCAAATGCCGAAAGCGATGATGCAAATGCGATCGCAAACTCATACACGGTTGACACAGGCGCAATCACTTCTTTTGCGCCAAGCGCTACAGAAGCAGCGACCAACACAACACTTAGCATCAATTCAAAATCCGTAGGTATAACGATATTCATCGCGGAAAAGACTCAGGACGGCACCGTGCAGAAATATGCGGGGAAAGTATACGACGGCACTAATGCTATCGGTAACGTGACGACGATATTCACATATGACGGTACGGATAAGGATGCTTTGACCCAATTCGGAAACGCAAACCCCGCAAACGGCGAGCTCGGGATCGGTATCTCCGTTACAAACCTTGTAACGGATGAAACGTATGCGTTCCGATACAACGGTATGACGGCGGGCGCGAGCAATGCGGATCTCACGGTAACGCTCGGCGCGCTGCCCTATTACAGCAACCCAAACTATTATAACAACGAAGCGGTAAGCGCTTCTTTGGCAGACAACGCCGTATCTTTCGACACATCGAATTATTCCGCATCCAACTTAAAGCTCCCGAGCATGACGATCTACCAAAGATCCGTGACTGTGGTCGTTGAAGCCGAGGACAAAACCTACGACGGCACGAAAAAGGCGGTGTACAGCTATTCGATCAAGGGAGCCGTAGCGGGCGAAGACGTAACGCTGGACACATCGGGCGTTACTGCCGAGTTCGGTTCCGCAGACGCCGGTGAGGGCAAAACGGTCACCGTTAAAGGCTACGAACTGGCATCCAAATGGAGCAACAACTACGCTATTTCAAACGCAACGGAAGCTACTGCGACCGCCTCTATATGGAAAAAAACCGGTGTGAGCTGGGAAGTAAGCTATACGGGGCGCGTGACGGATCCCGAGGACGGCAGTCAGGTATTCGGCAAAGTGTACGACGGGACGACCACGGTCGATGATGATGAAATGGTCTATTTGAAGTTCACGATCACCGGCGCCGTAGGCGAAGAAACGCAAAAAGACGTCATCCCCACATATACCGCGGTGTATTCGAGCGCGAACGCGTGTAGGGACGGTATCACGGTCGATATCACCGTTACGGGCACCAAGTTCAGCTCGAATTACGAATTCAAAAACGAGTCATTCAAGATAAACGGATTGACTATCGTCAGAAAGGATATTTCCGGCGGCACGTTCGAATTGACCGAAACCGAATTTATATACAGCGCCGCGGCTCAAGCGCCCGGGATAGAAACGGCTACGGACGGCGGCAAAGCGCTTCAAGCGGGCTCCGATTACGAAGCGGATATCCCGGACTCCGTAAACGTAGGGGATTATTGGGTAACGATATCGGGTATCGTGAACTACTCGGGCGAGGTAAAGCTCAAATACTCGATAGCGAAGGGCAATTTTAACATAAATCTAAATGCGGAAGCCGCGATAACGCTCCCGTACGGCGTGGCTTTAGATATAAATTCCGTGGGTGAAGCGGAGAACGCCGCATACTTTTCCGGCGCGTACGCATACACGGTAAACGGCGGCAGAGAGATCTCGGGCGGCGCATGGGCGTTTGTCATCGGCAATATATACAACGCGCAGGGCAACACCTCGCTCTACCGCGCGGGTAAGCATAATATCGAGGTAAAATACACGCTTCCCGAAAGCGTTGCGGCGAATTATGACGTCACCGAAAAAACGGTCGACGTCAAGCTGCATGTAGAACAAGGCAAACTGTCTATAACGATACTCACCGAGAAAATGACTTTCGGCACCCCCTATTCGCTCGGCGCGGTGAGGGACGTCGATTATACTATCGAAGGGTTTGTCGCGGGCGACGACGAGAATCTAACCGGAGTGGCGTTCAAGCTTATCGACGACACCGACAACGGTTTCGTTGCTGCAAACGACACACTGAATGCGGTCAGAGAATACAAAGGCGTTATCGATTTGAGCGCCTCGTACTCGTCTTATAACAATAACTATACCGTCGAATACACCCGCGGGGACGTCGTTATATCGAAGCTTCCCGTAACGGTAACTCCGAATGAAGGGCAGTCGAAGTACTACGGCGAGTCCGACCAGGTATTTACCTATACGGCAACTACGACCGCCGCGCTCAGAGCGGGTTACACTATAAACTACAAAGAATTTTCGGGTGAAGTTACGAGAAACGGCGGCGAAACGGCGGGGACTTACGCTTACGTCGACAACGAATTGACGTCGACAAACTACGATATAACTTTCGTGACTGGCAACAGCGTGTTCGAAATATATACGCTGCCGGTGACCGTCGTTCCCGTAAACTACTCCGCATATTACGGCGAAGCGATACCCGCCCCCTCCAAATATGACGTGGTTATCGACAAGAAAGCATATAAAGTGACATATTCGCTCGAAAACGGCGTTTTGACGGTAAGCGGCATGGAGAACGTATTGAGTATCACGTTCAATACGCTCGCCTCGCAAAACGCCTCCGCCGGTGAATACCCCATAACGATAACGCAAGCAACCGCCGACGGCGGGAACGGCGCACAAAACCTCGACATCACCAGCGAGCAGGGAACATATACGATCAAAAGACTGCCGGTCACGATAACGCCGGACAGCGTTTCCAAAACATACGGCTCGAACGACCCCTCCGTTACTAATTACACATGGGCGGTCACCGAGGGGGTCACCGAGGGATACACTATAACGCTGAGAGCGGGATTCAATCCCTCCTTCAGCGGCAGCATAGAACGCGAAACGGGCGAGAACGTCGGAACATACGCATGGAGTCAAGGCACGCTCTACTCCGACGTAGACTATAACGGAAACTACGTTATATCCTTCAACGACGCTTCCGGAAACGCGTTCACGATAACCCCGAGGGGGATAATGATAGACGCCGTGCGGCTATCGATCACCGTGGGCGACCCGACCCCGACGCCCGCGGAACTCGCTCGGTATACGCTGAACGCCAATTCGTCGCTGTACGACTCGTCCTGGACGTATTCGCCGAAGCCGACGCTTCAGGAGGCTTTGCAAGGCGGACTTGTCATCAGTAACCCCGTCTATAACGACGACGGCACTCTCGCGGTCAAACGCGACGAAAACGAAAACGTCGTCGGATACGACCTCGTGCCGGACGGAACGCTAGCCGCATACTACTTCGACGGCAGCGCTCCGGAAGCGGAGTACACTAACAACTACTATATCTCCGCCATAGTGGGCGCGACCGGCGCGATGTACGTCGGACAGCTTGTCGCATATATATCCTACAACGGACCGGCAACTTTCGTGTTCGGCTCGTCGGTAGGTGATATCAACGACGAAATAAAGCGCGCGTTCACCGCCGTAGACAACACCGCCGCGGCAAATACGGTGGATATAGATATGATAGCGGGCAACATCGCTATAGCGTTTTCCGAGGGCACATATCCCAAGGTCGGATATTATTCCGTGAATATCTCCGCACTCTCGAGCGGCAACTACGACATACAGCCCGCCGAGGGCGGCGTCACCGACGTTATCGAGATAACCAAGCGCCCTGTGACCGTCTGCATCGACGATACGACCGCGGCGCAGTTTACTTCGGTTTACGGTGAACCGGACGCCGAAATAAAGGTCACGGGATACCAAACGCTCGTACCCGGATTCGACGTCACCGGTCAGCCCTCGAGAGAGGCGGGAAGCGCCGCAGGCCGATACCTTATCACTTTGGGATCGCTTGAAAACGCGAATTACACCCTCTCGTTCGACAAGGAATACGTGTATGAAGTGACCCCGCGCCCGATAACCGTCGTGCCCGCCGAGACGGGTCACGTCTACGGACAGTCGGCAGCGACGATAACGTATACCACCCACTACGCCGGCGATCCCGAAAAGGAGGGGCTTCTCGCGGGCGACAGCCTTTCGGGCGCGCTGTCCAGAGAAAATGCGGACATCCTCGACGTCGGCTCCTACGTCATCACGATAGGTACGCTGAACCAATCCTCTTTGACCAAGGACAACAACTACGAAGTCGGTCTGGATACCGCGGAAAAATATTACACGATATCGAAAGCGACCGTCACGGTGTTCGCAAACCCCGTGTCACGTGTGTTCGGCGACGCCAAAGAAAACGCGCTGAGTTTGACCTATACCGCCTCGGGATTAGTGTACGGCGACTCGCTCGCGGGAAGCCTTACGCTCCCGGGCGCGGTCTATGACGGTAACGGTTATTTGGTGCCCGGGACTTATACTATCGACCGGGGCAGTCTGTTCCACAAAAATTACGACATCGTCTATAACTCCGCTTCCTATATCGTGGACAGGCGGCCGCTGACGTATTACATCGAATACAAGGGATTCTCGTACGGCGAGTTCAAATATATCGACGGAACGGCGCTCGATACGGCGGCGAACGGGCTTACGGCGGTGGTCTCCGGCGCGGTGGACGGATATACCTTCTCGCCCGAGATACGCCTCGATCTCGGCGGCTCGGAGGACGGCGTTCTCCATGCGGGAACATATCAATATATATATTACTACGAAGGCGTCGGCTACCGTAACGGACAGACCGTTCTGACGGACGTCTATCGCGTAAGTATCGGAAACGTCACGGGAGAATTGGTCATATCCCCCGCCGTGCTGCGGCTGGCATTCGAGGCGGACGGAAACGTATATATCCCCGGCGCCTCTACCGGCGAGGCGCCCACGGCACAGCTCAACTATTCCGGTTCCGCTGCGGAAATAAACGCGCTCCTTATAGACTCGAACGGCGACGAGACCGATATCGGATTCACCGCTTCGCTGACATATCAGATATATCTGAACGGCAGATGGTCGGCTGTTTCCGGCATGACAGACGCGGGTTCCTACAGGGTGATCGGCAGAGTGGATCCCCTCTCGAACAGCGATTACCAGGTCACCGGCAAAGGTTCGAACGTGATGGATACGCTCCTTTACGTCAATATCGACCGCTATGAACTTATAGTAGACGCCGCCGCGATGCTCGAAGGGAAACTGACAAAGGTATACGGCTCCGCCGATCCCGCGCTCGAAGCGGAATATGCGGGTCTGAACGGCGAAAACATAGCGATCACCTTCTATAGGGTGGAAGGCGAAAACGTCGGCAGATATGCCGTAAACCGCGCCGAGCTGGACTCCGCTTTCACCAATAACTACTCCGTTACTGTGGGCACGGCGGCTCAGTTCGAAATAACGAAATACTCCGTCGAGGTAAACGCCGAGGAAGTGCTCGCGGGAAGGCTCGAGAAAGTCTACGGCTCGCCGGACCCCGAGTTTACCGCCATAGTCACGGGCGCGAACGGCGAAACGGTCGCGATAGCCTTTGAAAGAGCGCAGGGCGTGGACGCGGACGTATACGATATTTCTTCCGTTTCCGTCACCGACGAGGCGCAAAGCATAAATTACGAAGTCCTTATCGTAACGCCGGCGGCGTTCACGATAACCCCGAAACACGCCTCGGTCACCGCCTCCCCCGTCACGGTCACCTTCCGCGGCAGCGAATTCACCGCCGAGGAGCTCAAGCTCTCATACTTGACGGAAGGATTTATCTACGGCGACGAAAATGCGCTTTCGGGTTCCCTGAAGACCGATAAATCGGTGCTCGAAGCGGGTACTTACGCAATCGTCGCGGATATCGCGTTCGAACACAAAAACTATGTAGTGAGTTTCGTTCCCGGCTCGGTCACCGTTCAAAAGGCGCCGATAACGATAACCTCTTACGTCATACTCGACGAGGCGGAATTCGATTACGATCCCGCCGCGGAGTACATCGACGCGTCGAATTTTGCATATGAAGTCACGTCGGGCACGGTGTTTGAAGGATACGAGCTTAAGGGCTCGCTCGGCAATGCGCCGATGCAGGCGGGCTTGGACCAGCAGATACCGCAGGGAACGCTGACGGACGCGCTGAATCCGAACTATGCGATAACCTATGTCGCGGGAGTGTTCTCGGTGAACTATATAAAGCTCGTGATAACGCCCGAACCCGTAAAACAGATATACGGCGAGGCGGATGTTCCGATACCGTTCAGCGTGACCAGAGAGGACGACGGATCCGTGTTCGGTCTCGAGATCCGGGGCGCTCTGTCCTACGAAAAGGCGAGGAGCCAGCATTCCCCGGTAGGCGAATACGTCGTCACGCTCGGAAACCTCGCGGACGAAAACCCCAACTATCAATTCACGCTCTCCGCGACGGACGTCAAATATGAGATAATCGCCCGTCCCGTAATCGTTATCCCCGACGACGTTACCGCAGTCTATGGCGACGCGTTGAAAGATCTTACATATTCTCTCGGCGGCGAATACGGGCTTGCGACCGGCGACGCGCTCGATATAACGCTCGCAAAGGAGGATGGCGCCGGCATCGGCCCATACGCCGTCACCGTCGTGAACGATTATGCAAACGACAATCCGAATTACGATATCACCGTATCCGAGGGCGTTTACAAGATAACCCGCCGCCCCGTCACGATCGCCTTGCGCGACCAGTCCGCGGAATTTGCGATGTCGGGCGTGTACACGGTGGATCAGACCGCATACGATATCGTATCGGGCACGGTGGTTGGAGGCGACGACCTCGGCGTTGTCATCTCCAAAGAGACGGGCTCGGCGATGGGATTCTATGAGCTTACCGCTTTTGCCGAAAACGATAACTACGACGTGACGTTCGAAACGGCGCTGTTCGAAATACGCAAATATACAGCCGTTATCGAGACCGGATCCCGCGATATCGTCCTGGTCTACTCCGGTAACCCCTATTCTATCTCCGCTTCCGCCACCAGCGGCGCCGACGTGTCGCTCTCATATACGATAAACGGCATGACCTATAACGGCAACGCATTCACCGAAGTCGGCAGATACGTCGTAACGCTCTCCGCGCCCGAGACCGAGTACTTCTACGCGCCCGAGGACGTCACCGTATATATCACAATAAATCAAGATTTCCTCTCCGCAGACGAATCGGGGATCGAAGTCATCGTCAACAACAACGAGGGCTTTGCCCCCGAAGTCGAGCTCGGACTGGAGAAACTGCCGCAGGACGACAAAGACTTGAACGACGTTCTCTCCTCCAGCGAGACCGTCGTCAGAGCATTCAATATAACGGCAATAGCTGACGGCGACCTCGCGTCGTTCGGCGAATCGCCCTCCGTTACCGTAAAGGTGCCCGGCGCGCTCGCGGAACAGGATGCCGTCAAAGTACTCGTCAAGGAGAACGGCGCATACTCCGTCAGGATCCTCAACGTCAGCGAAAACGGTTACGTCACCATCGACAACGTCTCCGATATATCCGCGTTCGCCTTCGTCAAAGAGGAAGCCCGGGTCAATTGGCTGTTGATAATACTCCTCGGCGGCGCCGCGCTGATAATAACCATCACGGCTACCGTCTTCCTCCTTAGGAAAAGATATTGATTTCTTTGCCGAAGAGATGTAAAGGAATTGCTTTGAAAGGAACTTAAAAGCAGAGTAATGAAAAATGGTTCATTCGTCCGAATGAGCCTTTTTTCATAAGGTGAGACCTGATTCGGCAAAGAAATCAATATCCACCGCTTTACCGCATCTTTCGGGCTCTTTTTTTTCGAAATCTGCGACCCCCGCTTTGGAGACCAAACGGGGGCAGCGTCGGCGCGTATGCTATACGCGCTGTCCTTGTTTCGAAAAAAATAGCTCCGAAATCCACGGCAAATCGGCGCCTAACACCTTTTTAAGGGAAAACACTAGTATTAGCGGACTGTTGTTCATGGCTAAGGCAATCTGTCACCGTTGAAGCGCGGTGGAACTAACATGTATAAACTATACTCCTTAATACCCGTATCTTTTCGGTCCTTTTCCTCAAACACAACGGCGACATACGTCGTATGCCGCCGTTGTGTTTGCGAAAAATCACCCGAAAATCTACGGCTGTAAGCGCGGTATTTGCTTTGGGTTCAATCTGCATTTTAACGCAATGAAAAACATACTTGGCATCGATTTACCATATCCATGAACAGTAGTTGCACGTACTAGTATTTTCTCTTAAATAGGTAAATAGTTCACTGTGTATCTTGGTGCCAAAGAAAGCATACTCGGCGCCGATTGGCTTCAGCCATGAACAGCGATTGCCCATACAAGTGTTTTCCGTGAAAGGAGAATACAGCCCACTGTGTACTTTGTCGCCACGAACAGCATACTCGGCGGCAGATTGTCGTAGATTTGCGAGCTATTTTTCGCAAAACGGGAGGGAAGTGTATACCATACTCGACCGATCCGCCTCCAACGGAGGTCGTAGATTTTGCGCAAAAAGAGCCGCAAAGATGCGGCAAGATGGCGGTATTGATCGATTGCCGACGATCAAAATATCCTTAGAAAAGAAAAGTCCGTTCAAAGAACGGACCATAATGTTTTATAATATGGATTTTTAGGAATTGTTCGTCTGCCTAATTTCATTCGGCAATCGATCAATTCCTAAGGACGATCGGTGAGTCCGAGGATATAGTCTGCGGAGCAATCCAGAGCCTTGCACAGCGCGGCAAACGTTTCAAGCTTCGGCAGTTTGTCGGTCGTGCGGTACTGGGTGATCATTTCGGGGGAAACTCCGACTTTCTTCGCAAGCTCTACCGTAGTGTAGGGAGAGTAGCGGAGCTCTTCGACCAGTCTTTCCTTGATAAGTGACATAAATACCTCCTTTTCGCACCCCGCGCGGAAGTTCGCCTCCGTCGGGAGTTTCGTTACTTTTTTTATGTATATATTGTATCCTATTATAATCGGAATGTCGATTAAAAAAAAGTAAAAAATATAAAAGTTTGTCACACTTTATTAATTGGCTTCAAGTTTAAGCCAATTAACCCATTTACCAGAATGAAATCAATATTTTCGGATAAGGGATCCCTTTTTCTGTAAAAAGGTCGTCGATATTGAGCTTTTTATGAAATATCACTGCGGTATCGGTTATATTGCCCGTGGCAAACAAAAACATTCGAGCTTTTTCGACTTTATTTTCATTTACTGTTTTTTTACATTTTTAGCTCCGCTTTCGTCGTCTACGACGAGATATTCCGCTTCGGGCAAGGGTCTGTCGCGCGCGAAAGTTATTTCACTAAGCGATTGCCTTAAGTCGCACCGGGGTGATATAATCGGGACATGAAAGAAATTTTTATCGACAAAACGGCGATGTTCATCGACCGCATCTCGAAACGGCTCCCCGACGACGTGCTGGAAAAGCTAAGGGCGATGAGCGAAGCGGAGCGCGCTCCGCGCGCGAAGGCGCTTTATAAATGCATGCTGGACAACGTTTCTCTCGCCGCCGAAAGGTCGCGGCCGCTGTGTCAGGATACGGGACTGGTGCAGTTTTTTTTGAAAGTAGGCTCTTCTTTTCCGCTCTTGGACGATTTGGACGATTGCCTCACCGAAGCGGTACGCCGCGCATACGTCAGCGCTCCCTTAAGACCCAACGCGGTGGAGTTTCCTTCGGAAAGAAACACTTTGACGAACGTCGGGGACGGGGTTCCTTTTATCGAATACGAGATCGTGCCGCATTCGGATAAATTGGAGATGACGGTATATCTCGCGGGAGGCGGTTCCGCTCTTCCGGGGCGCGCCGAAGTTTTTCCGCCGAGCGTAGGATTCGAGGGCATTGCGCGCTTTGTCGCGGACGCGATGGTCGAAAAAGGAATAAACGCCTGCCCGCCGCTTGTCGTGGGCGTGGGGGTCGCGGGCTGTATGGCGACGGCGGCAAAGCTCGCCAAACATGCGATGCTCAGGGTTATCCCCTCATCTAATCCGCGTCCGGAAATAGCGGAAGAGGAGCGCATATTGAAAGACATACTCGACGACATCGGCATCGGTCCGCAGGGCGCGGGCGGCAGTTCCTCGGTAATGCAGGTAAGCATGGAATGCGCCGCGCATCATCCGTCGTCGATGGGGGTGGCAGTGCAGTTTTCGTGCTGGGCTTTCCGCCGCGGCAGGATAATTTTCGACCGCGATATGCGCGCTACGGTAACTTCTCACGGAGGTATCGAATTATGATACGATTGACTCTTCCCGTCGCCGAAAAAGAGGTGCGCGCCCTAAGGACGGGCGACGAAGTATATTTGTCGGGTAGACTTGTCGCCGGCAGAGACCGCGTACACGAAAGGATCGTCACGGAAAACATATTGCCGGATATATCCCTGGAAGGCGGCGCGGTGTTTCATGCGGGACCTATCGTAAAAGGCGATGCGGAAACCGGCTTCGAAACGCTCGCAATCGGCCCTACCACCAGCATGAGAATGGAAAATTTCGAAGCCGAGTTCATCGCGAAAACGGGCGTAAGGCTTATTATCGGCAAGGGCGGCATGGGCATGCGGACCGCCGCGGCGTGCAAAAAATACGGCGCGGCGCACCTGATGTTCGCGGGCGGCGCGGCAGTGCTCGCCGCGGAGAGGATAACGAAAACGGAAGGCGTGATATGGGACGACCTCGGGATGCCCGAGGCAATGTGGGTGCTGGACGCGGAATCGCTGGGCCCGCTCATCGTCACGATAGACGCGGAAGGGAACAATATGTTCGAGGAGAACAAGAAAAAATTCGCCGCGGCAAAGGAAGCGGCGCTAAGAAAATATTTGTGAGGCAGCTATGGACGCGATAAAATGCATTTATTCAAGGGTCTCGACAAGAGATTTCAACACGCGCGAAGTGTCCGACGAGGACGTAAACGATATCGTCCGCGCGGCGATGGCGGCACCGGTGGGCATGGGAAGATACACCTTAAAGCGTATTACCGTCATGAAAAACGAAGAGTTTTTGGAAAAGGTCACCGCCGCTTGTCCGCAGGACCCCGCGAGGCGCTCGTCACCCTTCTACGGTGCAAAGACGGTCATCATAGTCTCCGCCGAAACGAAAGAAACTCCCGACATCGAATACGCCGACGCCGCGTGCATGGTGTACGCCATGGCACTGGCTGCACGCGCGAAGGGTATCGCGTCGGTGTACCTGTGGGGATTTCTGCCGGCGGTGCGCGCGGACAAAGAACTTTTGTCTGCTCTCCGCCTCCCCGAAGGGTATACTCCCCTTTCCGCTCTCGCCGTGGGATATACGGACGAGCCGCTAAAGGAATTCGATCGTCCCCGCCACGAAATAGCAGTAGATACAATAGACTGACATGCGCCTGAAGCTAAGCTTCGCGCCGAAAAAACATAACGGCGCCATCGGACTTATTTTGCGCTCGCTGCTCGCGGGCTTTTTGGCTGGCGCCGCGGTGTCGGTGTTTAATTTTTTGGCAGAAAAAGTTTCGGACGCGGGATACGGCGTTTACTCGAAAATTGCGGATGAGCCTCTTTCGCTTTTGTGGGCGCTGCCGCTCGCCGCGGGATTGGGGCTTATTTCTCTTCTTATTCTAAAATTAGATCCCGAAGTCGCGGGTTCAGGGATCCCGAACGCGGAAAAAGCCTTTTCGGGTCTGAAAAGACTGGGGCGCGCGAAAGTGTTTTGCGGCACGGTCATGGGCGGGCTAATAACGTTTTTCGGCGGACTTTCGCTGGGGGCGGAGGGTCCCTCCGTGGCGATAGGCGCCGCGGTAGGTTACGCCGTCGCGGACAGGTGTAATTCAAACGACAAAGCTTCTTCCGCCATCGCGGCGGGAGCCGCGGGCGCGGGCTTTGCGGCGGCTTTTCACGCGCCCGTCGCCGGTATGCTGTTTGCGATGGAAGAGCTGAAAAAAGGCTTCGACATGTCCCAGGCTCTCGCCGCCCTGTCCGCGGCTGCCGCCTCCGTCGCGGGGTTCACGCTTACTGGGCTTATATGGGGCGGGGAATGGTTTAAGTACGACTTTTCCGCCATTGCCACGCCGCCCGTTGAAAACGCGTGGTGGAGCGTATTCGCCGTCGCGCTCGCGGCGGGGTGCGCGGCGGCGCTTTTCATCGGCTCTTTGGAATCCGTCCAAGCCTCCGCCCTTTTGAAGCGCATTCCCGTCAGCGTAAGGCTGACGTCGGCGTTTATACTTTCGGCGCTCGCGGCGGCGTACATAGACGGTTCCTTCGGCTCCGGGCAGCAGGTCCTGAACGGATTGATACGCGGCGAGTTTACTCTGAAAGCGACTCTCATGCTCTTTGCGGCAAAGACGGTGCTGACGTTGACGGGCTTTTATTCGAAGGCGACGGGCGGGTTGCTGATACCTTCTCTCGCGCTCGGCGCGCTTATCGGCGGGGCGGTCGGAGAAGTTATGCACGTATCCGGAGCGATCTCAGGGGATACGACGATATTCGTCGTGGCGGGCATGGCGGCTTTCATGGGCGCAGCGTTCGGTACGCCGCTGACGGCCGCGGTGCTTGCGCTGGAACTAACGTGCGCCGACGCGCGCGCGTCATTATATATATTAGCCGCGGTCATCGTCGCCTCTGCCGCCGCAAGCCTTCTGAAACGCAAGTCGCTGTATGAATTCATGATAGCGGACGATTTTTTCCCGGGCTCTTTTTCCGATAAATTATTCCTCGAAAACGCTTGATAAATGTCTGCTGCGGGTGATATACTAAGCATAACCGCAAAACGGAGGTCGATAAAATGAAAAAAGTTTTCGATAAAGTGATCGCTATAACTTTGGGCGTTATCAGCCTTTTCTTTGTGGTGCTCATGCTGGTGACCGCGTTCGGCGGACTCGAACAGGCGGATCTCGATAACAGCATCGTAAAAGCTCTTCTCATCACCCTCGCCGTGTTCTTTGCGGTATTGACGGGTCTGGAGATAGCGGTATCTTTCCGCGACAACGAAAAACTTACTTCCGTTCTTTTGTTCAAGGACAAGGAATCCGCGACGAAAGCCACCGTTTCCGTCGTCAAAAAGACGGCGAGACGCGTTACCAAAAACATCTCGGAAGCGAAGATAGGCAAAATAACGATACTTGCCGACGACAACGGCAACGCGCGTCTGAAAGTGGATGTCAAACTCGCCACCGACGCCACCATGGAGACGGTGTCGAAACTGAGAGCGATACTCATCGACGCATTCATAAACGTGTTCGGCATCGAATTCGCTTCGATAGATTTCCGCGTCGTCAATTCCAAAAACACCTATCAGCCCTCCGATTCGGACGTCAAAGCGCGTACGGCGGAGCTGATGAATTCCTTAGTGCCCAACGCTCCCGCCGATAACGAGGGCGACATACGAATACAATCCGAGGACGGCATTATTATCCCCGAGGGTGGGGATACGGATAATGATTTGCCGGCAGATGAAACTGCCGAAGAAAGTGAATTGAATGGCAATGCCGCCGAGGACGCAGACGCTCCTGCACCCGCCGCGACCGACGAGGTCGAACAGACGGTCGCTGACGAGAGCGAAGCGGAAGAAAACGGGGATGAGACCGCAAAAGAGAGCGATATGTCGGAAGAAGTTTCCGACGAGGAAAATGCGGTTTCCGACGAGGAAACGACCCCTGCCGGCGGCGAAGCGGACGCCGCTGCCGATACCAAGTAAACTTTATATACTTTATATAGGCGCGGCTCCGAGACTAATAACCTTACAGGAGCTGACATGTATACCGATAACGATATCAAAAAAATTGCGGAAAGACTCAGATTTTTAAGAGAGTCCCTTAACATCGGCGTAGAGGACGCTGCCGCGGCGGCAATGGTATCCGTCGAGGATTATCAAAAAGCAGAAAGCGGAAAAGTAGATTTTTCATTTAATTTCCTGCAGAAACTCGCGAAATTTTTCGGCGTGGATATAGTCCAGCTGATCTCGGGCGAATCGCCGAGGCTCACCGGATTCCAGGTGACGCGCGCAGGCGACGGTATGCCGCTCGAGAGGCGCAAAGGCTTCAACTATTTCCATCTGGCGTCGCACTTCAAGGATAAATCCGCGGAACCGTTTCTGGTCACCGCGCGCTACGACGCGGACGAGCAATCGAAGCCGATACACGTTTCCACCCACAACGACGAGGAATTCGACCTGATACTGAAAGGCAAACTGAAAGTCACCGTAGACAACTACACCACCGTGCTTTCCGAGGGCGACAGCATATATTACAACGCCTCCCTTCCGCACGGCATGATAGCCTACGAGGGCGACTGCGAATTCCTGGCGGTGGTCATCAAAAAATCGTCCACCCTTTCCGAGATAGAGGAGACCGCAAAAGCCGAAGACACCGTAAAAGCGAACGACGCGGACGCTATCTACCGCAAATTCATCACCCCCGAAACGGACGAGGCGGGAAGGCTCGTGAAACTCGATTTCCACCCGCCGGAAAACTTCAATTACGCCTTCGACGTCGTGGACGCGCTTGCCAGAAAGGCGCCGCACAAGACGGCTATGGTGTGGCTCGACCACAACAAAAACGAGCGAGTATTCTCGTTCATGGATATGTCCGAGATGTCCTCGAGGGCTGCGAACTTTTTCAAATCCCTCGGCATCAAAAAGGGCGACACCGTTTTGTTGGTGATGAAGAGAAGATACCAGTTCTGGTTCGCCATACTGGGACTCCACAAGCTCGGCGCCATCGCCGTGCCCGCTACATATCTTCTGACCACGCACGACTATGAATACCGCTTCAATACCGCGAAGATCACCGCCTGCGTTCTCGCGAACGAGGACGAGATGATATCGGAATGCGAAGCGGCGCTGAAGAACTCCCCCACCGTCAAAAAGTGCATCTCGGTCGGCGGCACTCCGCGCGAAGGCTGGATCGACTTCGATCAGGGACTTGAGGAACAGTCTCCCGTTTTCGCAAGACCGGATACCCATTTGGACGATCTGATGCTGATGTATTTCACTTCCGGCACCGAGGGATATCCGAAGATCGCGGCGCATACCCACCGCTATTCCCTGGGGCATTTCGTTACCGCGAAGTATTGGCACAACGTCGATCCGAACGGACTGCATTTTACCATCGCCGACACCGGCTGGGGCAAGTCCGTATGGGGCAAACTTTACGGTCAATGGCTGGCGGAAGCGGCGGTATTTACCTACGATTTCGATAAATTCAAAGCCGCCGACATCCTGCCGCTGTTTGCAAAATACAACATAACGACGTTCTGCGCGCCGCCCACGATGTACAGATTCATTCTGCTCGAAGATCTAAACAAGTTCGACCTAAGTTCGTTGAAATACGTTACCACCGCCGGCGAAGCGCTGAACCGCGAAGTGTTCGATCAGTTCTACAAGATAACGGGACTGAAGATAATGGAGGGCTTCGGTCAGACCGAAACGACCCTTTCCATCGCCAACCTTGTGGGCAGCGAATTGAAACTCGGTTCCATGGGTAAACCCACTCCGCAGTACGACGTCGATATCGTCGACGATAACGGCGAACCCGTTGCCGCGGGCGAAGTGGGCGAAATAGTCATCCGTATAGACAAAGGTATCCCCTACGGCCTGTTCAACGGCTATTATCTGAACGAGGAGACCACCCGAAAAGCGATGCACGACGGGCTATACCACACCGGCGACATGGCTTGGAAGGACGAGGACGGTTACTATTGGTACATGAGCCGCATAGACGACGTCATCAAATCGAGCGGATACCGCATCGGACCTTTCGAGATAGAATCGGTCGTGATGGAGCTGCCGTACGTCGTGGAATGCGCTATAACCGGCGTGCCCGACCCCATACGCGGACAGCTGGTAAAAGCCACGGTAGTGCTGAAAGAGGGTGTGGAAGGAACGGAAGAGCTCAAAAAAGACATACAGCGCTATGTCAAGGAGAACACCGCTCCCTATAAATACCCCAGAGTCGTCGAATTCGTGGACGAGCTGCCGCGCACGACAAACGGCAAAGTGCGCAGAGTAGCGCTCCGCAAAAAATAAAATCCCAAGCGAAAGGGTCCCGAACGGGACCCTTTTTTTGTCTACAGCGGCCACTTCAAACCGTCGTACAGCGGATAGCGGTATTTGTCCTCTTCCGTAATCGCGCGCTTGACGCGGCACGGCACGCCGACGGCGAGTACCCCCGCGGGTATCACCCCTTTTACTACGGATCCCGCGCCTATAACGGTATTGTCGCCTATGACCGCGCCCGCAAGAACGACGGATCCCGCGCCTATCCACACGTTGTTCCCGACGGTTATCGGCTTTGCGACCTCTATACCCGCCTTGCGCATCTCGGGATCGAGCGGGTGCTCCGCCGTCGTGAAAAGGCAGTTGGGAGCCACGAACACGTTGTCGCCGAACACGACGGGCGCGCCGTCGGTGATGACCAGATTGTGATTGGAATAAAAGTTGTCGCCCAAAGTGATGTTATAGCCGTAATCGCACCAAAAAGGCGAGGTCACGATGGCGTTTTCGCCGAGATTTTCGATTATTTCGCTTAAAAGCTCCGCCCTTGCGCGAGTATCGTTCGGGTGCAGCGCGTTGTAACGGAAGCATTTGTCCTTGCACCTCGCGATCTCCGCTTCGTAGTCGTGGTTGTAACAGCCCTGAAAAAAACAATTTGTCGGCACGACAGGTCTTGAGCCCATATCTTCTCCTTTCCCGGGGTTTTTCGGAAGATAAATGCGAGAGTATATTTTTATTTTATCATTACAATATTTTTCGGTCAAGACAGGAAAATACGCGTTTTGGCGCAACGCCTACCCCTTTTCCGATATACTTATCGGCAAGGGGCAGGAGGCAGGAATGGTAAAAGAGTTTACGGATCATCTGAGATCCACCAAAAATCTGTCCGAAAAAACGCTTGCGGCATACACGTCCGATATAAATATGTTCCTGAGTTCCGTGTCCGACCCGAGTGCTCCCGACATATGCGGCTATATCGCCCGCCTGCAGTCCGCGGGACTAAAGGATTCGTCCGTCAAGCGTAAAATAGTGTCCTTGAGGATCTTCTACGAGTATCTGACGGAACGCGGGATCGTGGAAAGATCTCCCTTCGATTCGCTCAAGTTCCGGTTCCGCACCGAAAAAAGGCTCCCGAAAACGCTGACGGTGCAGGAAGTCAAAAGGCTTCTGGCGAGCCTTACCCCCGCTTCGGAGAAGATGTCCGAATTCAGGCTCAGGCAGTCCACGCGCGACGCCGCGCTCATCGACCTGATGATCTCCACGGGCATCAGGATATCGGAGGCCGCAGCCATAAAATTCGACGACGTGATCGTTCCGGAACACGCCCTGCTGATACACGGCAAAGGCCGTAAACAGCGCATTATCTTCATATCCGCACCCGAGACGTGGAGCCGCCTGATGGAGCAGCTGCGGGCGCAGCGGCGCGGCGGCAAAACGGAGTATCTGTTCACCAATCATCTGGGCGATCCTCTCACCCCGCACGGAGTGGAGGCGATATACGCAAAGTACGCCGCAAAAGCTAATATTTCGAAACACACCACGCCGCACTATCTGAGGCATACTTTTGCGACGAATCTTTTGGCAAACGGAGCGGATCTGAGGTCCGTCCAGGAAATTCTCGGGCACTCCAGCGTGGCTACTACTGAGATCTATACGGAAGTCACCTCTAAACGGAAAAAGCAGGTGCTGAACAAATATAATTACCGCAACAAACTATAATGAAGGGCTCCCTCGGGAGCCCTTTATCGTTTAGTCTTACGTTTGAGGAGATCCTTCCTCTTCATCCACCGATTCGAGCATCTCGACTATATCTTCGGCGCTGAAGGTCCCGAGGCGCTTAGCTATACGCGAATTTGCGTTACGGGGGTTGACCTCGCCGAGATTGACGTAATAGATATTGTTAAGCACGTCGGAATTGAAGAAATAAACGATGTTGCCGACGAGATCCAGCGTCAGCCAGTCCGACGAATACGCCGAATCGAACACGAGTTCGACGGAATCGTAATTGAGATCCGCGGGATCCGATTTATTCACCGTGACCGCCAGCCTGTAAACGCTGGAAGAGTTTATATAATATATCCCGAGCTCGACCTCGCCGCTCGCCTCCGCGGTCATCGTCGCGTCGACTATCGTCGCGGAAGAGACCTGTATGACGTTTCTGCGAACTTCCCAGCCCGTAGCCGCCGAATCGGAAGCGAAGATATAGTCCACTGAATCGGAGTCTACGGCGAGAATGTTGTCGGCGTCGAGATACCACAGCGACGTATACGTCGTTCCCACGGTGTAGCGCACTTCGCTTGCGGAGTCGAAGTTCAGCGCGGCATCGAAATAATAGGAATATACGCCCGTCGATTTCGTATTGGTGCCGGAATCGGTTTTGGTGTATTGAAGCCTCACGCCCTCGCCCTCGAAGCGTACGCCGACAAGCGTTATTCTGTATCCGCCGGCGTGGGGAAGGCTTTCGGAGGGATAAGAATCCCTGCCGTTTATGACCGCCTTTACCCCGCCGCCCGCTTTGTAGGCGTATACGATATTGTGGGTGTCGTATGCGTTGTCGGAGCTTTTCGTATAGAACACGACGTCCTCCATCGAGTTCGCGCCGTCCGAATAGGGAGCTAAGGTGATAGAGGAAACGCCCTCGTCTATAAGAGTATCGGTAAAGCGTTTGGAATTAAGGTCGATGAGCCTGAGTTCCGACGAGGAGTTCCTGTAGACGACAAAGTTGTCCGACACCCTGTAGGTCGCGGTGTAATCGGAAAATTCCGCTATCGTTTCGACTTTGGAGCCGTCCAATGTCGCGCGCATCAAGACCATTTCCGAAGTTTTCGCGTTGCCGTCGGAATCGCTTTCGTCGTTCGGGGTGGTGAAATAAATGTATCCGTTTTCCACGACCAGCGAGGACGTAGCGGTGGTGTTGTAGACGTTTTTCGCCACGACGGTCTGCACCGTGGAAAGATCGGGGTTGCCGTCCTGACCGTATTTTACGCGCATTATCGCGCCCTTTACGACTTCGCCGAATTCGTTTGCGGCGTCCTGCCCGGCATAGCCGTTAATGAAGTACAGCCAATCTCCGACCATTACCGCCATTCCCCCGTTGGATGCGACCGCCGCATCGGCGCCGGGAGAATCGGCGAGGGCGTCCTGCGTATAAGTGCCGCTGCAGCCGACGAGCACCGCCGAAGTCGCTATTACGAGAATAAGCGCTGCGGCAATCGAAAATAAAGTCCTTTTTTTCATATATTCTCCGTATTCTTCCGAATATTCTTCGCGCACACGCGATATGTTCTTTTATTATATATTAACGGACGGCGGAATGCAACCCTTTTTCCGATTTTGAAGTGGGGTCAATCGTCCTCTATCATCCCGGCTATGGAATCGAACACGAACGTGGGCTTTATCCCGCTGGCACTCAGCATTTCCCGCGTCGTCTCGCCGGAGAGCACCAAAACGGACTGGTAGCCGTTGTTTATCCCGAATAAAATGTCCGTGTACAGCCTGTCGCCGACCATGACTATTTTCTCCTTCGGGATGTCGAAAAGATGCGCGATTATCTCCGCCATGGGCGAATGGGGCTTGCCGCAGATCACCGACGGCGCCCTTCCGGAGGAGCACTCGAGAAGCGCCATCAGCGCGCCCACGTCGGGCATATCCCCTCTGTCGGACGGGCAGACCGTGTCGGGATGGGTGGCGATGAATTCCTTCCCTTTTTCCAACAGCACGTTCGCTCTCCAGAGTTTGTCGTAGGTCAGCGTGGTGTCGAACGCGAGAAGCACTATGTCCGCGTCGTCCGATATCGGGATCGCCTCCTCCTCCAGCGTCTTTACGAAAGTGGGCGTACCTATTGGGTACACCGACTTCCCGGGACGGCGCGTATGCAGAAACTGTACCGCCGCCATCGTGGAAGTTATTATCTGCCACAGATCTACGGGATAACCCATCGACGTCAGTTTCCTGACGTATTCGCGCTTGTCTTTTGAACTGTTGTTGGTCAGAAAGCAGACTTTTTTGCCCATGGCGCTTAGCTTTCCGAGCGTTTCCATGGCGCCCTCGATCGGAGTGTCGCCCAAATAGACGGTGCCGTCCAGATCGAACAAAAACAAATCGGCGTCGACTTTAAGTTTCATATATCCTCTTTTCCTTTGAATACCCTTTTATCCGGCGCCGCGCTTCAAGACGCCGAGCAGCGCGTCGGTAAATCCCGTCGAATGTATCGACGCGAAAAACCCGCCGCCCGCCGATATCTCGTCTGCGGCAAGAAGCGTTTCCAGCGCCTTAGCAGGCGTCGCCCTTTCCGCGCCCTCGGGCGGGATATACCCCTCTCCGAGCGCATAAAGCTCCTCCGCCCCCGGCATAAACCCCGCGGCAAACGCCGCCAGCGGTCCGCCGCCGGAATACACGCGCCTCTTCCCTCCGGGGGCAACGCCCCGCGATTCGGCAATTGCGCGCGCACGCGCCGCGTCTTTCCCTAATAATATACTACGAAAATGAAACTTTGTAAATCGAATACCGATGAAAAGCGCGATATAATAGCATAAAAATCTCATCGCGCTGCCCGCCCGCCCCTCCGGGCACAGCGCGTCCGCGGCGGCAAAACTGCTTTCGGCGCCGCGTGCTTTAAGGACGATATCCGAACCCGCGCGGATCATGTCCTCTGCGGATCCGGGCTCCGCCAGCGCCCTCTTCGCTTCGGGTATCAGCCGCCTGCATAAAACGGCGTCCGACGCATAACGCGAGGACAGACCCGCGTCTAAAAGCGAAACGTACAGGCGCATCAGAAACGAATACGCCTCCGCGCCCAGCTCGTCTCCGTTCGAGGTAAAAAATACTGCTTTCGGGTATTTGCATTTTATTGTACGGTACCCCAAAAATGCTATATCCGACAACGCCGCTCCTATGTCGGTCTTTACGCAGAGAATGTGTTCAGACTCCGCGGCGGCAACTCTCGCCTCGTAATACGAACGCGCCGAATCCATGCCTATGTACAGTTTGACTTCGTCGGAAAACAACTCTTCGCCGCGCGCGAAAGAGACTCCCGCGCGGGTCAGAACGCTTTCCGTCCCGCCGTCCCCGCCGGAAAGTCCCGCGGTAACGCCGGGATAATTTTTACGGACGTATTCCGCCATATCTTTTTCGGCGTTGTCCGAAAAATACAGTTCCATATTCGCATTATCGCTTGTTTATGAGCGCGAAAAACGTCTAAAAGAAGCGGACGGGGTCGAGTTTCGCTACGTTCCGGTTTCGGGCGGTGCGGGGTCGGGGCGCTTTTTCCTGTCCAGCAGCACCGTCGCCAGATTATACGCAAACGCCGCGACGGGCACTGCAAGCACTAGTCCCCAGAAGCCGAACAATCCCCCTCCCACCACTACGGCGAGAAGCACATAAAAACTTTTCAGTCCCACGTATTTACCTACGATAACGGGATAAGTGGTGACCTGCTCTATCTGCTGCAATACCAAAACGATGATTATGAACGCGACTACCTTAGCCGGATCCGCCGCCAGCACCGCGACGGCGCCCAAAGCTCCGCCGATGTATCCGCCGATAGTCGGGATCAGATTCGTGACCGCCACGATAAGCGCTATAAGCAGCGGATACGGGATCTTGAAGACAAGGAACACCAGGTAGCTTGCCGTGCCGAAGATAAGCGCTTCCAGCACCTGACCGCCCAGAAATTTGGAAAACTTGTCGGCGGCGGCGCTCACGGCGCCCCTGAACAGCGCCGCTTTTTCCTCTCCCGCGATTTTTTTCGCCGCCGTATACATGAGCCCCGCGACGGACTCCTTCGACGCGGCGAGCATCACTCCGATGGCGAGCCCCAAAAACAGCGAGACCGCCTCTTTCACGCCGTCTATCGCAAGCGTAGCGAGGTCGGGAAGTTTTTTCCTCAATATCCTGCCGCCCTCGTCTATCACGGCGCCGAGCGCCTTTCCGAATGCGGAGGACTGATCGGTCTTCAGATCCTCCAGCGCCCTTCCGAGCCCCGAAACGCTTTGACGTATCTGAGGCGCGACCAGCGCCACGAGCCCTGCGGCGGCTCCCGCGATGACGATGAGCGTTATCCCCAGCGACAAAGTCCTTCTGAAGCGCGCGATCTTAGGCGAGGACAGGAGCCCTTTTTCCAGTATTTTTACGGGCGCGTTCAGAAACAAAGCTATCAACACGCCGAAAAACACGGGATAAACGGCGGCGCGCACCTTGCCGAGGATGTCCCGGGTCACGTCGAGATCCAGGCAAAACAGCACCAACGCCGTTATCGCAACGGCGACCAACGCTTTCTTCATGCGGATAGCATTTGCAAAATCGCAAAAAATTATCGGTTTTCGCTCGATTGCGGCGCTGCCCCCCTTAAAAACGAAAAACATAATTTTCCACTTGAAATTTGTATACGCGCGTTATATAATGTAAATGTGTATATGCACGCTCGGACGCGCACGCGCATATACCGGGAGGATCGATAATGGCACAAGCACCGCTTACAACCAGCAAAATGTTCACCGCAAAGTGGACGGAACGGGACGAAGCCGTACTCGTGGATCTTTTGAAACGCAAGATACACGAAATAAAATGGGAGATCCGCGAAAGCGATTCCCCGTACGCGCGTGCCAAACTCAAAAAGACGAGGTCGGAATACAAAAAGCTTCTCGCAAAGGTGGAGCGCGGCGACTACGATCCCGACATCCTTGCCGCGGAGATGAAGACCCACTCCGAATACAACAGCGTAAAACGCGAAAAGCGCGAAAAATCGCTCGGAAGATATGTTGACGCATACTCCGACGTCGACTTCGATTTCGAGTCTTACTTCTCCAAAACGCGCTATTTCGGCGCGGCGTGCCCTCTCGTGACGATCATTTTGGTCGCGGTGCTCCTTGCCGTATTGTTGTGCTCGGCGTTTTTGTCCACCGCGAACATCAATATGATAAACGACACGCTGTACGATCTGACGGGGCTGCGTATGACGATAACGTCGGTGGCGTACATCAGGCTGGGTCCGGGAGAACTCGACTTCGAGGTCCCCAACGACGGCAACTGGCCCGCGGGCACCTACGCCGATCCCAACTCCGCCAGACAGCAGGGAGAAATATACGTGGACGACGAGACGCACCTGACTCCCGATACGGTATGGCTTTACGAGGATCTGGACATGGTGTCTATAGACATCACCGTATTCGATATCATAAAGGCGCTGTTCCGTACCCCCATGTTCAGTGAAAACAGGGTGGATATCATAGAAAACCTCGATTCGATGCAGGGCGTGAGCTGGTATTATATCCGCTTCATCCGCGACCGCGCCGACGACATCGACGTGTCCACGCGCGACGAAAACGGCGACCTCGTCGGATTGAACATCGTCAGGCACATCGCTACATACGGTACCATAGTATTCCTCGTTTTGACGATAGTTCTCGCCGCGATAGAACTCATAATAAATATCGGCAGGATGTTCAGCTATACTTCGCGCAGACTGCACGCGCTGCCGATACTGATACTGCTGTGTCTGATATTGAGTGCGATATGTCCCGCGTTCATGGAACTGGATTCGCTGAGCGGAGACGCGGTATCAAGAGCATTCCAAAACTACTTTGAGACCGATTGGAACGCGTTCATCGGCAGCAACGTTATAGACTCCACCACCGGCGGCGTCGCGGCGAACGCTTCGCTGATATGCATCAACATCGCCTTCCCGATACTTGCGGCTATACCGTTCGTGATGGCGCTACTGCCGCTTCTGTTCCGCAACCGCCGCGCACAGACGGTGGCGTATGTGCCGAAGGGCAACAAAAAGCACACCTATGCGGGTCATAAGACACCCACGAAAGCGGGTCAGCCCGGCGACAAAAAAGCATTGAAAAAAACGAGCGGCAAGGTCGTGCGCGCAGGCTCCAGGTCGCCCACAAGCTCCCGTCTGCCGAAGCGGTAAATAACGAAACTTCAGTTATGCCGGGACTTCGAGTCCCGGCAGTGATATAAACCGTAAATATGTTCAAACATCTAAAACGCGATATAGAAGCGGCGCTCAAAAACGATCCTGCCGCGAAATCGAAATGGGAAGTCTTTTTGACGTATCCCGGAGTGAAAGCTCTCTATCACTACCGAATAGCTCACGCTTTTTATAAGCGCGGGCATTATTTGATCGCCCGTATGATCAGTCAGCGCGCGCGCCGCAAAACGGGTATCGAGATCCATCCCGGCGCCGTCATCGGCGAAGGGATATTCATCGACCACGGCTCCGGCGTCGTCATCGGTGAGACCGCTGAGATCGGAAACGACGTCACCATTTACCAGGGAGTGACTCTAGGCGGCACGGGAAAGGACGTCGGCAAGCGCCACCCTACCGTCGGCAACAACGTGATGATAAGCGCGGGCGCAAAAGTCTTGGGTCCCGTCAAAGTCGGAGACCATTCCAAAATAGGCGCGGGCAGCGTCGTTTTGAAGGACGTGCCGCCCCATTCCACCATCGTCGGCGTTCCGGGAAGAGTAGTCAGAATGTACGGCGAACGTTTTAACGACCTCGATCAGAAACTCCCCGACCCGATATTGGAGGAATTCACCCGGCTCAACAAGCGTATCAATACTTTGGAGGAAATGCTCGGCGTCAACGCCTGCAAGTATTCCATCACCAACGAGATAGATCCGCCCGAACCCCGGGACGCGCATCATAAATAAAAAGCGTAATAGGAGACAGTATGCTTCGATTTTACAACACCCTCACCAGGAAAAAAGAGGATTTCACGCCCATTGACGGCGACACCGTGCGCATGTATTCGTGCGGACCTACCGTCTACAACTACGCGCACATAGGAAATCTGAGGACGTATATCTTCATGGATCTCATCCGTCGCACACTAAGGTACGAGGGCTATAAAATAAAAGGCGTCATGAACATCACCGACGTCGGGCACCTGATGGCGGATTCCGACGACGGCGAGGACAAGATGGCGGTCGCCGCGCGCGAGCAAAAACTTACGCCGTGGGAGATCGCCGAAAAATACACTAAAGTGTTTTTCGAGGATCTGAAAAAATTGAACATCGGCGTGCCGGAGATAATCGCGAAAGCCACCGACCACATACCGGAGATGATATCCTATGTAAAGGCGCTGGAGGACGCAGGTTTCAGTTATGAGACTTCGGACGGCATATACTTCGACATCGCGCGCTTCCCGCGCTACGGCTGCCTGTCGGGCGCCAATCTCGACGACCAGCTTGCGGGCGCAAGGGTGGAGGTAAACGACGAGAAACGTCATCCCGCCGATTTCGCGCTCTGGAAAAAAGCGGATCCCAGACACATCATGCAATGGGACAGCCCCTGGGGCAAGGGCTACCCCGGCTGGCACATCGAGTGCTCGGCGATGAGCAAAAAATATCTCGGCGACTTCTTCGACATCCACTCCGGCGGCGTCGACCACATACCGATCCATCACGAAAACGAGATAGCGCAAAACGAGGCGCTCACCGGCAAACAGAGCGTCAGATTCTGGATGCACGGCGAATTCATGCTGGTGGACGGCGGCAAGATGAGCAAATCGCTCGGCAACACATACACGGTCTCCGATCTCGAAAAACGCGGCTACGAACCGCTGGATTTCAGATTCTTCTGCCTGAACACCCACTACAGGAAAAAGCTCAATTTCACCTTCGAAGGGCTGAACGCCGCCAAAACCAGCAGAGCACGCCTAATGCATTTGCTTCACGATCACGCCGCGGCGGATGTCGGGACCGCAAGCGAAAAACTCGATAAATACCGCGCGGAATTTCGCGCCGCGGTTGAGGACGATATGAACGTTCCCCTCGCTTTGGGCGTGCTTTTTACCGCGATAAAGGAGCCCAAATCGCGTGATATATTCGGACTCGCCAAAGAATTCGACGCGATATTCGGACTGGATCTGGACAAGGCGGAAAACATCGTCCCCTCTCCGTCCGAAGAGGATATTCCCGAGGAGATAACGGCTTTGGCGGAAAAGAGGAAGGCGGCAAAACTCGCGCGCGACTACGCCGCGGCGGACGCGCTGCGCGCGGAGATAACCGCCAAAGGCTATATCGTAACGGACACACCCTCGGGATACAAACTCGCGAAGGCGAAGTAACATGCTGCGCTGCCCGTATTGCAGGATAACGATATCTACCAGAACGGAAGTATGCCCTCTTTGTCATGTGCGGCTAAGGGACGTCGGCAACTCCGAGGAGGATATAAAGCGTACGGCGCGCGCATACCCCCCGCGTGAAAAACTGAAACCGCTTTCCGGCAGTCTTTTCGATAAAATATACCTGTTCGCGTGGCTGTCGCTGTCCATAGCGATGATAGTGGTGGAAGCGGCGCTGACGAGGCGCGTGCGATTTTCGTGGATAGCGGTAGCGTTTTTGATTTATTTGTATTTCCTGTTCAGGATACTCATTCGCGGCGGCGAATATTTCCCGCAAAAGGTCACCGCGCACGCATTGATCCTCAGCGTGGCAATCTATACCCTGCGCGGCGTGCTGCCGGAGCCCGAGATAATAGTCGAATATCTGCTTCCGACGCTGTATCTGATATCGAATATCGCCATAGCCGTGTTCCTGATAATAAATTACAAGCGGCCGAACAGATATCTTCTGAACATAATCACGGTATCGCTTTTGAGCGCCGTGCCTTTTTTGGCGCTGGTCGTTTTGGACGATTACAAAAACTTCGCCCTGTCGCTCGCTACCATGGTCATAGGGCTCGCGGTCATAATCGGCACCATAATTTTCCGCGCCCCTACTATAATCTCGGAACTCAAACGCAAGTTCCATATCTGATTCCGCTATGCGGAATCAGATATAATTTTGCTTCGCAAAATTGTGAAATAATTCCGCGAAACGGAATTGTGAAATAATCCGACCCCAAGCGGTCGGATTGTGAAATAAATTGAAACTTCGCGGGCAAAGTTTCAATTTGTGAAATAAAATCCGCTAGAAGTTTAGCAGAATGCTCAATCAAATAATACATCATATACACTCTTGCTTCTGTCCGCGGATTTTGTTAAGGGTCGCTCCGCTCCGAATATAAAAGTTTCAAAAAGCTTTATATATCCTTTCCCGTATCTTTTCGGTCCTTTTCCGCGAAAAAATGGCGACATACATCGTATGCCGCCATTTTGTTCACGAAAAATCACCCGAAAATCTACGGCTGTAGACGTGATATTGGTGTTTGTGATTTATTGGCTTATTATCTCCGTATAGGCTCAGTGCAAATTTTTTATAAAAAGCCATATTACATGCAAAAAAACAAACTCTAAACTGCCCAAGCCATGTAATCGGAGGGGGTTACGTTGACACTTCACCCCCGGCGATTAAATGCTCCGCTTAAGCTCCGCGCGCCTCCCCCGTTGAAATGGCTTGGGGATATGCTGTTAAAGAAATAATATGCTTTGGGCATTACGGGAAAGGGAAAAGCTGTGCACGAAATCTAAGTTTTCCACATTCTTCCCCGCTAAACACGAGAAAAGAGTTTGGCAGTATAAGACTTTAACGCAAACGCACTACTTCATTAATAAGCCCATACCCACTAAGTCCCCATACCACCACATGGGGCGGGTGGGCGGGGCTTCAAGCTAAAGACCGCATTGCAAACGCCATGAACAGCAAGTCTGCCTTTACAAGTGTTATGCCCGAGTCAGGCGTTTGGCGGCAGATTGCCGTAGATTTTTAGGATATTTTGTTCGAAACACAGGCGGCGCTATAGCGGGCTATGCGCCGTTTGTGCCTCTGTTTGGGCTCCAAACAGAGGGTTTACTTTCGGGCAAAAGAGCCAAAAAGATGCGGCAAGATGTCGCGATGATTTTGCGGCGATAATATATCCATATGAAAATAAAATTTGTTGGAAGGATATCGTAATATTAAACTTTTTGTTCCGATACAGGCGTTTTGCTCTTCTTTATTATTTTCCTAAGCCGCAAAAGCATATACAAGTGTGTTATGCCCGAGTCAGGCGTTTGGCGGCAGATTGCCGTAGATTTGCGAGCTATTTTTCGCGAAACGGGAGGGAAGTGTATAGCATACTCGACCGATCCGCCTCCGTAGGAGGTCGCAGATTTTGCGCAAAAAGAGCCGCAAAGATGCGGTAAGATGCCGCGATGATTTTGCGGCGATAATATATCCATATGAAAATAAAATTTGTTGGAAGGATATCGTAATATTAAACTTTTTGTTCCGATACAGGAGTTTTGCTCTTCTTTATTATTTTCCTAAGCCGCAAAATCATCGTAACATAACAGGCGGTAGAGGCTATAAAGCTCGATATCGGCTCCGCGACAAACACGCCCATAACGCCGAGCGAAGGTATCATGGGGAGTGTGAGGGCGAGCGGCACGACTATGATGAATTTTCTGAGGGTCGAGAAGAATATTGCTTCTTTGCTCCTGCCTATAGCGACGAAGGTATACTGTCCCGAAAACTGCAGCGCCGCCATAAACAGCCCGAAAAAGTAAATGTTCAAAGCGGGGACTCCCAGCTCGATAAGCTCGGGATCTGGGGTAAACGCGCGCATGATGTACTCGGGGATAATAAGTATCACCGCCCATACTATAAGCGTGAACGCGAGCGTTATTATCGTCATGAACACCACGCTGTCCCGCACCCTGTCGGGGCGGTTTGCGCCGTAGTTATAGCCTATGACGGGCTGGGCGCCGCCGGCTATCCCTTGAAGCGGAGTATAGACTATCTCCCTGACCGAATTCAATACGGTCATCACGCCTATATACATATCGCCGCCGAATCTGCCGAGGGTGACGTTGTTTACGATCTGCACCACGCCGGTAGACATATTCATGACGAACGCGCTGAGCCCCAAAGCGGTGATCTTTTTCAGATACGCCCATCTGACGCGCATATTCTTTATAGTCAGGCGTATTATCGCTTTTTTCGAAAGCAGGAACCCTATCGCCCATGTTGCGGATACCACTTGAGATATTACGGTAGCAAGAGCCGCACCCTCGACCCCCATATCGAACGTGAAAATGAACAGCGGATCGAGCGCTATATTGAGGACTGCCCCGATAAGCACCGTAAACATCCCGATCTTGGCAAAACCCTGGGAATTGATGAAACTGTTCATACCGAGCGCGAGCATCTGGAACACCGTGCCGATAAGGTAGATCCTGGTGTAATCCGCCGCATAGCCTATCGTGTTCTCGCCCGCACCGACAAGGTACAATATTTCCTCGGCGAAGATCTCCAAAATGACGGTGAGCACCGCTCCGGTGAGCAAAAGCATCGTAAACGAAGTGCCCATGATACCTTCCGCTTTTTCCCTCTCGTGCGCGCCGCGCGCGATAGACGTCAGCGAAGCGCCGCCCATCCCGAAAAGATTGGCAAACCCCGTTATTATCGTTATTATCGGGAGCGCAAGCCCGACGCCGGACAGCGCGTTCGTGGAATCGAACTCCAAATGCCCTATATAGATACGGTCTACCACGTTGTACAAAACGTTG
The DNA here is from genome assembly GCA_944331875.1 of uncultured Clostridia bacterium. Lineage (GTDB taxonomy): Bacteria > Bacillota > Clostridia > Christensenellales > DTU072 > Stercoripulliclostridium_A. The sequence goes on along the minus strand of CALVJA010000007.1, from coordinate 14,812 downwards.
ATGAGCTGGGCAAGCGTGAGCGGTATCGCAAGCTTGACGATACTTTTCCTGACCGAACCCACCGAAAAATCGTTTTTTACAACTTCCGTATCCATTTTACTCTCAACCATTTATATTGCGTCACGCATATTATTGACATTCATAGACAAAAAGTCAAGTAAAAAGCCGCTCCTGTCGGAACGGCTTTTGCGGTAAAAGTTTTTGCTCGCATAGCCTCTTACGATATAGCCCACACGCCGTCGGAATATAAATAGGTCACAGGCGCGCCGGGAGGGCAAGGCGCAAGCTGTGTTTCCCCTGCCATGGCGATAAGGGTAGCTTGATAAGTATATTCAAACTCAGCATTGTTCAATTGCACCGCCTCGACTGCTTCCACGCTGAGCGAAGCGTTCGAAGACGTATTCACGACGATCGTCGGGGTGCCCGAGGCGTCTTCTGCCGTTATTTCGCCGCCGAAAGTACCCGTTATCGTAAGCGTTCCGCCGAGCGCCAATTTGCCGCCCTCGGCATATCCGTTGGGCTCCGCGGGATATGTAAGCTGCTGCCGGTTGTTCAATTGAGAACTCGTTTCTTTGAATCCCTCTTCGTAGACCGCGATGGAAGCGCCCGCAAGGATCTCGAGAGTCGCGCCCGATGCCACTTCGAGCGTTGACCCGGGCATTATTTTGAACATGTTGTATATCGTATAATCGCCGTCATGCAAAGTGATGCGTTCGTATGTATAAGGTATGCCCATATAAACGTCGCCGGTCGTTACGGTGACAAGCCCCAATATGCTCAGACTCAATACGCCGTCCGAACCGCCGCCGTAAATATCGAGCGTCGTTCTGTGTTCGTAGGCGGGCTCGACGGAAGTGTCCGTTCCGGTTTCGTTTCTGGGATTTTCGATGCGAGTCGTCTTCTTCTCGACGTATCCGCTCGCGCTCAAGCGGATCATGCCGTCGGAGCCGATGACCTGAGCGACCGTTTCGTTGAACGTATTCATGGCATAGAGCATCGCGTATGCGTACTCGGAAGCGCCGTAATTAATGATATACGTCGTTTGGATGTTGGGCATCTCGTAGATGTTGAAAGGAGCGATATCCTCCATATAGACGTTGGAACTGTTGGTACCGCCGCGGTAGTCTTTTACCACAAAGGGGAGATAGCTCGCGGCACCCGTTTCGAGTTCCACCGTACCGCTCCCTTCGATGTAGCCGTTGACATACAGTCTGCCGCCCGAATATACGTTCATCGTGCCGTCAAGTTCCAATACGGCGTGCGCCGCCGAGGTCTGTCCTTGATACGGCATAGCGGACGCAGGGTATCCCACAATGCCGCCTACGGATACCGAACCGTAGACTTCGAGCGTTGCGCCCGCTCCGATAACGACCGAAGTGAAACCGTCGGATTCGTCGGCAAAAAATACGGAGGGAGAGTTGCCGTCCGCGCCGGTCACGCCGTATGCCCTGCCGTAGGAGCCTACCGCATAAGGAAGTCTTAGCGTTACGCCCGCAGGGATCGTATAGGTGCCTTCCGTCAGCGAATTATCGGTTTTCCCGTAGAACATATCGAGCGTGCCGGAATTGTTTTTGACAATGTCGCTTGCGAGCGCCGCTGCCAAATTATCGAAAAATTCCACTCCGCCCGAATACGAGAAGCTTACCGTCGCACTGGTCGCCGTGCCCGTGGCGTGGAGGGTCGTCACGGAACCGTCTATCACGCTCACCTCCGTATCGCCGTTCATCCAGGCGGTGATCATATAGAAAGTCTGTCCGCCGTCTTCCGCCATCACATAGTATGTCGGGACGTCGGCGATATCGTTTATCGAAGTGCCGTATTCAACGGGTATGATCACCGAGGAATCGCCGTATACGAAAGTGATGTCGTAAACTTCTGCTTCCGTTCCGAGATACCACCTGATCTCCGAATCGATGTCCGTCAGCGTGAACGTATAAACGTACATATACTGTTCGCCCTCTTGGAGCTTTTTGTCCGAAGCATAGTATTTGCGGAAGGAATCGGAAAGCATATCCGCCCTCTCGACATACAATACGGGCACCGTTCCGTACGGAGCAACTACTTCGAGCATGAATCCGTTTTGGTAGTCGACGTAGGGATAAGCATGCATATTTTTAGCGCCCGTATCCTGGTCAAGTCCCTCTATCCTGTCGAGGTCTTCCAGCACGGTAAGCGTGGCGGAACTGCCGTAACCGGCGCACTTGTCTGTGACATTCTCCGCCTTATATCCAAGCTCAAAGTACAGGAATCTAAATGGCTCATCCGTAAAATTAGATTTGGACTTCACATCAGAAGTGCTGAATTCATCCGTTATGCTCCTGCCGTCTTCGGACAAAGTAGCGCCCCATCCATAGTTGTCAGTCGCTACGTTGTTGCTATTATAATATTGCCAATAAACGCGTATGCTTCCTAAGTTCGGATTATCTTTATTGACATTAACTTGGACGAAATTGTAGGGAATATCGTCATGCAGCCTCATTTCTATCACGCTTCCACCGACGATAGGCACGCGAACGATTGTGCCGACTTCACCTTCCACCAACACACCGTCCACATAGTAATCGTAATAATCACCTATCAAAAGTGGAATTTCGGGGGTAGCGTCCTGGTAATTCAAGTTTGAAATTATAATATCCGACTTAATTCCCGTCACTGTCACATAGATATATCCGGTCGATGAATCGCTTGAATCAACTGTATAACTTATTTCATCATAGCTACCGATTATATCAAATAATTGCATGTTGGGTTGATAAACGCCCGCCTCCTCTACTATCATAGCAGCGAAGTCCACATAAGAATAAGAATATGCTATCTTAAAAGTAAAGGAATCGTTCTCTCTTGCCAACGTAGGTGTTGCTCGCATTGTGCTACCAAGATTGGTCCCATCATTCTCATAAATTATATATTGGGCAGTTTTTACATCACAATTAAATGATATGTCGTATATATAGTCGGAATCATCTAATGGTAAATATTCCATGTTGGCATAATTAGTAACTATTCTATAACAATAAACATTTTCTTGTAGTTGATTGCCAACTTGAATATCATAGTAATCCGGAGTCAAAACTAATGCATTGTCCTTAGCATGATATAATATCGGCAACACTTCACCTTCAGGCAACTCGATTTTGACATATACTACATTATTTGGACTAAATTTCTTTTCGGATTGACCTATTGATCCATCATAATCGATAAATTGATAGTCAAAGTGCGCAACTCCTAAATGTCCCGCAGAAGTAGCACCATATATTTGATATAAGCTGCACCAATCATCCGATTCGCCCTCAATGAAGTATGAAATATTTTGCGTACTCTGCGGAACAACGATATCCAATGTATAGGACCCTGTTTCCTTCAGATAATATAATAAGTAATACTTATTTTCGCCTCCTATCTGCGGATACATTGAATTTTCTTGCGCATCATACTGGTTCACTCGGTCTATACAATTTTGCTCGGCTTCTGCCTCAGTCGACACAATATTATTTGCATTTATTCTTTCCGTTGTATACGAAAACACAAAATAGTTAATGTCATAACTTGCTGGATTGTCTAGGAAATATTTGTAAACTAAGTATGTATCGGCACCGAATTGAATGTTGGTAGCAATACCATCAGGTAATTTAAACCCTATCCAGCCTTGATCTATAGTCCAATCCATAGAATATTCATTATTATAAATATCTACAAATGTAATCGGAACTACTGTAATCACTCCGGATATCTCGAGCGAAGAGTTTCTTGTAGCGGTTATTTCATACACATATTTACCTTCGTTTTCCGCTATCGGAGAAAGGTTTTCACCGTCCAGCACTACGTCGGGAGCCCCTGCGTTGTACCATTCATCGCCCCATGCGGTAAGCGTTATGATATCACCGTAATGGAGACCGGTAGTTTGACTTATCTCATATTGCGCATTAGAAGCGCTCACCGCTATCTCATATTCCGCAAATTCCCAATTCGCGGCGGACACTATGGAATCGGCGCTCCACGCCAACGTATAAACGCCGTTCGGATCCGCACTCACCAGTTCGTCGTTTGCAAGAACGGTCACGTTGTCGATATACACTCCCGGGGAGCGTACGAGCTTAAATTCGAGATCCGTCCTGTATTTTACGCCGTACTCCGTGACGATCTCGCCGTCGACCTCGAAAAACACATATCCGTTTTGTATAAATTCGACGGGATAAAGGCGATCCGTTATCGTATATTCCGCGCTGTAGACCGCGTCCGCAGTCGCAGCCGTTACTTCGGGAGTCCAGCTTCCGCTGAACGAAGCCATCGTTTCATAGTCGATATTATAGCTTTCCGGAATATTCAAAGAGGATTCCGGAATAGCGCCGTATTCAACCGTTACTGTCTCCTCTTGCAGAGTGATCTTCGCAAATGCGGTTTGTACGCTTATTTCGAAGCGCACTTCATAAGTTAATATCTCCCAGACCGCTTCGAAGGTAAGATCGCCGCTAACGTTTATCGCGGCGCCGGGCTGATATACGGTTTCGGGGGCGGATATATTTTTCCAGCCTTTGAACTCGTAGCCCGTTTTATCGGGGGCTGCGGGAGCGTACACGAACGAGCCCGAACTTATGCCCTCGGTCTCGGAAACGACCGAATCGTCGGACATGAACGTTACGGTATATGTATAGTCTTCCCACACCGCCGTGAAGGTCAGGTCGCTCGTCACGGGATACGCCGCGCCGGGGGAAAGGACGTCCGACGAATTATCGGGCTGCCAGCCGACGAACTTTTTATCCGTCCTCGCAAAGTCCTCGAAAAGCTCGGGGAGCGTATATATAGCGCCGTCCGATTCCGATACGCTCACGTTGCGCATGCCGTCCGAGTAGCCGTCAAGATAGGTAACGGTGTATATTTCCTCCGTCGGGCCGGGATCGGAAACGGCGTTCCATACGGCGACGATCTCCATATTTCCGTTGACAGTTATCTCGTCGCCGGGGGACATCGATACGCCGTCCACCAGCCAGCCGGCGAACGTGTATCCGGGGTTGAGCCAAACGCAATCGGGAAGAGTGAACGAGGTTCCCTCGGCTATTCCCGAATATCTGTCTGTCGAGGCGTCCGGGTCGTCGGAGAACTTCAAGACCACGGTAAAGCTTTCCTCGCCGCCCGTGCCGGAGCCTTCCTCACGCCAATTCGCCACATACACCGCGTCGGCGTATATCGGCGAGGACGCGCCGGGCGCCAAAAGGAACGTACTCCCCTCCCTGGTCCAGCCGGTAAACTCGTATCCCGGGCGCACGAAAGTATTTTCGGGTAATGTAAAAGACGTTCCCTCTTCGACGGTCTCGGTGATGACCGCGTCGTCGAATCCGGAACGCAATGTAACGGTAAATGTTGTCGGTTCTTCCTCGCAAGCGACAAGTACCGATACCGTCAACAGCAACAGAGCCGCGACGACTGCCGTCAACAGTACTCCCTTTCTTTTTGACATGAACATAACTCCTTTATTAACCCTTTTCGGTCAGATTTTTTCGCCGAATATGTCATTCGATGAAAACATCGCGCCGATTTATGACATTATACCTTACTTTTATGGACGTGTCAACATCACAAAAAATGGCGAAGTGAATAAAAAAAGCACAAATCTCTATTTTTATTGCATAAGCTTTGAAAATCTTTTCATCGAATGACATATTCGACGAAACGCCTTGCCGATCATATACAGGGGAAAACTTGTCCCGCGGGCACGCACGCGGCGCATTTGCCGATATTTCCGTTCCGGCGGGACGCGCGCTTTTTTTATTCGGAAAATGCGTAAATTGCTTTACATTCGCGATAAAACCTTATATAATGATTTAGCATCGCGCCATGCCGCGCGAAAATCCCTTGCTCCCTCGGGAGCCTTAAGTCCAAAAGGAGGTATGTATGAACAAGTATCAGCTGTTATTCATCATCGATAATTCCATCGACGACGAAGCGAAGGACGCGGTGATCGAGAAGTTCCAGAACCTTATCCAGGAACTCGGCGGCACCGTCGGAATGCTTGACAAATGGGGCACCAGAAAGTACGCGTACCCCATCAAGTTCAAGAACGAAGGCTATTACGTCCTGATGCAATTCGAAGCGGCGCCCACCGTGCCCGCCGAGATAGACAGGCAGATGAGGATCAACGATAACATCGTTCGTCAGCTCATCACCAAGATGTAGGAGGAAACATGAATAAGGTCATTTTGATCGGCAACCTTACCAAAGATCCCGAATCTTTCGTCAGCTCGTCGAATATCATGCGCTGCAGCTTCACCGTGGCGGTCAATCGTCCGTATATGTCGGGCGACGGTACGCGCCAGACCGACTTTTTGCCGGTAGTTTGCTGGCGTAAGCAGGCGGAAATATGCGCCAAGCACCTCAAAAAGGGCAGCCGCGTGGGGCTTTGCGGTTCCGTGCAGACCCGCACCTACGACGCGCAGGACGGTTCCAAAAGGTATGTCACCGAGATAGTTGCCGACGAGGTCCAGTTCCTGTCTTCCAGAAGCGAAGACAGCCGCGAGGCTCAGGAGCTTCCCGAAGTTCAGGCGTCGCGCAAACCGCGCATCGAAGACGCGCGTCCCGTAGATTTCCAGGACGACGACGATCTTCCGTTCTAATAAGGAGTTTTCGATATGAATAAAGAAGGAGTAAAAAGCGTAAAATCGGGCAAACGCGCCCCCAAAAAGAAGGTATGCCATTTCTGCGTCAACAAGATCGATGAAATAGATTACATCGCTTTGGCGCGCGATATGGAAAAGTCCGCCGAAAGGACCGGCAAAGACGGCGAAAAGCGCACCCGCTTCATCACCGAGAAGGGCAAGATCCTGCCGCGCAGGATGTCCGGCGTATGCGTCAAGCACCAACGCCCCCTCGCTCAGGCGATAAAGCGCGCCAGGTTCATGGCTCTGCTCCCGTATAAAGCGGACTAATGCAAAGCAAACTGCCCTCCCGTAAGGGAGGGTTTTTAACGGGTAACGATATGTCGACGGAATCGAAAAATACGGCGCCCGCCCCGAACAAGACGGAGGAGGCAAAAAAGAAAGCCGCCGAGCGGCGCAAAAAGGAAGCGGCACGGCGCCGGGAAGCGGAAAAGCGCCGTTATTTCGAGTACTACGACGACATAAAGCACGACCGTAACAAAGAGTGGTAGATACCGTTGCCGCGCCCGAGCGCGGGATAGGCGGAAACACGCTGAAGTACATAGCCGCAGCGGCGATGCTTATAGATCACGTCGCGCTCATGTTCCTTAGCGGCATACCGGCGGCATATATCCCGATGCGCGTCGTCGGAAGGCTGACGGCACCCGTGATGTGCTGTATGCTTGCGGAAGGGTACAGACACACTTCGTCGCTAAAGAAGTACTTTACGCGCCTTGCGGTGTTCGCCGTAATATCGCAAATCCCCTATTCCCTCGCCATACACGGCACGGTGTTCGAATACGCCGACTATAACATGCTCGTCACCCTGACGTTGTCGCTTGCGGCGCTCACGGTGTTCGATAAAGTTAAAAATCGAGTCCTGAAATTTGTACTTCCGTTACCCATTATCGCATTAACGTATTTTTGTGATTGGGGGATAACAGCGCCGCTGTATGTCATGGCGTTTTATATGGCGGGCAACGACAGGTATAAACGCACCGCGTATTCGATGGGTATAAGCATAGTGTATATCGCGGTCTCGGTGTTCACGAGGAGTGCCTCGGCTGCGCTCATATCTCTGGGACTCATACTCGCACCGATACTTTTATACTTCTACAGCGGCGCGCGCTCCGCAAAAGCCAAGAGCGCGAACAAATGGGTGTTCTATGTCTTCTATCCGGCGCACCTCATGGCGCTGGCTCTGATAAATCTCTATATCATATAGCAGAGAAGAAAAAGGATGGAAGCGGTAAAGAGAAAGAGAAAAGTTCAAAGACTACCTCACAAGACGTCCGAAGAATAAAACTTTTACGGCAATAATAGCAATTTATATATTGTTCTGTCTATCGTCCATGATATATTTCGCCGTGATGCGCGTCGTGCGCGACGCGCTGCTTTCGATATTATATATCGCATTTGCATTGATAATATTCCTGTTCGAATATCTCATAGGTTTTCAATGCGGCAATCTGTTCGTACTGCTCATCGCGCTTGTCGCCAATTTTAAATAATGTTTTTATGAAATTTTAAAGTTCAACTTTAAAATTTCATAAAAACTCATATAGAATTTTTTGTAAAAAGCAGTTTCAAAATGCTTTGAGCGAAAAAATAAAGCGTTATTTATATCGATTTGGTGAAGTCCTAAATAACGGGTTGCATATACCGATGTTTCACCATATAGGAGTGTTCGCTTCACTATGTATCTTGTTTCCATGAAGAGCGTGTATAGCGCCGATTTGCAATCGCAATGTACAGCAGTTCGCTTATATAAGTGTTTTGTATTAAAAGAGTGTTCGGTTCACTGTGTATCTTGTCGCCAAGTAGAGCGTGTATAGCGCCGATTTGCCGTGAGTTTCGGAGCTATTTTTTTCGAAACAAGGACAGCGCGTATAGCATACGCGCCGACGCTGCCCGCGTTTGGTCTCCAAAGCGGGGGTCGAAGATTTCGGAAAAAAGAGCCCGAAAGACGCGGTAAAGCGGTGGTAAATTGATTTCTTTGCCGAATTAGGTCTCACCTTATGAAAAAAGGCACATTCGGACGAATGCACCCTTTTTCATTACATTGCTTCTAAGTTCCTTTCAAACTCTTACTTTACATCTCTTTCGGCAAAGAAATCAAATAATGTGTATTTTGGCGCCATGATAAGCATACTCGGCGCCGATTTGCAGACTATTTTGCGTCGTATCGCACGAAACGCGAGCGGCGCTATAGCGGGACTATGCGCCGTTCGCGCCCCGTTTTGGTCTCCAAAACGGGGTGATATTAAAGGCTTTAAGTAATTTCGTGCGATACGGCGGAAAAGAGGCGCAAAGCGGTGGTGTTGATTTCTTTGCCGAATTCTATCTTACCTTATGAAAAAAGGCACATTCGGACGAATGCACCCTTTTTCATTACATTGCTTCTAAGTTCCTTTCAAACTCTTAATTTACATCTCTTTCGGCAAAGAAATCAATTCTCCCAAAGGAATACGTCTCCATCCGCCGTCGAAGTATAGACGGTATTGGATACAATATCCGTCAGACCCGATGAAGTCATGACCTTCGCGGTTTCGAAGTAGGTATAGGTCACAACCAAATCGGCATTTTTTAAGTAAGTGGCTTCGCCGGTCTCGATCGAGAGGAAATCCGCGGAGGAGTACACCCTGATCTCGGCTCCCGCGGCGCCTGCGGCGACCGTTCCCGCGAGTCTTCCGCGGACTGTGAGAGTTCCCGATACGCTGAATACACCGTAGTCCACGCCGTCGGCGTTCGGCTCGGCGGGATATTTCAACGCGCCGGGCACGCTCGGAGCGTTCTCGACATAGTTGTCTACGTGGTCGTCCGCAAGGTCGTATACCGCCAAAGCGCCCGTTGTTCTGACGCCGTCCACAAAGTCGTTAAAGATCGTGAGGGTGGCGCTCGAAGCGACGTTCAGCGAAGCTCCCGGCATTATCTTGTACATGTTATACAGGTAATAATCGCCGTCGTGCAGCGTTATCGAGGAATAGGTATAGGGAATGGCAAGGTATTTGCCCGCCGTGGTGACGGTGATGACGCTTACCCTGAGGCTCAGCACGCCGTCCGTGCCGCCGCCGTAGACATCGAGCGCGGTACGGAATTCGAAGGCGGGTTCGCCGTTTCCGGCGTTCGCGCGCGGGTTGTCGATTTTGTTCGTCTTCTTTACGACGTATCCGCCCTCGTCCACGCGTATTATACCATCCGCACCTATAGCCACGACTTCGCTTTCCTGATAGTTGCTGGAGGCGTAGAGCATGGCGTAAGCTATCTCATTCGCGCCGTAGTGTATCGTGTAATTTGTCATGATATTCGGCATTTCGTAGATATTGAAGGGCGCGTATCCCTCATAGAAGATGTTCGTCGTGTTCGTACCGCCGCGATAGTCTTTTACGATAAAGGGAAGTTTCGACGTGCCGCCCGAGAGTACGTTGAGCTGACCCGAACCCTCGACGTAGCCGTTGACCTCGAGCGTGCCGCCCGAAGCGATATTCAAAGTGCCGTCCAGGGTAAGCAGCGCGTGCGCCGCGGAGGTATGTCCTTGATATACCGGATTCGCGGTATTGTATGTCGAGGGGTAACCCACTATCCCGCCGACGGACAGCGTGCCGTATACGGTGAGCGTAGTGTTTTCCCCTATTACGAGCGCGTTGTAACCGTCCTCGGGATCGGCGTAGAATCGGGAGGGAGCGTCGGACAGCTCCGCAAGTTTTCTGTCATAGCCGTCCAAGGCGTACGGCAGGCGGAGCGTGACACCTGCAGGCACGGTATATTCGACGTTTCCGTCAAGCGTTTGAGCGGCGCCCTCAACGTACAATATATCCAAAGTGCCCTCGGAAGAGCCGTCAAGCGCGGACAGCGCCGCGGCGATATCGGTGTAATAAGCAGCTTCTCCCCCGTCCGGGTAGAACACGACGGTGCAGGGCTCGCCCGCGCCGAGCTCGGCATATATATCCATAGCGGACGTCACGACAAGAACAAGGCTTCCGTTTTCGGGGGCGTCCAGCCAGCCCGTTATCGGATAGTAGCACATCCCCTCTCCGATATCCGCAACGACATATTGCGGCAAAAGATCGGTGGCGGTCAATTCCGTGCCGTGCGGGAGCATAACGGTAACGGTGTATCCCGCATAATGTACCGTTATCTCGTATACATCAGTGGAGATATCGAGGTACCAATACGCGCTGTTCAGTATCCCGTTTGCCGTAAACGTGAATCTGCGCTTTCCTGCAGTCTCTGTTTCCTCTTCGGTCATCGCGTATGCCACGTATCCGTCGGAGTCCATTCTGTCCATCCACAATACGGGCGTTCTTCCCTCCGGGACCTCGACCGTCAACGTCCACTCCCCGCTCGTCGCGGCGGAGACGTCCGGCGCGGATATCAAAGTAATCTCGTTCTCGCCAACGGACGAAGCGCACAGCTCGCTCTCGTGCACCACTTGAGCCGCGCCTTGGATGAAACCTTGCACTCCCAACGGCACAGATACATTTGTACTTATGGTTGCATCTATTCTTATATCCACTTTAAGAAGTTTGAATTTAATGGAATCTTCGTCGGCTGAAATAAGTTCTGCGTATCCCTCTTCAACAAGGTTGGTGACGATATAGCGTGATAAATTAAAAATCACAAAATCAACATCGCCGATTATGTCGAAGGTAGGTTGTCCTTCCCTGGGTCTTATTTCCAGGATCTGTCCTACCGCCCATTGAGTTGCGGTAGAAGACGATTCTGTAACCTCTACTTTTTCCATACTATTTTCGTCATCGCCGATATGCCAGTCATATCCTGCATTATACACCAATGGGAGTTGTATCGTATTGACAGGAAAATCAACGGTAGTATCTATTGATATCTCCAAATCGGAATCCACGACAAAGGATATGAATAAGTTCCACTTGTTTGGCGGCATGAATAATTCATAATATTCTGCGCCTATAAGCAGATCTGAAATCTCGCCGTTTATCAAGTTGAACATTTGTATGTCTTCCGAAAGCTCATAACTGAATCGGCCGCCCTCTGAAGCTACCACATAGTCCCTGAAACCCGGATATATGTTCTCCATAAATCCCAATCTCAAGATCACTTCCGTTCCGGGCTCCGCAAATGTCGTGAAATTCACGATTTTATTCCGAACGTCATTGCCCGTTATGGAAGATCCGCCATAGTTTGCCTCGGAACCGATATATACTTCAATGTTATCGCTTAAAGAAAATGTAATATCTATTTCGACGTCGTTATCACGCTTATTGATATAATATTGACTTCCGCTATTAGTGGCTTCTATTTCATAAACATAATATGTGTCGGTGGCTCCGCCGTATTCTATGTCGGTTGTCGCGGGACTAACAACGACCCCGGTCGCTTCGTTGATCATGTTGAGGTTGTCGGAAGAACTTTTGAATGCTACTTGGAGCAAAGTACCCATTCTAAACGTCGTATTCGGTGCAACAACGCTTAGTTTGTAAATCTCTGTTGTCCCGGTCTTTTCACCCGTACTCCATTCGCTCCAATCTTCGCTTTGCGCTGTTTTAGAGCGCCACATAAATGCGGACGAGTCTTGCGGCAAATAGAAATAAATTGATTGTCCCCAGTCAAAATATTCTCCGTAAGCAATATAGTATATGTTGTCTTCCGAAGGGTCAGGATATATCCTGCCGTCTGACGCCATAGCCTTAGCCAATGCCATCAATGAAGTACGATCCATGATCCGTTCTTCCTTGTCGGCAGTGCATGAATATATACGCATTGCACCATCAGCAGTGTCGGCAAAAGCCAGCATATATTGAATATTATCTTTGGCAAAAACGGTGTTTGTGTCGAAATCATACAGATACGAAAGATTTCCCACAGGTCCCATCGAGTAATGCCAGTCAAAGGTATATTCGTTGTCAAGGATGTCGACATAGGTTATTTGTATCACCTTTTCGCCGCCCGCTTCGACGGATACATAGAGGTTCGAAGTTACCTCGAGTGTGTATGTATACGCGCCGTTTTCGTCTGAAGTGAGCGTGACGTATCGGTCGTTTATCCTGAGTTTCGGGGAAACGCCCTCGGCGTGGTATTCGCTCCCGGTCAGCGCGAACGTAACGGAGTCTCCGTAGGAGAGAGCGCCGCCGTCATATACGGAGCCGTTGACCGTTATCGCGGTATCGACCAGCGGGGAATTCGTCGCCTTGACGAAATACTCCGTGACGGTATAACCCTCGACGGATACGGAACCGGAAGATTCGGGGTCGAATTCGAGGGTATAAACTCCGTCTTCCGTCGCCGTCAGTTCCGCGCCGTTTCCGAGCACGGTCGCGGACGAGATGTTGACGCCGGCGTTTTTAGCTTCTATTTTGAATTCGAACGCTTCGTCGTACTCCACCGCGGGATCCGTTATCGCCTCGCCCGCAGGGGTCAGATAGTTTATGTACTCGGTATCGGACAAGGTTATCGAGTACATGCGCGTTTCGGTAGAATATACGGCGGTATAAGTCGTATCCGCATAAACGGAGCCTACAGCGGGGGACCAGCCGCCGAACACCGCTATTTGGGTGTTACTTAGTATTATCTCCTCCTCTACTGCGGGCGGAGTGGGCGTTTCGCCGTAATAAACGGTTTGGGGCTCGGTTTCGGTACCGCCGTGCAAAATAAACGTCACGTTATATGAAAGGCGCTCCCAAACCGCGGTAAAGGTCATGTCCCCGGATACCTGATAGTTTTGTCCCGCCTGAAGGGTAACGTCACCCGATGTCCAGCCGGTGAAGGCGTAGCCCTCTTTCACGGGCGCCTCGGGTGCTTCAGTGAAACCGTCCAGGGTCTGCTCTATCGTTTCAAAAGTCGCTCCGTCCGAAACGAACGTTACGGTATATTTGGTGGTCGCAGTCCATTGCGCCGTGAAGGTCACGCTTTCGCTTGCCGTGAAAGCAGCGCCCGCTTCGTATATATCGCCGCCGTATTCCCAGCCCGCGAAAGCGTAGCCGGGTCTCACCGGCGCGCTCAGAAGCGTGAACGACACCCCTTCCGTTGCCGTCACGGACATATTCGCGCCGCCCTCGTAACCCCAATCATATATTACGGTATATTGCTCGAGCGCGCGCCATACCGCCGTCACGGTAAGGTCGTCCTCTGCCGTAACGGTATCGCCGGGCTCATAGGAAGTGCCGTCTATTTCCCAATTAACGAAAACGTAGCCGGTATAGGTAAAGGTATTCGAGGGAAGCGTATACTCTGTCCCCTTTTCTACCTGCGCTATGTACTGACCGCCGGCATCGCCGCCCGAAACAGTTATCGTAACGTATTCGATGGGAGGTACGGGCTCTTCCTGCTCCGTCCATAACGCGTATATCGTTATATCCGACGTTACTATGACGGCACTGCCGGGCACCAATATATCCCCCTCGTAGTACCAGCCCGCAAAATCATATCCCGGGTTTTGCCATGAGCATGTGGGGAGAGTATATGTGCTCCCGACGATCATCGGCGAGGAAACGGATATCGTCTCGCCGTTTTCACCCGACAACAGGGTCACAGTATACTTCGGAACGGGTTCCCAAACGGCAGATATCGTGATATCGCCCGTTATCAACACGCTCTCGCCCGCGGGGAGCGTTTCGCCTGACACGTTCCAGCCCGTAAACGTGTAGTCCGTCCTTTGGAAGGGACTTTCGGGGAGCGTATACATCGTATCCGCCGCCACCGTCACGGAAGTCGTGCCGGAAGCGTATCCGTCCGAAAGCGTTACGGTATAGGTCACGGGGCCGGGCTCCTCGACAAGCCGCCAATTTGCCACGTACACCGTATCGGCGTATATCGGCGAGGAAGCGCCGGGAGCCAAAAGGAACGTGCTCCCTTCCCTGGTCCAGCCGGTGAACTCGTAGCCCGGGCGCACGAACGTATTTTCGGGTAATGTAAAAGAGTCTCCCTCTTCGACGGTCTCGGTGATCACCGCGTCGTCGAATCCGGAACGCAATGTTACGGTATAGGTAGCGGCGGGCTCGTCGTCCTCGCAGGCGGCAAGCGCGGATACGCCGACCAAAGCCAACGCCAATACCGTTACGATAAGTAAAAACCTTTTTCTTTTGGACATAGATATCTCCTTTTATCCCGAGTTTTCTCGGTTATCGCTTTTCATCGAATACGCTGTTCGACGAAAAAAAATTCCATTTTACCTATTATATAAGGCGCGTGCGCGTTTGTCAATA
>CALVJA010000006.1 GCA_944331875.1 uncultured Clostridia bacterium | reverse complement strand
GATATCGATTACAAAGACTTGGACGGATACGTCCTTACGGACAGTTACGACCTTGCACAGGAAGCGGCGTTATTCCTATGCGGATATATGGGAAAATCGGTATTCAACACCTGTATCGACCCGAAAAGCGGAAAGGCGTATGCAATAAGGCGAATGTGCAGTAAAATACTCTGTCATAAGCTGTACGAGGAATGGAAAATCAAACGGTATACGGAAAGTGCAGAAGACTTATACAGAAGCAAAGAGCCGTTTACGGACTTCGAACAGAAACAAGAAACGGATTACATGGCGCAGAAGAAAGAGCGCACAGATGAAATATATAGCAATAGCGGAAACGCTGTAAAGTATAACAAAATATCAAATTTCCAAGGCAATCCTAAAAAGGTTGCCTTATTTTTTTATCCGGACCGTGGACTCATGACCTTTTCATTCCCTTATAAGTGAAGGGTAAAAATTTTTTTTAGAAACGACCCCATAACGGCTGATTTCATGGCTTCTAATTGAGGGGGTCCATTTCAGGCATTTTCGTGGCTACTAAGTAGAGAACATTCATTGAGGGGGTTAATTTCCGTCATTCCAATTCCCTTATAAGTAGGGATAACTTTACAAGAAAATTTCGTAAAGTCGCAAAAAGCTTGCGAGTTTACGGGATATAAAAGAAAAAACAAAACAAGGAGGTAACGCCTATTGAACAAAGAAACAATCAAGGTAGTAAACGTCGGAAAGCCGGATATCGAGGCGATGAGCGAAAGCGAACAAGCTACATTCTTTTCTGAATTGCTTTCAAAGATATCTTTACTTTCCAAACAGCAGCGAGCGGAACAGTCCGTTCAAAGGAGGTAGCTATGCCGTACAGAAGCGCAAAAGTATACAACGACGGAAGTCACTACATAGCAATCCCTCAAACCAACAATCCGACCAAACAAAAGAAAAACCCGACAAGAACGGTCTGCACGGGTAAGAAATTGCAGACGACAAAGAATACAACCGATAAAACGGCTACGGAGATTCTCACTCCCAAGGAAAGATTTGAGAAGATTTACAGAGAAAACAACGGCAAAAGAAAAGCCGAAAAGATAGAGATATTAACTAAAGAACTGAAACGGGATTTTGAGACTGAAGAACAAACAAGAGAATTTGTACAGAGGAACATAGAACGGTTACAGAGAAACAAAATCGTCCGCAAGACAAGGCTTGCAAGGAAAATTAACCTTAACGAATGGAACTTCTTTTGTACCTTTACATACTCCGACGAAAAGCATACGGAAGACAGTTTCAGAAAAGGACTAAGAGAAGTATTGAAACGAATGGTACACAGAAAAGGCTGGAAATACATCGGTGTATGGGAGCGCGGCGGAGAAACCAACAGACTGCACTTTCACGGTATATTCTATATCCCCGAAAACGGTATGCCGGGAGAACTTGAAGAAAAGAAAGATTACAGTTTCGGTTCCCGTAAACGGCAGATGATTATGCAAAACACATACTTTAACGACAAATTCGGACGGAACGACTTCAACGAATTGAATGTCAGACGAGAGATAACGGATTCGGCAAGATACCTGATGAAGTACATAGAAAAGAGCGGCGAAAAGCTGATCTATTCGAGGAACATACCGATGTATTTCAGGTCGGACATTATGGACGAAGACGTTCTCTGTACCATAGGACAGGAAGATAAAAAGCTGTTGCTTGCGGACGACTTCAACTGTTGGGACGAAGGGTGCCTGATCGGAAAAGTAAGTTCGGAAGTAATTAAGCAAATGCCGAAGTGCAACTAAGTATTGTCTTTCTTCCCGAGGAGCTTAAACGAAAAAGGTTTTGCCGTCAAGGGTAAAGTGCATTGCTCCGCAACCCCTGACGGCAAACAAAAATACACCAATCAAAAAGCAGTTAACCCTTTTCCGTTTGTTTCGCTCCCGTCGAAAGACAAAATAAAAAAACAAAAAATAAGGAGGTAAAATCAAGATGAAATCTGCAGTGATATATGCCCGTTACAGTTCGGATAACCAATCCGAGCAGTCTATCGAAGGACAACTCAGAGTGTGTAACGAGTACGCAAAAACTCACGATATAACGGTAGTAAAAACGTATATCGACCGTGCCATGACGGGTACGAACGATAACCGTCCCGATTTTCAAAAGATGATCAAGGACAGTAATCGTAAAGAATGGGAATTGGTACTCGTTTACAAATTAGACAGATTCAGTCGTAACAAGTACGAAATGGCGGTACACAAGAAAACGCTGAAAGACAACGGAGTGAAAGTTATATCCGCAACGGAGTATATTCCCGATTCGCCCGAAGCGATCATTCTGGAAAGTATGCTCGAAGGCTATGCAGAGTATTACAGTGCGGAACTGTCGCAGAAAGTAAAACGCGGTATGAAAGAAACAAGACTTAAAGGCAATTTTACGGGCGGTACGATAATATACGGCTATAAGGTGGAAAACCACAAAGTAACGGTCGACGAAGAAAAAGCCAAAGTCGTCAGATACATATACGAGCAGTATGCTATGGGAGTATACGTCAAAGACATTATTTCGGCTTTAACGGAAAAAGGCATATTCAATAAAGGAAAACCGTTTGCAAGGAATACCATTTACAACATACTGAAAAACGAAAAGTATTTTGGAATATACAGACATAACGGGGAAGTGTTCGACAATATCTATCCCGCAATCGTGCCGAAAGAAGTATACGAGAAAGTCAAACAGAAAACCGATACGAACAAATACGGCAAACGCAGCGTAGAAGTAGTTTACATGCTGCGTAACAAAATGGTATGCGGATATTGCGGAAAACCCATCAGCGCGGAAACGGGAACGTCCAAAGGGGGCAAAAAGATACGGTACTATAAATGCCTCGGAAGGAAGCATAACAACGGCTGTACTAAATCAATGGTGAGAAAGGAACTCCTCGAAGATTTTGTCGTAAGCAATATCGTGAAGCTTCTCTCCGAAAAGGAAGTCAAGGACAAGATGATATCTTCTCTTATGCGAATGCAAGAAGAGTCGATAACTGATAACGCCGATTTACAAAGGCTTAAAAAGGAACGCAAGACAACCGAAACGCAGATAACGAACATAATGACGGCGATAGAAAACGGCGGTACGAGCGCAACGGCGATGAAACGATTGAGAGAACTTGAACTGAAAGCCGCAGAACTCGAAAAAGCCATTGCTATCCAAAAAGCCAAAACGGCAGACAGATTCACGGAAGAAGAAATGCGAGCTTATTACGAGCAGGCGTTATCACTCGAACCGCAGATGCTGATAAACGCTCTTGTAAAGCAAATAACGCTGTATGACGATAAGATAATCATTCAATACAACAGTCCCGTAAAAGCAGGTCCCGATGAAAGTCGGGACTTTTCTTTTTATCAAAAACAAGTCAAAATGCCGTATGTAATACAAAATAGAGAAAATTACGGGTTTAAAGAATTTTTGATAATAATGCGTGTTTAATAAAAATGCAGTCTATTTTTTCTACCGTGTTCTTGCCTCGAGACTCTCAGGTGCGTGTCGGCAGGCAAATAAACCGCCAAATGAAAGACCAAAAGGTGCTTTTAGTTTGTCTTTGACAAAATAGCTTGACACGCTCCTTTCTTCCGTCAAAAACTTTTCGCTGTACGAAACTATTTATTAAATAACGAAATATTAATACAATTAAGCGTTAAAGCCATATTATGTACTTCATCGGAAAAACGTTTGGGGTTTATAAGATAAGGGTTTTCTCTATAAAGTTCATTACTGTTTGAGGTAGAATAACGAAAATGCGAACCATCATTATCCAAATAATCCAAAACTTCGACCAATACAAAAATGCGTTTTATAAAACATTGCTCCTCCTCCAATATGTAAGACTTGTTTTCATTGACAAATGTAGACCATAATTCTTTAATATTATGCGTTGGTCCCTTTATTTCAATATTTGTTAATTCTAATGCGTTTTTTAATGATAATTCAACTGCTTGTCTACATAAGAATAGAAATGGAACCCAAACCGATCTAAACGAAACGATTTTAAAATTTTGGTTATACGAAGAATTAGATAGAATATCAATAGCGTGCAAATATGATTGAACTATTTCAAACTTTGCACCACTATACTGAAATTCTTTATTCATAATGGCAGAAGCAGAAATCAATTCCCATCCTTTTGACCTATCCAAATCAATATTTTCTCGGACAAAATCCTCTTTTGTTGGAATATTATCACTCATTTTTATACCAATAAACATGCAAATCTCCTGTAGAATGGAATACTTAAATAATAGCAAAAACAGTTTATTTTATCAATAAAAAATCCTAAATCGAATTCAGGTGTTCGATTTAGGATTTGGTTGGCGGAGAGAGTGGGATTCGAACCCACGGTACGCTTGTGACGTACACACGATTTCCAATCGTGCTCCTTCGGCCAGCTCGGACATCTCTCCGTAGCCGTAATGCTGCTCGTCTTGCCGAATGCTTGACTATTATACGATAATTTTTTTCGTATTGCAAGCACTTTATCGTCTATTGCGCGATTTGAGCTTGTCTTTGTGCCGACAAGAACGCCAAACGAAGCGCGGTAAAGGACTGTATAAAAAAATCGCTCCGGGCGATCGCGCCCGGAGGTCCTCATACGTATCGGTCTTAAACCTTGTATTTATTCTACGACAAAACGCGAAATTTGTCAATAGCAATTTTATAACGATGCTTTTGACATTGTAGGTTTACAATACATATATGACACAGTGGAGAAGAGAGAGAAAGAAGAAACTTCCCCGACACCGACTTTTTCGTGTCGGCTCATCAAAAATTTTGATGTCCTGCGGCGTATCTTTTCCGCTACTGCTTTTTTGTGTCGGCTCATCAAAAATTTTGCCACAATGCGGCGCGTCTTTTTCGCCGCGGCTTCGAAAAGCGTCTAGTTAAGACCCTACGGGTATTAACGTCGCCGTTTTTCTTCCCCGCGACAAAAAATCCGCTACCGCTTTATGCCAAAATTTTTTCTTCACCGACACTATACTTCCTAATGGGCTAAAATAATAAACCGCATAACAACACCGCGCTTGCGCGGTGGCTCGCCGAAAGAAATTCAACAAAGCATTAAAGGAATTTCTTTCGGCGAAAAAGGCGCCGGGAAGCGTAAGTTCGAGGCGCAAGCGCGATCTGATGTTAATTTTATAGTTTCGTGTTGCTTTAACTTCTTTACTTCGTTAAAACTTTATAAGCGCCTCGAGCCAAAAGCTTCCAACGGCGCCGTAGTGGCGGTGAAGCGGAAATTTTAACGTATTGCGGCAGGAGATATTTCGTTAATTTATGATAAGCAGTCAGTGGCGGTGAAAGTCGATTTTCGGCTCCGTAGGGCGAAAGATTTTTTGTCATATCGCAAAAAGCCCCCGAAGTCAATACTCTTGCGGTATTGCCGAGCGGGGCTTTTAAGAATATGGCGGAAAAGATTCGCCCTACGGAGTCGAAAATCGGCTTGAGCCGCCACAAAAAAAAGGGCTTGAAACTCGCTTGTCCTTGTATTATAATTAAAGTATCTTTGGAACGGGAGTACACGATGAAATTAAATTATTGGAAAACACTCAAAGTCGGTCTTGCGTTCGCCATCATCATGGTGTTTTGGACGGCATACGACTATGTAGTGCCGCTTTTGCTGGAACACGCTTACGGACTCCCCAACAGCGTGCGCGGTCTGGTGATGGGGCTGGACAATCTGCTGTCGCTCTTCCTTTTGCCTGTTTTCGGCAGAATATCAGACAAAACGCACACGAAATGGGGCAGGCGTACTCCGTTTATCGTGGTGGGCACGCTGGTGAGCGTGGTCCTCATGATCTTCGTGCCGATATCGGCGAATCAGTCGTTGAAGGACGGCGAAGCGCTTCGTACGGAGATCACCGAAACGTGGGCGGAGGACTATTCCTACACCGATGAAAACGGCGTGACTTACAATGCGGCGGAACTTTATACCATGCTTTACGAAAAGGGCGCCGAGGACTCCGACTATGCAGACTACACATTCCTCGTACAAGGCGGCATAAACAATTTGGAGGACTATCTCGGCATCGCGCTCGCGCCGCTCGATGAAAACGGCGATCTGACGGAAGAATATTCCCGCTACATCGAAACGGGTATCAACACGTACGCTTCCGACCAGGTCTATCAGAAACTTACGCTGAACAACATGACCTCGCTTATCGTGTATATGATCATATTGTTCTTCGTGCTGGTCGCGATGGCTTCGTTCCGTTCGCCCGCAGTCGCTTTGATGCCCGACGTCACGCCGAAACCGCTGAGGTCGCAGGCGAACGCGATGATCAACCTTGCGGGCGGCGCAGGCGGCGCGGTCGCGTTTTTGATATATACGATAACGCTTCTTATAAACCCCACCGGTTTCATAGCCATATTCGTTGCCGTCGCCGCTTCGATGGTGATACTTCTGGCGCTGTTTCTGTGGCTGGTCAAGGAACCGAAACTCGTCAGGGAATGCGAGGCGCTATGCGCCGAGTACGGTATCAGCAACGACGACGAAGAGATCCCCGAAAACCTTAGTAATGGTACCGAAAACGCTGACGGCGTAAAAGTCGTCGACGGCGAAGAATATAAAAAATACAAGCGTTCGAGATTTATATCCTTTATATTGATACTCGCAAGTATCTTCATGTGGTTCATGGGCTACAACGCGATATCTTCGAACCTTTCGATATACCTGACGAAGACGCTGAATCTTTCGTCGGGGCTCGGCGGTATAATCTCGGGAATTTCGATGGGGATATCGGCGGTCGCGTTCATACCCGTAGGTATCCTCGCCGTCAAGATCGGCAGAAGAAAATCGATCATGCTCGGATTCGGGTTTGCCACGCTGTCGTTCATACTTATCTACTTTTTTGCGTCTTCTCCATCGGCGGCGGCGGTGTATCTGTATACCGTGTTCTATCTGATCTCCGGATTCGGGCTCATTATCGCCAACGTCAACACCTTCCCGATGGTGGTGGAGCTTGCGTCCTCGGGCGACACAGGGAAATATACCGGTTTCTACTACGCCGCCACGATGTCGGCGCAGGCGATAACGCCGTTTATAGCGGGCCTTATCATGGACGAGTGGGGCAGCAAATACCTGTTCCTGTACTCGACGGTGTGCGTGGCGCTGGCGATAGTGTTGATGATATTCGTCCGACACGGCGATTCCAAGGCTCCGCCGCCCAAATCCAAACTTGAAATGCTGGGCGCGGCGGACGATTGACAGACAGTGCAAAGGAGGTATTTTTATGGCAAAGAGAGTTAGGAACGCTATAGTGGCATTGATATTGGTGATCACGTTAATAACGGCAATAGCCGTGTTGATCGACTTGTTGAATTTCGACATACCCGAAAGAGAGGCTCCCGATATGCCGCTGTACTACGAAGGAAACGGCGGAATAGACCTCGATATGCCCGGTGAAGGCGCGTCCGAGGAGGAGGTGAAAGCTTTTGTAGTCGATTTGTACAACCTTGCCTGCGCGAACTTCAAGGCCGAGGAAAAGGCGGCGTTCGAAGTGCGTTATACTACTACGATGTATATTGCAAACGGTTTGATCAAGATCCCGATCCCGGGCTCGCGCTATTCGGTAAAGGACGGCGACAAAAGATATTATCTCGATTTTACGATCCCGTCGCAGGACATGATAGATTCCGTGGTGGATATGAATTTGGCGCCGCCGAAGAGTTCGCATTATTCCGAGGCGGTGTACACCGACGCTACAATGGACTATATGGTGTCCAGAAAGGCCTATAAGGACTGCGCCGGTTTCGGTCTCGGTTCCGGACCGGTATTCGACGAAAACGGCGCGATAGTCGCCGATTGGGATTATGTGGAGACCACCGAGCTCAACAAAATCGTTTATGCAGCATACCAGGACGGCGAATTCCGTCATACCGACCATGAGGTCAGTATGGATACTATATTGACCGCGAGCGTATCTTACTCCGAATACGGCTATTACATCTGTGAATTTACTTTGGATCCGAACAAAGTCCCGGAAGCCTTATTGAATAATCTGAGGGAAAGTTCCGGTCAGCCCTCTGCGGTATATACCGAGCTCAAGCAGACGATGACCGTTTGGGATACGGGATATCTCAGGACCTATCATGCGCTCGATTATTGGGAAGCAGGCAGCTTTATGAGGTCGGAGCTCGATTTCGAAACGATCTACTACTACGAAAACGAGCCGGAGAAGGTGGATATCAACAACTATCCTTATATGGCAGAGATGTGCCACGCATAAGTGAGGACAATATGGACGTCAAAAAGATCGTTTCCGAACTAACCCTCGAGGAAAAAGCGGGACTGTTGTCCGGCAAGGATTTCTGGCGGCTGAAAAGCGTACCGGAAAAGGGCGTGCCCGAGGTGATGGTATCCGACGGACCGCACGGGCTCAGAAAACAAGCCGAGGGCGGCGATCATCTAGGGATAAACGAAAGTATCGTGGCGACGTGTTTTCCGACTTCGGCAGGCGTCGCGGCGTCGTTCGACAGGGAGCTTGCCCGCCGTCAGGGCGAGTGTCTCGGCAGGGAAGCGGCGGCGGAAAAGCTGGCGGTGCTTCTTGGCCCCGCGATAAACATTAAAAGAAGTCCGCTTTGCGGCAGGAACTTCGAATATATGTCGGAGGACCCCTTCCTGACCGGCGAGCTCGCCGCGGCGTACATAGACGGCGTTCAATCCAACGGCGTGGGAGTATCCGTCAAACATTTCGCGGCAAACAACCAGGAGGGCCGCAGGATGACGATATCCGCCGAAACGGACGAGAGAACGCTAAGGGAGATATATCTTCCCGGCTTCGAAAACGCCGTAAAAAAGAGCGCGCCGTGGACGATAATGTGCTCGTACAACAGAATAAACGGCGTATATTCCTCCGAAAACGAGTGGCTTTTGACCAAGGTGTTGCGCGACGAATGGGGGTTCAAAGGGCTCGTCATGACCGACTGGGGCGCCGTGCACGACAGAGTGGAAGGGGTCAAAGCGGGGCTTGAGCTGGAGATGCCCTCGAGCGGCGGCAAAAACGACAGAAAGATAGTCGAGGCGGTGCGTTCGGGCGCTTTGGACGAAAAGAAAGTCGACGAGGCGGCGGAGCTCGTGCTGAAGCTCATCGACGAATCGACAAAGAAAAATACCGATATAGTCTACGACCGCGATCAGGACCACGAAAAGGCGGTCGATATAGCCGCGGATTGCATGGTGCTCCTGAAAAACGACGGGATACTCCCGCTTGATAAAAGCAAAAAGTACGCGTTCATCGGCGAATTCGCGAAAAAGCCGAGACACCAGGGCGGCGGCAGCTCGCACATCAACACCACCCGAGTAAAAGGCGCGTGGGACGCGGCGGCAGGCATAGAAAAGGTCTTTGCGCGCGGATACCGCGACAGGGACGAGGAGGACGCTTCCCTTATCGCCGAGGCGGTGGCGGCGGCAAAGTCCGCCGACGTCGCGATAGTGTTCGCGGGGCTCACCGACGCATACGAGTCCGAGGGCTTCGACAGGCGAGTCATAAATATGCCGAAAAACCACAACGCGCTCATCGAGGCGGTCGCCGCCGCGAATCCCGAAACCGTCGTCGTATTGCATAACGGCGCGCCCGTCGCGATGCCGTGGCTCGACAAGGTAAAGGGCGTATTGGAAGCGTACCTCGGCGGCGAAGCCGCGGGAGAGGCGGAAGCGAGGATTTTGTTCGGCGACGTCAACCCGTCCGCCAAACTTCCCGAGACGTTCCCCCATTCGCTCGGCGACGCCGCGGCGGACGGATATTTCCCCGGCGGAGTGCGCGCGGTACACTACAAAGAGGGGCTGTACGTCGGCTATCGCTGGTACGACAAATCGAACGTCCCCGTTCTGTTCCCGTTCGGATACGGATTATCTTATACGAGTTTCGAGTACTCTGACCTCAAAATAGAGGATCCCGAAGTCGATATTTTGGATAAACCCCTCACGATCTCGTTCAACATAACGAATACGGGAAAGGTATTCGGTAAGGAGATAGCCGAGGTGTATGTCGCGGACAAAGAATCGACTGCGTACAGACCGGTGAAGGAGTTGAAAGGTTTCGAAAAAGTCGCGCTTGAAGCGGGCGAGACTAAGCGCGTTACGATAACGCTCGATAAGCGCGCGTTCGCGTTCTGGAATTCGAACGCGGGAGCGTGGCAGGTGGAAAGCGGCGATTTCGACATACTGGTCGGAGCCTCCTCGGCGGATATCAGATTGAAAGCGACCGTAACTTTATCGGGCGACGCGGAGGATATCCCGAACGACCGCGAGAGGCTGCCGCATTATTATTCGGGCGACGTCAAAAACGTCCCGGACGACGAATTCGAAAGGCTCCTCGGGCATAAACCTATGCCGCTGAACGCGCCGGAGGGCGCGAAGCTGGATATGTCCGCTACTTTCGAGGACGCCAAAAACGCGGGGAGCGGACTGGGGCGGTTCGTCAACTGGCTGCTGCCGCGCGTGATGAAGGATACGGGACTCGGCAACAAGGACGTCATGGTCAGCATCATCATGCAGACGCCGGTACACGCGATGGTCAATATGTCGGGCGGACTGTTGTCGGAGGAGATGGGCGCGGCGCTTGTCAACCTGTTCAACCGCGAGCACCGTCTAAGGGCGTTCGGCAGGATATTGAAGGGCGTGTTCACGATGGGTAAGCGCGCAAAGCTTGCCAAGGAGAACAAGCTGTGATATCCGCCCGAAAGAAACGATAATGTATTGCGGGGTCCGTCCTTAGGGGCGGACTCTTCGTTTTTTTGACGGAAAACCGGAGCCCGCGGTATGCTGCGATTGACTTTGAAAGCGCGCGGGACTAAAATTATATAAAAGGAAAAAGAGGTTTCGGATATGACGGTTTTATTCAAAAACGCAAATGTCGTAGACGCGGAGAAGGGGACGATCACCCCGAATGCGGAGATACTCGTCGAGGACGGAAAGATAAAAAAGATATCCTCCGCAGGCAAACTGTCGGCGGATAAGGTCGTCGACGTAAAAGGGATGTACGCTTCGCCGGGGCTTATCAATCTCCACGCCCATCTGTTCGGCACGGGAAAGCCTTCGAAAGCGCTCGGCGGCGGCAAGGCGCAGCAAAGGCTCATAAAACTGATACATACGCCTCTCGGCAGAAAAGTGCTGTCGCTCATTGTCCGGAAAAACGCCGAAAACGAGCTGATGTCCGGCGTCACGACGATACGGTGCGTCGGGGATTTTCTCGGATCGGACATAGAACTGAAGAAGAAAACCGAGGCGGGAAAAGGCATCGCCCGCGGGCTCAGGATGTTCGTTTCGGGACACGCGATAACCGTTCCCGGCGGGCACGGCGCGGGCACTTTCGCCCTGACCGGCTCCACCCCGCGGGAGCTTGAAAAACTCGTGGACGACGCGGTGGCGGCGGGCGCCGATTTTATAAAGATCTGCATAACGGGCGGCGTGATGGACGCTAAAAAGCGCGGCGAACCCGGCGAGGTCAAGATGAATACCGAAGAGGTTAGGGCGGTATGCGACCGCGCCCACGCGCTCGGCAAAAAAGTAGCCGCCCACGTCCAGAGCACTTTGGGCGCGGAGATAGCGGCAAAGGGCGGCGTGGATACGATAGAGCACGGGGCGAAGATGACCGAGGAGAGCCTCGCGGCGCTCCGGGCGCGCGGCGGCGCGGTAGTCGTCACATATACTCCGGCGCTTCCGCTAGCGACCATGGATCCCGAGGTCACCAAACTTCCCGAAGTCGCGCGTTTCAATTCGGGCGTGGTGATGGACGGCATGACCGCGGGCGCAAAGCAGGCGGCGGAGCACGGACTAAACGTCGGGATGGGAACGGACGCGTCCTGCCCCTTCTGCACGCAGTACAACACATGGCGCGAAGCGGTGTATTTCAGCCATGCGCTCGGCGTGTCCGCGGCGAAGGCGCTGTATACTATCACTATGGGCAACGCGCGCATACTAGGCATAGACTCCGAAACCGGAAGTCTTTCCGAGGGTAAAAGCGCGGACATCATATTCACCGAAGGCGATCCGCTTAGGGACCTAAGGGCGCTCGGCAGCGTGAAAATCGTCGTCGCGTCGGGACGCGTCATCACGCGCCCGAAGATAAAACGCATAAAAGCGGTGGACGAAGCTTTGGATAAACTAATGGAGGAACTCAAATGAAAAAGGAATACGCCGTGGACTACGAGAAATTTATCGATGTGAACGGAGACAGACAGAATATCCGCGTGCGCGCGGCGAGGGAAGGGCTTAAGCCGATACTTTTCCTGCACGGCGGCCCGGGAGTGGCGGACAGACACATCATCATGATGAAACAATCCGCGCTCGCAGAAAAGTACGCTTTGATCTGCTGGGACCAGCGCGGTTCCGGCAAAAGCTACCGCCCCGACATAAAAAAAGAGGAGCTGTCGCTCGAGACGTACATCTCGGACGCCGAAGCCGTTCTGGACTACGTCAGGGCGGAAACGGGATACGACCGCGTCATAGTCGCGGGACACAGCTGGGGCACGATAATAGGTACTCCTTTGGCGGCTCGCGCTCCCGAAAAAATAGCGGCGTACATCGCGCAGGGGCTGTTCGTCGAAGGGGCGGAGAACGAACTTTTAAGCTGGAAATTCTGCCTCGACGAGGCGGAGCGCACCGGGAACAAAAAAGCGATAAACGCGCTTTCGGGTATCCGTCCCGAGAACGGCAGGTACCCGAACGACAAAGCGATGATGACACAGCGCAACTATCTTTCCAAATTCGGCGGCGGCGTGTGGAAGGAAAGGAAGGGGCTTGTCGCCTCCCTTATAAAGCCGCTCATAAAAAGCGGGGAGTATTCCCCGCGGGAGATAATAAACTACGCTTCGGGCGCGTTGTATCTTTCCAAAAAGCTTTGGGACTATGCGGTGGAGCAGGACTATACCTCGATAACGCGGCTGGAAGTTCCGGTGATAGTCACCCAGGGCGTACACGACTACAACACCCCCTCCGAAACAGCGCGCCGCTGGTTCGACAGGCTGACGGCGCCCTTCAAGAAGTGGATAGACTTCGAGGAGTCGGCGCATTCCCCGATAGTCGAGGAAAGCGACAAGTGGCGGATAGAAGTGGAAAAGGCGCTTTCGGAAGCGGGACTTTGAGCCTGTTTGCGGGCGCATCCCGTTTTTGGGGTCAAAAGCTTGACACAGGCTCCCGCGTTAAAGTATAATGTTCAAGCGCACGTCTATATTTATATATTTACGCGCGCGGACAAAGATCACAACCATAACAGGAGCTAGATATGAAAAGAACTTATCAACCCAAAAAAAGGCACAAGAAAAAGGTCCACGGTTTCCGTGAAAGAATGTCCTCCAAGGGCGGCAAAAAGGTCATCTCCCGCCGCAGAAGGAAAGGCAGAGCCGTTCTGACGGCGTAGGATGTTCAAAGAGTGCCGCTTAAGGAAAAGGGCCAGTTTCCGATACGTTTATCATAACGGGACGGCGGTCTCCGGGGAGCTCATGACCCTGATATTCGTCAAAACAAAGGGCGTAAAAGTGGGCGTGAGCGTTTCCAAAAAGATCGGCAAGAGCGTCGTCAGAAATCTGGTGAAACGGCGCATAAACGAAAATTTCATGCGCCTGATGCCGCGCCTTAACGGCGAGTACAACTACGTGGTCGTGGCAAAGCCCGGGATCAAAGAAGCCGGTTTTCATGAAATAGGCAGCGCGCTCGGCGCGCTTTTGAACAAGGCGGGACATCTGAAGAATGTGTAAAACCCTCGCGAGATGGATGATTTTGGCATATAAAAAGGTACTTTCGCCGATAATGGGCAAGGGGTGCATTTATACCCCGACCTGCTCGATGTACACTTTGGACGCGATAGAAAAATACGGAGTATTTAGAGGCTGCGCCAAAGGAGCGGGACGGATAATGCGCTGCACGCCCTTCCGCCGGGGAGGGTTCGACCCCGTAAAAGAAAACTTCAAAGGAGCCGCGAAATGGACGTTATGAGTCTGGCAACGGAACTCAATCTTGTCGGTAAGCTGGTGTACAACGTCTTGTACGAATGGGTCAACGGCTGGGGCATCGATTCCGAGCTTATAGGCGCGTTCGGCGTTACCGTCATACTGTTCACGGTGTTTTTGACGCTTCTGACTCTGCCGCTGGACATATGGCAGAAGATGATAGCCCGCAGCAACTCGCGTAAAATGCGCGCGATGAAACCGGAACTGGACAAGATCAACAAACTTTACGCAAACGACAAAAACGCGTTGATGATAAAACAGCGCGAACTTTACAAAAAGTACAAGTACTCCACATTCAAAACGTGCCTGCCGATGCTCGCCACTCTGATAATATTCATGGTGGTATTCTCGGGATTCAACTCTTCGGTCAGATATCATAACAGCGTGGTGTACGAAAACCTGAAGGAAGTATACAACGCGACCTACGAATCGAGTTACGACGCCTCCGTAGAAGCGGGACTCGGCGGGGTCGAAGCTGCCGCGGCGGCGACCGAGGCCGCGGAAAGTGCGGTACTCGAGGCATACGAGCCGGAGCGCTTTTTGCTGACGACGAACATCTTCATGCCCGATACATGGAAAGATCCCATCCCCGACGCCGCGACGTATGCGGGAACGGGCATCGGCAGTATCGGAGTGACCGACGTCGACGCCACGGAATACAACACG
Organism: uncultured Clostridia bacterium; assembly: GCA_944331875.1. GTDB lineage: Bacteria > Bacillota > Clostridia > Christensenellales > DTU072 > Stercoripulliclostridium_A. The sequence continues at coordinate 69,017 of CALVJA010000006.1, read as the reverse complement.
GTAATGGCGCCGCTCATCGAGGAGTACAACTATACCGAAAAGGGCAGGTCCGCATGGAACGGATATCTGATACTTCCGGTATTGGTAATGGTTTTGAGCATCGTTTCGTCGAAACTTGTCAAACCCCCGGAACAGCCGCAGGTGGCGGGACAGACCGAGGAGCAGCAAAAGGCGCAGCAGTCGCAGATGAAGATGATGCAGTATGTGATGCCCGTCATCATGGGGATATTCTCGCTGTTCTACAGCGCGGCGTTCTCGCTGTATATGTTCCTGAGGAGCTTCATGTCGTTCGCGTTCAACCTCATATGGAATCTGGTTCTTAAACGCCGCGACGCCAAACAGCTCGATTACGAGATGAGCATTACGGTCAAAAAATGATATTTACGTCGGAGAGGGAGAAACGGGAAGGAGCAAACGGAATGGACAGATCGGAAAACACATCGGAAAATCTTTTGGAAGAAATGCATACGGACGTCGCGGGGGGCGTTCCGTCCGAAGAGGAATGCGCCCTTGCCGAGGAACGCGTAACGAATTTTATCGAGGGGCTCGTCTCCGAAATGCGTTTGAGGTGCGGCGTGAGCGTTACGCGCGAGCATGAAAACATCACCGTCAAAATAACCGGCGAGGACGCCGGCAGCGTGATAGGCTATCGCGGCGAAGTGCTTGACGCGGTGCAGTACATGACGCTTTGGATAGCGAACAAATCCGTAAAGGAGTTTATCCGCGTTACCATAGACGCCGAGGGCTATCGCAAAAAACGCACGGAAACGCTCAGAAAACTTGCCGAGCGCCTCGCGAGGAACGCGGTGCGCACAGGCCGGAGAGAGACGCTCGAGCCGATGAACCCGTACGACAGGCGCATCATACACACGGCGCTCACCGATTTCAACGGTGTGGAAACGGTTTCCGAGGGAGAGGGTCGGAACCGCCACGTCGTCATAATACCGAAAAACGAGCGTGTGCGCGAGAAGAAGCCCGCAATAACGGAAGTCACCGAACGCGGCTACGGCACAAGCGCCAAATTCCGCCAAAAAGGCGCCAGGAAAGGAAAGACTTACGGCGCGCCGCGCAGAAAACCTTATTAAAATATGTCCGACCTCATAGTCGGTACCGCCACCGCGCGCGGCTCTTCGGCGGTCAGCATCGTCAGGATATCGGGAGACAACGCCGCCGAAACTGCCTCGAAGATCTTCTTCAAAAAGGGGCTCGATCTTGCGGGGGCAGAGGCGAACAAAATGTATCTCGGCAAAATAGTGGCGGGAATAGTGTCCGACAAGGCGTTCTGTATGTATTGCAGGGCGCCTAAATCGTATACGGGCGAAGACGTCGTCGAATTCCACCTGCATGGCGGCAGGGTGGTCGCCGAAGCGGTGACGGAGGCGCTCATGAAGCTGGGCGCGCGCCCCGCCGAGCCCGGCGAGTTTACGCGCCGCGCATACCTTAACGGCAAAATGAGCCTTTCGGAAGCGGAGGGAGTGGAGGCGATGATAGCCGCCGATTCCGAGGCGGAGGCCGCCGCGGCATACCGCGCGCTGTCGGGCGAACTCGATCGAACGATACGCTCCGTCGCAAGCCTTTTGGTCGAAGCGGCTGCCGCAACAGACGTCGCTTTGGATTACCCGGACGAAATGATAGAGGATACCAAACCTCAAATATACGACGCGCTCTCAAAGGCGAAAAGCACCTTGGAGAGGGTCATCGGGACGGAGACCGAAAGGAAGATGACCTTCGACGGCATATCCGTCGTGCTGGCGGGGTTGGTAAACGCCGGGAAGTCGTCGCTGATGAACGCGCTGTGCGGCGCGGACAGGGCGATAGTCACCGAGTATGCGGGCACGACGAGGGACGTTTTGCGGGAGAGGCTCGAGATAAACGGAGTCAAGGTGACGTTATCGGATACCGCCGGCATACGCGAAAACGCGGAGGGCGCCGAGAAGATAGGCATAGAGCGCGCCGAGGAAGCGGTGCGCGGCGCCGACGTGGTGCTGTTCGTAATGGACGGGAGCGTACCGGAGTGCGACGAGGAGCGCGCTCTGTATAATAAGGTCAAAACGCGCGCACACATTCGCGTGAAGAACAAGGGGGATCTGAAGGACTATCCGCGCGAAGCGGACGTCACGGTCTCATGTCTTACGGGTGAGAACATCGATAAGCTCCGCCGATTGATCGCCGAAAAAACGGGTATACGCGCCATGGCGAATCCGCCGCTCGTCAGGGAGAGGCAGCTTTTTGCGGCGCAGGGGGCGCTCCGCGCGGTCGATGAGGCGCTGGATAAACTCGTTTCGGGGACGCCGGACATCGTTTCGCACCATATAAAAGAGGCGCTTGCATTGCTCGCGGCGCTGACGGGCGACGACGCCGCGGAAAGCGTGGTGGACGAAATTTTTTCCAGATTCTGCGTAGGTAAATGATGAAAGTATACGACGCCGTGGTGATAGGCGCGGGGCATGCCGGAGCGGAGGCGGCGCACGCGCTCGCCAAACTCAATAAAAAAACGCTTTTGACGACTCTTTCCGCGGAGGCGGTAGCTTTTATGGCGTGCAATCCGAACATCGGCGGCACGGCAAAGGGGCATCTCGTAAAGGAGATAGACGCCTTGGGCGGCATAATGGGCGAGATCGCGGACAAAGCGACGATCCAGGTCAGGATGCTGAACCGCGCCGGAGGCGAGGCGGTGCACAGCCTGCGCGCGCAGGTGGACAAAAACCTGTATCACAGGCTGATGAAGGAGAGGCTCGAGGAAACGCCGAACCTCGACGTCCTGGAAACGGAGATAACGGACATACTGTTCGAGGACGGCGCGGTGACAGGCGTCACGACGGCGCCCGGCGACGTCATAAAGGCGCGCGCCGTGGTGATAGCGACGGGGGTGTATCTGGACTCCAGGATAATCACGGGCGGATACGAACGAAAGACGGGACCCGCGGGGTTTATGCGGAGCGAAACGCTCGGTAAAAAACTCGCCGAACGCGGCATAGCGATACGGCGTTTCAAAACGGGCACGCCGATGAGGGTGCTCGCAGGAAGCGTCGATTTCGACGAAATGGAGCTGCAGCCCGGAGAAGAGGGGCTTCCTACATTCTCCGCTCTCACGGAAGGCGGGGTCAGAAACGACTGCAACTGCTATCTGACCTACACCAATGCCGAAACTCACAGGATAATATTGTCGAACCTCGACCGCGCGCCGCTGTATAACGGCAACATAAGCGGGATAGGGCCGCGGTATTGCCCGTCCATCGAAACCAAAGTCGTGCGCTTCAAAGACAAGGAGCGCCACCAGATATTCGTCGAGCCCGAGGGCACCGACACGCGCGAAATGTATATCCAGGGAATGTCCACGTCGCTCCCGTTCGACGTCCAGGAGCAGATGCTCCACACCGTAAAAGGGCTTACGCACGCAAAGATAACGCGCTACGGCTATGCTATAGAATACGACTGCATGGACCCGAAATGCTTAAACGCCGCATTGGGAGTCAAAGGCTTCAGCGGACTTTACGCAGCAGGGCAGATAAACGGCTCCTCCGGATACGAGGAAGCGGCGGCGCAGGGGCTCATTGCCGGCATAAACGCCGCTAGATACCTTGACGGCGCGGAACCCGTCGTCCTTACGCGCGGCGCGGCGTATACAGGCGTGTTGATAGACGACCTCGTGACGAAAGGGACTGAAGAGCCGTACCGGATGATGACCTCGAGAGCGGAGTACAGACTGCGTCTGAGGCAGGACAACGCCGATATTCGCCTCATGGACCTCGCGCACTCCGTCGGCATGTCGGACGAGAAGCGTTACGTCAAATACCTAAAAAAGAAAGAGGAAATCGCCGAAATCAAAGCGCTGCTTCCCGCTCTCCGCTTTACTTCGGATGTAGTTTCGGGCGCGGGGATAAATCCGGGCGATTCTCAAAAAACCTCGTTTTCGGCGACCGAACTCATAAAAATGGGAGTCAAAATCGAACAAATATTATTGCTTGCACCCGAACTCGAACGGTTCATGACGGAATCTGTCGTTACCGCCGTAATCGATATAAAGTATGCGGGCTACCTCGAAAAAGAAGAAAAACGCGTCCGCGAAGAGGCAAGGCTGAACGGCACAAAAATACCCGAAGATATCGATTATTCCGCGGTGGGGGGACTAAGGATAGAGGCGCGCGAAAAACTCGTCGCCGTCCGCCCGATGACCGTAGGTCAGGCGTCGCGTATCAGCGGGGTTAATTCGGCAGATATTACCGTCCTCCTCATATACTTAAAAAAATTCGGCACAAATAAATAAAAAGAAAGGTAGTCCTTAGGAGTATGTACGCATATGGACTGTATGCTCCATATGCGCTTTTTTTATAAGGTTGTGATAGAGTGCCGAATTTTTTTCGCCTGTCGGGGCGCCTTTACGGCGCTTTTTTGCGAAACTTCGTCGGCGAGTATGGTATACACGCTGTCCTCGTTTCGCAAAAAATCATCCGTAAATTCATCCCCGACAGCCGCTAAACACCTAGGACAAAGAAAACACTATGTAAGAGTGTAAATTCGGCGGGAAAATATTTTTCACCGCCACTGACTGCTTATCAAACTTTTTCCGAAAAGCCTGTTAGAAAGTATAGTGTCGGTGAAGCTAAAATTTTGCTGTGATACGGTGATGAATCTCGGATACAGACGAAGAAAGGCGGTGCCGCTAATACCCGAAGGGTCTTGCGGCGCCGTCGGAAGCTTTTGGCTTGTGGCACTTAAATGAGTTCAGCGAGGTATTGGCTTACAACGCGACACTCCACTAATAAATAAACATAAAGTCGAGGGTGTGCCCCAATCTTACGCTTCCCGGCGCCTTTTTCGCCGAAAGAAATTCCTTTAATACTTGGTTGAATTTCTTTCGGCGAGTCACCGCGCGAGCGCGGTGTTGTTATGCGGTTTATTATTTTAGTCCATTAGGAAGTATAGTGTCGGTGAAGAAAAAATTTTGGCATAAAGGTCGCTTCGCTCCGATTTAATACAAAAACAAATCTTAAATCTAAAAACCGCAACAAAATCCGCGGACGGGAACATTGGGTGTGGAAGATGTTTTTATTTATACGGGCATACCGATAAAACATCTAGCGGATTTTATTTCACAAATCGGCATTTCGGAAAGTGGATTATAAGATAAAAATATATTATGCCGATTTATTTCACAATTTTGCGGAGCAAAATTATTTCACAATTCCTCGGAGAGGAATTATTTCACTTACAAAAAAACGCACGCCGCAAGGCGCGCGTTTTTTTGTAACATATTGGCTTATTTATTCGCGAGCGCTTTGTATCCTTCGTAGCGCGCTTTGGCTTCCGCCTCGTTCTCGGCGTAGAGCTTTTCCGCGACCGCGGGATAGAGTTTCTTCAGCGACGCGTAACGAACTTCGCCGGTGAGGAACGCTGCGTAATCGCCCGTGGGCTCCTTGGAATCCAGCGTGAAGGGGTTCTTGCCTTCCTCGATGAGGGCGGGATTGTAGCGGTAGAGCTGCCAATATCCGCATTCGACCGCTTTCTTCATCTCGTCCATGGGTCTGGACATATTGACGCCGTGGTTGATGCAGGTGGCGTAAGCGATGACGAGGGAAGGTCCCTTGTACGCTTCCGCTTCCTTCAACGCCTTCAGCAGCTGGTTCATGTTCGCGCCCATTGCGACCTGCGCGACGTAGACGTAGCCGTAGCTCATCGCCATCATGCCGAGGTCTTTTTTCTTGACGCGCTTGCCGCTTGCGGCGAACTTCGCTATGGAGCCGGTGGGGGTGGACTTCGACGCCTGACCGCCGGTGTTGGAGTAGACTTCGGTGTCGAGGACGAGAACGTTGACGTCTTCGCCGGAAGCGAGAACGTGGTCCAAACCGCCGTAACCGATGTCGTATGCCCAACCGTCGCCGCCGAAGATCCATACCGATTTTTTGACGAGGCAGTCTCTCTGAGCAAGGATCCTCTTCGCTTCGTCGGTGTCCGCTTTCGCTTCGCATGCAGCGATGAGCTCGGCGGCAGCGCTCTTGCTCGCCTCGGCGTCGTCCATTCCGTTGAGCCACGCTTCCGCGGCGGCTTTGCCGTCGGCGTAATCAGCCCACGCGCCGTTCACGAGCGCTTCGACGTCCGCTTTTATCTCGTTTCTTCTCGCCGCATACGCGAGGTTCATGCCGTAGCCGAACTCGGCATTGTCTTCGAACAGGCTGTTCGCCCATGCGGGACCGTGTCCCTTATCGTTGGTGGTGTAGGGGCAGGTGGGGGCGGAGCCGCCGTATATCGAGGAGCATCCGGTGGCGTTCGCGATTATCATCCTGTCGCCGAACAGCTGGGTGACGAGCTTGATATAGGGGGTCTCGCCGCAGCCTGCGCAGGCGCCCGAGAACTCGAACAGAGGCTTGGCGAACTGGCTGCCTTTGACGGTGTTGGTGTTGTAGACTTTGTCCGTTTCGGGGAGTTTAGCCGCGAATTCCGCGTTCTCCGCGTCGGCGGCGACCGCTTCGGCGATGGGTTTCATGACCAAAGCCTTGGACTTCGCGGGGCAGACGTTGGCGCAGGAGCCGCAGCCCGTGCAGTCGTAGGGGCTGACCTGGATGCGGAACTTGTATCCCTTGAATCCGGTGGCGTCCTTGACTGCGAACGAGGCGGGAGCGCCCTTAAGCTGCTCTTCGGTCGCGAGCACGGGACGTACTACCGCGTGCGGGCAGACATAGGAGCACTGGTTGCACTGGATGCAGTTTTCGGGGATCCATACGGGAACGTGTACGGCGGTGCCGCGCTTTTCGTATTTGGTGGTGCCCACGGGAACGACGCCGTCCGGCGCGAACGCGGATACCGGGAGCTTATCGCCCTCCTGGCGGAGTATCGGGTTGATGACTTCGCGGAAGTACTTGTCGTCGGCGACAGCTACCATCGGAGCGCCCTCGGTGGTGGTTGCCCAGGACTCGGGATATTTGACCTCGACCAGGTGCTCGATCGCTCCGTCGACGGCGGCGTAGTTCATGTTGACAACAGCGTCGCCCTTCTTGCCGTAGGTCTTTTTGATGGCTGCCTTCATGTATTTCTCGGCGTCCTCGTAGGGGATGACCTCGCTGAGTTTGAAGAACGCGGCCTGCATGACGGTGTTGACGCCCTTCGTCGCGCCGATGGACTCGATGACCTTGTTGCCGTCGAGGGTGTAGAAGCGGATGTGCTTTTTGGCGATCGCGTTCTTGACGGAAGCGGGAAGCTCTTTATCCATCTCCTCGGGGCTCCAGATGCTGTTCAGAAGGAATATGCCGCCTTCTTTGAGGTCGGAGAGCATATCGTAACGGAACAGATAGCTGGGGGTGTGGCAGGCGACGAAGTCAGCCCTGTCGATGAGGTAGCTCGATTGTATCGGTTTGTCGCCGAATCTGAGGTGCGAAATGGTTATGCCGCCCGACTTTTTGGAGTCGTAAACGAAGTAGCCCTGCGCGTATTTGTCGGTGTGGTCGCCGATGATCTTGATGGAGTTTTTGTTGGCGCCCACGGTGCCGTCGGAGCCGAGTCCGTAGAATTTGCAGCAGATGCTTCCCGCGGGAGCCGCGTTGACGAATTCGTCCATGGGCAGGTAGTTTCCGGTCACGTCGTCGACGATACCCACGGAGAAGCCGTTTTTGTTGGCGCCGCCCATGTTCTTATATATGGCGTTGACCATGGTGGGGTTGAATTCCTTGCTGCCGAGGCCGTACCTGCCGCCGAGGATGGTGGCGTCGGTCTTGCCCCTCAAAGCCGCCACGACGTCGAGGTAAAGGGGTTCGCCGAGGGAGCCCGCTTCCTTCGTCCTGTCCATGACGGTGATGTATTTAGCGGTCGCGGGGATAGCCGCGGCGAACGCGCTCGCGTCGAAGGGACGGTACAGGCGTACCTTGACCAGACCCACTTTTTCGCCCTTGGCGAGGAGGTAATTGACGGTCTCCTCGGTCGCTTCGGCGCCGGAGCCCATTATTACGATGACCTTTTCGGCGTCGGGTGCGCCCACATAGTCGAACAGGTGATATTGTCTTCCCGTCAGAGCGGAGACCTTCTCCATGTATTTTGCGACGATGCCGGGAACCGCTTCGTAGTATTTGTTCGCCGCTTCCCTGTTCTGGAAGTAGATGTCGCCGTTTTGCGCGGTGCCCTTTTGAACGGGGTGTTCGGGGTTAAGGGCGCGGGCGCGGAAGTCCTCGATGTACTTCATGTCGACGAGTTTTTTCATGTCCTCGTAATCGATGGCTTCGATCTTGCTGACCTCGTGCGAGGTGCGGAAACCGTCGAAGAAGTGGATGAACGGTACTTTCGCTTCCAGCGTGGAAAGATGCGCCACGAGCGCGAGGTCCATCGCTTCCTGTACGGAGTTGGACGCGAGCATCGCAAATCCCGTCTGACGGCACGCCATGACGTCGGCGTGGTCGCCGAAGATGTTCAGCGCGTGGGCAGCCAAAGCCCTGGCGGATACGTGGAACACGCAGGGCAGCAATTCGCCCGCGATCTTGTACATATTGGGGATCATCAAAAGCAGTCCCTGGCTCGCGGTGTAAGTCGTAGTCAGCGCGCCGGCGCACAAAGAACCGTGTACCGCGCCCGCGGCGCCCGCTTCGGACTGCATTTCCGCAAGTCTCAAGGGTTGACCGAACATATTCTTGACGCCCTGCGCGGACCACTCGTCCGCATATTCCGCCATCGGCGAAGAGGGCGTGATCGGGTAGATAGCCGCGACCTCGCTGAACGCGTAGGCTACGTACGACGCGGCTGTGTTACCGTCAATGGTCATTTTTTTGCTCATATCGGATTAACCTCCATAGTCGGATTATTTGTCGTATTTGTCGTATGTAAACAACATCAAGAGAAATTATATCTAATAAAATATTTCAAGTCAATTATTCGCGTGAATATTCGCCTAAAATTATTATGCACCGGGCAGTTTTTACCGCTCTTTTACGCCTTCTGCGAAACGGCGGGCGGAAAAGTTCGCTCTTTACAATACTTTTTTACTGTGTTAAAATCTATATATGACTTACATACAGAGGGTGAGACGCGCCCTGAAAAAGCGCGGATTCGAAGTCGGGGCGGAGGAGTTTAACGGCGGAGTCAGACTGACCGGCGAGCTGGATTCATGGGACGACGTCGTGGAATGCGGCAGGCTCGCGGTCGACAAAAAACGCTCCCGCGGCGTCGTGAACGACATTACCCTAAGGGGATATTCCCCCGAGCCGGTGCGCCGTCCCGATACCCGTGACGACTCGCTTGACGGATACGCGCCCGACGTTTTGGTGATCGGCGGCGGCATAGTCGGCACGGCGATAGCGAGGGAGCTCACGCGCTACAAACTGAAGGCGGCTCTCGTCGAAAAAGAGTACGACGTCGCCACCGCCCAGTCCTCCAGAAACGACGGCATGATCCATGCCGGCATAGACTTGAAACCGAATTGCCGGAAAGTCAAATACAACACGCGCGGCAACAAACTGTACGATGTTTTGTCGCGGGAGCTGGACGTGCCGATAGAGCGCACGGGGCAGCTGGTCTTCTACACCGCGCGCTGGCAGAAACTCGTTTATCCCCTTATCAAACTAAGAGCCTCCAAAAACGATATACCGATATATCCCGTGTCACGGGAAAAAGCAAAAGAATACGTCCGGGAGCCGGGATTTAACTACGGCGGATTCATGTGTCCCTCCGCGGGCGCGGTGAGCCCGTACCTGATGAGCGTGGCGCTTGCGGAAAACGCCGTTAAAAACGGGCTGGATCTCTTCGTCGATACCATGGTCACCGGAATGGAAGTTAAAGAGGGTAAAATAGTATCCGTAGCTACCAATCGCGGCACTATTTATCCCAAGGTGGTAATAAACGCGGCGGGCGTTTTTTCGGATAAGATCGCGGAAATGGCCCGGGACAGACACTTCACCATCCACCCCCGGCGCGGTGTGGAAGCGGTACTTGACAAAAAATCGTACCCCAAATCGAAGACGGTCCTCGGAAGGTTCAGCATATCGGGAAGCTCCGGCAAGGGGCACACCAAGGGCGGCGGAGTCATAGTGACTATCGACCACAATCTTTTGCTCGGACCCTCCGCCCGCGAGTGCCCGGAGAGGGAAAACGAGGCGACCACACGCGAAGAGCTGGACGAAGTGGTCGAAAAGCAGACCGCGCTCGCTCCCGAGATAAAAAGGAGCGATATCATAACGTACTTTGCGGGCACGCGCGCGGCAACCTACGAGGAGGACTTTATCGTAGAGGTCAGCCCCGTCACGAAAAACTTCATACAGGCGGCGGGCATTCAATCCCCCGGAGTCACCGCGGCTCCCGCGATAGCGGAGGACGTGGCGCTGTGGGCGGCGAAGATGATATCGGGCGGCGAAGCGATACCGAACGAAAATTTCGATCCGACGAGAAAAGGGATACCCGTCGTCAGGGAAATGACGCCCGCCGAGCGCGAAGAACTGATACGCTCCGATCCCGATTTCGGCGAAGTCGTGTGCCGCTGCGAACAGATAACGAAGGGCGAGATCCTGGCCGCCGTCCGCAGTCCCCTGAAAGTCGATTCCGTCGACGCCGTCAAAAGGCGCGTCAGGGCGGGCATGGGCAGATGCCAGGGCGGATTCTGTCAGCCGCTGGTCGTCGATATAATAGCTAAAGAACTGGGCATATCGCCCGAGGAAGTGACAAAAAAAGGAGCGGGCAGTGCCGTCGCGCCCTATTCCGAAAAGGGGAGGCGCGTATGAGATACGACGTCATCGTGATAGGAGCGGGGCCCGCAGGGCTCGAGGCGGCGCGCGCGGCGCGTGAAGCGGGGAAGACCGTCCTTGTCATCGAGCGCGAGGCGCGCGCGGGCGGTATATTGAAACAGTGCGTACACGACGGTTTCGGCGTCATACGCTACGGCGAGAAGCTGACCGGACCCGAATACGCATACCGCACCCTAACGGCGGCAAAGGCGGCGGGAGCCGAGATAAAAACGGGCACATTCGTCACGAAGATCTCCAAAACGGCGGACGGGTTCAAGGTGGAAACGACGTCCCGGGCGGGCATGGCTTCGGACGAGAGCTTAAGCCTCATACTCGCCACGGGCTGCCGCGAGCGTACCCCGAGGCAGGTGGATATACACGGGACGCGCCCGGCGGGAGTGCTTACCGCGGGAGCATGTCAGAATTTCGTCAACCTGAAGGGACTGCTGCCCGGAAAACGCGTCGTGATACTCGGTTCGGGCGACATCGGGCTCATAATGGCGAGGCGCCTGACGCTGGAGGGCGCCGAAGTCATCGGGGTATACGAAGCCAAAAGCACGCCGAGCGGGCTGGAGAGAAATTTGAGGCAGTGCCTGGACGATTTCGGGATACCGCTGCATCTGAAACACACCGTCACCGACGTTTACGGGCAAAAGAGGGTGGAGGCGGTCGCGGTCTCCGCAGTGGACGACAACATGACGCCTGTAGGCGAAAAGACGATAGTGCCGTGCGACCTTCTGGTGGTTTCGGTGGGACTTATTCCCGAAAACGAACTCCACGAGAGTCTGGGGCTAAAAACCGCGCCTGCGACGAAGGGCATAGACGTCGATCAATACATGATGAGCGCGGACGTTCCCGGGCTTTATTCCGTGGGTAACGCGCTTCACGTGCACGACCTTGTGGACTACGTCAGCGAAAGCGCCGCTACCGCGGGCAGGGACGTCGGAAAGAGAAGGGAAAGAAACCTTATCAAAACGGAAACGGAGGGGCTGCAATACGTCGTGCCCCAATATATAGACGCTTCCGCTCTCGGCGAAAAGACGATATTTTATATGCGTTCGCCGAAATACTATAAAAAAGCCGTCGTCAGACTGTATGCGGACGGCGAATTAAAACAAACGAAGCGCGTTACGAACGTCCGCCCGCCCGAAATGCTCAGGATACCCTTTTCTTTCGAGGCGGAGGATTCCGTCAGGATAGTGCTGGAGGAGGACGGCGTATGAACGAAAGGACTCTGACTTGTATCGTATGCCCCAACGGCTGCTTACTCACGGTCGACGCGGCGCCCGACGGCACCCTGAACGTGGGCGGCAATATGTGCCCGAAAGGCGTCAAATTCGCGCGGGACGAGATCATAGACCCCGTCAGGACCTTTACCGGTACGGCGGCGACATCGTTCAAGGACCACCCCGTGGAGCCCGTGAGGACCTCTGGCGACGTGAAGATAAAAGAGATAGCGCGCCTTGCCGAATACGTCAATTCGCTCGTTTTGGACAGGCGCTACTCCCCGGGCGAGGTCATCGAGGAGAACGTGCTGGGGACGGGAGCGGCGCTCATCGCCACCGGAGACATGAAGGAGGATACATTATGAAAACGATCCTCGCCGTCGATTCCGGAACGCAGTCCACAAGGGCGATGCTGTTCGACGAAAACGGCGTGCTCATCGATAAAGTTAGGGAAAAATTCGAGCCGTACTTTTCACTCCAGAAAGGCTACGCCGAACAGCACGCCGAATTGTATTGGGCGAAACTGTGCTCCGCTTGCAAAACGCTCAAGGAACGAAACGCCGATATTTGGGATTCCGTAATAGGAGTTACGGTCGCCACGATGCGTGACGTAGGTATTTGCGTCGATAAGGACATGAAGCCGTTGAGACCCGCTTTGCTGTGGCTCGATCGGCGCGAAGCGGACTTCGATTTCAAGAAGCTGCCGCTTCGATCCAGGTTCTGTTTCAATGTCGCCGGTATGCGCGACGCGGCGGAAAAACACGCCAGGGAATGCCGCTGCGTATGGATACAGCAGAACGAGCCGGAGATATGGAAAAACACATATAAATACCTGCAGTGCTCGACCTGGCTTAATTACAGGCTCACGGGCGAGGTCGTCGATTCGGTGGCGTCGATGATAGGGCATATCCCCTTTAATTACAGGAAAAAAAGGTGGATGTCCCGGAATAACATCCAGCGCCCGGTATTCGGCGATTTCGGGTTCGACAAACTGTTTCCGTTGGTGGAGCCGGGCGCCGTCATAGGGAAAGTGAGCGCCGCCGCGGCGGAGGAAACGGGGATCAAAGAGGGCACTCCCGTCGTGGCGTCCGGTTCCGACAAGGGCTCGGAAACGCTCGGCACCGGCGCGGTGGACGGGGAGACCGCCTCGATATCGTTCGGGACGACGGCGACGGTGCAGTTTACTACCGAAAGATACGTCGAGCCCGATAAATTTCTTCCCGCCTACCCCGCGGTCTATCCCGGGCGGTATAATCCCGAAACGATAGTGTACAGGGGATATTGGATGCTGACATGGTTCCTGAACGAATTCGCGAGGCGCCAGGGCGAGGAATTGACGGAAAAGGACTTCGACAGGATGCTGCCAACGATACCTCCGGGCTCGGACGGGCTGACGGTGGAACCGTACTGGTCGCCGTCGCTGAAGCGCACCGAGGCGCTGGGCGCCATAGTGGGGTTCAGGGAGCGGCATACCGTTTTCCATATTTACCGCGCGATAATAGAGGGCATAAACTTCGCGCTGATGGAAGGATTGAAGACGATGGAAAAGCGCGCCGGCGTCAAAATAAAAAAGATAACGGTATCGGGCGGCGGAGCGCAGTCGGACGAAGTGTGCAAAATAACAGCCGATATGTTCGGTATACCCGTAGTACGGGTGCAGACCTACGAAACAAGCGGACTGGGCGCGGCGATATGCGCGTTCGTGGGGCTCAAGGAGTATCCCGGTTACGACGAGGCTATCGAAAAAATGGTGCGCGTGAGCCGCACCTTCGAGCCCGACCCCGACGCGCACGCCAAATACGCGCGCATATTCGAAAAAGTCTATTGTCCGATATACCGTCGTCTCCGACCGGTATATAAGAGGATAAAAAAACTGAAAAAAGGAGAAATATATGTCTAAACCGTACAAAGGCTTCCGCCCGCCGTGGATAGAAGAAAGGGCGCCCGAAGGATCGTATCGTTCCATTTTCAAATGGGGGCACCACACGGAAACGAAAGTGCCGAAAGAGTCGTTATACAAGATGATGAAAGAGATCTTCAAGATGACCGACGACGATTTCCGCGAGCCCAGGGAAACGGGATACGACAAAGTCGAATTCGACGTTCCCGTAAACCTATCCGACGAGGTCATATCCGACCTCAAAGCGATAGTGGGCGAAAAAAACGTGAGGACCGACGATTACGCGCGCCTTTCCGTCGCTTACGGCAAGACGATGCACGACCTCATGCGCCTTAGGAAAAAAGTAATAGAAAACATCCCCGACGTCGTCCTGTATCCCGAGAACAAGGAGCAGATCGAAAAGATAGTCGCCTATGTGACGGAGCACAAGATACCGCTTTACGTTTACGGGGGCGGATCTTCGGTGACCCGCGGCGTGGAATGTATGCGCGGCGGCGTTTCGCTGGATATGCGCCTCAATTTCAACAAGGTCATCGCGTTCAACGAGATAAATCAGACCATAACCGTGGAAGCGGGTATGTCGGGGCCGCAGCTGGAGGAACATCTGAACAACGCCGTCAGCGAATTCGGCGCCAAGCGCGCGTATACCTGCGGGCACTTTCCGCAGTCCTTCGAATATTCCTCGGTAGGCGGCTGGACGGTGACGCGCGGCGCGGGTCAGAACTCCACCTATTACGGAAAGATCGAGCACATAGTGCTGGGACAGGAGTACGCCACCCCCGTCGGAACTATAAAAACGGACGACTACGCCGCAAAAGCGTGCGGACCCGATATCAATCAGATAATGATGGGCTCCGAGGGCGCTTTCGGGGTTTTGACGCACGTCACGCTTCGCTTTTTCAGGTATATGCCCGAAAACCGCGTCAAATTCAGTTATCTGTTCAAAAGCTGGGCGGACGCGCAGGCGGCGGCACGCGAGATAATGCAGGGCGAATTCGGTATGCCGAGCGTGTTCCGCCTTTCCGACCCGGAGGAAACGGAGCTTATGCTCAGGCTGTACGGCGTGGACGAGATACCGGGCGCGCTGAAACTGTTCAACGCCCTCGGCTATCCGCAGTTCGACATCAATAAATCGCTTGAAGGCGACATACACGGCGAGGGTAAGTGCCTGTTCCTCGGCTGGTCCGAGGGCGAGAAAGGCTTTGCCAGAAACCAGGCGCGCCAGGTGCGCAAGATCTGTCACGCCTACGGCGCGCTGGGGCTCGGCGCTTTCCCGGTGAACGGTTGGGAAAAGGGACGATTCAAAGACCCGTATCTCAGGGACTCCATGCAGGATTTCGGGATAATGACCGATACTTTGGAATGCACGGTGAACTGGGACAACATGGACTATGTGCATAAATTCGTCCGTGCCTACTGCAAATCGCGCCCGAATACGATATGCACCACGCATATGTCGCACGCGTACCCGCAGGGAGCGAACCTCTATTTCATCTTTATCACGAAGATGAGCGAGCTGGACGATTACCTGCAGTACCACCGCGGGATACTCGACCATATCCAGGCTTCGGGCGCCGCTATATCTCACCACCACGGCATCGGCAAGATGTTTGCACCGTGGCTGGAAGGCTTCCTCGGGGGTAACCAAATGGATATTTTAAGGTGCCTGAAACAGCATTTCGATCCGGACGACATCATGAACCCCGGCGGCACGATAGCGGTGGATATCCCGGAAGAGGAAAAGATATTCAAACGTCCGCGCTGGTAAACGACGCGGGATCGGAGGACGGGTATGAAAATATTGAAACTTATCGTCGTAATAGTTTTGGTCGCGGCAATAGCCGTGGCGGGAGCGGTGATCGGAGTGGAGCTCAAAAACGACGAAGCCGATACGGATACGGACGTTTTGGCGGAGTTGGACGAGGCGATGTTCGCCGAAGTCTACCCCGATTATAAAACGGAGGTGTATCTGGACAAGGGCGACGACCCCGACCTGAACGAGCTGGGGCTGTTCTGGTGCCGTTACGACCCCGTTACGCACGATGTGGAATGGGTACCGGCGGACACCGCCGAGGGCGCGGCGCTCGTTGATACCTCCAAACCCACTGTCATAAACGTGCACGGCATGATGATGGACGGGTATATTAACACCGAAAAATATTACGTCAATACCGATATCGGCAATTTGGAAGAGTTGGGACTTGACGAAGAGGACGGATGGGATTACGATACGCTCCGCACGCTGGCGCTGTGGCTGGAAAAGGGCTGGAACGTCGGCGTTTACAATTGGCACAGGTTCACCGCCGAGTCCGTAAATTTCACGGCGATAGAAGCGAAAGTGTGGGCGACGAACGGTTCCGCCAACGTCAGGTGGTGCTCTTCCGACGGAAGATACCACAACGATCCCATCGAGTACTCCGTGGCGGAGCTGTTCGTAGGGGATTACCTGAGGGCGGTCGAGCTTCTTCCCGACGATTACGGCAAAGAGGAGATACGCTTTACCGGGCATTCCATGGGCGGCGAGCTGGTATCCGCGGCGGCGTTTTTGCTGTACGAGATATCTACGGGCGACTCTCCGCAGATATCCGCGGACAAACTCCCCGACAGAATGACGATGGACGACACCTTCTTCGGCGCTTTCCTGGAGGTCGGAGATCTGGTACTCGATATGGCGGAAAGGGGACTGACGGTACGCTGGTCCGGTAAGCCCATGCCCGGAGACAGGGCGGGACGCGCGGTCGTGGAAGCGCTCAGGTACCTGTCCGTAAAAGGGGTCGTCATCGATTATTATTCGTATGACGGGAGCCCGCTGCACCTTGCGCTTAATGCCGAGGACAGGGGACTGCTTCTCGATTCCGTCGCGTATGTTTTGATGGACCCCCTTTATAACGCGCCCGGATACGGCGACTATACAAAATCGATTAGCGAGGCGCATGTGGCGGTCAGACAGTACTCGCAGGTATCCATTATGCGCTATTATCCCGGAGGGAACCTGACCGACGCCGAAAAGATAGCCTATGCCGACGCGCTCCCGACCGCGGAGATGAGGTCTTTGACGGGAAAAGCGTTCCGCATGACCGCGGGCGCCTCGACAGTCACGACGGCGGACGACGTATACGTCGAGGTCTCCCATGAGGAGATCATCGAAAGGTTCTCCTTAGCCTGATGCCGCGCACGATAGTAGCGATCGGCGGCGGCGAGCTCAGGACCAAAACCACCGTCGAAATAGACAGGCATATCGCATCCCTTGTAAAAAAGCGCGCCGCGCCCTTTCGCGGGCGCGCGCTTTTCGTGGGCACCGCCAGCCACGATTCGCTGCCGTACTTCAACTCTTTCCGCAAAATTTACACCTCGCTGTTCGATATAAAAGCCGAAGTCGCGCTGCTCACCAAAAAGGACGTCCCCATGGAACATACCCTCGAAAAGGTGGCGGAGGCGGACCTCATATACGTCGGCGGCGGGGATACCCTGTATATGCTGGACGTGTGGCGCGAAAAGGGGTTTACCGAACCGATACTCGAGGCATACCGCTCCGGCACCGTCCTCGCGGGACTCTCCGCAGGCGCGATATGCTGGTTCAAGGAAATGTATACCGACTCCGCCCGGTTCACCGACAGCCGCTTCGCCGTCGTCCCCGGGCTCGGGGTCATAGACGGATTGATGACTCCGCATTACAACGAACGTAAGGAGTTCGACGAGATAGCTTTGTCGCATCCCAAACCCCACTACGCCGTGGAAAACGACTGCGCGGCGGTGTTCGAAAACGAAACCCTTACCGCAACATTAGGTAGCGTCTTTTTGAACGGTAAATTGATTTCTTTGCCGAAAGAGATATAAAAAAATTGCTTTGAAAGGAACTTAAAAGCAGAGTAATGAAAAATGGTGCATTCGCTCGAATGTGCCTTTTTTCATAAGGTGAAAATATATTCGGCAAAGAAATCAATTTACCCACCGCTTTACCGCGTCTTTCGGGCTCTTTTTTTCGAAATATACGACCCCCGCTTTGGAGACCAAACGGGGGCAGCGTCGGCGCGTATGCTATACGCGCTGTCCTTGTTTCGAAAAAAATAGCCTCGAAATCCACGGCAAATCGGCGCTATACACGCTCTTCTTGGCGACAAAATACATAGTGGACTGTATTCGCCTTTAGGGGAAAACACTAGTATAAGCAAACCGCTGTTCAATGTTATAGTAAATCGGTCTTTAGATTGATGTCCCGCCCACCCGCCCCATGTGGTGATATGGGGACTTAGTGGGTATGGGCTTTACAATGAAGTAGCTCTTTTGTGTTAAAGCCTTGTACTGCCTTAAATCAAAAGTCTTTTCTAGTGTTAAGCGGGGAAAAATGTGAAAAACTTTGATTTATGAGTATAGTTTTTTCCTTTCCCGTAATGCCCAAAGCATATTATTCATTTAACAGCATATCCCCAAGCCATTTTAACGGGGGAGGCGCGCGGAGCGTTAGCGGAGCACTTTTTTGTGTCGGCTCATCAAAAATTTTGACACAATGCGGCGCGTCTTTTCCGCTGCGGCTTTGAAAAACGTCTAGTTAAGACTCTACGAGTATTAACGTCGCCGTTTTCCTTCGCCGCAACAAAAAATCCACTGCCGCCTCATGCCAAAATTTTTTCTTCACCGACACGGGACTTCCTTATATTCTTTTCTCGGATACCATTAATAGCAATTTGCGAATATAAGTGTTTTTCATGAAAGGAGAATACAGCCCACTATGTATTTTGTCGCCACGAACAGCATACTCGGCGCCGAATTGCCGTGGATTTCGAGGCTATTTTGCGCGAAACGCGGACGGGATAATAGCGGGACTATAGCCATGAACAGCAGTTTGCCGATACTAGTGTTTACCCTTACATAGGTGTATAGCGCCGATTTGCAGACTATTTTGCGTCGTATCGCACGAAACGCGGGCGGCGCTATAGCGGGACTATGCGCCGCTCGCGCCTCGTTTTGGTCTCCAAAACGGGGTGATATTAAAGGCTTTAAGTAATTTCGTGCGATACGGCGGAAAAGAGGCGCAAAGCGGTGGTATTGATCGATTGCCGACGATCAAAATATCCTTATGAAAGAAAAGCCCGTTCAAAGAACGGACTTCTCGTTTCAGAATTCGGTTTTTAGGAATTGACCGCTTGCCCCATTTCATTCGGCAATCGATCAATTTACGCAAAGAAATCAATCAATTTCAATGTCGAGGACGAGCGGCATGGGGGAGGAAGGAGGGGCGGTCTTTATAGTCAAAGCGTTTCGCGTATGCTTCCATTCGAGTTTTTCTCCCGACGCGAGCAGTGTTACGCTCTTTATCGTAAACGCGAAATTATCGCGGTCGCGGTTCAGTTTAGTCAATTTATAAACGCCGCTTTTAT
Organism: uncultured Clostridia bacterium; assembly: GCA_944331875.1. GTDB lineage: Bacteria > Bacillota > Clostridia > Christensenellales > DTU072 > Stercoripulliclostridium_A. The sequence goes on along the minus strand of CALVJA010000006.1, from coordinate 49,819 downwards.
TCGGTTTCAATGCGAACGCATAGATATGGCATGGTCTATAGGTATATCTGAAATCGCGAGAGGAGTAATTCAGGTTTTCCTTGAATCCTTTCAGCTTGAATTTTTTGCCTTCACCCGTTATGCGGTAGGGGACGGCGCCGAAGAGGGCGTTACTGTTCGCCCTTGTCCATTCGCCGAGCGAGGCAAGGATATTTTCGTCCTCCGGGGCGAGAGTGCCGTCCGCTTTCGGACCTATATTCAGCACGAACACGCCGTTTTTGGAGAGGACGTCCGCCATCGCGCGGGCGATCTCCGCGGGCGTTTTGTAACGGTTCGTCGTAGTATGGCACCAAGCGTTTTTCGAGGTCGCGGTATCGCTCTGCCATACGCGCGGCATGACGGTGTCCATTTGTCCGCGCTCCCTGTCGTATATGGCGGAGCCGTACATGGCGGCGTCGTTTTTGTATTGAACGACGACTTCTTTGCCCCATTCCGCGCTTTTGTTGTAATAATACGCCATGAACTTTTTCATATACGGGCGGAACGCGGGGTGGTGCACCCACCAATCGAAATATATACCCGACGGGCGGTAATCAGTGACAAGCTCCGCGGTATGCGCGAGCCACTCCTCCATCCATTCCCGCGACGGAACGATATTCTTTTCGCCGTCCAGCATCGCTTTCAGATCGTTTTTTGTATTGACGTGTGCCAACGGGCCGTAGAAATCGGCGTATTCGGGGTCGCGCTCTTCGGTGACCGTGTCGAGGGTGGCGGCGCCGTTCATGAACCAGTAATGTTCGGCGCGGTGCGACGATGTCGCAAACTCAAGACCGTACCTCTCGGCGGTTTCTTTCAATTCGCCCAAAACGTCGCGGTGCATCGCCTGTTTTTCGGTGGTCCAGCGGCTTAAGCGGCTCGAGTACATTTTATATCCGTCGTGGTGCTCCGCGACCGGCATGACGAAGCGCGCGCCCGAGTTTTTTATCGCGCTCATCCACTTGTCCGCGTCGAACAGGGGAGCGGTGAACATATCGATGAACATTCTGTACGGAAAATCCGTACCGTACGTCTTTTTGTGGTGCGCGTATACGGGATTTGAGCGGTAGTACATCTGCCGGGGGTACCATTCCGTCTTGTATGCGGGAACGGAATATGCGCCCCAGTGTATGAATATACCGAACTTCGCCGCCGCGTACCATTCGGCGACGGGGTAGGTCGAAAGACTTTCCCAATCGTCTTTGTATTTACCGTTTTCTATGGTACGGTCGATCTCATTAAGCCATTTTGAAACAGAGTCCATTGCGTACCCTTCCGCATTTTTATCAAATAACAGATAAATTATATATTACGCGCGCGTTACAGTCAATATTCCGCTCGGCGAAAGGACAAATAATCTTTGCGATCGCCGGGATTTGTGATATCATTGTTTTATGAAAATAGCGGTAATAGGCGGCGGCGGGGTCAGAAGCCCGTTCCTTGCAAAATCCATTTCACAGGCGGCGGGAAAGCTCGGCGTGACGGAAGTCGCGTTTTCCGACACCGACCCGGTAAAACTCGATATCTACGGAAAAATGGCGAAAAAGACGGCGTATCTCAATGCGCCCGAACTCAAATTCACGCTTACGACCGACAATTCCGAGGCTATATCGGGAGCCGATTATATCATCACCACGATACGCCCGGGCGGCGACGGTATGCGCCGTGCGGAGGAGTCGCTGACCATTGCGGAAGGCGTTATCGCGCAGGAGACCGTGGGCGCCGCGGGGCTGTCGTTTGCGATGCGCACCTATCCCGCGCTGGAAGATATATGCCGTGAGGCGCGGAGCAATGCGGCGGAGAACTTCAAAATATTCAATTTCACGAATCCCGTGGGCATTGTCACAGAGGCGCTCTCGGAGGCGGGCTACGACTTTCAATACGGCATATGCGACGCGCCGACGGGGATGCTCGATTCCTTCGAAAAACTTTTGGGGCTCGGCGAAGGAAGATTGAAGGGGGAAGTGTACGGGCTCAACCACCTTTCCTTTTTCGCTTCGATAACGCTGGACGGAAGGGACGTTACGGATAGGATAATAAACGATCCCGCCGCCTACGAGAAAACGGAGCTCGCGTTTTTCGAGCCGGACGACATCGTCCGCCGCGGATACATCCCCAACGAGTATCTGTACTATTATTTTTATCCCGAAAAGGCGCTTCGGAACATGATGAAAGCCAAGGAGCTTCGCGGCGCGCTCATAGAAAGGCTCAACCGCGCCATGACCGCGGAGCTTATAAAACTCGGCGATACATATAAAAACTATGACGAAGCGCTGAAGATCTTTTCGAAATACCACGGTGCACGCGAGAACGCGTATATGTCGCTCGAAACGGGGAAAAAACGTCTAAAACGTTGGGCGTTCGATCCGCTTTCCCCCGAAAAAGGCGGATACGCCTCCGTCGCGCTCCGGTTTATAGAGATAGAAAAAAGCGGTGTACCCGAGGATATGATCCTCTCCTGCCCTTCGCGCGGCGCCCTCGGGTGCCTGAAGAGCGAGGAGACAGGCGAATTCAGCGTGACCGTTTCCGCGGACGGAGTAGTGCCGCACAGGTTCGAAAACATTCCCGAAGAATGCGCCGATATCATATCCGAAATGAAAAAATTCGAAAGGGCGGCAGCCCAAGCGCTTCGCTTCAGGTCGAAAAGCGCCGTTATAAAAGCGCTTTCGCTGAATCCGCTTGTTCCCGATGACAAGGCGGAGATACTCGCCGAAAAGTATATTGAATTGAACCGTCCATATGTCGAATACGAAGATAATTAAAAACACGGTAGCCGGTGTAGGCATGATAAACGTAGACCTCGTGTTTTCGGGGCTCAAAAGGCTTCCCGAAGCGGGCGAGGAACTGTTCGCCGGCGATTTTTCGGTCAGGCTCGGCGGCGGCGTGCCGTCCTCTCTATATGCCGCGAAGCGTTTCGGCGCCGATATAAAATTCGCGGGATATCTGGGGGAGAGCTTTTTTTCGGATTTCATTCTGAAAGAACTTGCGGCGAAGGAGATACCTTTTATAAATTTGATGACGGGCGAAGGCTCGGGGATAAACGTCACCGCGGTCATGCCGGTTGGGAACGAGCGGACGTTCGTCACGCGCTCCGAACCGTGTACCGCCGACTCCAAGGAGGTGTATGCCGCTCTCAGCGGCTCCGCGGTCGTTATAGCGGAACGCGGAAAATATCTCGACGTCTACCGCAAGCTCAAAAAAGAGGGGAGCGTCATAGTCGGCGATTTCGGCTACGACGAGAATATGAATATCCGTGAGTATCGTGATACCCTTGCAGTTTTGGATTATTATTTCCCGAACGAGCGCGAGGCAAAACTTCTGACTTTAGCCGAGAGCGCGGAAGAGGCTTTGAAACGGCTTTCGGACATAGTGCCGTATCCCGTCATAACGCTGGCGGAAAGAGGTGCGATGTATCTTAAAAACGGCGTTTCGGTAACCGTATCCGCCGAAAAAGCAACCTGTATCGACGCAACAGGCGCGGGCGACGCGTTCCTCGGGGGCTATGCTGCGGGTGTTGCGAAAGGGCTCGACCCCGAACAATGCCTACAGCAGGCGCTCCGCGCAGGCACCCATATTATACGCACCCCGGGATGTTATTGATTTCTTTGCCGAAAAGATGATAATTTAATGCTTTGAAAGGAACTAAAAAGCCAAGTAGTAAAAAAGAGTGCATTCGACCGAATGCGCTTTTTTCATAAGGTGGGATCTGATTCGGCAAAGAAATCAATTTGCCACCGCTTTACCGCGTCTTTCGGGCTCTTTTTTCCGAAATCTTCGACCCCCGCTTTGGAGACCAAACGGGGGCAGCGTCGGCGCGTATGCTATACGCGCTGTCCTTGTTTCGAAAAAAATAGCTCCGAAATCCACGGCAAATCGGCGCTAAGTATGCTATTCATGGCGACAAAATACATAGTGGACTGTATTCGCCTTTAGGGGAAAACACTAGTATAAGCAAACAGCTGTTCAATGTTATAGTAAATCGGTCTTTAGATTGAAGCCCCGCCCACCCACGGCGCCGTCGGAAGCTTTTGGCTTGTGGCACTTAAATGATTGCGGCAGCTCATGCATTTCAGCATTAGATTATTAGGAAGCACAGTGTCGGTGAAGCTAAAATTTTGCTGTGATACGGTGATGGATCTCGGATACAGACGAAGAAAGGCGGTGCCGCTAATACCCGGAGGGTCTTAGCAAACCGCTTTTCAATGTATGTATTCGTGAGACGCGCCGTAGCATAGTAAAATTTTAGCTGAGCCGACACAAAAAGTCGGAGCGTAGCGACCCTGAACAAAATCCGCGGACGATAGCATGAGTGGATATGCTGTATTTTTTTATTTGAGCATTCTGTAAAACTTCTAGCGGATTTTATTTCACAAATCGACACTTTGGAAAGTTGATTTAACTTCATAAATTTATAGTGTCGATTTATTTCACAACGCGCCCGTTACGGCTTTACTTCCTACCATTCGGGCGCGTTATTTCACTATTCCGCTTGCGGAATTATATCACTGCGCCGCCATTCGGCGGAGCAACGCTCCGAGCGCCGAATTTTTTGTTCGCCGAATTTAATTTACCATGTAAAAAAAGAATGCGCGTAGCATAGAGCTTGAACCAACTTAAGGTTGTTGCGTAAATGTATAGTAAATAAATTTTCCATTATTTGGCGAACAAAATAAAACGAGAAGAATTTACAAGGCAGATGGCGCGGAAGGGGTGTATGGCGAACAAAGAATAAAGTCCATGCGTAAATGTAAAGTAAATATTTTTCTTATCATATAGCGAACAAAATAAAACGAGAAGAATTTACAAGGAAAAAGGCGCGGAAGGGGTGTATGGCGGCGATCGGGGATGAGATTCAGGGCTATTTTCCGTGAAACGGTGAGGGAAGTGTATAGCATACTCGACCGAGCCGCCCTCGTTTGGTCTCCAAACGAGGGTCACAGATTTCATGGAAAAGAGCCTGAATATCGCTCCGAGCGCCGAATTTTTTGTTCGCGAAAATTTTATACATATCTATATAAATATGGGCGTGAGCTTCAGCGTGAACAAAGAATAAAGTCCATGCGTAAATGTAAAGTAAATATTTTTCTTATCATATAGCGAACAAAAAATTTACTCCCCCAAAATGTTTGACAATACTTTCCGCTTTCATTAAAATAGGTATATCGATAATACGACTCGAGGAGGATACGCCCGTGAGAGCAGGGAAGCAATTTAATTTCATATTGTGCTTTACTTTGTCTCAGGGTCGTACGGCATATCAGTGTGCCGCGCCCTCGAGAGCGGGATACCGCGCATAACGACGTCATACGCCCAAACGGAGTATGGCGTTTTTCGTTTTTGAAAAAACGGCTTTGCCGAACAAAAATACTTACGGAGGTAAATCCAAATGAAACTTAAAAAGGTTTTGGCACTTGTGCTGATCGTGGCGCTTTTGGCGGCTGTCGGAGTTGCTCTCGTCGCGTGCGATCCCGAAGATGAGTTCAAAGTCGGCTTCATCTTCCTGCACGACGAAAGCAGCACCTATGACAAGAACTTCATAGACGCCGCGAGGGAGGCGACCTCGGCTCTCGGACTCAGCGATTCTCAGGTACTTTTCAGGACCAACGTTCCCGAATCCGAAGAATGCTATAACGCCGCGCGCGACCTCGTCGACGAGGGCTGCGATATAATCTTCGCTGACTCTTTCGGTCACGAGCAATATATGCTCCAGGCGGCGCGTGAATTCCCCGACGTGCAGTTCTGCCACGCTACCGGTACCAGGGCGCACACCGAGGGCGTTGCTAATTACCACAATGCATTCGCTTCCATTTATGAGGGCAGATACCTTGCCGGTATAGCCGCGGGTATGAAACTCGTTGATATGTACGGGGATGAAAACGACGCGCTTACCGATGAAGAGGCGAAGATCGGCTATGTTGGCGCATACACCTATGCCGAAGTTATCTCCGGATATACCTCCTTCTATCTCGGCGTCAAATCGATCGTTCCCAATGTCACGATGGAAGTGACCTTCACCGGCTCCTGGTACGACGAGACCGCTGAAAGAGAGGGCGCGAGCCTTCTGATCAGCCGCGGCGCGAATCTCATAAGCCAGCACGCCGATTCCATGGGCGCTCCTTCCGCTTGCGAGCAGGAGGATATCCCGAATGTTTCCTATAACGGAAGCACCGAGGCGTCCTGCCCCGACACCTTCATCGTATCTTCGAGGATCAACTGGGTGCCGTACTTCAACTATATGATCACCCAGGTACAAAACGGTGAAGCCATCGCCGCCGACTGGACCGGAACGCTCGAGAACGGCGCTGTAGTTCTGACCGATGTGGGCGCCGCCGCAGCCGCGGGCACACAGGACGCCATCAACGCCGCCAGAGAGAAGCTCATCGCAGGTACGTTGGAAGTGTTCAACACCGCGAATTTCACGGTCACCAAGACCGATACCTTGAATGTAAACGCGACCGTTGATAATGGCGTATTGACGGCTTATATGGCGGATGTCAACTATGACGAAGCTTTCGCTGCCGACACCCAGGTCGTCGCAAACGGCGTATTCGAAGAGAGCGCATATCGTTCGGCTCCTTACTTCGATGTCAGGATCGACGGCATCACCCTGTTGAACCAGAAATTCTAATCCTAACAACATCGATATACAAGACGGGGCGGGCACGCCCCGTCTTGTAACTATTTTACGACCTAGGCGCGCTGCCGCGGGGAGGAGACCTTGGACAAAACAATTGCGCTGGAATTAAGGCACATCACAAAAACGTTCGGCGAAGTCGTGGCTAATAAAGACGTGAACCTCGAGCTGTATCGCGGCGAGATACTATCGCTCCTCGGGGAAAACGGCAGCGGCAAGACTACGCTGATGAACATGATTAGCGGCATATATTTCCCGGACGAGGGGCATATCCTTGCGGACGGGAAGGAAGTCGTCATACGTTCGCCTAAGGACGCTTTCGCGCTGAAGATAGGCATGATACACCAGCACTTCAAGCTGGTCGACGTGTTTACCGCGACGGACAACATTATTTTGGGCGAGCATATGCCCCCGTATTCCGTAAAGGAAGAGGGCGAAAAAATCATCGCCGAAGCGAACGGCATAAAACCCGTAAAAGGAAACGAAAAATTTTTGTGGGGGCTGAAGCTCGGGCTGAAACTTACGGCGCTTCCCTTCATAAAACTCGGCAAAAAAATTAAATTCGATTATCTTTCCAAATCGCGCTCCGCCAGGATAGAGACGATAGCCGCGAAATACGGATTCGAAATAGACCTTAAAAAGAAAATTTACGACATGTCCGTTTCCGAAAAACAGACTGTCGAGATAATAAAAGTGTTGTACCGCGGCGCGGAGATATTGATACTCGACGAGCCTACGGCGGTACTTACTCCGCAGGAGATAGACAAGCTTTTCGCTATCCTTCGCCGCATGCGCGACGACGGCAAATCCATTATCATCATAACGCATAAATTAAACGAAGTCATGGCGATATCCGACAGGGTCGCGGTCCTAAGAAAGGGCGAGCACATCGCCACGGTAAATACCGCCGAAACGAACGAAAAGGCGCTGACAGAGATGATGGTCGGCGAAAAAGTGGACCTCAACATCGACCGCGCCGAACCCGTGGATCCCAAGGACAGATTGACCGTGACCGACCTTACGGTCGTCAACCGCGACGGTATAAAGGCGCTGGACGGCGTGTCGTTTACGGCGCGCTCCGGCGAGATTTTGGGTATCGCGGGTATCGCCGGATCGGGACAACGCGAACTTCTCGAATCCATCGCGGGGCTTCAAAAGACGGCGGGCGGCGATATAATCTACTTCGATCCCGCAAAAGAGGACGCCGCCGTCGACCTTATGCAAAAAACGCCCGTCGAGATACGCGACCTCGGCGTCAGGCTTTCGTTCGTGCCCGAGGACAGACTGGGAATGGGGCTTGTGGGGAACATGGACCTTGTCGACAACATGATGCTTAGATCCTACCAAAAGGGGCATTCGCTGTTTGTGGACAGGAAAAATCCCAAGCACCTCGCCGAGGACATCGTGGGAAGGCTCCACGTCAATACCCCCGGCGTCAGGACCCCGGTCAGAAGGCTTTCCGGCGGAAACGTACAAAAGGTATTGGTCGGGCGCGAGATAGCGGCGGCGCCGACGGTCTTGATGGCGGCGTATCCCGTGAGGGGCTTGGATATAAACTCCTCCTACATGATCTACCGCCTTTTGAACGAACAGAAGGAAAAGGGCGTCGCGGTCATATATGTGGGCGAGGATCTGGATGTGCTTATAGAACTTTGCGACCGCATTTTGGTGCTTTGCGCAGGCAAAGTGAGCGGAATAGTGGACGGCAGAGGCGCTAAGAAAGAGGAAATAGGTTTGATGATGACGAAATTACACGGCGGCGAAAACGGCGCCACGGAGGAGGCTCTATGAGTTTGAAAACTGCAGCCGCAGGCGGGAATGTAAAACATCATAAGGAGCCGCTTTTCCACCTTGTAAAAAGGACGGATATCGCGACATGGAAAAAATGGCTCATCCGCATAGTCACGGTCGCGGCGGCATTGCTGCTATCCGGCATCGTCTGCGCGGTGTTAACGGACGGGTCGAATTTTATCGGCTTCTACGAACAGCTTTTCCGCGGGGCTTTCGGATCGACGTGGAGGATACAGGTATTGTTCCAAAGCTGGGCGATATTGATGTGTATCTCCCTCGCGGTGACTCCGGCATTCAAGATGCGCTTCTGGAACATCGGCGCCGAGGGGCAGACCCTTATAGCCGCCCTTGCTTCCGTCACAGTTATAATGTATCTCGGCGGCAAGGTACCGAATGCGGTGTTGATACTCGTAATGCTTGCAGCAAGTATCCTGGCGGGCGCTGTTTGGGGCGCCATTCCCGCGATATTCAAAGCGCAATGGGGCACTAACGAAACGCTGTTCACGTTGATGATGAACTATGTGGCGACCCAGCTTGTGCTGTTTTCGGTCAACGCTTGGGCAAAGGACGGATCCGGTACACTCGGAGTATTGAACTACGGCAGTTTCGACGGGCTTTTCGGACTCGAATATATTCAAAACGTCGTATTCGTCACTGTACTTACCGTTATAGTCTTCATATATCTCAAATTTTCCAAACACGGCTACGAGCTCGAGGTCGTGGGCGAATCGGTCAATACAGCGAAATATATAGGCATAAACGTCAAAAAAGTCATCATCCGCACGATGATCTTTTCGGGAGTGATGTGCGGTTTCGCGGGATTTTTGCTTGTCGGCGGCTCCCCCACGCCCACGGTCAACGGAACGCTCGTCGGCGGCAGGGGATTTACCGCGATACTTGTTTCATGGCTGTCCAAGTTCAGTCCCGTTGCAATGGTCTTTGTGACCCTCTTGGTCGTATTCCTGGAAAGGGGTTCGTCGCAGGCGGCAAACTCCATGCGTTTGGGCGACACCGCCGCTTTCGAGGACATTGTTGTGGGGTTGTTCTTCCTGTTGATAATAGCTTGCGAATTCTTTATCAACTATAAGGTCAAATTCAGAAAAAAGGAGGGCAAATAAATGTTTCTAACCTTCCTGAGGAACGCCATCAGATTTTCGACCATATTCCTGTTCGGCTCGACGGGCGAAACGATCACAGAAAAATCGGGACACCTTAATCTCGGAACGCCGGGTATCATGTGTCTGGGGGCACTCGGCGGGTGCGTAGGCAGCAGGATCTATCTGAATTCCATCGGGAGCGATCCCGCGCTCATCAACGGCTTTTCCGCGGTGATGACGGGCGTGATATTCGCAATGATATTTGCAGGGCTCGGAGGGCTTCTGTACGGGTTTTTGACGATAACGCTTAGGTGCAATCAAAACGTAACGGGTCTCGCGATAACAACTTTCGGCGCCGGCGCGACAAACTTTTTCATTACTTATGTCGACAGAACGGGGTTCAACTACCTTGCGGCAAAATATACCGCTCCGATCAGCCCGGCTTCCGATTGGTTTTCGTCGATATTCCTCTCCCACGGCGTTTTGGTGTATTCCGCAATAGTTTTGGCTCTTATAGTGGCCTTTGTGATGAAGAAAACGCGCACGGGACTGAACCTTACCGCGATAGGGGAAAACCCTGCCACCGCGGACGCCGCGGGTATAAACGTTACCGGATACAAATATGTTTCGTGCGTGCTTGGCGGAGCCGTATCCGGGCTCGGCGGTCTGTTCTATATAATGGACTATCTGTACGGCTCATGGGAATATTCCATAGACGCCATGGGATGGCTTGCGGTTGCACTCGTCATATTCTCCGTGTGGAAGCCGAATTGGGGAATACTCGGTTCGATATTGTTCGGCGCGCTGTATATTCTGCCGACTTATGCGGGCGTTAATTTCTCCATACAGGAATTGGTGAAGATGGTCCCATATGCGGTAACGATAATAGTGTTGGTGATAACGAGTATCGTCAACCGCCGCGAATCCCAGCCGCCGGCGGCACTGGGCCTCTCCTATTTCCGAGAGGAAAGATAAATTGATTTCTTTGCCGAAAAGAAGATAATTTAATTGCTTTGAAAGGAACTTATAAGCAATGAAACGAAAAATGGTGCATTCGACCGAATGTGCCTTTTTTTCATAAGGTTAAATGATTTTCGGCAAAGAAATCAATACCACCGCTTTACCGCATCTTTCGGGCTCTTTTGCGTGAAATCTCCGACCCCTGTTTGGAGACCAAACAGGGGCGGCTCGGTCGAGTATGCTATACACTTCCCTCGCCGTTTCCCGCAAAATAGCTCCGAAATCCACGGCAAATCGGCGCCAAGTATGCTTACCACGGCGACAAAATACACAGTGGACTGTAGTCTCCTTTAAGGGCAAACACATATACGGGTCTTTTCCCCCGCCGTATCGCACGAAATTACTTAAAGCCTTTAATATCACCTCGTTTTGGAGACCAAAACGGGGCGCGGACGGCGCATAGTCCCGCTATAGCGCCGCCTGCGTTTCGTGCGATACGACACTAGTTTGCGAACGCAAACCTGGCGCGAATGCGCTAAAATAGTCTGCAAATCGGTGCCAAACACATATGTAAGGGAAAACACTAATAAAAGCGGACTGCTGTTCATGGTTTTGTGTGCAGTCTACGAAAGAAAAATACAGTTCACTATGTATTTTATCGCCATGTAGAGCGTGCATAGCGCCGATTTGCTTCAGCCGTGAACAGCAGTTCCTTTGTACTAGTGTTTTTTTCGAATGAGGTGTATAGCACCGATTTGCCGTGGATTTCGGAGATATTTTGAGGGAAACGGCGAGGGTAGTGTATGAACATACTCGACCGAGCCGCCCCAAAATAAAAGCATATTAGGAAGTCAATACCGATGAGAACAAGTCGAATATGCTTCGGGAGCAATGACTTTCATTCCTCCCGAAGTGCGTAGCAGTTTTGAGGAGGCAGATACGTTCAAAGGCAAGCGATGTCCCCGACGCTCGTACCCGCAGCGGTACGTGCTAGTGGGTCAGCGCGTAGAATTTGGGCGTATCTGCCCCTCAAAACCATATGAGCACTTGTTTGAATCGGTATCAAAAGCCCGAAAGACGCGGTAAAGCGGTGGTATTGATCTCTTTGCCGAAATAATCATTATCCTTATGAAAAAAAGCGCATTCGGACGAATGCACTCTTTTCCATTACTTTGCTTGTAAGCTCCTTACAAAGCAATTCAATTACATATTATCGGCAAAGAGATCAATTGATGTGTATTTTGTCGCCACGAACAGCATACTCGGCGGCAGATTGTCGTAGATTTGCGAGCTATTTTGCGCGAAACGCGGGCGGGATAATAGCGGGCTATATCCCGTCCGCGCCTCTGTTTGGGTCCCAAACAGAGGGTTTACTTTTGCGGAAAAGAGCCGCAAAGATGCGGCAAGATGACGGTGATTGATCTCTTTGACGAATTCGATCCCACCTTATGAAAAAAAGTTCATTCAAACGAATGAACCCTTTTTCATTACATTGCTTATAAGTTCCTTAAAAAGCAATTAATTTACATCTTTTCGGCAAAGAGATCAATCGACCTAGCGGCGCGCTTCCCCGCTGCCATTGCGAGTATCACCGTCGCCGCGCCGGTAGCCGCGTCGCCGCCGGCATAGACCCGCGGTATGTTAGTCGCGCCGTTCTCGTCCACTTTGATGACGCCGCGCGCGTCCGTTTCGAGCTCGGGAGCGGAGCGCTTCAGTATAGGGTTCGGGGAGGTGCCGAGCGCCATTATGACTTGGTCGCAAGTTATCTCGAATTCGCTTCCTTCCACCGATATCGGACGGCGGCGGCCGCGCTCGTCGGGTTCGCCGAGACGCATTCTGATAAGCTTTAGCCCTTCGACTTCCGTCTTGCCCAAAACGGCGACGGGAGAGGTCAGAAGCTCGAAGCGTATGCCTTCTTCCTCGGCGTGTTCTATCTCCTCTTTACGCGCGGGCATTTCGGCACGGGAGCGGCGGTATACGACGGTGACCGTATCCGCGCCCAGCCGCATTGCGGTGCGCGCCGCGTCCATCGCGACGTTTCCCGCGCCCACGACGACTACGTTTTTGCCGCGCTGTACGGGGGTAACGGAATCGGGGTCCATTGCCTTCATCAGGTTGACGCGGGTCAAAAACTCGTTCGCGCTCGAAACGCCGTTCAACCCTTCGCCGGGGATATCCATGAAACTCGGCAAGCCCGCGCCTGTTGCGAGGAACACGAAATCGTATTCTTCGGTAAGGTCTTGAAGCGTAAGGCTTTTCCCTATCACAACGTTCGTGACTATCTCCGCGCCCATCTTTTTCAAAGACGCTATCTCCGCAGAAACTATCCGTTTCGGGAGCCTGAATTCGGGGATACCGTAGCTCAAAACTCCGCCGGGGAGATGAAACGCTTCGTAGATGGTAACGGAAAAACCGTATTTCAAAAGATCCGCCGCGGCGCTTAGCCCCGCGGGGCCCGAGCCCACTATAGCAACGCTTTTCCCATTGAAAGCGGTCGTCTTTACCGCTTTGCCGCCCGGGATAAAATCGCCTGCGAAGCGCTCCAAAGCGCCGATAGCGACGGCGCCGAACTTGCTAAGAACGCATTTTGCCTCGCACTGCGTTTCCTGCGGGCAGACTCTGCCGCATACGGACGGGAGATTGTTGTCGCGGACAATGACGTCACGCGCCGCCTCGAAGTTGCGGTTTTTGATCTCGCGAATGAATGCGGGTATATCGACTCCGACGGGGCAGCCCGCGCGGCACATCGGATTTTTGCACTGCAGACAGCGCGACGCCTCCCGAACGGCGGTCTCCGCGTCAAAGCCGCGGTTTACCTCTTCGAAATTCCTTCTTCGGGTTTCGGGGTCGCCGAACGGGGGTGTGTTACGGGGGGTGACAGCCATTTTACATTTCTCCTCTTATGCGGCAGTAATGCTCTTTTTCCTGCTCGCGGTAAAATCCGGCGCGGGCGCGCGCTTCGGCGAAATCGACCAGATGCCCGTCGAACTCCGGCCCGTCCACGCATGCGTATTTCCTTTCGCCGCCTACGGTAACGCGGCAGCAGCCGCACATCCCCGTGCCGTCGACCATGACCGAATTCATGGAAACGATGGTTTTCAGTCCCGAAGGCCTGGTGACTTCGGCGACCGCCTGCATCATCGGCATGGGGCCCACGGCGAGCACGGCGTCGTATTTTTTCTCGGATATCAGTTCGGCTACTTTGTTAGTGACGAAACCCTTGTCGCCGTAGGAGCCGTCGTCGGTCATCGGATAGAGAGTATCGGAATAACGGCGCATCTCGTCCATGTAAAACAGCAGTTCTTTCGTCCTGGCGCCGAGAACGACGTCGGGGGCTTTGCCTGCGGAATACAAAAGCTTCGCCTGCGGATGGATGACCGCGCCGCCGATACCGCCGCCTACAAGCAGTACTTTTCCGTACTTTAAGAGGTCTGTCGGGTTCCCGAGAGGACCCACAAGGTCGGCGACAGAGTCGCCCGCACCTAGCCTTGACAATAGTTCCGTAGTGGCGCCCACTGTCTGGACCAACAGAGTGACGGTTCCCGCCTCCGAGTCGTAATCCGCAATGGTGAACGGTACGCGTTCGCCCTCGGAGTCGACCCTTAAAATTATGAACTGCCCCGGACGCGCCTTTCCGGCGGCGAGAGGCGCTTCTATCACATATTCGTTTACGTTTGCGGCAAGACGTTTTTTTGAAACGATCCGATACATTTGTCCTCCGAACGAGACCGCACGAAGTGCGGCGCAACCTTGTATGTTTTGAATGTTCCTAAATTATAATACGCGCGCAGGACAAAAAGCAACGTTTTATCCGATAAACTTAAAATTCGTCGCGGGACCCGGTATCCGGATCCCCGGCGCCGGACGGTAAAAGGTTGCAATAAACGACGGCGGGTGGTATACTTTGAATATGGATACCGATCTTATAATGCCGCGGCTGAAAAAACCGCTCACGCCGAAAGAGGCGGAAGCAATGGACGCCGGCGTTTTGGCGTTTGTGGGCGACGCGGTGCAAACGCTCTTTGTCAGGACGAAGCTCGCCGTCACCATGGGGACGAAAAGCGGCGCGATGCACCGCGCGCAGATACGCGAAGTCTCCGCCGGCGCGCAGGCGAAGGCGTTCAGGCACATAGAATCTATGCTGACCGAGGAGGAAACGCGCATATATAAGCGTTCCCGGAACACGCACACGTTTTCGTCGAGGCGCATAGACGTCAACGATTACATAGTCGCCACCGGGCTGGAGGGGCTTATAGGCTATCTGTATCTGGCGGGGAAAACGGAACGGCTGGAGGAGCTTCTGGACGCGGCATACGCGCCGGAGGACAAGTAGAGTCCGTCGGGACACGGGAGGAACATGCTTCAAATAGGGAAAAACGCGGTAACGGAAGCGCTGGAATCGGGAGCGAACATCGAAAAGCTCTGCGTGATGAAGGATCTAAGGTCCGAGCATATCGCGAAGATATTGAAAAAAGCGCGCTCGCGCGGCGTAAAAACGCTGTTCGTGGACAAGGCGTGGCTCGATAAAAACGCGGGCGGCGCGGCGCATCAGGGAGTCATCGCGGTGACTTCGGAGTATAAATATTTCGACCTCGAGGAGACCGTCGCCGAGACGCGCGCCGAGGGGAAGGAGCTGTTCATACTCATTTTGGACGGCGTAGAAGACCCGCATAACCTCGGCGCCGTGATAAGGGTGGCGGACTGCGCGGGTGTCACTGCGGTAGTCATACCCAAACACCGCGGCGCGGGCGTTACGGACGTCGTGTCGAAGACATCGGCGGGCGCGGTGCAATACGTAAAGGTCATAAAGGTCACCAATATAAACGACGCGATACGTTACCTGAAGGACGAGGGCGTCAAGGTATACGCTCTGGACGCTGGCGGCGAAAAAATGTACGACGCGGACATGACCGGCGACGTCGCGTTCATAATAGGCGGCGAAGGGGGCGGCGTGCACAAGCTCTCGATGCGCCTTGCGGACGGAGTGATAGGGATACCGCAGTTCGGCAGGATCAATTCACTGAACGCCTCCGTCGCGGCGGCGGTCGTGGCGTACGAGGCTCTCAGACAGCGCACGGGGGGATAAAGTGGCTGAGACAAAAGACAAAAAAAACACGCAGGCGGAGGACCTCGAAACTCTCGGCAGGATGGCCGAGGACGACAAGTGGTTCGAAACGCTGTATAACAGGCACCGCATGATGATAAACCGCATAGCGCGTTCGTACTACATCGCGGGCGGCGGCGACGTGAGCGATCTGATACAGGAGGCAATGATCGCCTTTTATAACGCGGCTAAAAGCTATTCTCCCGCGAAAAACGCTTCGTTCACCACTTACGCCTCCGTGTGCGTTCAGAATCACCTGAAGGACATCGTCCGGAAAGACCTCGGCACCGCTAACGCCGTGAACCGCACGAGCGTGCCGCTGAATTACGAGGGCGAGGAGGACGAGCGGCATGTCCCCGGGGCGTACTATCCCGATCCCGTCACCAATTTCATACGCGAAGAGACGGACGACAGCTTCATGGATAAAATGCGCGGGATATTGAGCGACAGACAGTATGAGGCGCTGAGGTTGTATCTGGACGGATTCAGCTATGCCGAAATCGCCGCGCGCCAGGGTATAACCGCAAAGGCGGTGGACAACGCTCTCGCCGCCGCGAAAATAAAAATACGCAGATATTACTCTGAAACGGAGGATAAAAAATGAAACTAGGGATCGTAGGGCTTCCCAATGTCGGAAAAAGCACGTTGTTCAACGCATTGACTTCGGCGGGCGCGGAAGTAGCCAATTACCCGTTTTGCACGATAGACCCCAATGTCGGCGTAGTCGCCGTCAAGGACGAACGGCTCGTAAAACTCGCCGCGTTGTACAACTGCAAAAAGATAGTGTACGCCACCGTCGAATTCGTCGACATCGCGGGGCTCGTAAAGGGCGCAAGCCACGGCGAGGGGCTGGGGAATAAGTTTCTGTCCCACATCCGCGAAGTGGACGCCATCGTACACGTCGTCAGATGTTTCGACGACCCCGACATCACCCACGTCGACGGATCCGTCGATCCCGTCAGGGATATAGAAACGATAAATACGGAGCTCATACTTGCCGATCTGGATACCTTAACGCGCAAGATCGACAAAACAAAGACCGCCATGAAAAGCGGCGACAAAAAATATATTCCCGAGATGGAAGCGCTGCAAAAGGTGTATTCGGCGCTTGCGGAGGGGAAGGCGCTGAGGGGCATTGAGCTAAGCGACGAGGAGCGCGCGTATATCGATCCGCTGTACCTACTGAGCGGCAAAAAAGTGATATATGTAGCAAACGTTTCCGAGAACAGGCTGGGAGCGGACAAATACGTTCCCGCCGTCAGGCGATTCGCCGAGGCGGAGGGAAGCGAAGTGATAGAACTTTCGGCGCGCATCGAAGCGGAGCTCGCGGAGCTGGGCGAAGATGACAGGGCGATGTTCATGGAAGAACTCGGCATAGAGACCTCGGGGCTCGACAAGCTGATAAAAAGCTCCTATAAGCTATTGGGGCTGATGAGCTTTTTGACCGCGGGCGAAAAGGAAACGCGCGCATGGACGATCCCCGTCGGGACAAAGGCGCCGCAGGCGGCGGGCAAGATACACTCCGATTTCGAACGCGGCTTTATCCGCGCCGAGGTCGTGGACTACGACACATTGATAGAGTGCGGTTCCTTCAACGCCGCCAAGGAAAAAGGCAAGGTGCGCAGCGAAGGAAAGGACTATGTGTTTAAGGAGGGAGACGTAGTACTATTCAGGTTCAACGTTTGATTTTTTTGTGGCGGCTCAGCGGAAATTTTAACGTTTTGCGGTGAATGTCACCGCAAAAACTCTTTACTTTGAATAGTCACAGGAGTATAATCAAACCATGGAGCGGTGACGGATATGAAGAAGACCCCTTTATATGAACAACATATTTCGGCGGGCGGCGTTATGGTCGATTTTGCGGGCTATATGCTGCCCGTTCGCTATTCGGACGGCATTATCGCGGAGCACCGCGCGGTGCGTGAGAGAGCGGGGCTGTTCGACGTGTCGCATATGGGCGAGATCACTCTCGAAGGAAGCGGCGCGGAAGCGTTTTTGGAGTATCTTTTGACGAACCGTTTTTCGGATATGCCCGCGGGCAAAGTTCGGTATTCGCTGATGCTCTATCCTTCGGGCGGCACGGTGGACGACGTTTTGGTGTACAAAAGGGGCGCCGATAAATTTATGATAGTCGTCAATGCCGCGAACAGGGAAAAAGATTTCGAGTGGATCGCGAGCGCCGCCGAAAAAAGCGGATACCGCGAGGTTAAGATCAATGATATTTCCGATTCCGTGGCGCTTCTGGCGCTCCAGGGAAAAGCGGCGGAGAAAATTTTGCCGGGCGCCGAGCTTCCCCGAAAATATTATACTTTCGTAGAGGGCGGAAAGGTGCTCGGCGTAGACGTCCTCGCCGTTTCCCGCACGGGATACACGGGGGAGGACGGTTTCGAAATTTTCGTTTCGCCCGAAAACGCGGGACGGCTTTGGGATAATGTTTTGTCCGTCGGCGCGGAGTACGGGGCGATCCCCGCGGGGCTCGGGGCGAGGGACACGTTGAGACTCGAGGCGGCGATGCCGCTTTACGGCCACGAGTTGAAGGCGGAATATCCGGCTAGCGAAGCGGCTCTCGATTTTGCGATAAAATACGACAAGGCGGATTTCATAGGAAAAGCGGCGCTCACCGAACGCGCGCCCGAATACATACGGGTCGGCGCGCTCGTCAAGGGGCGCGGTATCGTGAGAGAGGGCTCGGTACTCATCGGAGAGATGGGCGAAACGATAGGCGAGGTTACGTCGGGAACGATGTCCCCCACGCTCGGCACGGCTGTAGCGATGCTTAGGCTTAAAAAAGCGTACGGCGGCAGGATATTTGCCGAAATACGCGGAAAAACGGTAGAACTCGAGCTTACTCCGCTCCCGTTTTATAAAAGAAACAAATAAACGGCGCGCCGCGCCGACGCGAGGTGAACGATGGCAAAATTTTACTCGAAAACGCATGAATGGGCGCTTATAGACGGCAATGTCGCCGCGATAGGCATTTCCGAATACGCCGCGAAAGAGCTGGGCGACGTGGTCTACGTCGAACTTCCGGAAACGGGACAGACGGTCGCCGCGGGCGGCGAACTGACCGAGGTGGAGAGCGTGAAAGCGGCTTCGCCGATATACTCCCCGGTCGCAGGGAAAATAATCGAGGTGAACGCCGCATTGGAGGACGCGCCCGAAACGCTTTCATCCGACCCCGAGAACACGTTCATCTGCAAAATAGAGATGAGCGCCGCTCCCGAAGGGCTGATGACCGAGGCGGAATACCTCGCTTCGCTTAAATAATGGGCGCGTATATACCGCACAGCGCAAAAGACGTCGAGGAAATGCTCGCCGTTATCGGCGTAAGCAACCTTGACGCGCTGTATGCGGACATCGACGACGAATTGAAATGCGCTGCCCCAGACCTTCCCCCCGGCATGAGCGAAAGCGAAGTGAGGCGGAAGATGAAGGAGCTGGCGGCGAAAAACAGGGTATACCCTACAGTCATGCGCGGCGCCGGCGCGTACAGGCATTATATCCCGGAGATAGTGGACAACGTGGTCTCGAGACCCTCGTTTCTGACCGCGTATACGCCGTATCAGGCGGAGATGTCCCAGGGCGTCTTGCAAGCCATATTCGAATACCAAACCTATATGGCGCGCATAACGGGGATGGAGGTCGCGAACGCGTCGATGTATTCGGGAGCCACCGCCGCGGCGGAGGCGGTGATGCAGCTCGTAAGACCGGGCGGAAAACTATTGACGTCGGACGGCATTCGCCCGGACACGATGGAAGTATTGAAAACGTATCTGTCATCTAAAAACATAGATATCGTTGTTTTGAAAACCGAAAACGGAGTTTTGGAACCCGAAACATTGCAAAACGCGCTTACGTCGGACATATCGGCGGTGTATGTCGAACAGCCCGCGTACTTCGGCGGTATATTGGACCTGCAGGGGATAGGCGCCGTGGTAAAAGCCATAGGCGCGAAATATATCGTCGGCGGAAATCCGCTCGCGTACGCGCTTTTACCCTCCCCCGGGGAGGCGGGCGCGGACGTCGCGGTGGGAGACGCCCAGCCATTCGGGATACCGCTTTCGTTAGGCGGCGCGTATGTGGGGTATTACGCGACCAAAAAGTCTTTGGTCAGGAAAATGCCGGGGCGCATTGTGGGAAGGACTTCGGACTCTACGGGCAGGCGCGCGTTCGCGCTGACTTTGCAGCCCCGCGAACAGCACATAAAAAGGGAGAGAGCGCTGTCGAATATCTGCTCCAACCAGGCGCTTCAGGCGCTTAGGGTCGCGGTATATCTCGCGGCGACGGGCGCGTCGGGGCTCGAAAAAGTCGCGAGATCCTGCTATCTGAACGCGCACTATGCAGCCGAGCGCTTCGAGCGCGCGGGCATGAAACGCGCATATCCCGGCGAGTTTTTCAACGAATTCGTGACGTATACTCCCGGGAAAAGCGCCGCCATAGAGGAAGCGCTCGGGAATGAGGGCATTTTGTCGGGGCTCAGGCTCGACGAGGACAGGATGCTGTGGTGTTTTACCGAACTCAATACGATAGATGAAATAGAGCGCGCGGCCGGCGCCGCGGAGGAGGCGATATGAAACTAATATTCGAATACGCCCCGTCTAAAGCAAACGATTATATACCCGCTTCGGGGGCGGAGGGGAAGATATCCGTTCCCGATTTCGGCAAAGAGATAAAACTCGAACTTCCCGAACTCGCCGAAGTCGTGGTGGCGCGCCACTACGCGGCGCTCTCGCGCATGGCGTTCGGCGTGGACGACGGCGCCTATCCGCTCGGTTCGTGCACGATGAAATACAATCCGAAGATAAACGAGTACGCCGCCTCTTTAGAGGGATTTACCGATATACATCCCGCGGAGAGAGCAAAGGATCTCGGCGGCGCCATGGAGCTTATGTACGGGCTCGGCGAAGCGCTGAAGGAGATAACGGGCATGGACGGCGTGACGCTTTCGCCCGCCGCGGGCGCGCACGGCGAATATACCGCGCTCAGGATAATAGACGCGTACCACCGCTCCCGGGGGGAGCAAAGGAAAAAGATATTGGTCCCCGATTCCGCGCACGGCACCAATCCCGCTTCGGCGGCGATAGCGGGATTCGAGGTGGTCAATGTTCCCTCGGACTCCGACCACGGCGTGGATATAGAGGCATTGAAACGCCTCGCGGACTCCGATACCGCGGCGCTTATGCTGACAAACCCCACGACTTTAGGACTTTTCGAGAAAAACATCTCCGTTATCGCGAATATAGTGCACGGCGCGGGCGGACTTATGTACTATGACGGCGCCAACCTGAACGCCGTGATGGGCGTGGTGCGCCCCGGGGACATGGGGTTCGACGCGGTGCATCTGAATCTTCACAAGACCTTTTCCGCGCCGCACGGCGGCGGCGGACCGGGCGCGGGGCCCGTGGGGGTGAAAGCGTTCTTGAAGGACTTCCTGCCGTATCCCGTTGTCGGTCGGCGCGGGGAGGAGTATGTGTTCGAACGCCCCGAAAAAAGTATCGGCAAAGTCAACGCGTTCTACGGCAACTTCTCCGTTTTGATCAGAGCGTACGCCTACATTTTGTCGCTCGGCAAAGAGGGCATACCGCTCAGCGCGAAGACGGCGGTGCTGAACGCGAACTATCTGAAAGCGCTGATATCGGCGGAGTATCCGTCGGCGCCGGGGCTGTGTATGCACGAATTCGTGGCAAGCATGGAAAACCTGAAACGCGAAACGGGCGTGACCGCTTCGGACATAGCGAAAGCGATGATAGACAAAGGTATTCATCCCCCGACGATATATTTTCCGCTGACGGTGCACGAAGCGATGATGTTCGAACCCACCGAAACGGAAACGAAGGAAACGCTCGACTATATCGCGGGGAGCCTGAAGGAGATATACGCCGTGGCGCTTAAAGACCCCGAGGCGTTCAAAAAATTCCCGCTTACGACCCCCGTCGGCCGCCCCGACGAGGTGGCGGCGGCAAAGGATATGCGCCTTACGGCGGATATGTAAAAGCGCCCCGATCGAACGCACTGGAAAGCCCGCTGAAGCCGCGGGCTTTTTTCGTATTTGCCCCCTTGAAACGGATGACGGAATATGTCATAATATAGTCGTAAAGCCGGGATCCGCAGATTCGGTCCCGGGGAGGAGGTACCATGGAATACAAGATGCGTCTGACAGAAGAAGAGCGCAGGATCATGGAGGGCGCCGAGGGCGAGGTCAAAGCCAAAATAATGAAAACGCTCGTCATGTTCGGCGACATTTTCGGAGCGGAACGGCTGGTAGACGTGACTCACGCCCAGGGGCACCTGGTGACGAGTTTCGGCATAGGGCTGTTGAAGCCTCTTTACAGGACTATGGACGAGATCATAGGCGCCGGGCTTTCGGCTGAGGGTAAATTTACCGTCGATCCGCGCCCGCTCGATTACAAAAACGTAAAATGCAATCCTCTGCTGAGGCTTGTATTCGACAAATTCATGTACTCCAAACAGTCCGATTACGAGGAACAGCTCAAAAAAGCGGGGCTTAGGGACAGCGACGCTTTCAGCTGTACCTGTTACCTGAACGAGGTCGGCAACATACCGAAAGAGGGCGACATCCTGAGCTGGGCGGAATCGTCGGCGGTGGTGTACGCGAATTCGGTATTGGGCGCAAGGTGCAACCGCAATTCCGGGATGCTGGATCTGTTCGGCTCCGTCATCGGTAAGGTACCGTATTTCGGGCTGTTGACCGACGAGGGGCGCAAAGCGAAATGGAAGGTGTATGTGAAAACCACGTCTAAACCCGAAGCGCAGATACTCGGTTCGGCGATAGGTATGCGGGTCATGGAAGACGTGCCATACGTTTACGGGCTCGACAGGTGGCTCGGAGAGGATCTCGACGACGAAACGAAAGCATATCTGAAGGACTTCGGAGCGGCAAGCGCTTCAAACGGCGCGGTGGGATTGTATCACATCGATAAACTGACTCCCGAAGCGAAAAAGCAGGGGGAAAGCCTGATACTGCCCGACGCCGAAACGTATGTTATCGACGACGCGGAGCTTGAAAGAGTCTATCGCTCCTATCCCGTAATGTGGAAGGAGGGAGCGAAAGCAAAACTCGCGTTCATCGGATGCCCGCACCTTACATACTCGCAGCTCGTGGGTTGGGCGTGCGACATAACGGCGGCATTGGAGGCGGCAGGCAGAAAAAAAGTCGCGGTCAGGACCATTCTGACGGCTTCTCCGTACGTGGTCAGGAAGTTCAGGGACGAAAACGCGGACATGTATGCGAAGCTTTATGCCTCGGGCGCGCGTATATCCAGTATCTGCCCGTTGATGTATACCAATAATCCGCTGACGAGATCGACGGCGATAGCCACGAACAGCAACAAACTCAGAACGTATTCCGTTTCGCGTTATTACAAGGACGAGGAGATATTGAAGGTGATCTCCGGGGAGGCGTGACATGAAAACTTTCAAAGGCAGAGTCATAGCGGGCGGCGATTGGGAAGGCGAAGCCGTGGTGTCGCGCGGCGGAGTGAACACATTGGCTACATTCCAGAAAAGCGCGATGGCGAACAAAAAAGAGGTGATCGCTTCCGATCAGAACAACCCCGATATTTACGGCAGGAACATCACGGGCAAGGCGTTATGCCTGCCTATAACGATAGGCTCCACCACCGGCGGACTCGTCATCCAGACGGTTTGTCAGATGAAGATAAACCCGAAATGCTTCCTGTTTTCCGAGCATATCGATCCGCTTGCCGCCAGCGGCATAGTGCTGGCGAAGATATGGGAAGACTCCGACGTCATCGCCGTCGACGAGCTGGGCGCGGAATTTTTGTCCGAAGTCAAAACGGGCGACCGTATCCGCGTGACAAGCGACGGCACGGTCTGTATATTATAAAAGACCGCCCGCCGGGCGATACGCAGTGCGAAGAAAAAATCCGAAAAGCCGCCGCGCGCCCGCGGCGGCAGGGATTTCGTACCGCAGCGGCTAAGCTAATATTTATTTACACATTGACAATGGGGCTCTGAAAGAGTACAATGTGGGTATCAACTTCGGAGGAATTCGGTTATATGGTATCAAGCCCCGTAATTATTTTCGTGATCGGCGGTATCATAGCGGCGGTCATAATTTTGATGTCGCTCGTATTTTTGTTCAAAGCCGTTCGGCGCGCCAAAGCCATCGGCATGGACAAAAAGATCGTGACGGAAACGATAAAAAACAGCGCCGTGTTTTCCATCGTGCCGTCGATACCCATCGTCATAGGCGTGGGTATAATGATGCAGTACCTGGGACTGGCGATACCGTGGATACGCCTGACGGTAATCGGCGCGCTGCAATACGAGATGCTCGCGATGAGCCAGGCGGGAGTCGCTCCGGGCACGGGCGACGCGGTGGCGATCGCCACCGCGGCGGTCATAATGACGCTTGCCATCCTTACGGGCCCGCTGTTCAACGCCATTTTCTATAAAAAATACCAAAACAAGCTTTACGATCTGCAGCAGAAGAACCAAAAACTCATGGATACCGTCACCGGCGCGATGCTGGGCGGTATGCTCAGCGGTATCATGAGCGCCATCATAGTGGGCGCCTGCTTTACGATAGGCAGCCCCGTAACGGACGACAGCGGTATCACCACTTACGGCGAGGTCACGCTCATCGCGCTCGCGTCGAGCATCGTCATCACCGCCATATGCGGCGCGATAATGATATTCGGCAAACAAAAATGGATGGAATCGTACGCGCTGCCGATAAGTATTTTGGGCTCGCTGGCGATAGCGCTTGCGGTAGTACCCGTGTTCGCATAAAAGGAGGGCGGTATGGACAATAACAACGTAAACGGTAACGTAACGGTCGAGACCGTCCCGATGAAAGGGATGGCGGGATTCAAAGCGCTGTTCAAAACTGCCGTCACGCGCGAGGGGCACCTGACGCAGATGCACGCCCTCGGCAGGATATTCACATGGTTCGCGCTGGGACTTATATGTCTGGTGCCCGTGCTGTACTGCGTGGCGGAGGGCGTCATGCCGAACTGGCAAACTCTGGGAACGGCTATACCGTTCATGGCGGGATATTGGGCGGTAGGACTCATCGAGGCGATAAGCTACGCCCCCCTTCTAGGGACGGGCGGACAGTATCTTTCGTTCATAACGGGGAACATCGCAAACCTCAAACTTCCCTGTTCGCTGAACTCGCAGAACATCGCCAAAGTCAAACAGGGCAGCGAGGAACAGGAGATCGTATCCACGATATCCATAGCGGTGAGCAGCATAGTCACCACGCTCATCATCGTCATAGGGCTCATACCCCTTGCGATATTCCAAAACGAAATAGTCGATTTCCTGATGCCTGTATCTCCCTACGTCATCCCCGCGGTGTTCGGCGGACTGACGATAGCGCTTATGGCGAAATATTACAAGATAGCCGTCATCCCGTTTGTGGGATGCATACTCATCTGCGTTATCGGAAACCTCATCGGCGAGGGCGAAACCGTCAACAACCAGTCCACGATGGTCATCGTGGGTATGGTGATAAGCATAATCGGCACGTTCGCAGTGTATAAAATATCGCAAAAGCGCGCTGCCAAAAAGGGCGCCGCAGTCGCGGCGGACGCGCCTAAAATGACAGAAGCGGAGAAAGCCGCGGACGAAATTTTGGAAGGCGCGGATATCCCCGTTTCGGACGAACTCGAGCTTGCCGAGGAGAATACGGACATAGAGGAATCAACCGACGAAAAAGAGGACTCGGACAAATAATATGCTCGTAAACGATATCACCGAACTTATAGGGAAAACTCCGCTTCTGAAGCTGGACGACGGCAATATCTACGCAAAGCTCGAATACTTCAATCCGCTGCACTCGGTAAAGGACAGAGCGGCGCTGTATATGATAGAGGGCGCCATGCGGCGCGGAATGCTAGCCCCCGGCGGCACCGTCGTCGAAGCGACGAGCGGCAATACGGGGATAGCTCTCGCGTACATCGCGGCGCGCAAAGGTCTTAAACTCGTCACCGTCATGCCCGAGAATATGTCCGAGGAAAGGAAGAAACTTTTAAGGCACCTCGGCGCCGAAGTGGTCGAGACCCCCGCGGACAAAGGTATGAACGGAGCCGTCGAAAAGGCAACGGAAATTGCCGCTGAGCGCGGCGCGTTCGTCCCCGACCAGTTTTCCAATCCCGATTGTATAACCGCGCATATCGAAACGACCGCAAAGGAGATAATAGAGGATCTCGGCGACATAAAACCCGATATTCTGGTGCTCGTATTCGGTTCCGCGGGCACCCTTACCGGGCTTTCGCGTGCATTGAAGGAGCGTTATCCCGGGCTAAAGACGATAGCCGTAGAGCCCGAGGAAAGCCCGCTTTTGTCGCGCGGCACGGCGGGGAAACACGGCATACAGGGGATAGGCGCGAACTTCCTGCCGTCGCTTATCGACCGCTCGGTGATCGACGACGTGTATACCGTAAAGACCGCTGAGGCGTACAAATATATGCGCTACGCCGCGAGAACGTACGGCACTTTGGTGGGGATATCCTCCGGCGCGGCGCTCGCCGCCGCGAAACGTGCGGAGGCGGAAAACCCCGGTAAAGTCGTCGTTACGCTCTTCCCGGACACCGGGGAAAGATATCTTAGCGTATTATAATACGGATTTATTTATAATATATTGCGACTCGATCCCGCGCCGCCCCGTAAGGGCGGCGTTTTCATGCCGGTAAGGTTTTCCGTGCCGCGAAAAAATAAATTTATTTATATGCGAAAAACGCTTGACAGCGCATATCGCGTATCGATAAAATAATATCGATAAAAAAATATCGATTTAATTCGACGGAGGCACGATGTACGGCGAAGTATCCATCCAGACATTCCACAGGATGCCGGGATATCTGAAGACCCTATACGAACTCAAAAAAGAGGGCAGGGAATTCGTGTCCAGCGTGACGCTTGCGGAAGTGCTGAAACTGACTCCGTCCATCGTCAAAAAGGATCTGTCGCAGGCGAAGGTGCAGGACGGAAAACCGAAAGTGGGCTATTCCGTGGACGACCTGATACGCGCTTTGGAGGAGTTTTTAGGCTACAACAACGCAAAGGACGCCGTTTTGGTGGGCTGCGGCAAGCTCGGTCAGGCGCTTTTGGGATATACGGGTTTTGCCGATTACGGCTTGAACATCATCGCGGGATTCGACATTGACGACAAAATAATCGGCGAGAAAGTGCATTCGAAACCGATACTTCCCACGGGGAAGCTGGAGGGAGCGATACAAAAGCTCGACATCAAGATAGCGATACTGACCGTACCCGGCGAGCACGCACAGGCGATGGCGGACGTATTGGTCAGGGCGGGCATACGCGCGATATGGAACTTCACGCCGGCGCACATATCCGTTCCCGACAACATCGCGGTGAGGAACGAGAACATGGCGTCGTCGCTGGCGGTATTGAGCGCGCAGCTGAGAGAAATACTGAACAAAGAAAACAAACAATAAAACAACAAAATAAATCAAAAATCGGGAGACGATACTATGGAATTCACAAGAGAACCGGTTGACTCAGTCGAAAAGCTCGAAACGGAGATCGCGAAAGTAAGGGCGGCGCAAGCCGTGTTCGCGACTTACACGCAGGAGCAGGTAGACAAGATCTTCTTCGAAGCGGCAATGGCGGCAAACCAAATGCGTATACCGCTTGCCAAAATGGCTGTCGAGGAGACGGGGATGGGCGTTGTCGAGGATAAGGTCATCAAAAACCATTATGCCGCGGAATACATTTATAACGCCTATAAAAACACCCGCACCGTCGGCGTGCTCGAAGAGGACAAAGCCTACGGCGTCAAAAAGATCGCCGAGCCCGTAGGCGTTATATGCGCGGTCATACCCACGACGAACCCCACGTCCACGGCGATATTCAAAACGCTTATTTCGCTGAAGACCAGAAACGGCATCATCATCAGTCCGCACCCCCGCGCCAAAAAAAGCACGATAGCGGCGGCTAAAGTCGTTCTGGACGCCGCGGTCAAAGCGGGCGCGCCCGAAAACATCATCGGCTGGATCGACATTCCGAGCCTCGAGATGACCAATCTTTTGATGAAGGAAGCAGATCTTATCCTCGCTACCGGCGGTCCCGGAATGGTCAAGTCGGCGTATTCGTCCGGCAAACCCGCCGTCGGCGTGGGCGCCGGCAACACCCCCGCGATAATCGACGACACCGCGGACGTCATTCTCGCCGTCAACTCGATATTGCATTCCAAGACTTTCGATAACGGCATGATATGCGCTTCCGAACAGTCCGTCATCGTGCTCGACAAAGTATACGACGCGGTAAAGGCGGAATTCAAGGCGCGCGGCGCGTACTTTTTGAACCCCGAGGAGACCGAAAAGGTCAGAAAGACGATAATCATCAACGGCGCCCTGAACGCGAAGATCGTCGGACAGCGCGCTCCGAAGATAGCGGCTCTTGCCGGAGTCACCGTTCCCGACACCGCGAAGGTGCTTATCGGCGAAGTGGAATCTGTGGATATCTCCGAGGAGTTCGCGCACGAAAAACTGTCCCCGGTGCTCGCGATGTACCGCGCCAAGGACTTCGACGAAGCCATCGACAAGGCGGAAAGGCTTATAGCCGACGGCGGCTTCGGCCACACCTCCTCGGTATATATCGATCAGATCACCGAAAAGGCGAAACTGGACAAATTCTTCGAAAGGATGAAGACCTGTCGTATCCTCGTCAACACTCCCTCCTCGCAGGGCGGTATCGGCGACATCTACAACTTCAGACTTACGCCCTCGCTCACTCTGGGCTGCGGCTCCTGGGGCGGCAACTCCGTCAGCGAAAACGTCGGCGTCAAACATCTTATCAATATAAAAACGGTTGCGGAAAGGAGAGAAAACATGCTTTGGTTCAGAGCGCCTCAGAAGGTGTATATCAAAAAGGGCTGCCTCCCCGTTGCTTTGGACGAATTGAAGCACGTTATGGGCAAAAAGAAGGCGTTTATCGTTACGGACAGCTTCCTGTACAACAACGGCTACACGAAGTCCATCACCGACAAACTCGACGAAATGGGTATCACCCACACGACGTTCTTTAACGTCGCCCCCGATCCCACTCTCGCCTGCGCCAAAGAGGGCACCGCGGCGATGAAAGCGTTCGGACCCGACTGCATCATAGCGATAGGCGGCGGCTCCGCGATGGACGCGGGTAAGATAATGTGGGTAATGTACGAGCATCCCGAAGTGGACTTCATGGACCTCGCGATGCGCTTCATGGACATCAGAAAGAGGGTGTACACCTTCCCGAAGATGGGCGAAAAAGCATACTTCATCGCCATACCCACCTCGGCGGGAACGGGCTCCGAAGTCACTCCGTTCGCGGTCATCACCGACGAGAGGACGGGCGTCAAATATCCTCTTGCCGATTACGAGCTCATGCCGAATATGGCGA
Organism: uncultured Clostridia bacterium; assembly: GCA_944331875.1. Lineage (GTDB taxonomy): Bacteria > Bacillota > Clostridia > Christensenellales > DTU072 > Stercoripulliclostridium_A. Next base: position 20,823 of record CALVJA010000006.1, on the reverse strand, counting down.
TAGTGGACGCGGATATGATGATGAACGCGCCGAAGGGGCTCACCTCCGCTTCCGGTATAGACGCCGTCACCCACGCGCTCGAAGCGTATGCATCGATGATGGCTACCGATTATACCGACGGTTTGGCGCTGAGGTCTTTGAAGATGATATTCGAGTATCTTCCGAGAGCCTACGACAACGGCCCGAACGATCCCGTGGCGCGCGAGAAGATGGCGAACGCCGCTACCATGGCGGGTATGGCGTTTGCTAATGCGTTCCTCGGAGTGTGCCACTCGATGGCGCATAAGCTCGGCGCCTTCCACCACCTGCCGCACGGCGTGGCGAACGCGTTGATGATAGACGAAGTGCTCCGCTTCAACGCCGAGGAAGTTCCGACCAAGATGGGTACTTTCCCGCAATACGGATACCCGCACACCCTCGCAAGGTATGCCGAAGTCGCAGATTACCTGGGCATCAAAGGTAAGAACGATTCCGAGAAGCTCAAAAACCTCATCAAGGCTTTGGACGAATTGAAAGAAAAGGTAGGCATCAAAAAGACCATCAGGGATTACGGTATAGACGAGGAGAAATTCCTCTCCACCCTGGACGAAATGGTAGAGCAGGCGTTCGACGACCAGTGCACCGGCGCCAACCCCAGGTACCCGCTGATGAGCGAAATAAAGCAGATGTACCTGAACGCATATTACGGAAAATAAGGAGGCAGCGAAATGGAACTCGGCAAGGACAAGATCTTAGCTCTCAGAAACTCCAAGACCATCTACCGCCACGAGGACAAGGTCATCAAGATATTCGACGAATCTTTCTCGAAAGCGGATATCCTGAACGAGGCGCTCAACCAGGCGCGCGTAGAGGAGACGGGGCTCAATATCCCCAAACTTCTGGAAGTAACTACCATTGACGGCAAATGGGCGCTCGTGATAGAATATATCGAGGGTAAGACCCTCGAGCAGCTGATGAAGGAAAACCCCGAGAAAAAGGACGAGTACCTCGAGCTGTTCGTGGACCTTCAGATGGAAGTGCACTCCAAAAAAAGCCCGCTCCTTAACAAGCTGAAGGACAAGATGAACAGGAAGATCTCCCAGGCGGATCTGAACGCGACAACGCGCTACGATCTGCATACGAGGCTCGACTCCATGCCCAAGCACGACAAGGTGTGCCACGGCGACTTCAACCCGTCCAACATCATCATCAGACCGGACGGCACGCCGTTCATCATCGACTGGTCGCACGCGACCCAGGGCAACGCTTCGGCGGACGTGGCGAGGACGTACCTATTGTTCTGGCTCGCCGGCGACATAGACGGCGCGGAGAAATATCTGAACCTGTTCTGCAAAAAGAGCGACACCGCCAAGCAGTACGTTCAGAAGTGGATCCCCATCGTTGCGGCTTCCCAGCTCGTAAAGGGCAAGAAGAACGAGCGCGAATTCCTCCTGCACTGGATAGACGTCGTGGACTACGAATAAAGCGTTTTATGCCGCGCGGGGCGTATACCCCCGCGCGGCACCTAAAACGAATACGAGATCAATACGATTAGGAGTATATCGATATGGTAAAAGTAACCGTTTGCATCGGCAGTTCCTGCCATCTGAAGGGCTCCCGCCAGGTCGTAGAGGAGCTGCAGTACATCGTAAAGCGCAAGGGTCTCGGCGAAGACGTCGAGTTGTCCGGCGCTTTTTGTATGGGTAAATGCGCCGAAAAGGGCGTGTCCGTCACCGTAGACGGAAAGTACTATTCGGTGGATCCCGCCGCCGTCGAGGAATTTTTCGACGACGTTATCGTAAAGGCGGTCAACGCGTAAAAAATATCGGGGAGAGCTTATGCAGTATCTCGATTTTACGGGCTCCAAATGCAGGGACTGTTATAAGTGCCTGCGCGAATGCCCGGTTAAAGCCATCAAATTCGTCGATCACGAGGCGCGCATAATAGAGGACAGATGCATTTTGTGCGGCAAATGCACCGTCGTCTGTCCCCAGAACGCCAAGCGCGTACACAGCGAAACGGATACCGTCGAGGCGCTTCTCGCCTCCGGAAGACCCGTCATAGCCACGGTAGCGCCCAGCTTTGTTTCCGCGTTCGGACTGAAGGATTTTTCCGCGATGGGCATCGCGCTCGGGAAACTCGGCTTCAAAATGGCTGAGGAGACCGCGGTAGGCGCCAATATCGTCACCGCCGAATACGAAAAACTTCTGGAAACGGGCGAATACAAAAACTTTATAACGAGCGCCTGTCCCGCGATAAACAGGATGATACAGCTGTATTATCCGAAGGCTTTGAAATACCTTGCACCCGTCGCGAGCCCTATGGTCGCGCACGCGAGACTGCTGAAAAAGCGCTATCCCGAGGCGGAGATAGTGTTCATCGGACCCTGTATAGCGAAAAAACGCGAGGGCAGGGAGTCGGGGCTCATCTCCGCGGTGCTCACATTTAACGAACTGAAGACGATGTTCGACGCGCGCGGCATAGACCCCGCGGCGATCGCGTCGCTTCCCGTGCACCCCTCCGAGAACAACCGTTCCAAATATTATCCCATCAGCCGCGGCATCATAAAATCGTTCAACAAACTTCCCAAAGGCTACGAGTACGTCGCCGTGGACGGCGTGAAAAGAAGCTTCGACGTCCTGGAGGACATCGACGGGCTCGAGGGGATGTTCATAGAGATAAACTGCTGCGAATACGCCTGCATAAACGGGCCCGCCACGCTGAAGCGCGACGGCGCGCTGAAGGCGAACGAGGACGTCAGAAGGTACGCGCTGTCTTCGCTGGAAAACGACAAAGCGGGCGATTACATAGACGCGATGGGCACAGATCTTGCCGAAGGGCACCCGAGGATATCTTTGGGGAACATCGTTCCCAGCGAACGCGACATACGCTTGACTCTCGCGAAAACGGGAAAGCTCACGCCGGAGGACGAGTTGAACTGCGGCGCCTGCGGCTATCCCACATGCCGCGAAAAGGCGATAGCGGTATTGAACGGCAACGCCGATCTCGATATGTGCATACCGTACATGAGAAAGCGCGCCGAGTCCATGTCGTTCGAGATCATCCAAAACAGCCCGAACGGCATCATAATGATGGATTACGACCTAAAGATCACGGAATCGAACGCCCTCGCCAGGAAACTTCTGGGGATAGAGATGAGCGATCCCAAGGGGACGTACCTTTATGAATCGATAAACGCGGCGGAATTTTTCCGCGCCGTCGCGGACGGTAAAAACGTCCACAGGAAAAAGGTATATATAGAGGAAACGAAGCGTTACGTCGATATGAATATCGTAATGCTCCCCGAGCACAAGACGCTTTTCGCGGTCCTGAAGGACGTGACCGACAACGTCGAATATTCGAAGGAACTCGACGAGGTGCGCGCCAAAACGCTCGCCACCACCGACGAAGTCATCAAAAAGCAGATGCGCGTCGCGCAGGAGATAGCGTCGCTTCTCGGCGAGACCACCGCGGAAACGAAAGTGGCGCTATTGAAACTGAAGGAAACGCTGAGCGGGGCGGAAGAGGAATAATGGAACTCTATCTCGAAAACGGCTATACGTCGCTGAACAAGGCGGGCGAAGAACTTTGCGGCGACCGCGTAAAGGTCTCCGACGACGGCGAATATACCACGCTGGTGCTTGCCGACGGGCTGGGGAGCGGGGTGAAGGCGAATATCCTTTCCACCCTCACCAGCACGATACTTTGCACTATGGTCTCGGGCGGCGTTTCGATAGAGGAGTGCGTGGATACGATAATCCAGACGCTTCCCGTATGCCGCGAAAGGGGCGTAGCGTACGCGACGTTCACCGTTATTCACGTCAACCGCGCGGGCGAAGGGTATATGTTCGAGTTCGACAACCCCGAAGCCATATACATAACGGACGGCAAATGCCGCGATTTCGAACGCGTTCCCCATAAATACGAGGGTAAAACGGTGTACATCACCGAGCTGAAGCTGAAAGCGGGCGATTATATCGTGACGATGTCGGACGGAGTCATTCACGCGGGTATCGGCATGATACTCAATTTCGGCTGGCTCAGAAAGGACGTGATGGAGTATCTCGACAAAGCCGTAAAGCCCGATATGAGCGCCTCTGCGGTGGCGTGCCTGCTCGCTTCCGCCTGCAACGACCTCTATCTCGACAAACCCGGCGACGACACCACCGTGGCGGCGGTCAGGATACGCCCCGTCGTGCGCGTAAACATAATGGTGGGTCCGCCCGTGGACAAATCGAAGGACGATTTTTATATTTCCAGGTTTTTGGAGGGCGATACCAAAAAGATAGTGTGCGGCGGCACTTCCTCGACGATAGTGGCGCGCCACCTCGGCACCACCGTCAAGGCGGATTTCGATTTTCCCGACAAGGACGTCCCGCCGATAGGGCATATCGACGGCATCGATCTGACCACCGAGGGCGTTCTGACGCTCAGAAAGCTCGTCGAACTCGGAGAAAAATACCTTTCGCACACCGATCTCACCCCCAAAACTTTTACGGGAAAACGCGACGGCGCCTCGCTTCTGGCGGAAATGCTGTTCGAGGAAGCGACCCACGTCAAATTCTTCGTCGGACAATCTATAAACGCCGCGCACCAGGGACTTCCCATAGATATCACGATGAAATTGAAACTAGTCGAAACGCTTTCGGACTATCTGAAGCGCGCCGGAAAACGGGTGGAGGTCTATTATGACTAAATACTTCGTGTTCACCGACCTCCACGGCAGCGCCGAAAGCATGGAAAGGCTTTCCGCGCTGATCCTCGCGGAAAAGCCGGACGTTGTCGTAAGCCTCGGCGACGTCAATTATTCGGGTGCCAGAAACGACCCGCCCGACACATATGCTCCGAGATCGGTATGCAGTATGTTAAAGGAACTTCGGGTACCCGTTATATACATAAAGGGTAACTGCGACTCCGAAGTAGACGAGGCGGTACTCGGCGCGGAGTTTACCGAAAGGCGCGTAGTGAAGATAGCCTCGAAGTCCGTCATGTTCACGCACGGGCACCGTATAAATCCCGCGGCGCCCCCGCTCATCGGATACGCCGACGACGTGATATACGGGCATACACACGTCAATTCCGTCCTCGTTTCGGACGGCGTGAAATACATAAACGTGGCGTCGTGTTCGATACCGAAATCGGGCTGTCCCAAAAGCTACGCCGTGATAGAGGATAACATTGTGACCATCAAAGACCTGGACGGCAACGTCGTATTAAAAACGGAACTATGAACAGATTCGATACCAAAGTACAGTACCTGAAATACCGCGTGCTGCGCGAAGTGGCGCGCTATGCCTGGACGGACAGGCTCTACGACAAGATACTCGATATACCCTCCGAGATCGTGCCCGGCAAAACGCCCACGATGCGCTGCTGCGTGTACAAGGAACGCGCGATATTGAACGAGCGCGTGAAACTCGCGATGGGCGGCGACCCGTCAAACCCCAACGCCATAGAGGTCATCGATATCGCCTGCGACGACTGTCCGTCGGGCGGCTACGAGGTGACTACCGCGTGCCGCGGGTGTCTTGCGCATCGCTGCGAACAGGCGTGCAAGCGCGGCGCGATAACCTTCGACCACAATCAAAAGGCGCATATCGACAAATCGAAATGCGTAGAGTGCGGTATGTGCAGCAAGGTCTGTCCGTATTCCGCGATCATAAACCTCAAACGTCCCTGCGAAAACGCATGCAAGGTAAAGGCAATATCGATGTCGGAAAGCCTCGCCGCCGAGATAGACAACTCAAAATGCATCTCCTGCGGCGCGTGCGTATATCAGTGCCCCTTCGGCGCGATATCCGACAAATCCTTTATACTGGACGTCATCGATATCCTGAAAAAATCGGAAAACAACTCCAAATACAAGGTGTACGCCGTGGTAGCGCCCTCGATAGCGGGACAGTTCGCCGGCGTTTCGCTGGGGAAAGTGGTGTCCGCGATAAAGGAGCTCGGCTTTTTCGCGGTCGTCGAGGCGGCGCTCGGCGCCGACATGGTGGCGGACGGAGAATCGAAGGAGCTCGCCGAAAAGGGATTTCTGACAAGCTCGTGCTGCCCCGCGTTCGTGATGTACATACATCAGCAGTTCCCGGACATGGTCAAAAACATATCGCATAACCTCTCGCCGATGGCGACGATCGCAAAATACATGAAGAGCGTAGATCCCTCCTCCAAAGTGGTGTTCATCGGGCCCTGCACCGCGAAAAAGACGGAATTCAAGAAAAAGGAAGTGCGCCCCTATGTCGATTCCGTGATAACGTTCGAGGAGCTTCAGGCGCTCATCGACTCAAAGGACATCGATATGCCCGCGCTAAGCGAGGGGCACCTCGACAACGCCTCCTACTTCGGCAGGATATTCGCGCGCTCCGGCGGCGTGACCGACGCCGTGAGACAAGCGATAAAGGAAAACGGTATCGACGGTTTCGAGTTCAAACCCATCGTCTGCGACGGCATAGAGCAGTGCCGCGCGGCGCTTCTAAGGGCGTCGAAAGGCGTTCTTCCCAACAATTTCATCGAGGGAATGGCTTGCGTGGACGGCTGTATAGGCGGCGCGGGCTGCCTCACGCACGGCATAAAAAACAAAGCCGAAGTGGACGTGTACGGCAAGGAAGCCCTCGAAAAGAACATCCACGACGCGCTCTCGCAACTGGTGATGCCCGTGCAAAAACAGTAATGCGGCATTTGCCCGTGACCGGGCAGTACCCGGAAAAAAGCAAGCTTCCGAACGTATTCGGGAGCTTTTTTCATAAAAACGCACGCACGTTAGGCGCCCCCGATTTTTGCCCGAAGGGCGCATATAACCAAAAAGTTTAGTGCTACTAAACAAAATTAAGTTTAATAATTTTAATCAAATTGTTTGACATAACATTATCCGTAATGTATGATATGCATACCCGAAAAGGAGTGGCAATGGACATCGGAGGAAAAATAAAATCGATACGGCTCAGAAGAGGGCTCACGCAGGAGGAGCTTGCGCTCCGCGCGGAGCTTACGAAAGGGTACATATCCCAGCTCGAAAACGACCTTGCGAGCCCGTCGATAGCAACTTTGATAGATATATTGAACGTCCTCGGCGTTACGCCGCAGGCGTTTTTCGCGGAGGAAAAAGAGGAGCAGAAGGTGTTCGGCAAATCCGACTTTTTCGTGTCGCCGAACGGGGGCGGCGAAGCCACCTGGCTTATCCCGAATTCCCAGAAAAACGAAATGGAACCGATACTTTTAACGCTTCCCGCGGGGAGCGAATCGGACGTCAGGATGCCCTTTGAAGGGGAGGAATTCGGCTACGTTCTGGAGGGGAAGATAACGCTTATATGCGACGATAAAAGCTATACCGCGAAACGAGGGGAAGCGTTTTACATCGACGGCGCTTACGAGCACAAGATCGTCAACGACTTCCAGCGCGACGCAAAGATAATATGGGTGACCACCCCGAGCAATTTCTAGAGGACAAAGCCGTGGCAAAGAAAACAAAGAAGAAAAACATTATAATAGAGCTCAAAAACGTCAGTAAGATCTACGACGGCAAACCCGCCGTGGACAACGTGTCCATGTCGATAAAACGCGGCGAATTCGTCACGTTTTTGGGACCGTCCGGCTGCGGCAAGACGACGACTCTCAGAATGATAGCGGGTTTCGAAAAACCTACATCCGGCACGGTGCTGTTCAACGGCGAGGACATAACGAACATGCCGCCGCACTTGCGCCCCGTAAACACGGTGTTCCAGAAATACGCGCTTTTTCCGCATCTGAACGTTTTCAACAACATCGCTTTCGGTCTGAAGATGAAAAAAGTGCCTTCGGGCGAAACTTTTACCGACAAATCGGGCGCGACGTACGAAAAACTCAGAAAACTCACCAAGAAGGAAATAACGGACAAGGTGAACGCCGCGCTGAAAATGGTGGACCTCGAGGACTACGGGCACAGGAACGTGTCGAGCCTTTCGGGCGGGCAGCAGCAGCGCGTGGCGATAGCGAGGGCGCTGGTCAACGAGCCCGAGGTGCTTTTATTGGACGAGCCGCTCGGCGCTCTGGACCTTAAAATGAGAAAGGATATGCAGATAGAGCTGATGAACATGCACAAAAAAATAGGCATCACCTTTATCTACGTCACCCACGACCAGGAGGAGGCGCTGACGATGTCCGACACGATAGTCGTCATGAGAAACGGCTCGATACAGCAGATAGCCTCTCCGCAGAAAGTGTACGACGAGCCCGCGAACGCGTTCGTCGCCGATTTCATAGGCGAATCGAATATCTTCTCCGGCATAATGCGCGAGGATCGAAAAGTGGAATTTTTCGGACGCGTAATAGAGTGCGTCGACGTCGGTTTCAAACGCGACGAGCCGATAGACGTCATCATTCGCCCCGAGGACATATACGTCCTTGCGAAGGACAATCCCGCGTCGCTTATGAGTGCGACGGTGACGGACTGCGTGTTCAAGGGCGACCATTACCAGATAATAGTTTTGGTGGACGGCGAGAACGAGCTCATCATCCACGACAACGCCGAGGTCAAAGAGGGCGAGGAGATAGGGCTGTTCATAAAGCCGTTCGATCTGCATATCATGCACAAGTCGCGTATCATAAACGAGATAGAGACCGAGATGTGGGATACCGGCGTCGTCGAGATATGCGGCGGCAGGTTCCCCTGCAACTCCCATTTGGAGGGCGGCACTCCCGTAAAGGTTAGCATCGATTTCGACGACGTCGAGATCTTGGACGACGAGGACGACGGGATAATCGGCGGCGAAGTGGTCAGCAGCATATACAAGGGAAGCTACTACCAGTGCATCGTGCGCGCCGACAACCACTACGACTTTTTCGTCGATACCGACGACGATTGGTTGAAGGGCGACCGTGTGGGTATCAGGGTAGCTCCCGAAAAGATAATCGTCGAGAAGCTTGGGAATGCGGAGAGCGCCGAATGAAAGCAAAGGAATTTTTCGGAAAAGGAATATCGAAGATCAAAAACTTCCGTCTGACGAGAAGGGTCTTCGCCTACCCGTATGTGCTGTTCATGCTGGCGTTCGTCGTGGCGCCTCTCATCATACTGTTGGTCAACGCGTTTCTGGATACCGAGGGCGGCTTCACGTTCGACAACTTCAAATCCTTTTTCACCGACGACGTCAGTCTGAGAGTTCTCGGTATGTCCCTTGCGGTAGGCGTGATAACTACGGTTTTGTGCCTCGTTATCGGCTATCCGGTAGCCTATATCCTGTCTAAATGGTCGTCGGGGAGCATAATAGTGCTTTTGATAATCCTGCCGATGTGGGTCAACTTTCTGATACGCACGTACGCGCTGAAATCGATATTCGATTCCCTGGACGTTACGCTCGGCATCGGCACGGTAATAGTGGGTATGGTATATAACTTTATACCTTATATGATAATGCCTCTGCACACGACGATATCCAATATCGACCCGAGTTACGCGGAGGCGGCGAAGGACCTCGGCTGCAACAGTGTGCAGACTTTCCTGCGTTCGACGCTGCCGCTCTCCATACCCGGGATACTCAGCGGAGTCACGATGGTTTTCATCCCGACCATTTCCGCGTTTGCGATATCGGGGATGCTCTCCAATAACACCGTGTTGATGTTCGGTGATTCGATAAACCTCAGGTTTACGCACCAGCTGTACGGCACGGGTTCCGTCATGAGTCTTATCATGCTCGCGTTCGTTCTGATATTGAACTTCTTCATGAACCGGGCGAATAAAGGGGAGGCGCCGAGAAACGTATGGTAAAAAAGATCGCCGAAAGAGGATATATATTCCTGATACTGGCGCTGATGTACCTGCCGATAATCATGGTCATCGTGTTTTCGTTCTCCGGTTCGTCGCGCTTTACGTTTACGGACGGGTTTACATTCGATTCCTACGTCCAGCTGTTCACCGCCGCGCCGCAAAAGCTGTGGGATTCCCTCGTCAATACCGTAATAATAGCGGTGGTGAGCTCGGTGGCGGCTACCGCTATAGGCTCCGTCGCCGCGGTAGGCATCTACAACATGAAGCCTAGATCCCGCCGCATAGTCGAGAACGTCAACCAGCTCCCGATAATCAATTCCGAGATAGTCATGGCGGTGTCGCTTATGCTCTTTTTCGCCACGCTCCGGATAGAAAACGCCTACGTCAGACTGATACTCGGTCACATCACCTTCTGCACGCCGTACGTCGTTTTGTCGGTGATGCCGCGCCTCATGCAGATGGATCCCAACATCTACGAGGCGGCGCTGGACCTCGGCGCTTCGCCCGTAAAGGCGATGATAAAGGTGGTCGTCCCGTACATACTTCCCGGGGTGCTGTCGGGATTCGCGATGGCGTTTACGATATCCCTGGACGACTTCATCATAACGCAGCTCACCAAGGGCGCTTCTTCGGGCGTGGATACCCTTTCGACGTATCTGTATTCGTCGCTGAGGACCGCCGGCGGGATGCGGCCGTATTGGCTCCCCGTCTTCTCCATCATAATCGTGGCAGTTGTGGGGATAGTACTTTTGATCAACGTGCGCTCGTACAAGAAGGAGGGGCGCAAAAAGGAGAAAAATAATGAAAAGAGCAGGTAAACTTATTTCCGCGGCGATGATGCTCGCGGTATTTGCGGCGGTATTCGTAACGGGCGCCGTCGGCACGGGCGCCGGGATGAGCGCCTCGGCGGCGGGAGGTACGCTCGTCGTGTACAACTGGGGCGATTACATCGACGAAGATATTATCGAGGCGTTCGAACAAGAATACGGCATCGACGTAACGTACTCAACCTACGACACCAACGAAGTGATGCTGACCACCATCGAACTCGGCAGCGAAGCGGTGGACCTCATCTGCCCCAGCGAATACGCGATACAGCGGCTGATGCAGAAGGGACTTCTGCAGAAGCTCGACATGACGAGACTAACAAACATCGGCAACGTCGATTCCCGCATATACGAAAAGGTCAATCAGGTGTTTACCGGAATTTCGGTTCCCGAAGTAGGGGAAACGGAATCCATGAGCGATTATTTCGTTCCGTATATGTGGGGCACGCTCGGTATACTGTACAACACTGAGGTAGTGACGGACGCGGACCTTGCCGAGGGCTACGGCATACTTTGGAACGCGGCGGAAAACGACGCGCTCGACGGCAGGATCCTGATGAAAGACTCCGTGCGCGACGCTTTCGTTGCGGCGGTACTGTACCTGAAGGAGAACGACAGACTTCCCGCGGGCTACGAGAGCCTTTCGATAGAGGAGCTTATCAATACGATAGACGACACACTCCTTGCTGCGGCGGAGGAAGTGTTCACGGAACAAAAGGAAGTCATCGCGGGATATGAGGTAGACTTCGGCAAAACCGACATGGTGAACGGCACCGCCTATGTGGACCTCGCGTGGTCGGGCGACGCGCTTTATGCGATGGAGGACTCCGACTCTCTCGATTATTTCGTACCCAAAATAGGCGGCAACATCTGGTTCGACGGCTGGGCGATCCCCAAAAACGCCGCGAACGTGGATAACGCGTACCTGTTCCTCGATTATCTGTGCCGTCCCGAAGTCGCCATGGCGAATTCGATGTTCATCGGCTACACCTCGGCGCTTTCCGCGGATTCTCTGAGAGATGACGAAACGGCTATGGGCATACTCGCCGAGAACGATTACACCGCCGACGAATTTTTCGGCGACGCGATACGCTACCCCGACATCTCCCAGGCGAATCTCGGCGTCATGAAGGACTTCGGCGACAGGAACGAAGCGGCTATCGCCATGTGGGAAAGGGTCAAGAGCCCAGACGCCGCCGATCTTATGTGGATACTCTGGGTAGTCATAGGCGTAGTGGGCGCCGCGGCGATAGGAGTCGGCATATACTTCATCGTCAGAAAGAAAGGAAGCGTACGCCGCGTATCGGCGGGAAGCTCTGTTGCCGCTGCCGGAACGGGCGGAGCCGCCGACTCTGACGACGAAAGCGAGGACGAGGAAAGCGACGGCGAAGCGTAAAAAGACGCGGACGAAGATACCGACTCGGATAAGGAATAACTTCAGATCCTTAAAATTTAATCTTGTAATGCGCGGGCGCGTATGGTATCATAAAAATACTATACGCGCCTTGTTTTTCGAGGGACAGGAGAGAATATGGACAGAAATTACGTCGTTAACATCATCAAATTCGCTCTTAGAATGGGCATAATGGGCTCCTTGAGGAAGCTGAGAAGCGCCTGCTACACCAAGGTCGGCAGTCTGGACGCGGTGTATTCGCCGAGTTCGGAACCCGTACCGTTCGAGGAAAAGGACTCCCTCGAGTACCGCCCCGTACATAAAGGGCAGATATGGTCGGCGGAGTGCTACGGCTCCGCGTGGTTCAGGTTCACCGGAAAGATCCCCGAGTCCGCCGCAGGGCGCAGAGTGGCGCTTCTCATCGGCGACAGGGGCGAAGGGCTCATCTACGACAAGGAAGGAAGACCCGTAAAGGGCATAAGCGACATCGGCGCGTTTATAGACTTCGCGCAGCCGCATATCGGCAAACGCTATTTCGAAATCGCGGAGCGCGCCGAGGGCGGCGAGGAGATCGATTGGTTCATGGACGCGGGTAACAATCATAAACCCACCGACAAAGTCATCACCGCGAAGCTCGCCCAGGCGGACATCGTCGTCGTGAACGACGAGATAAAAGCCGTATATTACGACGTTTTGGCGCTATTATTCCAGCAATCGGTGACCCAAAAGCAGGATCCGAAGCAAAAGAGCATTGCGCGCAGCGTAAAAGAGGCTATACGCCTCGTGTTGAAAGAGAACGACCCCGCGGCGGCGAAAGCGGTGACGGAAAAGGAAATGGACACCGGGGAAAAACTTCCCTTTACCGCATATTCGACGGGGCACGCGCACCTCGATCTCGCGTGGCTGTGGCCGATACGCGAAACGAAGAGGAAGGCGGTCAGGACGTTTACGAACCAGCTTTACAACATGGACAAATATCCCGAATACATCTTCGGCGCCTCGCAGCCGCAGCAGTTCGAGTGGATAGAGAAAAAATACCCCGAGCTTTTCCTGAAACTGAAGGAAAAGATAGAGTCCGGGCAGCTCGAGATACAGGGCGGCATGTGGGTCGAATGCGATACAAACGTCCCCTCGGGCGAGAGCCTTATACGTCAGAACCTGTACGGCAAACGCTATTGGCGCGAAAAATTCGGGCGCGATATGCGGATGTGCTGGCTGCCGGATGTGTTCGGATTTTCGGGGAACCTGCCGCAGATACTCAAAAAGTGCGGTATGGACTATTTCGAGACGATAAAACTGAGTTGGAACGAACATAACAAGTTCCCGCACCGCACCTTTATATGGGAGGGGATAGATTCATCCTCCGTCATCGTGCACATGCCGCCCGACGAAACATACAACTCCGAGGGCAACGCCTGGACGTTCCATAACGCCCTCAAAAACTATCCCGAAAAAGATAAGCTGAATTATTTCGGCGTATTGTACGGCGTGGGCGACGGCGGCGGCGGACCCGGCGAAGGGCACATCGAGATGATGTCGCGCGCAAAGAGGATGAAAGGGCTTCCCGAGGTCAGATTCTCCGAGGCGATAACGCTTTTCGACCGCTTCAAACAGGACGAAGATAAACTCGTAAGGCACAAAGGCGAGCTGTATCTGGAAAAGCACCAGGGCACATATACCACGCAGGCGAAGAACAAACTGCTGAACCGCAGGATCGAATTTTCGCTGCACAACACCGAATTTTTGCTGGCGCTTGCCGAGAAAAAGGGAATGGAGTACCCGAAAGAGGCTCTGGACGAGATATGGAAAGAGGTATTGTTGTACCAATTCCACGACATAATCCCCGGCTCGTCCATCGCAAGGGTGTACGACGAATCGGTCGCAAGATACGAGAAGATGCTCGAGGATCTTGTAAAGATCAGAAAAGAAGCGCTCAAAGTGCTGTCCGACGGGGAAGAGGGGCTCAGCGCCGTAAACTACACCTCTTACGAAGCGGAATATCCCGTTTTGTACAAGGACGCGTGGTATAAACTGAAATTAAAACCCTATTCCGCGGGCGCTTTGGAGCCGTATACGCCGCCCCAAAAGTCGCCGCTCAAGGCCTCAGCGAACCATATCGAATCGGATCTTTACAAAATAGAATTCGACCCGTACGGTAATATAAAAAGTCTCATCGCAAAGGAATCGGGAAGGGAGTATTGCGCCGGCTATCTGAACAAATTGAACGTCTACAGGGACAAACGCCTGTATTACAACGCATGGGACATCAGCATAAACTACACTAAACACGCGCCGCGCGAATTCAAGCTGGTGGACTCGTCGGTAAAGGTGACCGACTGCACCGTGACGCGCGAAAACGTGTACCGTTACCACCGCTCGCAGATAATCCAGAAAGTGGTGCTGACTTTAGGCAAACCCCTCATCGACTTCGTGACGACGGTGGACTGGCAGGAAACGCACAAGATGCTCCGCGCCGATTTCCGTCCCGCGGTGTTCTCGCCCGAGGTGACCTGCGACATCCAGATGGGCAATATCAAACGCTCCACGGGCGACAGGACCAAGATAGAAAAAGCGCAGTTCGAAATTTGCGCGCATAAGTGGATAGACGTCGGCGAAAACGCGGGGATAGCGGTCATCACCGACGGTAAATACGGCTACAGGGTCAAAGAAGGACTCATCTCCCTGAACCTTTTGCGCAGCCCGATGTTCCCGGCGCCCGACGCGGACAAGGGCGTGCACAACATATCCTACGCGCTCTATCCGCACGAGGGATCCTACAACGACGCAGAGGTCCAAAAGCAGGCGTACCTGTACAACAACCGACCCGCCATATTCGAATGCAAACTCGATATACCCCCGGTTTTCGTATCCTCGGATACTCATATAGTGATAGAAACGATAAAACGCTCCGAGGACGGCGAGGGCGTTATCGTGCGCGCATACGAGGATTCCGGCTCGGAGCGCACCGCAAGCATAACAGGCGCTATAGAAGGGAAAGTATACGAAACGGATCTTCTCGAAAACGTATCGGGCGAAGCGTCGCTTAGGGACGTCACTTTCAAACCCTTCGAGATAAAGACATTCAAGATAGTACCGTAATTACGGAAAAAAGAAAAGATCGATGTGGCGCCGCATTAAAACGCGGCGCCTATTTTTTAGGTATATTTATAAGCGATTCCACTTCGGTGACAAATTCTTTTACGACGTCGGACGCGTTAAGCGAGTACATCAGATGCTTTCAGCGCTTAAAGTGTAGCTAAAGCTACTTAAAATAGATCAATGCGGACAAAAAACGGGCGGCGCATATCGCGTCGCCCGTTCGAAAAAAGGAAAGAGTGATGAGCTTTGTTATTTGACGAACTTCGAGGGTATCAGCATGTTTTGAAGCTGTGTCATCAGATTGTTGAACTGCACCGCGTACGAGTCGCCCGCTCCTATAACGGTGATACAGCCTTTCGTCGCCGCCTCCACGAACTCGTATCTACCCGACAGCACCGCCAGGCAGCCGTCGGGATTGGGGAAATCGAACAAAACGAAGGGGCGTTTTCTGGTGTATTCGCCTCTGCCCGCTTTGGACTTTCCCGCTTTTACCCTTAGGTATGCGGCGATCGGGGGATATATCTCCTTTCCCGCCGCGTCCGCGGTGGCGCCCACCTTGAACTGATATATCCTGTCAGTCTGCTTCGCCATCCAATTTTTCAGGGGTTCCCAGCCGAGTTTATTCGCCTGCGACATCGCCGTCGTTATCATGTACAGCGACATTTTGACCTTCAGATACTGTTCCCACGGCTCGTCGGGCCCGGGATTGTTGTTCGGCATCATCTTCGTCAGCGAGAGCATCAGGAACAGGAAGGGAAGAGTCGCCTTTTTGAATATGTTTTTCATCAGCGGCGCGACGATACCCAGCATTTCGAGAGGAGAATTACCCTTGAAAACGCCGAGAAGGCTCTTTATGGATTTGAAAGCGAACGTTATTTTGTCTACGCCCTCGTAGCGCCCGTCGTATTCGCCCTGATACACCTTGAAGCGCGGCACGGGTTTTGCCTCCGGATCCTCTTTTTGCAGGATCTCGGTAAATTCCGCGGCTTTTTGTTCCGTCAAAAAGACGATATGGCACGCCAGCGGATGTTCGTCGTCCGCCGCTTTGAACTCGACGACGGCGTTGATGTTATCGAATTTCGCCGCCTGTTTCGGGTCCTCCGTCAGCGGTATTTTCATCGCGGGGAACGCGGCGCGGAAATACAATTCGGCAGCCAGAACGTCCTGTGAGTTTGCAATATTCACCATCGTCGCCTCCTAGTCTTCGTCCGTCCAGTCCTCGTCGGCTTCTATTTCCTTGCCGAGCAGCTCCTTGACGGTCTCCTGGATGCCGGTGGCGTCCAGTTTGTACCTGGCGTACAGGTCCTCGGGGTAGCCGATGACGCCGTACTCGTCGGGTATGCCGAGTTTGGTGAACGCGCATCCTTTTCCCGATTCGGCGATGACCGCCGCGACCGCGTCTCCGAGCCCGCCGATTATGTTGTGTTCCTCGACCGTCAGAATGCGGCGCGTATCGACGACGGCTTCCATTATAGCGTCCCTGTCTATGGGTTTTAAGGTATGCATGTTGATGACTCGGACGCTTATTCCCTCCGCCTCGAGGTCCTTAGCCGCTTCCAGCGCCTGCAGCGTGGGGGTGCCGCAGGTGATAATTGTGAGGTCGCTTCCCTCGTGCAGTTTCATCGCCTTGCCGATGACGAATTCGAAATTCTCGTCGTCGTGGAGCGGCGGTTCGAAGCCTCTGCCGACGCGCATATAGAAAGGTCCGGGGACGTCTATGCAGGCACGCACCGCTTTTGCGGTCTCGAAACCGTCCGCGGGTATGACCACGGTCATGTTCGCTATGGCGCGCATTATCGCGTAGTCCTCGGTGCAGTGGTGCGTCGTACCGGCGGGGCCGAAACTCAAGCCCCCGTGCGTCGCGATTATCTTTACGGGAAGATTCTGATACGCTATATCCGTTCTGACCTGTTCGCCGCCCCTAAGGCACGCGAATATCGCAAACGTCGACGCGAAGGGGATAAGCCCCGTCTTCGCAAGCCCCGCGGCGACTCCGAACAGGTTCTGTTCGGCGATACCCACGTTAAACAATCTGTCGGGGAATTTGTCGCCGAAGTTACCGATATTCGTCGATTTCGCGAGGTCGGCGGTGACGCCGACTATCTTGTCGTTGGTCTCGCCCAGCTCCGCCAGGACTTTGCCGTATATTTCCTTTGACGTCATTTTGTTGGCGTCGTAAGTTGTCCAAGTAGTGCCTTCAGCCATTGATGTACCCTCCTTTAGTCCATCGCCTCGATGTCGGCGACCGCTTCTTTGAACAGATCGGAGTTCATTGCTCCGTAGTGCCACTTGACGTTGCCTTGGAAGCGCTTGACCCCGTAACCTTTTTCGGTGTTCGCGATTATGCATACCGGTTTATCGGTGTCGTTCGCCCAGGCTTTTGCGAGAGCCGCGTCCACCTCCGCCATGTCGTTTCCGTTGCATACGATGACCTCGAAGCCGAACGCCTCGTACTTTTTGTCGATGGGTTCAATGCTCATGACGTCCTCGGTCCTGCCGTCGATCATCATCTTGTTGCGGTCTACTATCGCGATGACGTTTTTGAGTTTGAAGTGGTGCGCAGACATGGCGCCTTCCCATACGCTCCCTTCGTCCTGCTCGCCGTCGCCCATCAGCACGACGACTTTGGATGTGAGGTTTCCCTGGTACCTGAGCCCCAGCGCCATTCCGACGCCCATAGGAAGCCCGTGTCCCAAGGAACCCGTAGAAGCGTCGCAGCCGCGCACCTTTTTGGAATCCGGGTGCATGCCGTAGGGCGATTCGTAGTGGTTGAAGTGCTCCAGAGAATCCATCGGCACGAACCCCGCCATCGCCAGGCACGGCACATACGCCAGCGCGCAGTGACCTTTACTGAGGATGAATCTGTCGCGGTCGAACTTATCCGGGTCGCGCGGATCGACGTTCAGATATTTGAAATAAAGAGCCGCCAGAACGTCGGCGCAGCTTAACGAACCGCCCAGATGCCCGGAACCCGCGAAGTTGGCTGTTTTTACGATATTCAGCCGCAGTTCCTTAGCTTTCTTTTTAAGCTCGGAAACGGAAATGTCTTTCGGCATTTTGCTTTGCCCTCCAAAATTTTACTTATCGGCATTACGCTTTGTCTTTCAAAAGTCGATAAAGACGCCGTTTAACGCCTGAATTAAGTATAAAACGAATTTTCCGTTCAGTCAATAGCGAATTTTAACTCCTTTGTCCGGAAAATTCCCCCTTGCCAAACGCCGGGGCGTATGTTATAATATGCGCGTATGAAAAAGCACGCGTACGGGCGCGTCAAAAGACGCGGCATAATCTCGATAATCGCACTGCTTACCGTGCTGTCGCTTGCGGCGGCGCTTCTGGTCGGCTGCGCGAAATCCGTTTCGGACGGCGCAACTAAAACGGCGTCCGTCGGCAACGTGCCGGGGATAACGCAATTAAACGATACCGACCCTCCCGTACAGGTGACGTATTCCCTGAGGCGCGTATACAACAACGGACAGCCCGACGACACATCGTATACCGAGGTCGTCAGCCTGACCGCCGAGATGCTTGCGGCGCCGCCCGTGGGGCTTAACGGGCATACGTTCGAGGGATGGTATTACAATTCCTCGCTCACCGGCGACAAAGCTTCGGTGGGTGACAGACTGACCGCGAACACCGTCATATACGCGAAGTGGGTGTCCGCAGACGTCATCAGGATATCTACGGCGGAGGAGCTCGACGCGATACGCCTCGCGCCCTCGGCAAGCTACGTTCTGGTCAACAACATAGATCTTAGCTCCTGGCAGGGCGAAACGGACGCGGACGGAAACTACAAGGGCTGGGAGCCCATCGGCGGATTTGCCGCGGGCGAGGAGTTTTCGGGCTCTTTCGACGGCAACGGCTACGTCATATCCGGAATGCGCATTTCGAATCTGGAGCAGGACGAGGAGTATAACTATCTCCCCGTCGGGCTTTTCGGCAAAGTCACCGGCACCCTGACCGGCGTCAGGCTCGTCGATTTCTCGATAGAACTCCCCGGCGACCAGTCGCGCTTTTATATCGGCGGCATAGTCGGCTGGCTGGAGCGCGGCACGCTTTCCGATTCTTCGGCGGTAGGCATGTTCACGAACCCCGAATTCGAGTACGAGGAGGGGATATGGGACGAACTGTTCGGTTCCTACGCCGAGCCCAGTACCGGGATATACGTAGGACTTGCCGTGGGATACGTCGAGGGCGGCACCGTTACCTCGGTCACGGCGGAGGGCAGCATTAATTCGGTTTCCAACGAGGAGAACAATTACTTCGGCGGCGTCGTCGGAGTGTCGGATTATTATACCGAGGAGACCGAGACCGAAAATATCAGCGTGCGTCCGAGGATATCCAACTGCGTGGCGAACGTATCCGTATACGGCAGATATGCGGGCGGGCTCGTAGGCTACAATAACGGCACCGTCACCGCGTCCTATGCTACGGGGACGGCGGGAGCATCCAGGGCGTATCCCGGCATAGCGGGAGGACTGGTCGCGTATAATTTCTCGTCCGGCATAATCCAGCGCTCGTACGCCGCAGGCGCCGTCGACGCGCGCACCGCGGGAGGATTGGTCGGCGTCAACATCTTCGATTTCGAAACGGCTGTGGGCGGTACGATATCCGACGCGTACGCGACGGGGAACGTGTTCGCTTCCGAATACGCGGGCGGTCTGGTGGGACGCGCTGTGTCGGACCTTCCTTACGGCGGCAGGGGCGACTTTTCGGATACCGTTTACGACGACTCTTACGAGCACGAAACGGGCGCCACATCGTTTTTCATGATCCAGAACTGCCTCGCTTACGGCAGCGTCACGGCAAACGCAGGTCAGACGATATTCACCGACCATGAGGGCAACACCACCACCGCGAACGCGTACCACGCGGTATTCGCGGGGAGCGTGATAGGACAGGCGTACGAGCTTTATATCCGCTATACCGTGGGCTTCGGCAACGTCGAGGCGATATCCTACCGCGACTCCGCCGACCAGACGGTGGGTGAGGAAACGTACGAATACAACGTTGCGTACGGCGACAATTTCGTGGGACATTCCACGGGACTCACCTCTTCCGACAACTGTTACGGCGTGTACGTTGCGGCGGGTCTTACCGTCACCAGAAACGGCGAACCTTATATCCGCGACGCTTCCGGCAACGGCTATAACTCCGTGCCCGAGACCGAGCTGTACAATACGGAATCGTTCTATACTGCGGATCTCGGATTCAACACGGCGTACTGGAATTTCTCGGCGCTCGCCTCCGGCGGCAGACCTTCGCTGATGATATAGACATATGTTCAAAACTCTGACCAGACTCGACCCGAAAACGCATTTCAAAATGAACGTCTATTATCTGAGACGTTTTTTCGGCGTTAAAGAGGGGATATTGGTGGCGATACTGCTGATAGGAGGGCTGGTGCTGTTTTTCGCGTTCGATCAATGGCTGATCCTTCTTCTCGCGGGGCTCACCGTCGTCATCATGGCGGGCGCGATGGGGATATACCTCGCGATATCCAAAAAGGGCTACAACGAGGAGTACCTGAAACGCCATACCGATAAGATCCGTATGGAGTTCGACGAGGAGGATTTTTCGATAGAAGTCCTCGAGGAACGCGGCGAGCGCGCCTATACCGAAAAGCGCGCCTACGACGCTGTCGAGAAGATAGCGCTTCTGAAGGACAGGATATACCTTTTTTTGGGCGCGGGGCTCGCGTATTATATAATGTATACGGATATGACGGAGGGCGATTTCGGTTCGCTTTGCGAATTTCTCCGCTCCAAAGTCAACCCCGCCGCGTT